>NZ_CALJPC010000032.1 GCF_937981295.1 uncultured Campylobacter sp.
AATTTAAAAACGAATTTAGCAGTTTTAAAAGTAGACTTAAGGACGGATTTTAGATTATGAAATTTTTAAATTTAAAAGTTGCTGCCGCCGTACTCGCGCTGCTGCTCGCAGGCTGCGACGGATGGAAGCACCATCTAAGCAGCGACGGCACCTCGCTCGCCTCCAAGTTTGACCTCTCCGAGCGCACGCTAAAGATTGAGGCAACGACAAGCCGCTCATGCTGTTTTTCTATACCAGTAGCCGAATTTAGAAATTCTGAAATTTTAAAATTTAGATAAAATTCTACGATTTGGAATTTTGATAAAATTTCTGTGGCTACCAGCTCCCGCTAGCACCGCCTCCGCCGAAACTTCCGCCGCCCCCACTGAAGCCGCCTCCGTTAAAATCGCCACTTCCTTTAAATCCGCCAAAATCCCCGGATGAGCCTCCTCTCATGCGCGATGAGCGCGCGATTTTGCTTATGATGTCTGCGCTCGAGATTATATCCTCGTCGCTTCTACTGTGGCGCGTCACGCGGCGGCTTAGTATCGCAAAAAGCAAGACCGCAAAAAGCACCATAAAGATCGCAAAGTCCTTGTTGCTCGGATCCTGCTGCGCGTTGGCGTTAAGCGGATCAAATTTTATATCGCCGCCTTCGATCGTGCCGATGATCGCCGAAATCCCGCTAATGACGCCACTTTCGTAATCTCCCTGCCTAAAATAGGGCAGAATTTTATTGCTGATGATGCGTTTGGCGCGCATATCGGTTAGCACGCCCTCTAGCCCGTATCCGACCTCGATACGCACTTTATGCTCGTGTGGAGCGACAAGCAGCAGTACGCCGTTGTCGCGCCCTTTTTGCCCGATACCAAGAGCGCGCGCCTGCTCTACGCCGATTTCCTCGATAGAGTAGCCACCGAGCGATTTTAGGCTTACGAGCATGATCTGGTTTGTGGAATTTTTATCGAAAGTCGTTAAAATTTCATTCAGACTCTCTCTCGCGGCTGGGCGTAAAATACCAGCCTCATCGATTACAGCGGTGCCGTTTGGGCGGGCTAGATACTCGCTAGGTACGGCGACGCTTATTACAAATAGCGCCATTATGGCAAAAGCAAATCTCCAAGCCACTCTCATTGCAGCTCCACCAAGGTCTCTTCTATATCGTTATTTTCGCTATCTTTAGGCACTCGCATAGCTAGCTCGCACAGCGCGTCCATCGCCTTTAAAACAGCAGGCTCAAGGCCTTGCGTGCTGGGGTTAAATTCCGTCGTGATACGTTCAAACTCGCCCTTAGAGATAAACTCCGCCGCTCGCGCGCCGCAGATGATATGAGCGCAGCGTTCGCGGACGCATACGCAAAACATTATCGCTTCTTTTACGCTACCGTAGCGCTCGTAAAATTTTTGCATCGCAAACTCGCCCGAGAGCCGAAGTCTGCGAGATTTAGGCGTGATTAGAGTTAAAAGCGTGGGGCATTTAGCTAGCAGAGCTTTAATCGCAATGAAGCTAAGTGCTACGATTTGCAGTAGCTCAGCTTTGCTTATTTGCGGCACGAAGCACAGAACGATGCCGATCGCAAATGCCGTCACTGCCGCCGCGCCGTAGCTGGCTTCACAGTCCTCGCTTGCTTCGCGCGCGACCACGCAGACGATCTGCGCACCGCTTGCGACTTCGGCTTTCGTGATTAGCTCGTGGATTTTTTGCTTGCACTGCTCGCTTAGCATTTGCCGCCTTTAGCGTTATTTAAACGAGACGCTAGGGGCTTTTTGGCTTGAGCTATCAGCGCTAAAGCTAGGTTTGGCGCCGCCTAGTCCTACGATGCGCGCGATGATATTTGTAGGGAAGGTTCTAATTAGTTTGTTGTATTCCTGCACTGAGGCGATGTAATCCTTGCGCGCTACGGCGATACGGTTTTCCGTGCCTTCGAGCTGATTTTGCAAGTCGGCGAAATTCTGATTTGCCTTAAGATCCGGATAACGCTCGACTACCAGCATCAAGCGCGATAGGGCCGAGCTAAGCTCGCCTTGAGCGCCGTTAAATTTCGCAAACGCCTCCGGATCTTGCGCTAAACTTTCTGCATTAATATTGACAGCGGTTGCCTTAGCGCGGGCATTTATAACGCCTTCTAAGGTATCTTTTTCATGGCTAGCGTAGCCCTTGACGGTTTCTACGAAATTTGGAATCAAATCGGCGCGACGCTGATATTGGTTTTGCACCTGGCTCCACGCGGCCTTAACTTCTTCATCTTTGCTTACGAGTTTATTATAAACCGGCACTGCAAATATTGCAAACGCAATCGCCGCAATCACTAAGACGATTAGGGCTTTGATTAAGATATGAAGCCCTCCTTTTTGGCGCGGATACTCTTCTCCGCCAAAGCTCTCGCCTCGCGCAGATAAGCCTTTATCGTCGTAACCTATACGCTCGTTATTTTCTCCTTGCAGCTCTTTCATTGAAATCTCCTTGGGATGTTGGAATTTAATTTGACTAAAATTTCATATTCGATCGTGCCGAAGCGCTTTGCCCAGGCTCGCGCATCGTCCAGCACGCAGATGCGCTCGCCGCTGAATTCTGCGCAGAAGCTATCCATCGACATTTTTCCGAGCATTTTTTGCCCGCTTGCAAGCGCTAGCTTGCCCTCGCCGTCGTAGCGAAATAGCCCATCGGCATAGCCTAAATCGTATGTGCCGATCCTCATATCGCGTGGCGCTTCAAATTTCGCGCCGTAGCCCACGCACTCGCCTTTTTTTAGCACGCGCGAGCTGATTAGATCGGCATAGAGCTTTAGCACAGGGCGTAAATTTAGGCTCTCGTCAAATTGCGGATAGCCGAACTGCGCCATACCCACGCGTACGTATTCGTCCTCAAAGCCCGCACTTCGCTCGATAGCTGCGGAGTTGCTCGAATGAAATTTTAAATTTTCAAAGCCCGCGGCGGCGGCTTTTTGCCTCGCAAGGCGCTTAAATTCTATAAAATTTTGCCTCTGCGCGAAAAAATCTCCACTTAGCTCGTCGCTTGCGCGAAAGTGTGTGAAAAAGCCACGAAGCTTAAATCCGCCCGCCTTGCATAGCCTAAGCGCCTCATCTAACTCGCTCGCACCGATGCCGTTTCTGTGCATAGCAGTATCTGCAGCGATATAAATTTTAAGCCCTCGTTTAAGACGCGAGAAGTAGCTCAGATCATTTACCGCGTAGCAAAACCGCTCATCCTCGTCCCCGCGCGGAATGTGCGAAAGCACTAAAATTTCGCCGAATAGATCCGCGATCTGCGCAGCTTCCGCAGCACTTCGCGTTACGGCGCGTACGAAGCCTAGTTTCGCCGCTTCCTCGCAGCAAAGTCTGCAGCCATGGCCGTATGAATTATCCTTGGCTACCAAAAATACTCGCTCCGCTCCACCTACTTTGGCGGCGATTTGCGCTAGATTGTGCGCATAAGCGGCGCGATCTAAGATGATCTCAGACATCGAAATTTAGTCCGTAAGTGCGGTATAAATATGGCAGCAGCTTGCGCGCGGCGTAATCGTAGCCGTAGAATTTCGCGTAAATTTCTTTCAAGCTAGCCGCGCCTGCGCGCTCGAAATCAAACACGTCGGTATCCTCGATTTTTGGCACGCGCTCATCTAAGAATTTAAAAAATTCCGCTCTCGCAGCCAAAAGCTCTTTTATATTTTTCTCAACCTCTTGCTTTTCAGATTCGTTCATCTCTGGTCCTTTAAATTTTCTAGTTTGCCTAAAAATACGCGCTGCATCTCGTCGCGAAACTCGGGGCTGCTGGCCTCGAAGCGGGTTACGATCACAGGCGTGGTGTTGCTTGCCCGTACGAGCGCCCAGCCGTCATCAAACCGCACTCTGATGCCGTCGATCTCGATAATATCGCGGATGGGCGGCAGCTCCGCGATACCTGCGTGGATTTGAGCTTTAAGAGCCTCGATGATCTTAAATTTCGCCTCCTCGCTCGTATTAAATTTAATCTCGTCGGTGCTAAAAACTCGCGGTAGCTTGTCTAGTTCGGCGTCTAAATCATATCCTTTAGCTACGAGCTCAAGCACGCGCATCATCGCATATACGCCGTCATCAAAGCCGAAATATCGCTCTTTAAAATAAATATGCCCGCTAACCTCCGCGGCAAGATCAATACCGAGCTCCTTCATCGCCTTTTTGATATTGCTGTGGCCGGTCTTGCCCATGAAGCTTTTGCCGATCTTATCGATGGTGTCATACATCGCTTGAGAGCATTTAACCTCGCCTAGGATGCGCGGATGGGTCATATTTAGGGCAAGCAGGCAGGCTAGCTCGTCGCCTTTTATATTGCGGCGCGGCGTAAGCACGGCGATCCTATCTGCATCCCCGTCAAAACCAAAACCCAAGCTCACGCCGTCTTGCTTCATCGCGACTTTAAGATCCGCTAAATTTTTCTCCTCGCTGGGGTCTGGGTGGTGGTTTGGGAAATTACCGTCGGGCTGCGGGAACAAAACTTTAGCGTTTAGATCCAGCCTTTCGATGATTTTAGTAGCGGTAACGCCCGCGGCGCCGTTTGCGCAGTCGATTATAAAGGGCGTAGCAAAGCCCTTAAGAGCCGCAAATTCCTTCTCAAAATATGCTAGATACTCGCTTAAGATGTCGTACCTCTGGGTGCTTATATCGGTTGGAATTTTAAAATTTGAACTCATCAGCTCTCGCACCTGCGCGCCCAGACGTTTCAAATCCGCGCCAAAGAAGCTATCCGTGCCGATCGTTATCTTAAAGCCGTTGTAATTTTTGGGGTTGTGCGAGCCGGTGATCATTACGTTTGCGTTAAATTTATGCGTAAATACGCTAAAATAGCCCACCGGCGTCGGTAGCAAGCCGATATTATAAACCCGCAACCCGGCGAAATTTAGCCCGCTTACGAAATAGCCGAAAAGCTCATCCGCGCTAAGACGGGCGTCGTATCCCACGCTAACGCGCTCAAGCCCGAGATTTGCGATATGTTTGCCAAGAGCAAAGCCGATCGCTTTTACGCTGCGCTCGTTTAACTCCTCGCCCACGATACCGCGAATATCGTATTCTCTAAAGATATCTTCGATCATAAAATTCCTTTAAATTTAAATCGCGGTATTTTATAAAAACTTGCTTAATATTTATATTATAAATGATAAAATCGCCGCTAAAATTCCAAAGGATGATTATGAAAAAATTTATTCTAGCAGCGATTTTAGCGGCTTTTGCTTGCGCGGGCGATTACGAGCTCGTAGGTAGCGTAAATACTTCGTTTAGAATTTTTGGCAAAGACGATCGCATCGAAGTTATCGCGGTTAAAGATCCTAAGGTTGATGGAGTGACCTGCTACGTCTCTTACGCCAAAAAAGGCGGCGCCAAAGAGATCATCGGCGTGGAGGAGGACCGCTCCGAAGCCTCTGTTTCGTGCGTGCAGACAGCGCCTAAAATCATCATCAAAGAGGAGTTGAAAAAAGAGGATATTTTTGAAAAACGCAGCTCGTTAATTTTCAAAAAGACCCACGTAGTTAGGCTTTACGACGCGGTGCAGGGCTCGCTAATCTATTTGGTTTATTCAGATAAAGTGATCGACGGCTCGCCCAATAACTCGATCTCGGCGATCCCGTGCCACCAAGCCGTGGGCGACGTGTGCGAGCTCGCATATGCCCAAGGCAAAAAATAATAAGAAGGAATTCCGCAAAGATAGAATTTTATCGCAGCGGAATTCTAAATTATAAATTACGCGATGAGATGACGCATGAAATTTAATAGAATTTCGCCAAATTCCGTAGCATTTTATAAAATTTTATCCGCGCCGTTAAATTCCTAAGCGAATGCCTAAGAAGAGAATTTTACCGCTTTATTAAAGCATCTTAACGCATATTCGCGCTACGCTAGCGGACGATGCGCTTGCAGGTTGTAAGTCGTAAAATGAAAAATTAAGCAATTTTTGCTAAAATCTCGCGATTTTGAAAACCCTCGTAAATCTAAAGGAAATCAATGAAGACATTTTTTAGTATGGAGTGCGCGTCAGTGATGCTACTGATTTTGGCGCTAGCCTGTGCAATCGCTACTTTTGTAGAGACCGCTTACGGCACGGAAGTAGCTTGGGCGATGGTTTATTCTACTGCGTGGTTTGGCGCGCTGATGGTGCTTTTGGGAGTAAATTTAACCTACAATATCTATCGCTACCGCATGATTAAACTTCGCACGCTGCCTGCGCTAATCTTTCACGCGAGCTTTTTGTTTATGCTTGCTGGAGCGATTTTGACTAGATATTTCGGCTTTGAGGGCAATATCCATATAAGAGAGGGCAGTGAGAGCTCGATCGTAACGACTAAAGACGAGATCGTTCAGCTCCTTACTTTAGGCAGCGACGGTGAGTTTATATCCGCCGACGAGAGCAAATTTTTAAACGGCGCAGGACGGATGAACTTCGATCTCAATCTAGACGTAGAGGGCAGGATCGCAAATTTAAAATTTAAAGAGCTCGTAGAACACGGCGAGCTAAAATGGGTGCAAGATCCGACCGGACAGGCTCCTGCGCGCGTGGAGCTATTGTTTTCAAACAATGTTGGCAGCCAAAATGTCTCCTTGCAATCGGGTGAAAGCATGGATATAGGCGAGCTTAGTATCACTTTTAATGCAGAGCCTAAAAGTAAGAATTTTATCTACATAAAATCCAAAGACGGCAAATTCTATTTAAACTCAAGTCTTGATATAAACGCCACTAAAATGGCTGATATGAGCACTGCGCCGCTTAAGAAAAACGAGGATAATCCGCTAGGCAATCTCTTGCTTTACAGCTTCGACGGGATAAATTTCGCCCCCGTTAGCCTACTTAGCTCCGCGGTCGAGAAATTCGTCCCGGTCGCTGCAAATTTACCGGGTGAACCTGGCGTAGTAGCTACGCTAAGCTTTGCGGGGCAGAGTCGCGAAATCTACGTACCTAGGGATTCGCATGGCGCTAGCTACAAGGTGGGAGATAAGAATTTCATCGTAGCCTTGGCGCCAAAGATGCTTCATCTGCCTTTTAAAATCGCGCTTCGCGACTTTGTGATGGATCGCTATCCAGGCACCAATTCGCCCTCCGGATATAAAAGCGAAATCACGCTAAAAGACGGCAATTCGAGCTTTGATTATGATATTTTTATGAATCACGTGCTCGATTACGGCGGATACCGATTTTTCCAAAGCTCATACGACACGGATGAGCGTGGCACCGTACTTTCGGTCAATAAAGACCCCGGCAAAGCTCCAACTTACATCGGCTATTTTTTGCTTTGCGTGGGGATGTTTTTTAACTTTTTCAACCGGGGCTCGCGCTTTTTCAAGCTCTCGCGCTTAATCAGCGAAAATACGCATCTTGCTCGAGAAAAAGATGTAAATTCTAAAAATTCCGTGTCTAGCTCGGTGCCCGTAAGCTCCGCAGAAAGCTCCATATCAAAACGCACCAAAAAATCGCGACGCGGCACTAAAGGTGCGGCATTAGCATTAGTAGGCGCATTGGCTTTGAGCTTGGCTGCATTGTATCCTAGCACAGCAAACGCCGAACAAAACTCCACGACTCAAAATTCTATTCTGCAAAATTCAGCGCCGCAAAGTCCTGCTAGCGTGCAAGATCCCGCTTCGCAAAATTCCGCGCAAAATTCCGCCGCCGAAAATTCCAAGCAGGGCTCCGCTTCACAAGAATCTGCAGCGGAGCAAGACTCCGTCCCACCGCATAATTTTTCTGCTATGGGAGGCGAGCTAGCCGTGCCGAAATTTGATCCTAAATTTAGTGAGGATTTAGCAAGCCTCGTAATTCAGGGATTTGATGGGCGAATGGAGCCTTTTGATACAGTTTCTAGGGAGCTTTTAAATAAAATTTATCGCGCCGACGACTACAAGGCGCCAAATGGCGAAATTTTAAATCATAACGCCGCTGCGCTTTCTTTTATGCTAAATCAAAGCTACTGGAGGCGTGCACCAATCATCAAGGTTAGCGAGCCGGAGCTTAAAAAAATTCTAGGTATGGATGAGAAGCAAAGCCACGCCAGTATGATGGATTTTTTTGAATTTAAAGGCGGCGAGAGCTACTACAAGCTCGATAAAATGGTCGAGGAGATCAACCGCAAGCCTTTGGGCAATCGCGGTGTGCTAGATAAAGAGATCATCAAGGTAAATGAGCGCGTAAACGTCTTTTATTCGGCGTTTATGGGGGATTATTTTAGAATTATTCCGGTTAAGAACGCTAAAAATAACGAGTGGCTTTCGCCGCTATATCTAGGCGATGCGCTGGATCAAAACGAATCAACTGAAGTTAAAAAGATGATGGGGATATTCGTTTCGTCCGTGGTCTATGCCCAAGAAAGCGGGGATTGGAGCGGCGCAGAAAAGATGCTAAGCTACGTCAAAAAATACCAGGCACAAAACGGCGCAAATTTAATGCCTAGCGAGAGCGCGATAAAATATGAAATTCTATTTAATAAGGCTAAAATTTTTTCTCGCCTCTTTCCGATCTACACTATCTCGGGATTTTTGCTTCTGATCTTTATCTTTTTGCGGATGATGAAGCCCGCTCTTCGCCTAGGCGGCGCATTTAAGCTCGTTTATATCGTAAATATCATCGCCTTCATCGCGCACACCGCAGGTCTTGCGCTACGCGGCTATGTTTCGGGGCACGCGCCGTGGAGTAACTCCTACGAATCGCTCATCTACATCGCGTGGGCGCTGTCGCTAAGCGGAATATTTTTCTCGCGCAAATCCGCTATTTCGCTGGCGCTAACATCAATAATGGCGGGCATCACGCTGATGGTGGCGCATCTTAGCGACATCGATCCGCAGATCACTAATCTCCAGCCGGTTCTAAAATCGCACTGGCTTACGATCCACGTCTCGGTAATCACCGCGAGCTACGGATTTTTAGGCCTTTGCATGCTGCTTGGAATTTTTACCCTCGTGATGTTTTTATTCGATAAGAAAAACCCCGAGATTGCGCGCAATATCGCAGAAGCCACGCATATCAACGAAATGTCGATGATCCTAGGTCTTTGCTTGCTGACGGTCGGCAACTTCCTAGGCGGCGTGTGGGCGAATGAAAGCTGGGGGCGCTACTGGGGCTGGGATCCGAAGGAGACCTGGGCGCTCATTACGATTTTTATCTACGCGGTGGTAGTGCATTTTAGGTTTATGCCTAAGCTCAATAATCAGTTCGCCTTCGCGGTAGCCTCGATGTTTGCGTATTTTAGCGTCATAATGACCTATTTTGGCGTAAATTTCTACCTAAGCGGCATGCACTCCTACGCTAGCGGCGAGCGCATTCCGGTGCCCGGCTGGGCGTACGTGATGATCGCTTCGATGATAGCTCTTGCGATCGCGGCGTATTTCCGCTCGGGCAAATCGGCTAGACTTTAGATAGGTGGGGCCCAAATTTCAGAATAATAATTTTGAAATTTCGCCCGGATTTCGCAGCTTGCCGAGGCTTTATGGATTTATGGAATTTATCTTTAAATTTTGGCTAGGCTTTAAAACCCCGCAGAATTTTATAGAATTTTACGGCTCGCGATTGCGCTAAATTTTAAAATGTTGCATCGCGACAGAATTTTTGATGCTTGAGATTTTAAGACGTCGTAAAATTTTAATGATTTGGAATTTGCACCGCTATGGGATTTTAATGTTTTAAATTTTACTTCTAGTGGAATTTTTTCATACGACGGAAGCGCGGCGAATTCTAGAATTTTAAAATTTCAGCTAGCGCGCTAGCGTAAAATTCTGCCCTACTGCCGCCATGACCGAGCAGTGAAATTTTAAAATTTGATTTTATAAATTCTATGCTCGTCTTTAAATTTAAAATTTAAAATCTCGCACTTTATGAAATTTTATTTATGGCGTCGAATTTTAAAATTTCGCACGCCTTTGTTGCAGCAATTCTTGCGTGACAAAATTTTAAAATTTTAAATTTCGCGCCATGTTATAGAATATAATAAAATTGGAAAAATTTATAAAATTTTAAACTGCGAAAACGCCTCGCCAGGCATTAAAATTATCTTAAAATATAATTTAGCTTGCAAGATTAAGCTAAATTTCTGCTTATAATCATATTGATTTAATCTTTATTTGGCTAAAATTGACGCTTGTCAATTTCTTAATTTGAAAGGATAAAGATGTCTGATCTAAAACAGGATAGACGAGGCTTTATCGGGCTTACTTTCGGCGCGGTTGCCGCTGTGGGTGGCGTTTTCGCACTCGTGGGGATGAAGAAATCGTGGGATCCGTTACCTAGCGTGCGCGCTGCCGGCGTCACTACGGTAGATCTAAGTCCGATCAAAGAGGGCGAGCTGTATCAAACACAGTGGCGTAAAAAGCCGATTTTCGTGCTTAAAAAGACTGCCGATATGCCTAAAAACGATGCCCGTGACGTCGTCGTAGGGGATGCTAGATATACGCTTTGCATCGGCCTTTGCACCCATTTAGGCTGTATTCCTAGCTACAAGCCATCGACGCAACAATTCATCTGTGCATGTCATGGTGGGATTTTCGATGCTAACGGCGTAAACGTATTCGGTCCGCCGCCGCGCCCTATGGATATACCGCCCTTTAAAATCGACGGAACGAAACTCGTTTTAGGCGAAGAGGGCCCCGAATACCAAGCCCTAAAGCAGAAAGCATAGGAGGCGCAGATGGCACATATAAGAAAAGCTACGGGAGTTTGGGATTGGTTTGACCAAAGACTCGCCGTAACGAAATTTTTCAAGGTGATGGTAAGCGAGTATTGGATTCCTAAAAATATCAGCTTCCTTTGGGCGATGGGCGTTATTTTGATGACGCTATTTATAGTTTTGTTCATAAGCGGACTGATGCTCGTGATGTATTATAAGCCGGATGTAAATCTCGCATTCGATAGCGTAAATTTCACGATTATGAAGGAGGTCGAATACGGCTGGCTATGGCGACATATCCACGCAGTATCGGCGTCGGTTGTATTTTTGATCCTATACATTCATACTTTAGTAGCTATTTATTACCGCTCGTATAAGCAAGGACGAGAGATGATTTGGGTAAGCGGAATGCTGCTTTTCATCATCTTTTCGGCCGAGGCTTTTAGCGGCTATATGCTTCCATGGGGGCAGATGAGCTACTGGGCAGCGATGGTTATTACTAATCTTTTTGGTGGAATTCCAGTAGTTGGCGACGCGATAGTAGAGTGGATTCGCGGCGATTACGCCGTAAGCGATCCGACGCTGACGCGATTTTTTATGCTTCACGTCTGTTTACTGCCTCTCGTGGTGGTTGCGGTGCTGGCGGTGCATTTTTATTCGCTTAGATTTCCGCATGTAAATAACCTAGACGGCGAGGAGATTGACTTTGAGCTCGAAGGCGAGAAGTATCTGCAGGGCAAAACTAGCGAAAGCAAGGTAATTCCGTTTTGGCCGGGCTTTTTGGCGAAGGATTTTTTTTACGTCAGTATCTTTATGATATTTTTCTTTTATCTGGTCGGCTTTCACTTCGATTTTGCGATGGATCCGATAAATTTCGAGCCGGCAAACAGCCTCAAAACCCCGACGCATATCTATCCGGAATGGTACTTCCTCTGGGAATATGAAATTCTGCGCGGATTTTACTTCGACGTAGGGCCGCTTAAGGCCGCCGACATCGGGCTTATCGCATTTGCATTCGCCGGAGTTTCGCTGTTTTTCATACCGCTATTTGATCGCAGCAGCGTAGTAGCACCCGCGCATAAAAACAAGGCGTTTTTCATTTGGTTTTGGGTTTTGGTAATCGACATGATCCTGCTTAGCCTTTTTGGCAAGCTTCCTGCAGACGGCGCGGAGCTTGGTATCGAAAATAAATACTGGGGCTTTGCTTTATCGATCATCTATATCGGATTGCTCGTCGTAGTGCTTCCTCTAATTACAATTGCAGAAAGAAAGAGGGTCTAGCCATGAAAGAGATAAGAACCCTAATCTTAGTGCTTTTTTGTGTGGGAATTTTATACTGGTTT
>NZ_CALJPC010000033.1 GCF_937981295.1 uncultured Campylobacter sp.
AGCTCGAATTTGATCGAGGGGAAGTTGGCGACCAAAGCGAGCGTGGGGTATGGCTACTCAAAGATTGAGGCGAATGCAAAATTTGACGCCCTTGCGCAGGGTATAAACACCGCGATAAGCGCCGCCGCAGCAGCTCAAAGCAGCGCAACCGGTAAGCTCGGTAAAGACGAGCAAGCCGCGGATAGCGCAAAATTAGGGGGAGCGGAAGCCGAGAAATTTCTGCGCGCCGACGCAAAAAGCGTCGCGGCTCTGGGCGTCGGCATTGGCGCGGACGGATCGGATATCGCACCGAGCGGAAACGATCTGCGGGTTTTCAGCGCAAAAAAAGGGGGCAAGGTCATCCTGCGCGGCATCGGAAGCGACGCCGTCGCGCGCGATATAAAACTCAATCCGAGCAATGCCGTAATCGAGCTTGGCGATTTCAAATTTCAAGGAAACCTCGGTGGAGCGAGCGCCGTTTTTGATCAGACGGCGCTGGTGCCGTTTTTTAAGGCGGATAATCTCTGGCGCGCCGTAAGCTTCGCAAAACTTGCAAGCGCGGTCTATGACGCAAATAAAACGGAGCTCGGCGAGGCGTTTGATAAAAAGTTGGATAAAGACAAAGCCGCGTCTGATAGCGCGAAACTAATCGGCGTGGAAGGGGCGAACTTTCACCGCAAAGACGGCGCAAACGGCTCGAAAATCACGACGATAACGAGCCTTGAGGTGGATTTAAGGCAGGGCGATAACTTCGTCCTTAATCCGAGCGCCCCCGGCACGCTCGCGCTAAAAAACGGCGCGGTCGGGCAGAGCGGAGCGCTGATAGTGCGAAACGCGACGAATATCACGGGCTACGATGCGGCGCTCGGCTTTCGAGTAGTGCCTACGGGGCTCAAGGCTACCGAGGTATTTGCATACTTCGTAGTGAGCGAAAACGAAATCAAAATAGGAAGGGTATGAGATGAAAATTTTATTTTTTGCGATGACGATAGGAATGGTCGCGGCCGTAGTGATATGGATGAGGGAAAAGCGCAAAAACAAAATATCGGCAAGACCGAGCGAATCACAGAAAAAGGACGATGATATGACACATATACTTATGCCCGCTGGCAGCGATGGAGATTTTAGAGGACTCGTGTATCAAAATAGCGGGTCAATTACGGCATATGAATCTGGAACAGCCATTGCCCTAAGTAATCTGAACGACGGCTTCAACGGAACGCTTGAGCTACGCGCAATTTTGATAGATTTTGCAGAAGCCGAAGGGGGTGTAGGAACC
>NZ_CALJPC010000034.1 GCF_937981295.1 uncultured Campylobacter sp.
CTTCACGTGATGCGCTAGTACGGCAGCGCTCGCCGTCTGCGGCACCGCTATAAACGCGCCGCCCGCTAAGGCCGCAGCCAAAACGATAGAACCGAAAAAATTCTTACGCATATTCGCTCCTTTTGGGTAAATTTATCAAATTTTACTACGCAAAAATCGCTTCAAAATCGCGCCCGCATAAAGGCTTGCTTAAACGGCAGCCCTGGCGCTTTAAATTCTCTTAGCCATTATATCGCAATTTCGCGGCAGAGCGAAATTTTGCAAGCCCATACGCGGGCGAAAAAATCCGCTGCATGGGCAGGCACATCCACTACGCGACGGCTTGCGGCGAAATTTCACGCTGCGACTAAATTTCGCAAGCGGTGCGGGCAAGGCGCAAAGATCAACGGAATTTCACCGTTTAATCCATTTTTACTCGCGCGTCTGCTAAAATTCGTCAAATTTAACCAAGGAGCGGCAGATGAACAAAGAGGAATTTGAGAAGCTAAATCCTAACGAAAAGCAAAATTTGATGCTTAAAATTTCAGCCGCGCATCCACAGTTTAAATTTTTAAATTTGACTACGTTTAGCTGCGGCAGCGAGAGCTTCGAGACGGGCGTTTTCGATTTTAAAGGGAGCGAATTCGTTTTTATTCCAAGCGGCGAGCCGGTGCTCGGATGGGATGATTTCGCCGTTTTGGATGAAATTTCGGCGGCGAAAATCAAAGAGCAGTGCGAGTTTTGCGGCAGCGAGCAGAGCCTGCGCGAATACGTCGCGCAGCAGACCTCGCCGCTTCGCCGCGCTAAAATTTCCGCGATGCTGGTCGAACGCAGGGCGAGCGAGCTTAGCTGGGTTGAGGTCGGCGCGGACGATGCGAGACTTGAGGCTTACGAGCGCGATATAGAGCAGTTTTTGCGCGGCGAATACAAAAGCTCCTCGGTGCTAACCCTTAGCGGCGCGCTAAAGCTGGTGCGCGAGGAGGGCAAAATTCGAGCGTTTTTGTTTAGAGACGTGACGCACGAGGAGCTTGAGGCGAGCCTGCAAAAGGACGGATTTAGCCTGCCTAGCGAGGATGAGTGGGAGTATCTGGCGGGA
>NZ_CALJPC010000035.1 GCF_937981295.1 uncultured Campylobacter sp.
TACTTCCGGTAAGCTTAAGTGCAGGATCGCTTCCGTTGTAGTTGTTAGGGAGGTTGAAATCGATCTTCTTAAAGCCTGCGATGTTTTCAGCTTCTATACTTCCGGGAGTCATAGAGCCGTCATCTTTACCTATCTTTAAAGTATCGTCATCATCGCCGGTAATAGTTCCTATATTATTACCCTCTACTAGAGTAACGGTTGCTTTTATAGGTCTAGCAGGATCGGTATTTACCGTATTTATATCAAGTCCGTTAAAGTTCTTATTCTCGCCAGCTTTACCTACGTTGATTATAGTACCTGCGGTAAGATCCGGATCATATTTTAAAACCTCTTCGCTATCGAAGTTTTTATCTGATGAGATATTGCGTTTGGTATCCTTTACACCTTGGATAAATATGGAGTGGTTATCCGTGCTCTTTAACATACCCTTTAAAGAGATCTCATAGGTAGAAGCATCGGTGATATTAAATACGTTTGTCTGCTGCTTGGCTTTCTCTTTGAAATTTGAGTAATCGCCTCCGTTTTTAATTAGATAATACTCCTTACCCTCCTCTATATTTAAAGAGCCGTAGCTATCATTGCTTGGATCGTAATCTATTCCGTTTAGTTGGAATTTAGCATTATTGATATCGGTATTGCCGGCAGTGGTTAAATTTAAAGCTGCGGCATCTGCGCTACCGTTAGCGTTTGAAATTCCATCGAAGTTTAATACGTTTAGATTTGCTATATCGCCTGCGGTTTTTTGAGTAGAGGCGTTATATACGTTTAGGCTATTGCCTGTGCCGCCTGTATTAGATAGACCATATATCGTTCCTCCTACGCTTCCGCTATGGAAATTTACGCTGTTACCGCTACCGCTGCTTGCATCTGCTGCGTAGACGTTACCGTCAACTCTAGCAGTACCTTTTAAATTTACGCTGTTATTGGTTGCAGAGCCGCTAGCTTTTGCTCCTTTTACGTCGCCGGTAACCTTACCGTCATTTAGAGTTATGGTGTTGCTATCTGCATTACCATTTGCTGCTTCACCGCCGTAAGCATCTCCGTTAACTATAGTATCGTTTGTGCTTACGGTATTATCATGAACGTTTCCGTTTGAGGAGTAGCCTGCGCTAATGTTTCCGTTTACTACCGCACCTTTTGAGCTATCTTCAAAGCTTAGCTCGTTGTGGTGAACCTCTTGGGTTCCGCTATCGCCGTAACCTGCATTTACGTTACCGAAATTTGTTCCGCCCTTAACTATGGTTTTATTGTTATAGACGGTATTTGGAGTTACGCTATCTTTGACATCTGCTCTACCGGAGCTTATATTCTTACCGTTTAGATCTCCTGCGCTTTGAGATACGTTTACGGTGTTATTTTTATTACCGAATAGCTTATGAGCTCCCACTTGAGCATCATTGTTAGCTTGATTCTTGGTTAGCTCCGTGCCATCGAAGCCGTTATCTATCCAAGCATCGGTGATGGTACCCTTTCTATATACAAGCTCTTTATCGGCGTTTTGTTTACGGAAGGTTTCGCCGTCATATTGGTAGTGATCTTTATCGGTAATGGTATAGACCTGATCTTTTTGGGTGCTTCTGTCGGTAAAATTTATAGTACCGTTATCCTTGCTGATTAACTTATAGTCTTTGTTATCATCAAGGTTATTGGTATTTACATTAACATTCGTCTGGCTAAGATCGGTAATAGTACTTCCGGTAAGCTTAAGTGCAGGATCGCTTCCGTTGTAGTTGTTAGGGAGGTTAAAATTTAACTTGCCTACACCCTCGATATTTTTAGCGGCGATATTGCCAGGCACTAGCGGATTGTTGCCGTCTTTGCCGACGTTTACAACATCATTAGCATCGCCCTTTATCGTTCCGATGTCGTTACCGCCGATTAAATTTACGGTAGCATTAGTTACGTTGGTGGTGTCGATATCTAGCCCGCCGAAATTCTGCGGCGCGTTTGGATCCTCGCCCACATCGATAACAGGATCGCCCGCAGGGCCGCTATATTTGCCGACCTCGCCGTTATCAAACGCTCCAGTGATAGTGCGGTCTGTTTTCTTTTTACCTTGAATGACGATGGATTTTCCGTCATCATCTTTCATCAGACCTTTTAAATTCATAGAGTAGGTAGTGGCGTTTTTGATCGTAAATACATTATCAGTGCGCTTAGTCGTTTGCGTTTCGTCAAAACCGGTAAATCCCTTTTCATTATGGATCAGATAGCGCTTCTCGCCGTCGTTTATCGCATAGGTATCTACATTATAATCAGTGCCGCCAAGTTGGAATTTAGCGTTATTTATATCGGTTTGAGCTACACCTGTGATTTGAAGTGCGGCTTTGCTTGCATCGGAATTCGCATTTGATATGTTTTGGAAATTTAAAACATTAAATCTAGCGATATTACCCGCATGATTTGGATTGCTAGCGTTTGAAGCATTTATCAAGGTGTTGCCGTTGCCGCTACCGGTGCCGTATAAGCCGTAAATCGTGCCGGTGACGGTGCTATCTGATAAATGTACCGTATTATTATCACTATTTGCCCCCACAGCCTCCGCGCCAAAAACATCTCCCGTTACGGTGGTATGACCCCATAAATTTACACGGTTACCCGATGCGGAGGCCGCTCTGGCGTTACCGCCTTTTACTTGTTTATTACCTTTTACTTCGGAATTCGTCAAAGTTAAAGTGTTTCCCGTAGCGTCGCCACTTGACGTAGTTCCACCCGAAACGTTATCATTAAAGGTTACTCCGGTTGCAGAGAATTCATTGCCGCTGACGCCTTGCTCACCGCGTCCGCCTAGGGCAGGCCCGTTTACCGCACTGCTTACCCCGTCGCCCGTTAGTTGCACGCGGTTATTATTCGCTTGCCCACTACCGCTACCGATATGATTTGTTCCGCCGATTACTTGAAAGACGCTTTTTCCGGTTAAATCCGCTACTACCCAGTTACCCTCGGCTTTGCCTTTTTCGCTTTTACCGCCGATGATATCGTGACCTACCGTAGCGCCGTTTGCGATCTCTACTCTGGCGCCCGTAACGTCGCCGTTAACGCTGTTTCCGCCGATGACATCGTGGCTCACTTCGCCACCGTTTAGAGTTACTTTGGTGTTTGAAATTTTGCCGTTAACGCTGTTTCCGCCTATAGCATCTTGTGCTACTTTGCCTCCGCTCATTTCAACGTAACTACTTTTTATCTCTCCGTTTACGTTGCGGAAGCCGTAAGCGCTACCGCCTATCTCGCCGCCGCTTATTTTGACGTAATCATTCGTGCTAGTAGCGACGTGATTGGTACCAGAACCTCCGCCGAAGCCTCCGTGAACGTCACCTATAACCTTTCCGCCGCTGATTTCAGAGTAATTGTCGTTAGAAACGGCTGCCATATATGAGCCCGTAGTAGATTGAACCTCTCCGTTTTGTAGCTTTACGTAGTTTTTGCTAGCCGTAGCGTTGCTTCCAATGGTAATACCCTCTCTAGTAGCATTAGCGCCTGTTATATTTTGAAGTTTAGCACTGGCGCTGTTTATGACGACATAGTTTTCCTCTAATGTACTAGCGAAATTTGGAGATACCGATACTGCACCATCTATTTCTTGACCGCTGCCTAAGACGATAGCGCCCGTAATATTTACGCTATTACCTTTTGCAGAGCCACCTTCGTGTATGGTGGCCCCCTCTATCCTGTATTTATCTATTTGTGCTGCGCTTTTTATATTTACCGTATTATTTTCTGCTGAATGACCATACCTAGCACGACCTCCCGACACTATAGCTTCGAAGCTCCCCACGGTGTTATTATCGCCGATTATATGGCTATTACCTTCGATATTTACTGTGTTGCCGACGGCATTTCCCGATTGAGGTCTCTTTCCTGCCCAAGTGCCGTTGCCACCGAGAACAACTCTATTAACGGTTGCGTTTATTATGTTTACGGTATTGCCTGTTGCGCCTATACCTTCACCGCCTATTACGGTAGTAACGGTAGCGCGGTTTTGAACGGTGATCTGATTTCTATCGGCCGATGTCGTAGGCGTAATGCTAGGATGACCCATACCGCCGCCGTATATACTGTAGCCAGACATATCAGTACCTGAAGCATTTCCGGTGATAGTTACTATATGATTTTTGGAGCCGCCTCCGTTACCGGCACCTTCATAACCACCCGAGTAATACCCGCCGCCTGGAGTATGCAAATGACCATCACTACCGCCGCCGGTTACCGTCGCTTTTGCATTGTCGGCTAAAGCTTGCATCGGCATCAGTGCTAGCGTAGCAGCGATGCTCAGACCTGAGATAATCGGTATCTTAATATCTTTCATAGTTGTAATCCTTCGTAAAAAATAAAAACTATCCATTATACTATAAAAATACCTATTTACAATAAATTTAATACAATTCCTAACAAAAAGTAGCTTAACACGAAAAAATGGGTATCGCGATGTAACGTTTTCGATAATAAAGTAAAATTTCAGCTTATTTTTGTTATTGAAGCTTAAACGAAAAATTACGATTACAAAATAGCTAAATTTTAAAATTCCGACTTTAAAATTTAGCCAGCGGAATTCCCAAGAAGTGACGTGGTTGGAAAAGCGCTAGAATAAAAAGGCAGCAGTTTCTGATATCGAGAAATAGGGTAGGACATAGATTTTATAAAATTTGGATTTGTAGAATTTAAAGTGAAGTAATATACAAGAGGAATTAAAATTTGAAGTAATTCTAGGTTAGAAGCACATACTTCTGCGGTATGTTGTTAGCAAAGAGATTAAAATTTTAAAGCAATTTCAGGCGAAGCGGTAAAAGCGATAAAGTAGCGGCGTGGAAGGTTAAATCTTAAAAATTCTAAGTGAAAACAAAAGCAAAAAAGTAAAATTCTAAGAATTTCAAGCGAAAAATCTGGGCTTTTAGCGGTGTTTTGAAATAGCAGAGGGCTTTCAGAGATGCTTGAAATAACAGAGAGCTTCCGGCAGCTTTTAATGCCTGCAGGAAGCCCTTATTATAGTTTATGTATCTTTTGTGCTCGAAAGCTCGAAATTTCGCTTATCAGAAAGTTCAAAATCCCAAAAACTTCTGCTGGCTTACTCGCAATGTTCCGCTAATGCTTTGTCCTGGGCTCGCCGCGGTTAAATTTTAACGCTTTCGCGTTACTCGCCGCTAAGCTTGGTGGACCAAGCTTAGCGGATTACAAGACCTTGCGGAATTCCGCGTCTGATAACCCAAACTAGGGTTTTCTTGCCCTTGTAATCTTTGATGTATCGATCGAAGTCGTCTGTGCTTTTGACATCGTTTTGACCGACTTGGATGATCACGTCGCCTACCTCAAAGCCGTAATCATCGGCTTTTGAGCCATCTTTTACGCTTAAGACGAGGGCGCCCGAGACATCGTCGTCGAGGTTATATTTGCGGCGCAAGCTGTCATTTAACGTCCTTAGCTTTAGCCCCTCTATCGCGCTTTGTGAGTTTTCGCCAGCTGAGCCTAAGGTGGTGGAGTCGGATTTCATCGCGTCTAGCTTGATAGTCGTGCTCTTACTTTTGCCGTCGCGCTCAAATTCTACATCCACTGAGCTTCCTGGAGCCATTGAGCCGATTAAATTTTTTAGCTCATTAGCGTTTTTGATAGATTTGCCGTTTATTTTGGTAATCAAATCGCCGCGCTTGATACCTGCTTTATCGGCAGGCATGTCTTTTTCGACGCTTGAGATTAGTGCGCCTTCTTTGCTTTCATAGAGCTCTTTTTGGTCTTTAGACATATCCGAAATCGTGACGCCTATAAAGCCACGCTCGATCTTGCCGTTTGTGATGAGCTTTTCGGCGATCTCTTTTACCATATTTGAAGGGATCGCAAAGCCTACGCCGTTATTTCCGCCGCCGCGACTTAAAATGGCGGAATTTATCCCCAAAAGCGCGCCGCGACTATCCACTAGCGCGCCGCCTGAGTTGCCCGGATTGATCGAAGCGTCGGTTTGGATGAAATTTTCATATTGATTTAACCCGATATTGTTTTTATTTAACGCCGAGATTATGCCTTGAGTGATGGTACCGCCCACGCCGAAAGGATTTCCGATAGCAAATACAATGTCGCCCTCCATAGCCTTGGACGAGTCGGCAAATTTAACCGCAGAGAGATTTTTTTCGTCGATTTTAATGATTGCAAGGTCGGTTTTAGGGTCAGTACCGATCACCTTGGCTTTATACTCTTTATCGCCTTCTAGTAGTGTAACTACGATTTCGTCGGCATTTTCTATTACGTGATTATTTGTGACGATATAGCCGTCTTCGGAGATAATGACACCAGAGCCTAGCGAGCTTCCCTCGCGCTCTTGTTGTTGCGGAATGTCAAAGTCGAAAAATTGCTTGAAAAACGGATCGTCAAACATCTGCGACATCGGGCTGTTGCCTGCTTTGATCTTGGTTTTAGTTGCAATATTGACGACGGATTTTTTCACGTCCGCAACGGAGCTGTGATACGAAAGCACGACATCTTGATTAAAGCCCGGATTTACGCGCTCATAATTGCTTGGAGCTTCTTTAATGTCGATACTGGCGCCAAAAAGCGTACCTGCTAAAGCTATCGATATGATGATCGATTTTTTCATTTTTGCTTCCTTTGTGATAATGAAATTTTGGCGGAATTATAAATTTTGTCCGCTAATATATTCTTAACGCAAAATTAAAATTTATAAATAGAATTTAGCAAACTTGATTGACACTCACTAAAGTTTTATGATATAATCTACATAAATTTTAAGATTTTAAGGATTAAAATGGCAAGCACAAGCAGTTTATACGAAACCTTAGGCGTGGATAAATCAGCAAGCGCCGAGGAGATTAAAAAAGCTTACCGCAGGCTAGCTCGCAAGTATCACCCGGATATCAATAAAGAGCCTGGAGCTGAGGATAAATTTAAAGAGATCAACGCCGCGTATGAAATTTTAAGCGACGAGAAAAAGCGGGCGCAGTATGACCGCCACGGCGACGAGATGTTCGGCGGACAGAATTTCCACGATTTCGCGCAGGGCTCGGCAAACATGGGCGATCTAAACGACATCCTAAACAGCATTTTCGGCGGCTCCTTCGGCGCAAAAAGCGCAGGCTCGCGCGGCGGATTTAGTTTCAGCTCTTTCGGTGGTGGCGAGGGTTTTAGTGGCTTTAGCGGCAGCAGTTTCGGCGGCGGATTTGGCGGCACACAGAGCCTAGATACGCACAGCTCGATTGAAATTCCTTTTGAAACCGCGATACAAGGCGGCGAGATGAGCGTGCGCGTGGGCGGCGAGACGGTTAAATTTAAAGTACCCGCGGGCATCAATGCAGGCGAAAAGCTACGCATCAGAGGTAAAGGACAAAAATCAGGCGCTCAAAGCGGAGATCTGATTTTAGAGATAAAAATCGCGCCAAGTGCCGAGTATAGCCGCGAAGGCGACGATCTTTTCAAAAAGATTGACGTTCCTTTAAAAACGGCGATGTTTGGTGGAAAAGTAGAAATTTCGACGCCGAGCAAAAGCGCAACGATAAAGATCGCAAAAAATACCAAAAACGGGCAGAAATACCGCTTAAAAGGTTATGGCGTGCAAAACCGCAAGAGTAAAATTTTAGGCGATCTATATGCTGTGGTAAACGTCGTCCTACCCGACGTTGATTCGCTGGACGAGGACGTCAAAGCCGCGCTGCAAAAGCTATAAGGAGGCATCAAAATGCATGATTACGATGAGCCGGTTTATCTCATATCGATAGTTTCGAAGGTCCTAGATATCCATCCGCAGACGCTGCGGCAATACGAGCGCGAAGGACTCGTAAGCCCGGGGCGCACGGAGGGCAAGATGCGCCTGTACTCGGCACATGATATGGATCGCATACGCATGATTTTAAACCTTACAAAGGAGCTTGGCGTCAATCTTGCGGGCGTGGACGTGATCTTTCGCCTGCAAGAAAGGATCGCCGAGTATGAGCGCGAGATCGAGGAGCTGCGGGCTAGAATTTTAGAGCTTGGCGGAGAGACAGACTAAGGTTTGCGAAATAAAAATTTTAAAGCTCAGCAAAAAACAGATCCTGGTGCTATAAGCTGAAATTTTAATGCTATCAAAAAGTAAGATCGCCTCTTTAAGCGTAGATTTAATCGATAAATTTTGACTTTCAGAGCGGATTTATGAGCGCGTCAAATTTAAAGTCGTGCTAAGCAAACCGGGGTGAATTTTCTTGCGATTAAATTTAAAAGCCGTCTTGATATAATTTGGCTTTAAAATTTAAAATTCCAAGCCGCGTTAGACATTAAAATTTTACCGCGGACCTCTAAATTTAGCGATAAAGTGCGACATAATTTCTCTATTTTTAAGCGGGATTTTAGTAAAATCACATTATAAAATTTACCCGTAAATTTATATGAAAAGATAAAATTTCATCGATTATCGCCTCCGATAAACGGTCGCGGATAATGTAAAATTTGACAATAAATTTAGCGCTAAATTTTACGCATAATCTTACAAAAAAGGGAGTTAATGGAGCTTGTTATAGAGCTATTTCTTGCGATCACCGCGCTTGCGATAGTGCTAAATATCGTCTTTAAAATTTTTGAAATTCCCACTATCATCGGTTATATCGTTGCAGGCGTGTGCTTTTCGCAGATCTATAGCCTAAGCAGCGTCGAAAACGCCCATATGTCTGAGCTGGCGGAATTTGGCATTGTCTTTTTGATGTTTACCATCGGGCTTGAGTTTAGCTTCCATCACCTGATGAGTATGAAAAAGGACGTATTTTTTAATGGCATACTCCAAGTGTTTGGCACCGGTATTATTCTAGCGCTCATCATCGATCAAGCTTTCGGCGGAAACATAAAAACCGTGATGATTATCGGGCTTGCGCTCGCGCTTAGCTCTACGGCGATCGTGCTAAAAACGCTCAACGAAACAGGCGAAATCAACCAAAACTACGGGCGCAAGGTGCTTGGCATCCTGCTATTTCAAGACCTCGCCGTCATCCCTATCTTGCTTATGATTGACATATTCGGCTCGACTGACAATACCCCCGTGAACTATCTAATCTTAAAAACCGCCGTAAGCGCCGCCATAGTGGTAGTGATCCTTTTTGTGCTCGGCAAATTTGCTTTCAATCGCTTCCTTTACTACGTCGTAAGGACGAATTCTAAAGAGATTTTCATCGCGACCATCCTTTTTACCGTCGTGGGGGCTAGCTTTTTGGCGCACGTTTTCGGCTTTTCATATACGCTGGGTGCGTTTATCGCGGGCATGCTTATTGCGGAGACCGAGTACAAACACGAGATAGAAGCCGATCTCACGCCGTTTCGAGACATACTGCTCGGACTTTTTTTTATCACGATCGGCATGCAGATAAATTTCGAAGTCATCGTCTCGCACTATGGGCTAATTCTACTCGCTATTATCGTTATAATGGCGCTTAAAACGGGAGTGATTTACGCGATCTTATTTCTCTCGACCGGCAAAAGGATAGCGCTAAAAGCGGCGCTGTCGCTATGCCAGATAGGTGAGTTCGCGCTTGCGATCTTTTCGCTGTTGATGAGCCGCGATATGCTAAGTAAGGAAAACGGGCAAATTTTAATTACAGTCGTAACCGCGACTATGATTTTAACGCCGTTTATTCTTAAGAATTTAAACAAAATCGCCAACCGTTTCGAGTCCAAGGTTGAAAAGCTCGAAGATGAGGAGCATAAAACTCAAATCCCGCCGATGAAAAATCACATCATTGTAGCAGGCTACGGCAGGATAGGGCAGGAAGTGGTGCTACGCCTGAAGGATCAGGGGCTGCTATACGTAGTTGCCGAGAGTGATTTAGAGCTTGTGGATCTGGGCAAATCGCGCGGAGAGAACATATACTTTGTAAATATAATGCAAAAAACCGCGATCGACGAGCTGCATGCGCGCGATGCGTCGGTCATCATCCTAACGATCGCAAATCAGCAAAAGCTCGACATCGTTGCTAAGATGCTAAACGGCTCTAATTTAAAAGCAAATATCATAGTGATGCATACGGGTGCCGATCCACAAAGCGAGCTGCAGAGCGAATACGGTGAAAATTTTATCTTCGTAAAAAAGGAGAGAGTAGTAGCCAATGCGCTTTTACAAGAGGCGCTGAAATGCAAGCTAACGCAGTAGCCTTGAGCGTTTAAGATCAAATTTAAACGCATTTGCTATGCCTAAAATCTCCACGCTCTTTATTTTCTTACTTCTATACTCAGCTAATTTAAAGCGTTTTAATGAACGTAGATAAATAGATATATTTAAATGGTAGGCTTGCAAATTTAAAGATGCAAAGTGCTGCTTTGGATTGATTTAAATTCTAAATTTAAGCTGTCATTCCACAGCAAAGGGGTACTCCGACAAGGAGCTGATGAAGTATATTCGCGCGATAAAGTTATTTAAAAATTCGTTTAAATTTTACTAATTTCACTCTTTTATCTCTTTATAAACGCTTAAGTTGCGTGCTAGGCAAACGATGGTCGTTATAAACAATATCGGAGCTATCGGCAAATACAGATACCCAAGAATCAGAGCCATATTATCGTAACTTCGTCCTTGAGAAAAGAGCAACTCCGAGAGTGGGAGATACAAAACTAGCGTCACAATCGCAAAATTTTCTATCGCGAAAATCGTATTGCTTTTTTTGGGATTTTCTACGAAAAGTTTGCTGTATCTGCGCTTTGAAAAGAAAAATATAATCGTGCAAACGGCGCTAACTATAAACGCCCAGTGTAATTCGTACGAATCCGATAAAAATAAAATCAAAAAACCGTTGTCGCAAAACTCGCGAAAGCAAATCTGATCAAACGGTGAAGTTGATATTTTTGCTTTAAATTTTTTGCAATTTGTTCTAGAGCTTTGCCGTATTCCAGCGCCTCCTCTCTTCTTTGGATAGATTCTGCTTCAAGACTCGCGTCATTAAATTTTTGCTCAAATTTAGCGGCTTCATCTTGAGTGCCTTGCGCCTTGCCGTTTGTTTTGTTAAAATTTTGCTCGCCGGAAATTTTATCAGCGACCGCTCCGCCGATTTTTGTCTGCGATTTTAGTGCCGGTAGATACACGGTCTCATCGGCGTTAAATTCCGGATTTGCGTTATATGTTATTATCGCCACCGGAATAGCGATAAAAATAGCGGGTATAATCTGACGTGTATCCCAGTCTATGTGATATTTTATCTGTAAATAAAATCCGATTAAAGCATAAAGGACGTAAAATATCGCAGCCACATGTATCCATATAAGCATAAAGGCCTTATCTGCATCACTAAATAAAAGCAGGGCATATTTTTTATACTTCAGCCTGTTTAGGCAGACGAGTATATTTATCGCAGATAGCGCGAGCATGCATAAAAACGACATTATGGGCGCATCATGTACAAACGTAAGAAACACGATGATATAAATCAGGAAGGTCAAAAGTGTCCCAAAAAACAGATATCTACAAAAGCGAAATCTATCGTAGCTTTTTAAAATTTCTTGCGGAATTTGGCTGATGTCCGCGGGGATTTTGTCTTTTTGCGTTTGCATTTTACCGCCTTTCCTGGTTATTTTAGCTCAAATTTTGCTTTTTTACTCCGTAGCGTTTTAAATTTAATGAAGCGAGATTTTTTTGGCTTGCTTCTTTTTTAGCAGGCAAACAATCTCGATTTTGCATTAAATTTTTAAAAATGAATACTTACCGGCTCTTGCAATTTTATCGATAAAATTTTTAGCAAGCTAAATTTACGCTTCTTTTCTAGCTAAATTTAGCTTCAAAATTTATCCTGCTTCATTCATAAAATAAGACAACCAAGCTAAAGCTCATCCATTTTATCCACCCGCACGAACGCCCAGTGCATAAAATCCCGCTTTGGCTCGTATTTGCCGCTGTTAAAATACTCCGCCAGCCGCGCCTCCTCCGCTTCGTTTAACTCGCCGCCTAGCATCCAGCGCGTCTTTTGTATGAGCTCCTGCGCGCTTGTTTCTGGGCCCGCATGACACTTAGCCTTTATGTAGCTTAGGCTTGGCAAATAGCCCATTTGAAATAAAATATTGATGAGATAGACGAAGTCGGGCCTCTTTTGCACGTCGCGCCCCAGCGCCTGCAAAATCCGCTCATCTACGAAGCTGCCGCCCACCTTAAACGTGATGTAAAGCGCCTTTTTGGTCTTTGAAAGAAGCTTGTTAAGCGCAGCTTTTAGATCGTCCACCTCAAGGCAGCGTGAGGCAAAAACCACGTCGCACGCGGGCACGTCCGACCAGTCGTCCTCAAAGGCTTTTTGCGCAAATTTTGCGTTTTTTGCGCCGTAAATTTGAGCATTCTCGCGGGCAAATTCCAGCATTTTGGGCGAAAAATCGTAGCCGTAAATTTGATCCACCTTTTCCGCCGCCAGCACGCTTAGCGCGCCTGCGCCGCACGCGAAATTAAGCAGCGTGGAAGCACCCGAAAAATCTACGCGTGATAGAAAGTCCCGCGCATAGGCGCTTTTCATCACGCCCTCGTTGAAGCTGGGCGCCTTTTTGTCCCAATGCTCGGCCAGTTTTTTGCCGAATGAGCTTTTTGCCTTTTGCGTCTTATAAAGCGCGTCAAAGTCGATCTCATCGTAGTTTGAAACTAAAATCATAACTATCCTTTCTAAAATTTTGCGAGCGGACCACACCATTTTTTCGTTAAATTTTAACGTAAATTTTCATATCGTACTCAAGCCGCTTGGAATTTTAAACCGTCAAGCAAAAGCAGCGATACATGATCGTTTTTATATATTTTATTCGCCTGCGATCCTTTAAATTTTCACCGAACGATCGAAGCTAAATTTTAAAAGTCCGCTCATAAATCAAAATTTTTAGTCTGTCGCCCGCACTTGTTCGCTCCGCATTTAAATCGCCGCTGTAGATTTATTGCAAAGCTCCCAATCTAGCCGCTATCACTTTTTGCATCGCTTGATTTTTCTTGTTTTTGGCTAAAATTTGCAGTCTCCTTTTGCCGATACGTTTGTCGGCGGCCTTTAGGATATTTGTAAGCCCCCATTCATCGGCACCAAAGTGCTTTGCAAACAGCTCCTCTTTGGGCGTGTCGATATATTCGCGTATAAGCTCACCGATGTCGCTTATGTCGTTACCATACGGATAAATTTTCGCTAGAGCGCCCTGTGCTAGGCTTTTTACGCCGCCGCTTTTTAGCACGAAATCCTTCGGATAATCAAAAATAATCTCGCCCGCAAACGTGATAAAATATCGCGGTAAATCCGTGCTGCCGCGCCTGCTCTGCATCCTATAAACCGTGCAGTGGAGCCTAAAATCAATGCTTTCATCTACAATTTCGTAAAGCCGTTTTGCAAGCTTGCTCCAACGTTTCATTTTGCCCCCTTATCTATTTGTCGCCTCTTGCGGTTTCGCGCGTAGCTTTTGCCGCTCTTTGCGACGATCGCACTTGAAAGCTGCGCGCCTTTTCTATATTTTTTGTAAATTCGCTTTGTAAAATTCTGCCTCGCTAAACGGTCTCCCAAAATCTAGACTCCGTCTTGATCACGCCTCGGTTTTTCTCGCGTAAAATTTGCAAAAATTCTTTAAAGCTCGGCGTAAAAATCGAAGCGGCGGGCACAAATTTATACTCTCGCTCGCCGTCTCGCTCGGGCTCGTTCGTGCTGCCGCGTTCAAGTTCGCTCGCGCCGCCTGCGAAGCAGATCCGCCAAATCCTAGCATGATTTATCCGTATTTTTGTGACTTCAAGCGCCAAAATTTGCTCAAATTTATACCTCGCCGCGAGCTTCTGTCCATCAAAAACGTAGATAAAATCCTGATCAAACCAAAGGCTCTCGCACGAGATAAAAAACCGCTCCAGCCAGAACAAAAACGGCCTCACGGAAAGCCTTTTTACCGCGCTTGCTTCGCTTATCCCATCTATCGCGGCAAGCTGATGTGGGCTAAGCTTGCGAGTATTGCGGCAAAAGAGCGTCCAAACAATCCCGCCAAGAAGCAAGACGCTAAAAATAACGATTAAAATTTGAATTAAAGCTTCAGCCATTTAAAATTCTAAGTCCTTTTACAAATGCGAATTTCACCTCCGTATCGCCCCAAAACAAACTCCTGCTAAAATCCGCCTCCGCGCCGTTTGCAAGCTCCTCGTAAAGCTTATAAAATCGCCCTTTGTGCGTGCAATCGCTTAGGCAGACGTTAAAAAACGCCTCCGCCGCGTCCCTGCCGCCGAAATAATATACAAAGTAGATCGGGTACAGATCGAAGGCGCTTAGATTTTTGTTAAATTTAGCCCCACATTGCGTCATAAACTCCACCGCCTTTTGTTTGTCCTCAAAAAGCTCAAAAATAGGCAGCGCGCAGTCCTTGATAGCCGCGCTAATTTCCCGCACGCTGGGCTCAAAGCTAGCGCCCGCGAGCTGCCAGTCGCGAAACTGCCTGCGCGGCGTGAGATAGCTCAGATACGATACGAAAACAAGGTCGGTCGAGTAGGGTAGCTCCTCTTGCATCAGCTTTTTTAGGCGCTTACAGTAGATCGCGATCTGCGGCAGGATGCTTACGCTGCCGGCGTAGTTGCGCATGCTGGAACTAAAATAAATTTCAAATAAAATCTCCTTGTTGCTTGCGAGCTTCGTTAGTTTTTGCCCCTTTTGCGTGGGCTTGAAGTCCGTGAAATTTGCCGCGATCTCGGCGCAGCCGTTTAAAAATATCTCTCGCGGAGTTATGATTTTCCTTTAAATTTATCGTTTAAATTTAGACGTTTTTGCTCGCTAGCAATTCGGCTTGCCGCTTACGTTACCGCAGTCGCGACTCGCAAGCTTGCGTTTTATAGGGTGCGCCGTTTACCGCCTAAAAGTTATTCTATACGCGCAATTTTACCCCAATTCGGCTAAATTTAACGGCGCTACGTGCCCGTAAAATTTATAATCTATCCTCATATCTTTCGTAGTTTATGCCGTAGATTTTATCGATATTTTCGGCGTTTATGAGCTGCTCGCTGCGCCCGAAAGCTAAAATTTCGCCGTCTTTTATAAACAGCGTCAAGCTTGAAACGAATTTTGCATGCCGCGGGTAGTGCGTCGTCTGCACGAAGGTGTAGCCCTCATCTCCCAGCGCTTTTATCATCTCGAGCAGCTTGATCTGATTGCCAAAATCCAGCCCGTTTGTAGGCTCGTCCATAAAGATCACTTTCGCGCCCTGAACCAGCGTGCGCACGATATACGCCAGCTGCCGCCGCTTGAAATTTCGCCTTTTAAGATTCTGTCTTTATGCGGATTGCGCTTAGAATTTTATATCGTCGCTTTTTTGAAATTTGTATCGCTACAAATAAAATTTTATCGAGGTTTAAAATTTGATGCCGTGTTGTTGCGCTGCGTAAAATTTCAATAACGCGCTAAATTTTAAACGGCGCGTAAAATCAAGCATTGCGCTAAATTTCAAGTTACGCGCCGAATTTAGCTCGCGCGACAAATCAAACGCGCCGCCTAATAAAAGCGGTATAAAATTTGTTCGCGCGATAAAACCCGTCCTTCGGCGCTTAGGCGTATAAAATTCTACCCAGGCGGATCATGTTCGAGCCGCATTTGATCGCGAGCTCAAAATCATCGCTCATCCCCATCGAGCAGATCCGCGCGCCGTGCGGTACGAGCGCATCAAAGATCTCGCGGCTCACCTCGAAGCTTCGCGCGATCTGTGCGGGCTCGCTCACATGCGCGCCGATGCTCATCACGCCGATTAAATTTAGATTTTTGCACTCCTGCTTGATGCGTAAAAACTCCTCCACCGCGCGGTTTTTATCGAGCCCCGTTTTGGAGCTCTCGCCCGCAGCGTTGATCTCCAGCAGCGTATCTAGCGGATAAGTTAGCCGCTTATTCACGGCAAGCGCGAGTTCATAGGAGTTGCAGCTCTGCCACAGCGTCGGGCGCAGAGCGATGAGCTGATTGATTTTGTTGCTTTGCAGCGTGCCGATGAAGTGCCACTTTAGCGGCAGTTCGCGCAATGCCTCGCTTTTGCGCTTCAGCTCCTGCACCCTGTTTTCGCCGAATGCGATCTGTCCTTGCGAATACAGCTTGCGCACCTCATCCGTGCCTACGTTTTTGCTTACCGCGACTAGCTGCACTTCGCCCGAGCCTGCTTTCGCAGCCTCAATGCGCTTTAAAATTTCATCCAGCCTCATTTGTAAAATCCCAAAATTCTAGCGAAATCATTCAGCACCGTAAATATCATCAAAAGCGCCAAAATTCCCATTCCTACGTAGCTGGCACCCACAAATACTCGCTTTGGTACGGGGCGGCGGAAGATGAGCTCAAAGAGATTAAATGCGATGTGCCCGCCGTCGAGCGCGGGGATCGGAAAGAGATTGATGAGCCCTAAATTTACCGATATTAGCGCCACGAGCGCGAGCAGGACCGCCGCGCCGTAATTGACCGCCTTTGAAGTGATGTCCGTAATAGCGACGATGCCGCCCATCTCCTTTGGCGAAACGACGCCGCTGGCGAGCTTTTCGAGGCCTACCAAGATGAGCTTTGATGCCTCCATCGTCTGATCCCACGCGAAGCTAAGCGAGCTAGCGCCCTTGTGATATAGCGTCACGGTCGCGTTGTAATCGGGCGAAATACCGATGAGCGGCACTCTGATGCTCTCGCGCCAGATGGTTTTTTTCTCGCCGAGCTTCGGCGTGAGCTGTAGGCTCATCCGCTCGCCGCCGCGCATGATTTCCAAACTTAGAGGCGCTGCGGTTACCTGCTTTGAGATGTCGTCCCACTCGCGGATCCGCTTGCCGTCGATTGATAAAATTTCATCGTTTAGCATTATCCCTGCGCTTGCCGCGGCGGAGCCTGGCGAAATTTTGCCGACCTTGGGTGCGAGCTTTTCGACGCCGATATAGCCCAGCGCGATGTAGATCAAAAACGCAAGCAGCAGGTTAAAAAACGGTCCTGCAAAAAGTATAATTATGCGCGCGATCGGGCCTTTGGAGTTGTAGCTATCAGGATCCGCGCTTACTGCGGCGGGATCCAAATCCTCCTGCCCCTTAAGGCTCACGTAGCCTCCCAGAGGGATCGCGCTGATGGCGTACTGCGTCGCGCCGATGCGCTTGGTAAAGACCTTCTCGCCGAAGCCCACGCTAAAGACGTTCACCCCCACGCCCAGCGCCCGCGCCGCCAAAAAATGCCCCAGCTCGTGGAAAAAGATGAGAAAGCTGATCGCCAGCACCGTGACCATAAAATTTATCGAGTAAAAATAAAATCCGACCGCGAGGATCGCCAGCGTTAAAATTATGCTTTTCAAATTTCAGACCTTTGTAAAAAATGGGCTAAGCTTACTATGATTTTGTAAATTTTAAGCTTATAAAAGAGATTATCTAAAAGCGTAGTGGTGGTATAAACATGCTTTTAAAATATATGAATTTAAAATTTTTTATTCCGCAATATCAGCAAGACGCAGGTAATAATCAATTAATTTTTGCGTGTGATTTTGTTTAATTTCTTTTATGAAATTTTCCATTAAAGTAAAATTTGGATTGCTAAACTCATCAAGCGGTAAATAAATAACATGTTTTTCTAAAGTATTTTGTCTATATTGTTGCCCGTATCCAAATTTATCTTTACTTTTATGTATGATGGCACTAATAAAATGCATGACTTCAGTAGATACTTTGGTTTTTGATGTCAGTACAAGAACATTATCGTCGCAACAAAAATCTTTAATATGGACAAAGGAGTTACAAAACATATCAATGGTAATTGCATTATTAAAAATTTTTTGATTTTTATTGCTTATAAAATTCTTTAACGCCCAAATTCGTTTCGCCTGCTGTTATTAGCGGATAAATTCCGCTTTTGCGATTATTCTTTGTAAGTCTTGAACCACGCTCATAATCAAACAAATCTACAAGTCTAAATTCTCCCCATTTTACGCCCAATTTACCAAAAAGGCTTTTAGCCATTTGTATGATAGCCTCTTTGATAAGGCTTGAAATGTGAGAATTTTTACTAAAAATAAGGCTAAAATCGCTGCGCGGTTTATTCTCTCTCTCTCTCTCTCTCGAAGCCGCCGTCAATAATGAATAAGATGAGATTAAAGTTCGCATTTTAATTTCTATATTTTTAATGTAATTATCCATAAATTCAAAGTCTATTTGCTCATCTTTGGAGGGTAATAAAATTTCAAAATCATAAGTTTGTGAGGCTCTTAGTTTATTTCCGAAGCCGAATTTGCCCGATAGCGATTTGCCTATAACGGCACAAATATACGTCATAGCTTTATTGCTTATATCTTTATTACTCCAAAAAACGCCGACATCATCTCCTGCAGCAAATTCATATTTTCGGTAAAAACAATTTCCAAAAATATCTATTGTTATGGAATTGGCCGGAAATCGTCTAGCCTCTTGATTAGAGATGTAATCACAAATTCCGTTATTTATGTATCCGGCCATAACGAATGGAATATCGCCATTTATATGATCCGATATTTTTAATCTTTTACCTTGCGCGATATGATCGAATATCTCTTTAAATTTAAAATTCTTAAATTTTTGCACTTTAAACCTTAATCTTTATCTCATCATCGTCTAAATTTATCTCACTTCCATATAAAACGCTATCCAAAATAGTTTTTTCAAACTCCTTTTTATCGATACCGTTTTCAAAAAGCATATAATCAAGCACGACTTTTTTCAAATCTTGCTCGGTTATTTCAAATTTAGGTTCTGGTACTTTATATTGCAAACTTTCGCTTGGCTTTATCCATTGGCAGCTTTCATCGCCGCTTTGCTTATATATCACATCTACCCAGTAATCTTCAAGTTCTTGCCATTTGCCTTTTAAGTCATGACACCCTTGATTTTTAACAGTTTCTAACCCATCTTCTTTTATATAGCAACCGAAAATTTCTTTATTTCCTTGTGGTTCATGTGCTTTAAATATAAAAATTGACGTTTCGTTCGCACCCTTCATACGAGCAAAAATTTCTTTTGGAAGTTTGATGATTTTCAAAAGAGAGTGCTTTTTAAGCCATTTCGAAACTTGCTTTTTGCCGACTTCAAGTTTATTACTCGGTAATAAAAATGCGCAAATTGCACCATCTTCGACATTATCAAGTACATTTTTTACTATTTTTAAGCAACCAAATTTATTTTCATAAGGTGGATTCATCAAAACTTTTGTGATATTTTTGCTTTTTATCCATTCACAGGCCGCCTCGCTTCTAGCATCGTCATGAGTCAAATTGGTTTTCCCGTCTTTATGGATTAACATATTCGCACAAGCTAGAGCAAATAGCTCTTTATCAAATTCTATTCCAAAAAGCCTATCATTTTGTATAATTTTAACCGCACTTTCATTGAAATTTCCACCGACTTCGTTTATCATATTATTCATGGCTTTTACTAAAAATGCGCCGCTACCGCAACATGCGTCTAAAATTTTATCTTTATAGCTTACGTTTGCGATACGATACATTAGGCTTGTAATATGATCCGGCGTAAAAACTTGACCCGCTTCGCTCTTGCCCTTATAGCGAGTAAATTCGTTAAAGAAAATTCCCATAACGTCTTCACCGTTCCAAGCGTCGGTTTTGATATAGCCCGAAATGGCGATAACATCATCTATGAAGCCGTCTATTGCTTTTTGATTTTTTGTGTAGTTGAAACTAATTAAATTAAACTGCTCTTTTATGATGTCTAGCTTTAAATTCAATGCCTTTTGCTCACTATAAGAGCTTTCAAGAGTTTTTATGATCTCGCTTTGCAGAGTTGCGAAATCGCGTCCTTTAAGACCAGCTAAATTTGCGCCTTTTCTATCGGCCACCAAAGCACAAGCTGTAAAAATCATCCTATGCTTTAGGTTGTTGATGCCAAAATTTATATGTAGGTTATCATTTATTGATTTAGTACATGAGTAAATTTTAGGCTTATCTATACTGCTCTGAGTAAATAGCTTAAGATAGTAATCTTTGCTAAAAAGCTCACTATCTTCTCTATAAAATTTATCGTTTTTATAAATTATTGCTTCGTTGCCATTATATAAAATACCTATTACTTGATTGTATTTGCTTCTTGTTATGTTTATATATTCTTGAAGTTGCGGTAAATTTTGATCCAGATTTGAATTTGGCTCATAGGCTTTGATCTCTAAAATTATGGCAACCTCGTTTATATCGTGCGGAAAATACCAACCGTCGGGCTTTTTATTAACTCCGCTAAAACCAAGTTCATTAAACGTAGTTATTTGTTCGACACCACTTTTAGCGTATTTTGAATCTTGAAATTTTAGTAACGCTCCAGCATTTTGCCTAATCACATCTTCGCTAATTCTCAAAGCCCCATACATCATAACAATTTTCCTTATTTTACCGATATATTGCTATTAATCTAAATGAGCGGCACGTAGATTTTTATCCTACATACACCCAAGGATAAGATCGCATAATTTGCGATTCAGTATATCTCATTTGGTTTAAATTTTATGCCAAATTTAAACCAAATTTTAACTCTTTTTCGTAGCCTTAGCATACGCTGCGATGTATTCAAAGCCCGAATATAGCGTCAGCGCAACCGCGATCCAGAGTAGGGCGTTTGCATAGGGCCACTGCATCGTTAGCCAGCCGATAGCGATCATCTGAAAGACTGTTTTTACCTTACCCGCCATCGACGCGGCGACCTCTACGCCGTCGCCCGCCATCGCCACGCGAAGCCCCGTGATGAAAAACTCGCGGATTAGGATTAAGTAGATCGCCCACGGACTGGCGCGCCCGATAAACATAAGCCCCAAAAAGCCCGCAAGCGTAAGCATCTTATCGGCGAGCGGATCGATGATGGCGCCTAGCTTGGTCTTTTGGTTCCAAGAGCGCGCGATGTATCCGTCAAAAAAGTCCGTGACGGAGGCGATGACGAAGACTAGCGCGGCGAAATAATCGATCCAGCTGACGTGCACCGAGCCCACCATGCCGCCGTTCGCATGGCCAGCTAGTAAGATCAGCCAGAAAAACAGCGGCGCCAGCGCAACGCGAAAGCTCGCTAAAATATTGGGTAAATTTAGCATTATTTAAAGGTCGTTCCGCCGTCGACGATGAAGGTGTGCCCCGTCACCCAGCTAGCCTTGCTCGAGCATAGAAATAAACATGCTCCCGCCAGATCCTGTGGCTGTCCCATGCGTCCTAGCGGGCTAAGTTCGGCGGTTTTATCTCGCACCTCTTCGTAGTTCGTAAAGGCTCGTAGCGCGTCCGTCTCGATCGGTCCGCCGCTTACTACGTTTACGCGGATGTTTTTCTCGCCGAGTTCGGTTGCGGCGTAGCGTGCCATCGCTTCGACGGCGGCTTTTGCCGTGCCGTGACCCGCGTAGTTTTCGATATAGACTAAATTTCCCGTGGAGCTAAGCGAGATGATCGAGCCGCCGCCTACCGCCTCCATGCGCTTTGCCGCTTCTTGCGCGCCCACGACGAAGGCATTTACGGTCGCGGTAAAGATATTGTTGATACCGCGCGGCTTTAGCCTCATAAATTTAGTGTATCCGCCCGCGACTGCGCGACCCGAAATGATGGCGTTTGAGATGAAAAAATCCACTCGCGCAAAATCCTCGTCGATCTTGGCAAAGAGCTCCTTGTAGGTCTCGGGCTCTAAGATATTGAGCGCATAAGCGCGCGCCTTGATGCCGTAAGCCTTCTCAAGATCGGCTGCTTGCGAAGTCGCTAGCTCCTCATTGGAATTATACGTAAAAGCGATATTTGCCCCCGCAGCTGCGAATTCCAAAACTATCGCCCTGCCTATGCCTCTCGTGCCGCCGCTGATAACTAGCGTTTTTCCTTTAAATTCGTTCGTCAATTAAAATCCTTTGATAGTGTATTGTTTCATTACGTTTTCTATTTTTTTGAGATTTTCCGCGCTCGGCTCGCAAAGCGGCAAGCGGTACTCCAAGCTCGGCGTCAGGCCCGCGATATACATCGCCGCTTTGATCGGGATCGGATTGCTCTCGCAGAATAAAATTTTATTGATCGCGTAGAGATCGTCGTTGATCTGCTTGGCCTTTAAAAACTCATTTTGCAGCGCAAATTTCGTTAGCTTTGCCGTGTAATCGGGCAGTAAATTTGCGGTGACCGAGATCACGCCCTTGCCGCCGTTGCTTAGGATCGGATAGTTGATCGCATCCTCGCCGCTAAGCACGCTAAGGCGCGGCTCGTGCGCTAGCAGATCTACGCATTTATCGATGCTGCCGCTGGCTTCTTTGACGCCGTAGATGTTCTCGCAGTCGTTAAAAAGCTTGATGATCGTATCTGCGGCTATGTCGCAGCCGGTGCGACCGGGGACATTGTAGAGCAGCACCGGCAGATCTACCGAGCTCGCGATCGCCTTGTAGTGCAGATAGAGTCCCTTTTGGGTGGGTTTGTTGTAGTAGGGCGCTACGGATAAAATTCCGTCCGCGCCGTGAGCTTGCGCAAACTGCGCTAGCCCGATCGCTTCGTGAGTTGCGTTGCTGCCCGCGCCCGCTAGCACCTTGACGTCCGTGCCCTTGCACGCATCTACGGCGATCTCGATACAGACGCGGTGCTCGTCGTGCGTCAGCGTCGCGCTCTCGCCCGTGGTGCCTACTGGCACAACCGCGCTTATGCCGTTTGCGATCTGTCTTTTGATGAGCTTAGCGTAGGTCTGCTCGTCCAGTTTGCCCTCTTTAAAAGGCGTGATCAGCGCCGTCATAGAGCCGATTATGACATTTTTATTCATCGTTTTCCTTTCGTAAGATAATGCTTGTGGAGCTTTTAAGGTTTAGATAGGTCTTCATCGCTTTTTTAACTGCGCTTTTATCTAGACTTTTGATCTCGCGCTCCAGCCTAAATAGTGCGTCCAGATCGCCGCGGACGATGTAGCTGCCGTACATCTGCGCTACCTTGCTAGCGCTGTCGAGGGAGTAGATAAGATCGCTGCTTAGGGTGTTTTTGATCTTTAGCATATCATCATCGCTTATTTTAGCTTTTTTGGCTTTTTCGATCAGCGCCAAAATTTCATCTCTCAGCGCCTCGCCGCTTACGCCCTGGTTGCAAACGGCAAAGACTATAAATAAATTCTCGTCCTTACCGCTCATATCGTAGATGTTGATCTGATTGGCGAGCTTTTTCTCATCGACTAGCACGCGCTGCAAAAGCGAGCTCTTGCCGCCGCTAAGATATATATCCATCGCTTTGATCGCCGCGGCGTCAGGGTGGTTAAACGGCGGAATTTTAAAGGCGACCGCCACGATCTGCGCCTCGCTGTTTTTGTAAATAATACTAAGCTTCTCGCCGTCTTGCGCGGGCTCGGTGCAGTGAAGGTGCGGAATTTCGCTTTTGTTTTTTACGGGCGCGAAGTGTTTTTTGGCTGCATCAAACGCCGCCTTTTCGCCGATGTCGCCGGTGATCAGCAGCACGGCGTTTTGCGGCTGATAAAATTTAGCGTGAAATTCCTTGATATCTTTGATGCTCCAGTTTTCGATATCCTTGCGAAAGCCGATCGGCGTCCAGTGATACGGATGGTACAAAAACGCGGCGTTATAGAGCCTGAAAAATAGGTATCCGAACGGATCGTTATCGGTGCGCCACAGCCGCTCCTCGAGCACGACCTTGCGCTCGGGCTGAAATTCTTTGTCTTTTAGGCTCAAGTTTTGCATTATGTCGGCGTAAAGATCCAGGCAGACCTCTAAATTTGAGCTCGCGCACTTGATGAAGTAGTGCGTGTAATCAAAGCCCGTGCTTGCGTTATTTACGCCGCCAAAACCCTTTACGATCGCGTCGAACTCACCCGCCTTGCGATTTTTTGTGGATTTAAAATTTAGATGCTCCAGCATGTGCGCGATGCCGCTTTTGCCCATCACCTCGTCGCGCGAGCCGACGTTGTAAAACACGTCCACGCTGATGACGCCGCTGCCTTTATTCATCGGGATGTGATAAATTTGAAGCCCGTTTTGCAGCGTGATTTTCTTAAATTTCGGAAACATTAATCTTTTTTCGCCTTTCGTTTTTTGCTTGAGTTTTGCTCCGCGTCTTGGGCACCGCTCGCTTCTTTGGCCTCTTTGGCCTCGGCATTTTTAGTTTTAGCGCCGCTTTGTTTTACGTTTTTTGCCTCGGAGCTTTTGCTTTCCGCACTGTTTTTTGGCGCGGCTTTAGTTTTAGAATTTTTACTTTCTATGTCGTTTTTTAGTGCAGCTTCAGTTGCGGTTTTATTTTTCGGCGTGGTTTTAGTTTTGACAGTTTTGCTCGCCGTGCCGCTTCGTTTTGCGTTTTTGACCTCTAAATTCTCGCTTTTTGCATCGCTTTTCGAGAGATTTTTAGCTTCGGCATCTTTCTGCTGCGAGGCGTTATCCTGTATGACGTCCTTCTGTGCAGCGTCTTTTTGCGTAGCGTCTTTTGAAATTTTACCGCGTTTGGAGCTTATGCCGCTTTTTGAAATTTGACTTTGTTTTTGATCCGCATTGCTTTTGGAAGCCCTTTTTGAAATTTTATCTGGCTTCTCATCGGCGCCGCCTTGCTTTGTGCTTTTAGCCTCTAAATTTTCGCTTTTTGCGTTGCTTCGTTTTGTATTTTTAACCTCGGAAATTTTGTTCTCCGCGCTACCTTGTTCGGCTGAGCTTTGATCCGTCGCGGTATCTGCGCTTACCAAGGCGTTTAAATTTGCCGAAGCGTCGGAATTTTCATCCGCTTCGGAGCTTGAGTCTGTTTGAGCGCCCAAAATTTCATCTGTTTTAGTGGCGAGAGTTTCACCCATTTGAGCGCTTAAAATTTTGCTTTCGCCGTCGTTAGAAATTTCGTCCACATCCTTGCTCTCGGGCGCGTTTGAAATTTCGCTAGTTTCCTCGCCTTTGGCTACGTTTGAAATTTCATCCGTTTTAGCGCTCGCCTCTTTGTCTTCGCAAGCGCACAAATCCGCACCGTTGTCGAGATTTTCCGCCAGATCATTTCTGATGCCGTATCCTTCACCCGCGCGATCTTTTAAATTCGCCCCGACCGCCTCGCTGATGTTTTTAAAGCCGTCTGCGCGCAGAAGCTTCGCGAGCCCCTCGTTGATCGATTTTGCGACGAACGGGCCTTTGAAGATAAAGGCGGTAAAAATTTGAACCAGGCTCGCGCCCGATTTGATGCGCTCGTAGGCCTCCTGTGCGCTGTCTATGCCGCCGCAGCTGATTAGGATCGTGCGGCCAAAGAGCTCGCGAGCGACCTGTGCGAAAAGCTCGCGCGATTTTTCGGTGATCAGCCTGCCGCTTAGACCTCCGAAGTCCCTAGCATTGGGACTTAGCGAATAATCAACGCTGGTGTTGTTTATGATGATGCCGCTTGCGCCGCTTTGCACCGCGCACTCGCACAGCGCGATCGCCTGAGCCGCGCTCATATCGGGCGCCAGCTTTAAAACGAGCGGTCTGTTCGTGATCTTTTTCATCGCTCCGATCAGCTCGCTTATGAAGCTGTTTTCTTGCAAAGCGCGCAGATTTGGGGTGTTCGGCGAGCTTACGTTGATGATGAAAAAATCGCACAGCCCGTTAAATTTGCGGCCCAAGGCTTCGTAATCGCTTAGCGCGTCCTCGTTCGAAGTGGCTTTGTTTTTGCCGATATTTGCGGCGATCGGGATTTTAAAAGGATAAATTTTTCGCACGCGATGCTCGATAATATCGGCGCCTTCGTTGTTAAAGCCCATCGCGTTTTGAATACTCTGCTCGCTAACGAGGCGAAAAAGTCGCGGCTTAAGATTGCCGCTTTGAGGACGCGGCGTAAAGGTGCCAAAATCGATGTGTCCGTAGCCAAGAGCAGCCAGCGGCGCGATCATCGTGGCGTTTTTGTCGAAGCCGCCCGCGATACCCACGGGGTTATCAAAGCTGAGATCCCATATCTTTTGAGTTAAAATTTCATCTTTATAAACGCCGAATTTTGCCAAAGCCTCAAGCCCGCCCGGAGTCGCATAAAGCGCGCGAAGTCCGAATTCTGCGATCTTGTGAGCGGTTTCGGGATCGAATAGAAAAAAGATTTTTTTCAAGGTATCGTAATTCATAATGTTTCCTCAAATTTTGCATAATGGTAGCTAAAATTTAATTAAATATAGATAAGGATTTCGCGCTGAATTGCAATTCGCGGCGGTTAAATTTAGTTTTAGAATTATGCGAGAAATGCCGGTAAAATTTCTACGGCTTGCAATGGGCGGTTTAAATTTACGCAGAAGTCTAAAGATGCGCGGCGTAAATTTTATAAATTTAGCCCGCCCTGGTACGTGCCGAAACGCGCGGTGTCTGTGGCACAGCTCGCGGTGGCGGGCATCGCCGCGATTTTATCCTGCGCCTGACTGCGCTCAATCCCGCTGAAGCTAAATTTTAAAATTTAAAGCGTCCTATTCGCGCCGCTTGAGCTTTAGCGCGCGTCTTTGCCGCCGAAGGCAGCGATCATCGTGCCCAGAGGAATGATCGTAACGCCCAAGATAATCGCTAGCGGGTTTAGCAAGGACAGCTTGGCAAGCAGGTAGATCGCCACCACGAGCGCCGCGTAGGACAGAATTTTAAACGGAGAGAAAAACGCCCCCGCAAAATTGCTCCGAACTTCGCTCCGCTCAAGCTCTCCCTCAAAATCGTCTGCGCCTTCTAAACCATCCTTTGATTCGTCGCGCGCGGCGCCAATCCCGCCCCCAAAATCGCTCGTACCGTCGCCCGGCTCGCTGCTATCTATATCGCCGCCACGATTACCGCTATCTGTGCCGTCGCTACGATTGCTTCTATCTACGCCGTCGCCCGGGTCGTTGCTCACTCCGCTTTTAAAGTCGTAGCAACGTTCGCCTATATTGTCTTGCGAACTATCGCTAGCTTCGTCGTCTATACCGCTGTGTAAATCGCCGCAAGCCGCACCATCGTTTATATTAAATTTATCGGCGACGGCGTGTTCCAAAACGGTCGCGCCGCAAGCGAAGGTTTCGTCGCAGCCGTCTTCGGTAGAATTTACGCCGCGCTCGCCGGCAGCGGTTCTGCTGCGCTCGGCGTCTAAATTTGAGTTGCGAGTAAAATTTATATCGGCGGAGTTTGCAGCACGCTCGGCGGCGGTCTCATCGTGCGTGACGCAACTATCGCCGTTTTCGGTGCTGGTCTCGCCGCTTGTGAAATTTACGGCGCCTTCGGAATTTTGCGCGTTTGAAATTTCAGCGCCTGAATTTACGCCCCTAAAGCTTTCGCTCTTTAAAATTTCACCGCCGCAAATTTTGCCGTATGAAATTTCATCGCTGCCGCCCGCGCCGCCCTGATTTTCGCCGCCGCTACTTGCGGAATTCGCATCGTTTGCGGAAGTTTCGTCGTTCATAAAACCGGTGGAATTTTTAGAGCTTTGCCGCAAAATTTCATCGTATTTGCCGGCTCTGAGCTCATCTTCTATTTTATTGCGGTAAGCGCGAAACGAAAAATATACCGCGCCGAATGCGCCCAAAAATCCGGCCTCCAAGCTAAGAAGCCATGCAAGCGCCCGCACGCCGAAAGAGCCCGGGCCGAAAAATCCTGCGCCGCAAAGCGCTAGCCCAAGCAGGACAAACGCCGCGTTTAGCGCGCAGTATATGAGCAAAAACTGCCTATTCAATCTCGCTCATCCCATTCATCGTCGTCGTCGAAATTTTTAGGATCCGCCTTGTATTTCGGATCGTTCTCAAGCTCCTTTAGGCTCGAATTTAGCGCCTTGCACGCGCGGTAAACGTTTAAAAATGCCGCCGCGATGCCGATAGCGATGCCGAACCATAATAAAAGCAGCGAGCCCGTGAGGTGCCGCAGCCCAAGCCCGATCGCTACGCCGATGCCGATCGCTACGACGATTGAGATGCCTAGGCTGATGTCGCAGGCGCCCTTTACGATTTTGTTTAAATTTTTCGTTACTCTCATCTAAAATCCGATTAAATTTAAAATGCAGCCCTCAAAGCGCCGCCATCGCTTCGTCCGCGGCGTTTAGCGCAAAGTCGATCTGCGCTTCGTTCATGCTGGAGCAGATAAAGCCCGTCTCAAACTGACTAGGCGCCAAAAATACGCCGCGCTTAATCATCTCGCCGTGAAATTTTGCAAAGCGCGCCGTGTCTGCTCGCAAGGCGCCGTCGTAGTCGCGCACCTCTTCGTCTGCGAAAAAGTAGCCGAACATCGAGCCTACGCAGGCGGTTTGCAGCGTGATGCCGCGGCGCTGCGCTATGGCGCAAAGCCCGTCCGTAAGCCTGCGCGCAAGCTCGCCGAGCCTTTCGTAAAGGCCGCCGCTAGCGTAAATTTTACTTAGGCTGGCGATGCCCGCAGCCATTGCGACGGGGTTTCCGCTTAGCGTGCCTGCTTGATATACCGCTCCTAGCGGGCTTATCATATCCATAATTTCGCGCTTGCCCGCAAATGCCGCCACGCTCATACCGCCGCCGATGACCTTGCCGAAGGTTACCAGATCGCCGCGGACGCCGTAGATGCCGTAGCTGCCTAGCTCGCTCGCGCGAAAGCCGCTCATTACCTCGTCGATTATCAGCACGATCTTTTTCTCGTCGCACAGCGCGCGAAGCTCGGTTAAAAATTCGGGATCCGCCGGCACCAAGCCCATATTCCCCGCGATAGGCTCGATGATGATCGTGCCGATGTCGTTTTGCGCTAGGACGTCCTTTACGCTTTGTATGTCGTTGTATCTGGCTAGGTAGGTGTTTTTTGCGACGTCCTGTGGCACGCCCGCGCTGCTTGCGTTACCGAAGGTGCTCGCGCCGCTGCCCGCTTTGACGAGCAGGCTGTCGCTATGACCGTGGTAGCAGCCCTCAAATTTTAAAATTTTATCCCGTCCGCTAAAGGCGCGCGCAAGACGGATCGCGCTCATCGTAGCTTCCGTGCCGCTGCTGGTAAAGCGGATCTTATCTAGGAAATCGAAATTTTTTAGCACGAGCGAGGCAAGCTGCGTCTCAAGCGGGCTGGATGCGCCGAAACTTAGCCCTTTTTTGGCGGTTTGCACGACGGCGCGCTCGATGTCTGCATCTGCGTGACCGAAGATGAGCGGGCCCCAGCTCTGCACGAAGTCGAGATATTTTTTGCCCTCGACGTCGTAGATGTACGAGCCCTCGCCGCGATCCACCATAAAAGGCTCGCCGCCAACGTTGCCGAATGCTCGCACCGGCGAATCTACGCCGCCCGGGATAAGTTTAAGCGCCGCTAAAAATTCGTCGTGATTATTCATTTTTTCTCCTTCTTTTTGGGTTGATTTATCGATTTTATATATTTGTAGATGATGATGATCTCATTTTGCGTCAGGAAGTAGCTCGGCATCACGTCGCGCGAGCTGCTGATCCCGTCGGCGAGCTCCTGAAGCGAGAGATTGTTGATCGGCGGCGCGTTTAGGGCGCGCTCGTAGTAGGCGCCCGCGGTGCGGTTAAATTCTTTATACGTCGCGATCAGCGAGCCCTCTCCCTTTTCGCCGTGGCACTTGTCGCAGCCGATGCCGCGGGGGTTTTTATACAGCATCGCGCCGTACTCCTCATCGGTGATAAAGCTCTCGGCTTGTGCGCCGCGAGGTAGAAAAAATATGGTCGCGTTTAAAAACAGCGCTAAAAATATGAAATTTCGCATCTTCTCGTTTCGAATTTTTGGCGCAATAATATAAAAAATGTGCTTAAATTTCATAACGCAGCTATCTTTTCGATCCCCTCGAAATAAAAGACGTTTAGATCGTCCTGCCTGCGGTAGAGGAATTTTAGTCCGTGCGCCTTGGCGATATTATCGACGATGTAAAGCCCGAGACCGAAGCTTTGCTTGGCGTTCGTGCCCTTGACGAAGGCCTCTTTGTAGTAGCTAAAGTCCTTCTGCAGCGGCTCGCCGAGCGTTATGAAGTCCATCGTTTCGGCATTTAGGCGGATTAAAATTTTACCGTCTGCGGCGTATTTTACGGCGTTGTCGATTAAATTTTTCACCGCGACGCAAAAGAGCTTCAGATCGACGTTTAAGCTTAGGCCTAGCGGATTTTCCAGCGTGACGCAGCCGGGCTCGATCATCGCGATGCCGAGCGCTTCTTTTAAAATTTCATCCATGGGAAAAATTCCTCGTTCGACTAGCGCCGTGCCCGCAGTCGCGCGCTCGACTGCCGCAAATTCGTTGATTAGACTCTCCAGCCGCTCAAAGACCGAGATGAGACGCTCCTGATTTTTACCGTGCTCGATCATCTCGACGGCGATGCGACCCTTTGTGATGGGAGTTTTGAGCTCGTGCATTATGTTTCGCAAAAACAGATGGCGCGATTCGTTAAGCTTGTTTATCTGCGTGACCGCCTCGTAAAATGCGTGCGAAACCTCGGAAATTTCGTCGTTTCCTACGCTTACGTCCTTGATCTGAAGATCGCCTTTAGCAAATTTATCGATCTGGCGTTTGAGCTTGCGAAGGGGGCGAATTTTGCGGATGATAAATATATACGCAAGCAGGATGATCGCCAAAATGACGCCGTAGATCGCTTTGAAAATATCGTAGCGGTAAGGCTGATAATCCTTGTCGTTTAAAAGCCGCGTCTCGCCAGCGTGAGTAATCTTTAGGTAGTGCTTACGTTTAAAAAGCAGGATATCAGCAGAGCCGATGTCTGCGGAGATGCTATCTAAAATTTCAGCGCCTTTGATGATCTCATCGCGCTTGGCTTCATCGCGGATAGTCGAAAACTCGAAATTCGCGACCTGCCGTTCGTATTCGACATCGCTGATGAGCTTACTCATCTGATATAGGTTCGCGCGCGCAACGATGGAGTATTTGGAGTTTAGCTCGCGGGTGTAGTTTTGCTGATCGTAGCCAATGAGCCAGAGTAGAGCGAGCGAAACGCCCACGGCAGCGAGCGCGAAGATGAACGTGATGGTGTAAAAAATCGACGATCTTACTTTCATTAAATTTATACGATCCTTAAATTTTTAAAATTTCAAAGCTTTTAAGCTGCTGGCTTTCTTTGCTTTGGCGCACGAACCCGTCCGACTTCGGATTTGTGGCATATCCTAAATACGCAATACGTTTATACTTCCTAAATCTAGCTATTGCAAATTTTATAAAGATTTTAAAAATTTTGCTATTTCTACCATTGAAAATTTTACAAAATTTCACCGCTTAAACACATAAATTCAAATAAATTTATTTTAAATTTAATGTGCAGCCCTTAAAACCAAAGCTAAATTTTAAAATTTCAAATCCGTGCGAAATTCCGCCCCGCGCCCTCAAAAAATTTCAAATTTCTTAAATAGCTCAGGCTCATCCTGCACGATACCGCGCTCTATGAGGCTTGCCACGACTTCGCGGCTGCAAAGCGTCTCCTGCGGCCACCTGCGCGTATAACCCTCCCATTCGTGCTTGCTCGTAGCGTCGATGCAGATGCGATCGTCCTGCGTCACGAACACGTCGCGTAGCGCATCGATGCTATTTACGATGCGCCAAACGCTCATATAGAGGTTGCTCGCGTCATTCCCCGCGTCTGTAAAAATCAAAATTTTAAAATTCTCGCTAAATTTCAAAAGCCGCCGCCAGCTCCGCTCCACGAGCTCTTTTTTGTCTATGTTTATCAGCACGAGCGGGTTTTTCGTATCGCAAAAGTGCTGCTTAAGCGCCAAAATAGCGGACTCTTCGCTTTGAAATTTAGCTAGCAGCTCCTCGTCGCTTAAAATTTGCGGCGCCTGCGAGCTTAAATCAGTCGTCGCATCGATGCCGAGCTTGCCGCCGAAGCAGGAGTTCGGGCTTGCGTGATCGAGCTGATCGCACACACCCTCGCTAAAAACGAGGCTGCGCGCGCCTATGCGGTTTAGGACGTACTTCGTAAGCGCCTCGTACTCATCTAAGCTCGGCGCGTCTTGCGGCACGAAAACGGCGTGTTTTACGAAGCTCATCTGCCCCACGCCCCAAAACGCGTGCATGATCTGTTTGGCAGCAGCGGGGTAGCGCACGGCGATCTTAGCCAAAATCAGATTGTGAAATACGCCGTTTTCGGGCATTTTATAATCGATCAGATCGGGCGCGCTCGTGCGAAACAGCGGCAAGAAGATCCGCTCGGTCGCGTACCCCATAAATTTATCCTCAAGCGGCGGCTTGCCTACGACGGTGGCGTGAAATACGGGCGCGCGCTTGTGCGTGATCGCGCTAACCTCCATCACCGGGAATGGCTCTACCGGCGTGTAATATCCGGTGTGATCGCCGAAAGGTCCCTCCGGCTCGCTTACTGCGGGATCGACAAAGCCCTCGATCACGTAGTCCGCACCCTCTGGAACGTAAATTTCATTCGTAAGCGATTTTACGAGGCGAGCGGGGCTGCGGCGGATGAAGCCGTAAAGCAGCAGTTCAAAAATCCCCTTCGGCAGCGGCGCCTGACCGCACCAGATATAGAGCGGATCGCCGCCGATCGCCACGGATACGGGCATCTTGCGCCCCGCTTTGCGGTATTCGTCGAAAAAGCCCGCGCCGTCTTTGTGTATCTGCCAATGCATCCCCAGGCGGTCGCGCCCGTAAATTTGCAGACGATACATGCCGAGATTTTGCGTTTGCGAGTTTAGATCCTTCGTATAAACCTGCCCCATCGTGATGAACGCGCCGCCGTCACCCTCCCAGGTCTTAAGCACGGGAAGCTCGCCCAAATCGACGTCAGCACCCAGATGCGCGACCTGCTGGCACTCGCCGCGACCGCTAAGGCGCTTGACAAAAATTTTACGCAGCGAGATTAAGTGCGCCAAGAAATCAAGCTTTTCGCCGAAGTTTTGTGGACGCTTCGGCTTTAGCAGGCTTTCAATCTCGGCGGCGATCTCGTCAGGTTCGCGACCGAGGATTAAATTTAACGCAGAAGATGAGCCGAAAATATTGCTTAGCACTGGTGGCATCTGTTTGCCCTGCGCGTTTCGCACGTTCGTAAAAAGCAGCGCCTGCGAGCGCTCCCTTTTGACCTCGATGTAGCTTGCGTGCGCGATCTCAAGCTCGGTGCTGATCTGCTCCTTTACCTCGCGCAATAGCCCGTTTTTGTAAAGCCTCTTTATCCAAAAATTTCCGTTTAAAATTTCATCAAAGCTCTGCATCCGCTGCCTTTAAAAAAATAGATTTTTTTCTTGCGGTTTTTGATTTAGAAGCTGCAAGATCGCGCTCTTCTCCGCAAAAACCAGCGCGTAGTGAAACTCAGGCAGGCTCTTTAGCGCGCTTAGCTTATTGAAGCGAAAGTCGATCTTAACGCCGTCTAGGCGATCCTCCCAGCTAGCGCAGACGATAATTTTCTCGCGGAATTTTGCGCACAAAAACTCCGCCTCGCGCGCAAAAAGCTCAGGATCGCTCTCGGCGATAAAGGCGCGGTAGCTTCCGCCAAGCGAGCTAACGTTAAAAAATCTATCCACAAAAATCGGTTCGAAATGGCCGAATGCACTTAAGCTTTGAAATTTAAAGGGTATGTTTTTGCGCGAGAGATACTCGATCACACCGCATAGCTCGGGCAAAAACAGCTGCGGAAAGATTAAGTTTGAATAATAAAGCCCGCCGAAAACGAAGCTGCTGTAAAATATCGAGCCGCCGTAAAGCAGCCTAAAATCGTCGCTCGCAGGGATCGTGGCAGGCGAGATACCGAGGCTTTGCAAAAGCTCGGCGTCGGTGGTGAAGTAGGTATTTTTCTCTTTGGCATTCAGCAGGCTGATGAAAAGCTCGCCCTTGCTGCGCGGCGCAAACATCAAATTTTTCGGCACGCTCGTGTAGCGCAGGATCTCGCTTTGCACCCCGTTTATCAACACGAAGCCGTGCCGCCATATCTCGCCCAAAAATTTTATCAGCCGCACGAGCGCCGAGCATAAATTTTCGACCTTAATAAAGGCAATCTCGTCGTTAAGCGGCTTGAAATTGTTATCGAAAATGATCGCGTATGCGCCGTTATCGATCGCGGTGCGCACGTCGCGCTCGTTTGCGCCAAGTGCTATGAAAGCGCCTTTTTTCGCAACCTTTGCAGGCTCGATCGCAAAGCTCTCGACAGCGGAGATCGCGGGATTATTTAGCATCGTTCCGTTTACGATACGGGTTAAATTTAATAAATTTACCATCACGACTTTCCTGCGGCAGAGCTTTTAAAGGGCGTGCTCTTTGCGGCGCGGTGCAGCTGCTTTGCGGTAGATGCGGAGGTTGCGCCAGGCGCGACGGTGTCTTTTGCGGCGATTACGGCAAGCATAGCAGTATCTTTTGCGATGCGGCGAGATTTTACGTTCTGAGAGGCACTTTTAGCCGCTGCCGATTTTGCGCTAGCTGCGGAAATTTTATTTTGCGCGGCGCTTTTTACGGACGCGGATTTTGCTGTGGATGTAGAGGCTACACTTGCTGCGATACTTTTGGCAGTCGATGCGGTTTTTGCGATAGGTACAGGTTTTTTAGCGAGCGGAGATCTTTTTGCGGGCACGCTTTTTGTCGCTGTATTTTTTTTAGCGGAATCGAATTTGGAAAGCGAGGCGTCCTTTTGAATGCTCGCGCTAGAAAGACCTGCCGTGCGCTTTCTACGCGACGAGGCGCTTGCTTTAGAGCTCTCGCCATCCGCGCTCGCATATTTTTTCGTGCGCTCGCCTGTAAATTTATCGGTGCGTGAAAACGAGCGCACAACCGTGCGCGCGCCGAGTTTTACACATTTTAAAGCGGCGGACTTCGACAGCTCGCAAACGCCTAGCGTTAAAATTTTACGTGCCGCAAATTTTAAAACAACCCCCGCGCCGAGCTTCAGCGCCAAAGGCGTGGCGCATACAAGCCCGCCCGCGCCAATCTTTGCGGCAAAACCGCAGCTGCGACAAAGCTTTAAAATTTTATCCGAAGCGCTGCTTTTTTGCGCACAGAGCCCAGCCGCGCCGTAGATAGCGAGCTTCGAAGCCTTGCGCGCTAAAGCCCTCATCGCTAACCTACGATCGCGCCGTTTTTTACGGGCGCGAGAGTGCTAAGCAGCGTAAGGCTGCCGTCCTCGGCGCTTAAAATCATACCCTCGCTGCTATGTTTAAAAATTTTAGCGGGTTTTAAATTTGCCAGCACGCAGATCTGCTTGCCGACAAGCGCGGCGGGATCGTAAAATTTCGCGATACCGCTGATGATTTGGCGCGGCCTCTCCTCGCCTAAATCGATCATAAATCGCAACAACTTCTCGCTGCCTTCAATGTTTTCGCACTCCAAAATCGTGCCGACTTTTATAACGCATTTTTTAAAATCGTCTATTTTGATTTGGGCTTCGGTTGTCTCGCCTTTGGCTTCTTGCGCCGTAGCGCCCGAGCCGGAAGCGTTTGCGTTTAAGCTTGGTGCGCCTTTTGC
>NZ_CALJPC010000036.1 GCF_937981295.1 uncultured Campylobacter sp.
TCCAAGAATTCCAAGAATTCCAAGAATTCCAAGAATTCCAAGAATTCCAAGAATTACGCTCACCTCAAAAAAATCATAGTTAAAATTTAGCAAACTCAGGACCCGATTGCTAAAATTTTATAAAATTTATATAAAAACCTTGACATATTGCCACTCAATGTTGTATAATACTGGCAATCTTACCGAAAGAGTGCTAAAGGTGAAAACGAATAAACGTGATATGATCCTGGAATCCATCATTTCCGCCTATCTTGATAGCAATACCCCGATCGGATCTTCAGAGCTGGGTGAGCGTATGGGCGTAGCGATGTCAGCGTCTAGCATCCGAATTTATTTTAAGCGCTTAAGCGATGAGGGGGCTTTGACGCAGCTTCATGTAAGCGGTGGTAGAATTCCGACGGTTGCGACGATGCAGGATTACTGGCGCGCTAGGCTTAGCTTCGACGATGAGTTAAAAATAGACGATGCTCGCGAGCTAGAAGCGGTGCTTGAGGATTTTGAAATTTACTGTATGATTTTCAACGCCGAAAACGAAGCCCTAAGCGAAGTTATCAATCACGATAATCGCTTCATAATCCTTGCATTTAGAACGGATGAGATTATCTTAAAATACGATTTTAGAGTTTTTAAATTTCTATCAAATTTAATAGGAATTTCACTCGGAGATTTGGAGATAGCTTCGATACAGATCGGTCTACGCGAGCTTAGCACCAAAATTAAAGAGCTAAAAAATTCTAAAATCGAATTTCTTTGTAACGAGGTCGTAGCGTATAAAATTTTCAAAGACGAGCGGTTTAAAATTTTACTCAACCCCTCGATCGCCGTAAATTTTACTAAAAATTTGATCTTTGCGCCCTACTTCGAGCACGGATTTATGGGGATCAAACGCCCCGTAAAATTCGAAGGCGAGGACGCTACGATGATCTGCGCAGGCAGCGTTTACGAGAATTACGAGAAATTTTTTAACTACGCTAAAGGAGTAGCATGAGCCATAAATTTAAAGAGCACGGCGATAAAAACGCAGCGTGCGATAGTGAAGAAAAAGAGGTTTGCGAGCAGTGCGCGTCAGAGGCTAGCGAGCCGCAAGAGGCGCAGACATGCGACGATACCGATGCGCAGATACAAAAGCTTCAAAACGAGCTAAGTGAGATCACCGATAAATTTTACCGCGCCAATGCGGATTTTGAAAATCTCAAAAAACGTTTGGAAAAAGAAAAAGATAGCGCTGTTGCTTACGCTAGCGAGAGCTTTGCGAAGGATCTGCTGCCGATAATCGACGCGCTTGAGGAAGCCGCCAAAATTGATGTGGAAGGTAATGAGCTTGCGGATAAAATTGAGGTCGGCGTAAAACAATGTCTAAGCCTTTTTACAAAGACTTTTGAAAAATACGGTATCGTTCCGATAGCGACGGATGCGGGATTTGATCCTAGCGTGCATAACGCCATCTCGATGATTGAAGCCGAAGGCGCTAAAAAAGGCGATATCGTTCAAGTATATCAAAAAGGTTATATGTATAAGCAGCGCGTTTTGCGCGCCGCTATGGTAGTAGTGGCGAAATAATCGTCCAAATTTTAAAATTTTAAATTCAATACAAAGGATAAAAAATGGCAAAAGTCATAGGCATCGACCTAGGAACAACAAACTCGTGCGTAAGCATATTCGAGCGTGGCGAGAGCAAGATCATACCGAACAAAGAGGGTAAAAACACCACTCCGTCGGTAGTCGCTTTCACCGACAAAGGCGAGGTTTTAGTAGGCGACAGCGCCAAGCGCCAAGCCGTCACTAACCCGGAAAAGACGATCTACTCGATCAAGCGCATCATGGGTCTTATGATGAATGAAAAAAATGCGCAGGAGGCCAAAAAGCGCCTACCGTATAAAATCATCGACCGAAATGGCGCGTGCGCGGTAGAGATCGCGGGCAAGGTTTATACGCCGCAAGAAATTTCAGCCAAGGTGCTAATCAAGCTAAAAGAGGATGCTGAGGCGTTTTTGGGCGAGCCCGTCGTAGATGCGGTCATCACCGTACCTGCGTATTTCAACGACAGCCAAAGAAAGGCGACGAAAGAAGCAGGAACAATCGCGGGCCTAAACGTGCTTCGCATCATCAACGAGCCGACCGCAGCAGCGCTTGCGTATGGGCTGGATAAAAAAGAATCTGAAAAGATCGTCGTTTACGATCTAGGCGGCGGTACATTCGACGTAACCGTGCTAGAAACCGGCGATAGCGTCGTAGAAGTTTTAGCTACCGGCGGTAATGCATTTTTGGGCGGCGATGATTTCGATAACAAACTGATCGACTTTTTAACCTCAGAATTTCAATCTGAAACAGGCATCGACTTGCGCGGCGATGTCATGGCTATGCAACGCCTAAAAGAGGCTGCGGAAAACGCCAAAAAAGAGCTAAGCAGTGCGATGGAAACGACGGTAAATTTACCTTTCATCACTGCTGATGCCACAGGTCCTAAACACCTGATGAAAACCATCACCAGGGCCAAATTTGAAAGTATGATCGATTCTTTGGTAGATGAGACCATAAGCACTCTCAAAAAGGTCGTAAGCGATGCAGGTCTTAGCATGAACGACATAAAAGAGGTCGTCATGGTTGGCGGCTCGACGCGCGTGCCACTCGTGCAAGAGGAGGTCAAAAAGGCTTTCGGCAAGGAGCTAAATAAGAGCGTAAACCCTGATGAAGTCGTAGCAATCGGCGCAGCGATCCAAGGCGCGGTCATCAAAGGCGACGTAAAAGATGTGCTACTGCTCGACGTCACTCCGCTAAGCCTCGGCATCGAAACCCTGGGTGGCGTGATGACCAAGATCATCGAGAAGGGAACTACGATACCTACGAAAAAATCTCAAACCTTCTCGACTGCAGAGGATAACCAAAGCGCCGTTACGATCAACGTCTTGCAGGGCGAGCGCGAGTTTGCAAAGGATAACAAATCGCTAGGAAATTTCAATCTTGAAGGTATCATGCCCGCTCCTCGCGGCGTACCGCAGATCGAGGTGGAATTTAACATCGATGCGAACGGAATTTTAACCGTTTCGGCAAAAGACAAGGCTACCGGCAAGGCAACCGACATCCGCATCACCGGCTCAAGCGGCTTAAGCGACGCCGAGATCGATAAGATGGTCAAGGATGCCGAGCTTCACAAAGAGGAAGACAACAAGCGCAAAGAGACCGTCGAAGCGCGCAACCAAGCCGACAGCATCGCACATCAAACCGAAAAGAGCCTAAGCGAGATGGGCGAGAAGGTACCGGGCGATCTACGCGCTAAGATCGAGAGCGCGCTAAACGATCTAAAAGCCGTGCTAAAGGATGAAAACGCGAGCAAGGAAGCGATAAACTCTAAAGTAGAAGCCCTAAGCAAGGTCGCCGAGGATCTATACAAGGCTGCCAGCGCAAATCAGGGCGCGCAAGGCGGATCGCAAAGCAGCGGTGCAAACGGCGGCAAAAAAGACGACGACGTCATCGACGCCGAAGTCGAATAACACTCACGCAAAGTGAAATTTTATAGCCGCGCGCTCGGTAGTTTTGCTAGAGCTTGAAAGGCAATTTTACCGGTGCGCGGCAGAAGCGACCCCATAAACCGCACATGAAATTTCATAGCTTCACAGGCTCGGGCGTTTTTCATACGCCCGAGCTTAACTGCTCTTCAAATTAAATTCCCAACAAACTAAAATTTTGAGTCACACATAAATACTACTAAATTTTGCGCTGTATAAATCTCGCTAGACATTAGAGTATATCCAGACGCGATCGAAATTTCTCCGCGCCGATCCCAAATATAGCTGAAATTTTAAGCCTATTGCCTACAAAACGAAGCTGCAATAAATTTAAATGTATGGCGAGAAAGTAAAAAATGTATCGTAAAAAGACGCGGTAAAAAGCGCCAGTTAAATTTAGAAGCAAAAGAGCTAAATTTAAAGGCGCGTAGATTGATTTATTAAAAAGCAAAAGCCCAAAGACGGCGCTTCGCCTTTGGACTTTAAATTTAGCCTTATTTAGCTAGAGCTAATTCTTGCGAGTATTCGCATCAGGGGTGAAAAGCGGCTTATTTAGCAGCTTGAAATCGCCTACGAACTTCTGCCCCTTCTCGCTAGTGATCCATTTGATGAAACGCTGCGCGTTTTCGTAGTCGGCTTTTGGGCAGTGCTTCGGATTGACCGCGATTACGGAGTAAAAATTCTTCAGATCGTTATCGCCTTCGTTGATGATAACCATATCGGGGTTACCCTTTTTATTGTCCTCATATTTGATGTAGGTGCCGCGATCGGTGAAGGTCACGCCCTTTTGCTCGGCGGCTGCGTTGATCGTAGCGATCATGCCTTGACCGGTTTGGTTATACCACGCCTCGTTTTCAGGCACGGCGCCCTCAACCTTTTTCCAAATACCTTTCTCTTTGTTATCGGTGCCAGATTTATCGCCGCGAGAGAAAAATTTAATCTTCTCCGCCTTGATTAGCTCAAACGAACCTTTAAGATCTTTGCCTTTAAATTTAGGCGCGATCGATTTATCGGCGATGAGGATAAAATCATTATACATAACGGGCGTGCGGTCAACGCCGAAGCCTTTTTC
>NZ_CALJPC010000037.1 GCF_937981295.1 uncultured Campylobacter sp.
TATGAGCAAGATGAAATTTATATACCATTCAAACATTTTGAAAAGGAGATAAAAAGCGCTATAAAATTTTGGAGAAAAGTATTATGATGGAATTTTATAAGGGTAAAAATTTATAAGGATTGGCAAATGCGCTTAATAGAGACTGATTTGGGCAAATATGAGGAATATATCTATTTCTTTATAGAGAAAAACAGGGCGTATTTTAACGCCTATCAAGAGCAGATATTTCTAAAGGACGAATATAATATAATTAGCAAATATTTTAGAGATGAAACACAAGAATACGCCGTCTCTTGGATGAAATTTAGCGAATAGCTGGGTTGAGCTTTATTAAAGTCATATTTTAAAAAAATAAGGAGCTGTATGCCTAAACATGAATTTTTACTCAAAAAGACAAAAGAAAATATTTTCTCTAAAGAGCATTGCGTAGTAATTAGCGATGATCTGATACTTCGCATTTCGTACTCTCTTGAGTGGGTGCAAACCACATGGAACGATGAGGTAAATTTGAAAAAAGGTCTAAATTACTATGGCTATAGCTGGATAGAAGATAAAGCTAAATTTAGAGATATAATATGCTCTTGGAGATCGCTTTTCTTGAGCGCGGATGAGCAAATCATTTTTGATAAAAACTGCGCGCTAAATAAATCCTCGGTTATCGAGCAATTAGACAGTCTATTGGAACTAATCGATTCGGCAATTAAAAATGATTTATATATTTTACATCTAGGGATTTAGCAAGTGTGCCGCGATTTAATAATAAAACAGAAGAAAGATCATGAAAAGAAATTATAAAAAGATAATACCCGTAAGAGGTAGAAGGAAATTTTCGATTAACAATTTTAGAGAAATTTTCGCGGAGGGCGATATATTGCAGATCGATCAAAGGCAGTTTTTATTTTGTAACTGGAATAACCTGCTGCGTATAAACGGCGATAATTCGGGGGAGTTTATAGTATTGCCGCCCGAAGCGAATGTGAGAAATAATAATGGTCTGATTTCTAAAAAGTGGATATTGGAGAATTTAGATTTTGTATGTGATCTGGAGTCGCCCAGAAATATAAGCATATTTTCTTATTACGATAGTTTTTTAGCCGAATACAAAAGGATAAATGATAAAATTCCTGCAAAATTTGCTTATAAATTTTTAGAATTCAAAGACGATCTAAAAAATGGAGATATTATAGAGTGTCACAAGGCTTTTCGTCCATATGATCGAAAGATAAAATTTATCGTCGCAACCGATACGGAAGGATGCCCGAGACTACCCTATCTGGAGGGGTTTTATTCCGGTATGTTTGCGCCTATTGGCTATAGCGATAAAATGCGCTCGAATAAAGGACGGGAATATGCGATAAGCTCGAGTTGGCTAATTAAGAACTGGGAAGCCGCCTTTCTCGGTAATTGCGATATAAGGCACACCTATGTAAATTTACAAAATCGAAAAGAGATTTTAAATTTTACCGATAAGCAACTGGAAAATTTTATAAAAATAAAGCGAAAGAAATTAAAATTTAAATGGAAAAAGTAGAT
>NZ_CALJPC010000038.1 GCF_937981295.1 uncultured Campylobacter sp.
GATAGGGCTTTTAAAGGCTAAAGCCGCCGTAGTTTTCAACACCTCCAACACCCCCGAGGCCAGAGAAAACAAGATATTCGGCGATCCGCTGGAAAGAATTTGGAAAAGCTGCATTTTTGATTTTTGCGGCGTGAAAACCTTTGAGCGGCTGATGTTTAGAGTGGTCGCAGATAGCGACGAAGCTGAGCGAAAGGTCTGGTTAGAGCAGGTAGCGCAGACGCTGGATAGGTACTTTCCGAAGCAGATTAATTTGCTTTAAATTTAAAAATGCGCTGCTCGCAAAATCCGAACGGCATAGAATTTGACTGCCTATTTAAACAGATGCGCGCCGAATTCGCTCGCACATTTGGCGCAAAATCTATGAAATTTAGGAGGTAATCATGCTTAGATTAATCGCTGCGATGGCGATTTTAGCGGCTCTCATATACTTCGTGATGGGCGGCGGCAAAAAGACGATCAAAGATTATAAAAATTTCAGCCGTGAGGAGCTGGAGACTTTATGCCTCGAAAAGAACGATAAAATCGCCTGCCAGCGTATCGCCGTGGACTATATCAAAGAAAATAAACCGAAAAAATGATCTAAATTTGCGAGGCTAATTTTGCGGTTTCGTTCAAACAGCGCGCAGCTAAATTTCTGGCCCGGTCCAAACGCTGCGCGGATAAATTTGCCCGCAAAGCACGGCTAAAATGTCGATTAAATCGGTACCGAGCGCCGCGCAAATAGCGTAAATTTAAAAGCAATAATTCAGGTATTAGCATGCGCGTCGATAAAACCGCTAGCGCAAATTAAAAGCGATAAATCGCGCTGTGTTCTTTGCGCGCAGACAGAAGGAGCGAGGATGAAAATTTTATGGCAAAGCAGGCTTCAAAACAGGCTTCGCGATATCGGCGAAAACGTCCTGATAAAGGGCGATCGCGCATTTTACGTAGGCGATAACGACGAGCAAAAGCAGATGAAGCTTAGAAAATTCTCGCTCGAAAGCGGCGAGCAGCTAGCCGGCGCGCCTTTCCGCGATTTTACCCGTGCCGCGACCTTTGACGATGACGGCCGCACGCTCGTAGTTTTGGGCTTTATTGACACGATTTATAAATTTAACGCCGCGGATCTCGCGCTCATCTCAAAGCACAAAAAGGGCGTGCTAAAATACGGCAACTTTATCGCGCTAAGTAGCAAGGGCGGCGATAAAAAGGCTATTACGGCGACCGACGACACGCTTTTTATTTACGATTTTGAGACGCAGACGGGCATGCGAAAGCGATTAAAGGGCTGCGCGGCGATTTTTAAGCAAGATGAGCTAAATTTCTTGATTTTTACGCGCTCGGGTCAAATTTACGGCTTAAATTTGAGCAGTTGTGAGCTTAAAATCATCGCTAAAACTTGCCCTATGACGCAGGTGCAGCGCGCAAGCGGCGGATATTGCATTCGCGTGGGCGAGGCTGGCGAAAACGGCGAAATAGAGGGTGCTAACGAGCTTGTTTTTACGGACGCAAATTTTAACGTTAAATTCCGCGTGAAGCTGGACTTTGATTTCGATAAATTCGAGCTTGCGGCGGATGGACCGGACGGCTGGCGCGGGCACTTTATAAACGAGCCGAATGAACTGAGGATTCTTGATATTGTGCGTAGCGAGGCGGGCGACCTCGAGAGCGGCGAGCACGACGGCTCGGGCAAATTTGCGCACGATAAAGCCGAGGAATTTAGATGCGACGAAGCGGACGAATTTAATCGCGGCGGCTCGGGCGAATTTACGCAGGGCAAGGCGAGCAAATCCAGGTGCGAAGCGACGGATAAATTTGAGTGCGACGAGCCCTTTAAATTTAAACTCGGCGAGCAGGTCCAATACCTCGCGGCAAAGCCCGTGCTGGCGCATAAATTTAAACAAAAGGGTGTGAGAATTTTAGGCGTCGTTACAGCTGCTTCTTGCCGGGCTGCGAGCACAAAATACGAAGCGAAGCAGAAGGGCGCATTTGCCGAGCAAAATTTAGCGTCCAGAGGCGGCCGCGGTATTGAAAACCGTGAATATTCACTCCTCGCTCCCGGTAAAAATGAAAAACGCAGGCATCGCGCGCCTGAGTGCGCCCGCGATCTCGTACTAGTCGATAATGCCTACGACGAGGAC
>NZ_CALJPC010000039.1 GCF_937981295.1 uncultured Campylobacter sp.
ATCAAGCACTACGGTAAAACAGACCGTGCTATCTAGTATAACCGCCAAAGAGTTAAACATAGAAGTAGGAGCTAATACCGATCTAAAAGGTTCACTAATAGCTGCAGGCTACTATGATGAGAGCGGAAATTTCATAGATAACGGCAAGCTTAGATTAAAAACAGATACCCTAACATTCTCAAATTTAAGCAACACCAGATACGACAAATCAAATTCTTTAAGCATAGGAACGAATTATGCTCTTAAGGATCCGCAACAAGAAGGAGAAAGCAAGCATAGCGACAGCCAAGCTAGTGATAGCAAGAACGCTCAATCTAAAGAGAGCAAGAACGCTGAAGCTAAAGAGAACGATAGATTAAAACAAGACGACTTGAGCGCCGAGCATATTCAAAATACGATTAAGTCCATAAAAGAAAAGGTAGCCAAGGAAGATAGTAAAAATTTCAGCTCATCAAGCGTATCGCTAAGCAGGTCGCATTCGGTACGATTAGATAAAACTTTAGCTACCGTAGGATGCGGCAATCTAATAATCAATAATGAAGCCGGCTCGGATGAACTAAGCAGACTAAATAGAGATACGGCTAAGATACAAAAAGATATCGTAAATAGTAATTTGTACTCATCCGCAAAGGCTGATATAGATCATAGATTTTTTAGCCAGGACGGAAGAGATCAAATCAAAAAAGAGCTTCTACTTCTTACGGATGCGTTGTCAAACCATATGCCGAGTAAGAATTCAAAAAACGCTTTTGAAAGAACCGTTGCAAAAGGGTTAAATTTCTTAGGCACCTGCTCTTTGGGTTTAATCCCTAGCGAAGAGAATAACGTAGGTTTGTTGGCTAACATAGGGGCGATAATAACGGGCGATCCTAAATTTAAGATACTAGGTAATCCAAAATCAAAGAGGGCTTTTGTTAATGGAATTTTGACAGATAAAGATAATGCAAAAGAGCAGGCTCGTTATATGGTAGGCGAAGATTATAAGGTCTTATATAATCCAAGCAGGGGATTCTTGCCCGATCTTTTAGAAAGTCTGGCGGATATGCTACCGTTTACTACAGGAATTGCGAAACAGGTGGGGTATGAGATGCAAAATAACAAGGATGTTCGTTACGTGGGATTTTCGCAGGGAAGTCTTATAACAAATTCTGCTAAAAAATATGAAAATTTAGACGGTAAAAATATGGTATTTGTAGGCACCCCATTCTTTACAAATCCCGATGGTGGAGTAGTCATAAATAGTAGCTTGGATCCGCTGCATAATCCGTTTCTTGTCTTCCATCCGAAGAGCTGGATAGAAAGATATTATGGCGAGGGGAAGGCGCGCCCTATATTATACGAGCATATTTGGAGTCCGCATTATAATGGTGTTATAAATAGAATTCCGATAGAGGAGCAAAAATAAGATGAGAATTTTGACATTAGCATTAGCCATAATTTGGATGGCAATATTTAGCGGCTGCATGAATCCGATACCTAATAAATTTTTAACAAGCAATAATTATGGATTTATTAGTCAGTGTGCAGGCATTTTCGATTTCGGAGTGGATTATGAAATCGATGATAGTAAAATCTATATCTTTAAAGAAAATACACGCCATATAATTTATATTAAAACGGAGCAAAATTTTATACCTACGCAGATAGGTGCAGGGTTGGCGGGTATTGTCCCTATCGAAAGCTGTAACGATAAATGGTGTAAAATTTATTATCCCTGCGATGAAACGGAGTATTTTGTAAAGAAAGACGATATAGAAAAATGGTATTAATTTTATACTTGAAAGGAGAGTTGTGAAATATTTTATATCTTTTATATTGTTATTATTCTTTTGCGGGTGTAAGCCGTATTTTATGAAATATGCCGCCAAATGCGCCGGCGCCGATGATAAATCCGCTCAAAAGAATATGTATTGGTTTAAGGATAGGCATAAATATAGTTATTTTTATGAGGGAGAATATAGAACCTATGCATCCAAAAATGAAAATGATGTTTTGGCAAGACCCGATTATCCTATATTTGTAATTAGCCACTGCGATGATAAGTGGTGCGAGGTCGTTGAGAAAAGTGCAGCGATATAAAAGTATTTGTAAAAAAGAGCGATATAATACCATACAAAAGATGAGGCGCCGCCTTAAGGTATAAATTTCAATACGCGCAGAGTATCCAAGCGAGCATAACGTAAATTTAAAGCGGGTTGAGAAAGCAAATAAAACAAGAAGGATTCAAAAATGAAAAGCGTAAAAGG
>NZ_CALJPC010000040.1 GCF_937981295.1 uncultured Campylobacter sp.
TTCAAAACTCATGTTGTAGGCTAGCACGCAGGCGTCCTGCGGGATAAATTTGATTAAATTTAACGCTAGCTCGTATCTAGGATCGGCTCCAGCCTCAGCTAAAAACTCAAAATGCTCTAAATTTCCTTTGCCGTCATCTTTGTGGATTGAAAACTGAAAAGGTATCTGCTCATACGGACTAAGCCCCACAAACTCAGGCACGGCCAGCTGAAATGTCTCAAAGTCAAGGTGGTAGAGCGGATAGCGGAGCGTGCCTAAAAATTCTTTTATTGCATCTTTGTCTATGATTTGTTCTTGCGAGATTTCTGATTTTATTTGGATTTGCTGAGAGGCGTTAAATTTACTTAGATCTTTTATATCGTTAAATTTAAGCACGCCACTTTTATAAAGCTCAAATTTTTTACCGCTTCTTAGACGAGAGATGTCAAATACACTATACTCCGGGATAGCTCGCTGCTTATGCCAGCAGTACTCCCGAGCATCGCAGGGATAAGGACTTGTGCAATGAGGACCGATATCAATGCTTGGCTCATTATTTTGGCTTAAAATCTCATCAAATTTATTTAAAATTTTAGGAATATCTTGCTGCTTTTGCTTCACTTGCTCGGTTATGTCCTGCACGCAAAATAGCTTTTCAAGCTCTAGCGTTTCGCCTCTTGTGTAGGTGCTATCGATGTGGATTATATTTACGCGGCTCACCTCGTAGCCAAGCGAGCTAAGCACGTAATACTGAATGGCCGCATCGTCGATATATACGTCTTTTACGGAAGTCGAACTCTTTACTTCGTTGATGATAAGCCCATCCACGCCTATGCGAAGGATATCAACCATCACAAGGATGCCGTCAAAGCAAAAAGTGGCCTCGTAGATCACCTTTGTGCCGCGCTTGATAAGCTCTTTTGTTTTTGCTATTTGTGCGTCAAAATCGCCGCTAAATTCTATCCTTTCTCCACTGCTAAATAGCTCACAGGCTAGCTCGCCTACTGATGTTCCGGTATCAAATATCGCCTGCGCATTCTCACCCGGAGCTTGCAAAACTTCAGGCTTTTTCTTTTTAAGCCACAAGCTCTTTTCACACTGAAGACCGCGGATGTAGAGGGATTTAGAGAGGGTCATTTGTTATGCCTTGAAAAAGAATTTGCTTCATTTCATCGCCGAGTCTACCGATCATATCTTTATCGTATCCCTTTTGCGATGCGTAAAATATTAGCATTTTTATACTCGAATTTGGGCTTTCCTTTATCATTTTTAACTTCTCGCCAAAATCATAATCGCTTAAACTAGAATTAAAATCCTTTCTTATTAAGGCCAAATTCCCAAAATCATCTAGTGCTTTGCCATTTTCTTGCAAATTTGTTGCCCACATATGTTCCACCGTGTCTTGGGATTTGATTAGATATTCATCTCTATTAAATTTAGGAAATACTTTTTTTATATCATCTGAGCAAATGTCACAAACACTTAAACTATTAAAATCTCGCCAAAGTAGGTATTCTAGCCTATAGAACCAATAGTGCGGTACTGCTGTTCCAGTATCTAAAAATTTAGAGTCGATTTTTTCAAGTACTGGCGTTTCCAGACTTTCG
>NZ_CALJPC010000041.1 GCF_937981295.1 uncultured Campylobacter sp.
ACGCCGAAAAAACGGGCGTAGCGATCTACATCACTATCGTAAATTTTGCAAATTTACGGCTCTTTTACAAGGCAGAAACGACAAATGAAATTCTGCGCTCATTTGCGCGTACGCTTGCGATGTGTATCGAATCGCACGAGATCAAAGCCAGTATCTTTCGCATCCAATCGGATGAGTTTTGCCTATTTTACGAGGGACTAAATGTCGCGCGCGACGTGGAGATCATAAATAAATACTTCACTGACAAGGTCTTTAATCTACATACGACCGAGGGCTTTGCCTCCGCGCCTTTAAATATCACGATGGGCGTAAGCGAGCGCGCCGACGTAGTGGGCGGCGCAAATAGGGTCTTTCAGGCGGTTATGGCGATGTATGAGGCGCAGAGCAAAAACGAGCACGTGGGCTTTTACTCGCGCCCAAATGCTATTGAGGAAAAATATCTTCAAAACCAGATCATGATCAACACCATTCAAAATGCGATCAAGAAAAATCAAGTCTTTGTGCTTGTTCAGCCCATATTTGATATCACCCACCGCGATCCTAGTGGTAACACCTACGGCACCGAGGGCGGTGATTATGTCCCGTTAGTATATGAAATTCTAATCCGCCTAATCGACCGTTCGGGCAAGACGCGCTGCCCGGGTGAGTTTATCGATATCGCAAAGCAAACCTCGCTTTATATCCCGCTAACTCAGGTCGTAATAAACGAAGCCTTTCGCTTGCTAGACCGCTTCGCAGGGACTTGCTTTAGCATAAATCTTTCATATTTTGACATCGCAAACGAAGGCATCAAAGAGCTTTTAGAACGCAAGCTCGCATCCAGCCCAAACGCTTCAAATTTATTTATTGAAATTTTAGAAAGCGAGGAATTCGACGATTACGAGAGTCTTAGAAGCTTCATCGCCGTAGCCAAAAACTACGGCTGCAAGGTCGCGATAGACGATTTTGGCAGCGGATACTCCAACTACTATAGAATTTTAACGCTCGACGTGGATTACATAAAGATCGACGGAGCGCTCATCAAAAACATCTCAAACGATAAAAACTCGCGCGCTATCGTCGAAACTATCGCTAACTTCGCGCGCAAGCAGGGCTACGAGCTCATCGCCGAATACGTAGAAAACCACGAAATTTCAATCATCTTAGAAGAGATGGGGATTAAATATATGCAAGGCTACTTCTACAGCAAGCCGATGGAGCCTTCGAGGATAAAATTCTAATCTCATCTCGCCGCGACTTTATAGCCCGCCTTTTTAAATTTACGAGCCAAAGATTGCCTTCGCAAGGCGAGAAATTCTGATTTAGCAAGCCGCCGCTTTAATTTATACGGAATTTATCTTGGCAAATACTACGCGGTTTTATCGCAAACTTATAGCGCGCACCTTATAGCTAGGATTGCCATGCCTTAAATCCGCCTGCAAATTTTAAAATTTTACGGCGCAAATTTTCAATTCATTCATATAATAAACATTTCGCGCGAGCTTTACAAAATAAAATTTTAGTGCGCCTCGCTCTAAATAACGATAGAGCTTTCAAATGCAGGCGGAATTTTTAAGTGCAAACTTCCCGCTTCAGCAAAAATGGGTTTAAGCTTTAGGCTTTAGCGCATTAGCTCAAGCAAATTCGCTCCAAGCCTTCATGCTCCCCGTATCCTTAAATCTTTGATGCCACGACAGCGCCTCGCTTAGGATGTGCGGAGTATGCCCAGCACAGGGCTGCGCACATGCCCGCTCGAAATAATCTCTCAGTGCGTCTTGGTAAGTGGGATGTGCGATACTTATCATCGCGCGAGCCCGCTCACGAGGGCATTTACCGCGCAGATCGGCGATGCCGTATTCGGTGATGATGACTTGAGTGTCGTGCTCGGTATGATCGACGTGGCTCACGAATGGCACGATAGCGCTGATTGCGCCGCCTTTAGCGAGCGACGGGCTCAAAAACAGCGACAAATATCCGTTACGAGCGAAGTCACCGCTACCGCCGATGCCATTTTTCATCTGCGAGCCCATGACGTTAGTGGAGTTTACATTGCCGTAGATGTCTGCCTCTAGCATGCCATTCATCGATACGACGCCAAGCCTTCTGATGAGTGCTGGCGAGTTAGAGATATCTTGTGAACGTAGTATGATGTGCTTGCGGTAGAAATCGATGTTTTTTTGAAATTCCTCGACGCCTGCGGGGCTAAGCGATAGCGCCGTGGCACTTGCAGTGCCTACGACGCCTCTTTTGATGAGATCTAGCATGCCGTCTTGAATCACCTCGGAGTAGCACTGCAGCCCTTGGTAGCCAGCATTTTGTAGCGAGCTAAGCACGGCGTTAGCGATGTTGCCGATGCCCGATTGTAGCGGCAGTAGCTTCTTTGCGGGAAGTCTGCCGCAAGCTTCCTCGTTTTTTAAGAATTTTACGACGTTGCAGCCGATCGCGCTTGAAATTTCATCCACGGCGGTGAAATTATTGACGCGATCATGCGTCCTAGCCTCTATGACAGCGACTACTTTGGCGGGATCTACATGCATATAGAGGCTGCCTACGCGATCGCCTACGTGCTTGATTGGCAGATCCTCAGCATGCGGAGGTAGGCGCAGATCTGTAACGTCGTGAATGCCCTCCAGCTCAAGCGGCTGATAGTAATTCACTTCTAAAATCACGCGATCGGCGATATCGAGCCAGGCTTGGTTGTTGCCTAGCGATGTGGACGGCACGAGCTCGCCGCTTTCTTTAATCGCCACTACTTCGATCACAGCAAAGTTTAGATGTGGAAAAAAGCCAGCTTTAAGCTGCGCGGCAAGGCTTGATAGATGCACGTCCGCGTATCGCACGGCGCCGCTATTTATCACACGGCGCATATCGGCATCCGTAAAAAACGGCGCACGAAAGCTCACGGCACCTGCTTTTGCCAAAACTCCGTCTAAAAGCGGATCGGTCGATGCGCCCGTAAAAATTTCGATTTGATAGGGCTCGCCTTTTTCGTGCAGCGTTGTCGCTCGTTGCGCCAGAGCTTGCGGCAGAGCTAGCGCGCAGCCCGCCCCAACAAAGCCGCTAAAGCCCACCGATGCGCCATTTGGGATCAGCTCGCAGGCTTCCTCGGCGCTCATAATTTTTGATTTTAGATATTCGTTTTGCACGCGTGAGTTCATTTTCTGTCCTAGCCGTGATTTGGGCGAAATTATAATATTTTTGCGCTAAATTTCAAAATCTAAAATTTCGTGCGCGAGCTAGGCTATAGAGCAAAATATGAGGCGCGATCGGTTGGGATATACGCCGCCAAACGCTTTCGATCAAGCTTTTTTGCTTCGGCGGTTGCAATAACGCTTGCGCGAGCGCTCGGTAAATAGGGTTTTAAGCGTGATTGAAGCTTAGTTTATAGTCTTGCCACGATACCATTAAACGCTTATCGCGCGCCGAATTTTGCGGAATTTAGGCGCAAAATTTACGCATAATTTGTGAGCTGCGATATTTAAATTTAAGCTTCCTTTTGCAATTTAATCGCTCGCCACACTTAAATTTAAATCCCGCTTCGCAATTTTAAAATGGGTGTTTTGAAATTTATCGCTCGTGACATTTAAATTCTGCGTCTTGCTAGCCTTGAGCCCATATTTGAAATTCCATCGCTTGCAGTACCACCTTTGCATGCCGCGCTTGGATTTTAATCCGCATTAATTGAAATTCCCTCTGCCTGAAATTCTTGCCTCTTCGCACAAGACGGCAGTTTAAAATTTCAAATTTCTCGCTTTTTTTGGGAGCGGCTCGATATAGATACACAAAATTTTGATATTTTACGCTTGCAAAATTCTAAAAATCATATCATCGTCACGACTAAATTGCAGATTTGTTTAAATCCTGGTTCTTAAAATTGTAGTCCTAGCCGTTACGCGAGATTTTTGATTCAAAGAGCCTTGCCACGTAAATTCTAATCTCTCTGAGCCCAAAAATTGACGCCGCTTAATACATGAATTTAAACGCGTTTTAGAATTCAAAATTTAGCCCGCCTTGTTACCATTTTCGGTCGAGCTTTATAAAATTTCGGCAAATTTTATACTCGCGGAATTTTAAAATTTTATCGCCGTAGAAGCCAGTAAAATTTTACTTCTGTGGCTTGCCGTCGCCGAATTTTGCGACTATCTTCTCGCTGCAGCTCTCCTTAGGTGCCCAGCCTTCGCGCTTCATCCGCGCCAAATTGTCGCACGCCTCCTGCGAGCCGCCCTCGCAAAGCTCGTCGTATATCACGAGGCTGCGGCACTGCCCGCTCGCAAAGCTCTCCAGCGCCGCGGCATTGCCCAGGCAGGCTCGCTCGCGCAGATCGCTCATCGCGCGTCCGCCTGCGCTGCCCGTTTTGCCTGCCTGCTTCCGCTCGGCGAGGGTTGCGAGCTCACACGCGTCTGCGAAAAAGCCCTGCGCTTTGAAGCGGTTTCGCACGACGCCGCGACCGCCCAGCTCATATCTCATCGCCGCTTCGTAGCATGCGGTGGCGTCCTTTTTGCTGCATTTTGCTAAAAGCGTGCCGGTTTTTGCGCCGCTAAATTTAAACTCTTTGGCTTCGCTGCCCGTGCTTGCCAAACTAAGCGCCAGCGCCGCCGCTAGCGCAAGCTTTAAAGCTTTCATTGTTGCTCCTTTTGATTTTGTTTATCCGCTCGCTAGCCACGATTTACTGCTTCATCGTGCGCCGCACCCGTCGCCCGCTAAAATTTAAAAGGCTCACGCGCTCTGTTTGCGATCGAAGCCAGAAATTTTACCGCCTCTGCCGTGCTAATTTTTCGGCAGCAGATCGAGCACCGCGCAGGCGCGCTTGTTGTGCATTTTGCACGCCCTGTCTAGCGCCTGCCCCGAGAGCTCGAAGCTCTGAGGGGTGCCGATTCCTTGGAGATATTTGACCGACAACTCGTAGCACGCCTCGCTACTGCCGGCATCGCACTGCTCGCGAAAAAGCTCAAACGACGCCACTACGTCCTTCTCTACGCCCAAGCCACGCCCTAGCGCATCTGCGTAGAAAAAGCACGATAGCTGATCTTTGCGCTCGCAGCCGCTTTTCAGACCGCGCGCGACGCGATCGCAGGAGCCTTCGTCGCTTTTTACGATGCAGCTTTGCAGATCCGCCCGCGAAATTCCGTCCGTTTGGATGACCGCATCGGCGCTGCTTTGCGAGCCGGCGCTTGCTTCGCCGCTCTTTATAAAGCGCGCGCTTGTGGTCTCGCCGATACTCGTTGTTTTGCCCGCCGTAGAAATTTTATCTGTCCGCCCGCTCTCGTCGCAGTTTGCCGCAAGGACGCAAAATAGCGCCAAAAATAGAAATTTTTTCATACCCGCCTCCGTTAAATTTAGTGCCATTTTAATTAAAAATGCTGAATTTAATGAAAATGTGCCTCCGCCCTAAATTTCAGCTCTATGTCGCAACGCGTTTGGAGCGCGAATTTAAAGCGCGCCGCCAAAGCGATCGATCACAGACTTTTTAGCGCCGCAAGTGCGTTTTGCGCGTCCTGCTCGGGCTCAGCGATTCGGCTAAAGCGCTTTATCTCCTTGCCGTCTTTAAAAATCAGGGTTTGGCGGTGGTAAAATTTCTTCCCGTCGCCGGTAGTGAAGGTTTCGAGCCCAAGCGGCACTTCAAGCTCGAATTTTTCGTCGTTTACGAACTCAAACGTAGCGCCCGTAGCGCGCTTAAACTCGCTCGTGCCCACCTCGCCCATACTGCCTACGGCGATAAGCTCGAAGCCTAGGGCTCTTATCTGCGCAAGCGCGCTCTCGTATGCCTTGCACTGAAGCGTGCAGCCCGTAAGCCCCGCCACGCCGTGCAACTCTTTCGGCAAAAATTTGCCGCTATCGCCCATTTTCGGGTAGGTAAAAACTACGCAATTTTTCGGTAAATTTATCATCTCTCGCCTTTTGATCGAAATAGGTCGCAAAAATAGCATAAAAAATCTTAAACCCGCTTAACGGATGAAATTTTGCAGCCTCTTGATATCATTGACGAACTGCGTTTGAATGAAGAACTTTTTGACGGCGTAAGCAAGAGCGGCGAGCCCGCAGGTAAAATTTCACCACCAAACAAACGGGAGCTAAAAATATTGCGAGACAAAAATCTCAGCGAGCATACGCGGAAATTCCTGCTGAATATGGAGAGCTTTTACGACGGATACGACGTCGAACCCTATACCTGCGAAGTCGCCGTATCGCCCAAAATTTTAAAATTTTTCGAAGCAAAGAAGTTTTTTCGCTCGCAAAAGATCGAAGGTAAATTTAAAAACGGCTGGAGCCGCCTAAGCTACGAGATCAGCAGTGACGATATGATTTTGATGCTCGCGCAAAGATTTTTTCCGCATTTCGTGATTCTCTCTCCGCGCGCCGCCCGCAAAAAATTCGACGCTCAAATCCGCGAGTATCTGCAAAATGAGAAGCTTGAATTCGATTAAAATTTAAACGCATTTTTATGTAGCGCTAGCCTGGTTTCAAATGGAATTAAATTTAATATGATAAATTCCATATATACTGAACTGGCGTAAAATTTTATCTTAAATCGAAGGAGGCGCGCCGCGATGCAGAAGAATAACGTTGATATAAATGGCATAAATATAGTCTATTATAGTGCGGGCAATGCGAGCGAGAGCATTTTCTTGCTACACGGAGGCGGGGTTGATTCTGCAATGCTTTCGTGGAAAGAGATCATACCACTACTTAGCAACGAATATCGCGTCATAGTGCCCGATTTACCGGGATACGGCGATAGTGATAAGATAAAGGGCGAGTATTCTTTAAAATTTTATACGGAAATCTTAAAAGCCTTTATTGAGAAATTAAGCGATGGACCTATAGTTTTTGTTGGTATTTCGCTAGGCGGCGGTATTAGTATAAATTTGAGTTTGAACTATCCTGAGTTAATAAAAATTCTAGTGCCGCTCGATGCATGGGGATTATTTAAAAAGCTACCACGTCATAGGCTTTTGTACTAGTTCGTGCATTCAAGGCTAAATGATAATTTAAACGCTTTGGTTTGTAAATTTCCATCTATAATCAAATTCTCGCTTAGATATAATCTTTTCGGTGATAAGTCCAAGATTAGCAATGAATTGGTTTGCGAAATAATCGAAGCGATGAAAAAACCGGACGCCGACAGAGCTTTTATTTCGTTTCAGCGAAGCGAGATAAAAAAGGAAGGAGTTGCAACCGATCTGTTCTCTCGACTTAATGAGATTAAAATCCCAGTATTATTGGTCCACGGATCTTTGGATAAATTAATCCCGCTAGAAGGAGCCGTCCAGGCGAGCAAAATAATACCTAATTGCGAAATTTATATAATGCAAGGCTGTAAACACTGGCCCGCAAAAGAAAGACCGCAGGAATTCGCTGCTGTTTTAAAATCGTATATAAAGAGGCACAATGGTCGCTTGCACTTTAGAACTTAACACCCATTAATTCCGCGCGGCACCGCAGAATTTTACCTAGGAATTCTCACTCGTTGTTTCCCGCGATCGTTTCGATGAGTTTGCGCTTGTTGCGGCGGTTGTAAAGCACCGACGAAAGGAGCGATAGCGCGATGAATAAGATCCCCACGGTGCCCGTTATGATCTCGCTTACTTCAAATTTCAGCTTGGCAAACATTATAAACGCCAAACACGCGATGGCGTAGTGCGCGCCGTGCTCCAGATACGCGAAGCGAGACAGCGTGCCGCGAGCGATGAGATACAGCGTGATGGAGCGCACGAACATCGCGCCAGCACCTAGCCCCAGCATAATGATGAAGATATTATCGCTTAGCGCAAACGCGCCGATCACGCCGTCGAAGCTAAAGCTCGCGTCCAGGGTTTCTAAATACAAAAAGCCCGCAAGGCCGTTTTTTACGCCGTCCGTGCCGAAAAGGCGGTCGAAGCAGGAGATGAGAAGATAGAGCAGGATCGCGCCGAAATACGCCGCGCCGAGCGTAGCCGAGCCCGTTTTAGCAAGCAGCACGAGCCCTGCGGCTAGGGCGATCAGCGTGGGAGCGTTTGGAATGCGCTTTAAAAATCGCACGAGCCCGTTATTTTCGATTATGCCCAGCCAGTGTAGCTCGCGCTGCGTATCGAAGAAAAAATCGCAAAAGACCATCAGCAAAAACGCGCCGCCGAAAACGTAAATTTGCGCTTCGTTTTCGCTTAAAATTTCATGGTAGCGATGCGGCTCTTTAAGTGCAAGCACGAGGGTTTCCCAAATACCAAGATGCGCGCTTGCGGCGACGATTAGCACGGGGAATAAAAACCTCATGCCAAAAACCGCGATCGGAATGCCCCAGAGGATAAATCTGCTCTGCCACACCGGCGCCATATCTTTTAGCACTTTGGCATTGACTACGGCGTTGTCGAAGCTGAGGCTGATTTCGAGTGCGCACAAAAGCGCGCAGATATAAGCGGCACCAGCGCCACCGATATAAAATGCGATAGCAAGCGCAATTAGGCTTACCACAAAAGAGGAATAAAAATATTTCATCGCTGTCCTAGCCGATTTTTTGCGCGATTTTAGCAAAATTTAGCCCTAAATTCTATATAATTGCAAAAATTCCAAAAAAGGCAAAAGATGCTTACCAATCCCGTATTTATCAGTATCTGTGTGATGTGTGCGCTGTGCTTGCTGAGGTGCAACGTAATGCTCGCGATCCTAATCGGCACGATATGCGCCGTGCTCTCAAGCAATATCCCACTGGGAGACGCCATAAATTTATTCATAAACGGCAACCCCGAAAACGCCGGCAGCCTCGGCATGGGCGGAAATTTAGAAACCGCGCTTTCGTATCTGCTGCTAGGCGTCATCGCAAGCGCGATCTCAAAGACCAACTTAACGGCGATCTTGGTACGCGCGGTGGCAAATTTAATCAGCGACAAAAAATACGTCTTTATCTTTTCGATCGCCTTTTTTGCGTGCTTTTCACAAAATTTAATCCCCGTGCATATCGCCTTTATCCCGATTTTGATCCCGCCGTTAGTTAAGATCATGAACTCGCTAAAGATCGACCGCCGCGCCGTAGCGTGCGCGCTGACGTTCGGCTTACAGACGCCGTATATGGCGCTGCCGCTGGGATTCGGACTTATCTTTATGGGATTAATCGAAAAAAATATGAACGCAAACGGCATCGCAGTAAGCCTAAGCGACATATCAAGCGTAATGTGGCTAAGCGCCGTGCCGATGCTCGTGGGCCTCATTCTAGCCATAGTCTACTACCGCAAGCCGAGGGAGTATGCCGAAACCAAACAGAGCCTGGACGCACATTTTAGCGAGCTTAAGATGGGTATGCGCGAATGGGGCGCGCTAGCGGGTATCGCGGTGTGCTTCGCCGTGCAAATTTGGATCAAATCCCTTCCGTTTGCCGCGCTTAGCGGAATTTTAGTAATGCTTGCGAGCAAAGGCATCGAGTGGAAGAAACTGGATAGCGTATTTGACGAGGGCGTGCATATGATGGGCTACATCGCGTTTTTGATGCTGATCGCCGCAGGATACGGCACGATCTTAAAAGAAACCGGCGGCGTGAACGAGCTGGTGCACGTAGCGAGCACTTTAAGCGGCGGCAAGCTAGGCGGTGCGCTGCTGATGATCGGCATCGGACTGCTGGTGACGATGGGTATCGGCTCGAGCTTCGGCACGATCCCTATCATCGCTACGATATATTGCCCGCTAGCCGCGCAGCTTGGCTTTAGCACGGCGGCGACGATCTTTATCATCGGCGTGGCTGCGGGTATCGGCGATGCGGGCTCGCCTGCGAGCGATAGCACGCTCGGGCCTACCGTGGGGCTGAATATCGACGGCGAGCATAGCCATATGTGGGATACCTGCGTGCCGACCTTTATTTTCTTTAATATCCCGCTAATCATATTCGGCATAGTCTTTTCGATGATGTTATAGATTGCGGAATTTGCGCGGGTTTTCGCGGGCGAAATTTTAGAATTTTAGAATTTTAGAATTTCGTCCGCGCGGCGCTGCTCGTAAATTTTGTAAATTTACGAATGCGGCCATTTTTAAATTTAGCCGCGCGGCTTTACTTCTAAATTTGCTCGCGCGATTTTGCCAAAATTTATTTGCGTCGCTCGCACGATCGGCTTAAATTTAACCGCTCGCGGCGCGTTGATGAAAATCATTGCTAAAATTTGGAATTCCGCATAAAATGGGCGAAATTTCATAGCAAGGAGCGGTGGTGGAGCAAATTTATCCTTACGTGCAGATTGTGCATCTCATCTGCGCAATTATCTTTTTGGGCTACATATTTTTCGACGTCGTGATTTTTTCGCGGCTTAAAAGCGCGCTGGGCGCGGACTACGAGCGCGTTAAAAAGGCGATCGGCTCGCGCGCGATTAAGATCATGCCGGTTTGCCTTTTTACGCTGATAATCACCGGCGGAATGATGATGAGCCGCTGGGTCGGAAGCGCTAACGGCGGGTATTTCGGCACGCCGCTTCAAAAAATATTTATGCTAAAAGTTGCGCTCGCGCTCATCATCGCCGCGTGCGTAGCGATAAATTTGAGCTGCCGCGCGATGGGAAGGCCCGCGCCTGAATTTTTACGAGCAAATATCCATAAAATCGCTTTTGTATTCGGCTTCATCATCGTGCTTTGCGCCAAGCTGATGTTTGTAGTATGATTTATAGCGCAAAATTTAGCGCTGGCCGCGCACTTTTATCGTGGAATTCTATAGCGCGGCAAAGATTTAATTTTGCTTGCTTTTAAAATACGGCGTTTGCTAAAAATTTTAAAATTCCAATTTATTGAGCGGGCGTAGGGATTTAAGAATTTTAAATTCCGCCGCGTCTGCGCCAAAGCACGAAATTTTAAAATTTCACTCCTTTCTTGTGCTGTTTTGTCAAATGCAATCTGCAAGATTTGATCTCATAAAATTTTAAAATTTCATCGCAAGCTTTAAAGCACTCATAAAATATCTCGCCCAATTCTGCAGCTTTAAGATTTTGTAAAATTCTGTGGCTTTAAAATTTTGTAAAATTTTAAAAATTTTAAATTCTATCGCTAGGATGCGGATGAAAACTCTAAAAAAACTCGCGCAAAATCGAAGCAAACAATGAAAAAGCGAATTTATTTGACGACTTTACTTACTATTTAATAATCATTGAAGATATAAAAAGCTAAAATTGCTTTTCGCCTGTAGGCGAATTTAATGTCTGCTTGCCATTCGGGCGGGATTTTGAGGTTTTCCGTAGCCGTGGCAATGGTTTTGAAATTATTTATGAGAAAGGAAAAAGGATGAAGAAATTTCTCTTAAGTCTGCTCGTAGCAGCTTTGGCCAGTAGTGCGCTTTGCGCCAGATCGCTCTCCGAGATCAAAAGTAGCGGAGTGCTTAGAATAGGCGTTTATGACGCACAGCCGCCGTTTAGCAAGATAGAAGACGGTGTGCATCAGGGCTTTGAGGTCGATATGGCAAACGCCATCGCTAAAGATATGCTTCCATCGGGCGGAAAGGTGGAGTTTACCTCCGTACTTGCAAATCAACGTATAAAATTCCTACAAGAAGATAAGGTCGACGCGGTTATCGCAACTCTTACTGTAACTCCGGAGCGTGAGAAACAGATCGATTTTACGACCCCGTATTTTAGCGTCAATATAGGCATTTTAACCCGCGTCGAAGATAAGATTAAATCCTTAAATGAATTGCAAGATAAAACTATTTTAGTTCTTAGCGGCGGTACTGCAGAAACATACTTTGAAAAGCAAGGCTATAATATCGCCAGATGCGATAACGCAAACGCCTGCTATAAGGCTCTAAAAGCTGGACAGGGCGACGGGTATGCCGATGATAACCTAGTCGTGCTGGCTTATCCGGTATTAGATAAAAAGGTTGAAGTAAATATCAAAAATTTAGGTACTTCGGATTTCTTAGCCATCGGTGTGAAAAAGGGCAATTCGGAGCTTTTAGATTTTCTAAACGGCGAGCTAATCAAGCTAAGCAAAGAGGGCTTTTTCAAAAATTCGTTCGATAATTTCATCGAGCCTTACTACAAAGGAACTGCAGAGAAAAAGTATTTCTTGCTGGACGATCTTTATAGCTTGCTATAATTTTTAAAAAGGGGGATGCTATGAAAAAGATAATCCTAGCATTGATGCTGGCTGCGTGTTCGCTTTTTAGCAACACTTTGACTCAAATCAAAGAAAAAGGGGTTATTCGAATCGGTATAGACGGCTCGTCTCCGCCGTTTAGCGTCGCTAAAGATGGCGGATATAGCGGCTTTGAGATACTCTTAATCGAAGGGCTTGTTAAAGAAATTTTCGGTGATAAAGGCAGCAAGATACAATATGTCGTAACGGTAGGTGATGATCGCATAAAAGCGGTACAGGATAACAGAGTCGATTTAGATATCGCGCTAATCTCGGTTACGAAAGAGCGTGAGAAACTGGTAGATTTCTCCGATCCATACTTTAGCGTAAATATCGGCGTGCTAACTCGTAGCGACGATAATATCAGAAAGGTCTCCGATCTAAATGGAAAGACTATACTGGCGCAGCCCGGCACTACGGTGTTTGATTACTTTACGAAACAGGGCTATAACGTAGTACCGTGTGCGAGCGCGAATGAATGCTTTAATGACCTAAAATCGGGTAAGGGCGACGGATACGGCGATGATAATCTACTTGTATTTGCTTACGCTGTAGTCGACCGCAAAGTCGAAGTAAATATCAAGAATTTAGGCTCGACGGACTTCCTGGCCATCGCGGTGCAAAAGGGCAATACCGAGCTGCTTAACGCGGTAAATGCGGGGCTAATCGAGCTAAGTAAAAAGGGTTTTTTTACAAAAATTTTTGATGAGAGTATTGAGCCTTTTTATAAAGGAACCATTGATAAAAAGTATTTCTTGCTGGACGATCTTTACAGCTTGTTTTGATTTAAAGCGGCGATGGATAGAATTCTATTCGATTGTGAAATTTTAGTAAAATTTAAAGGAATTTTATGAAAAAGATTATATTTGCGTTGTTAATCGCTTCGTGTTCGTTATTTGCTAACTCTTTAGCGCAGATCAAAGAAAAAGGGCTCATTCGTATCGGAGTGGACGGCTCACTACCGCCACTTAGCGTCTCCGAGGATGGAAGATATAGCGGTTTTGAAATTTCGCTTATCGAAGAGCTCGTGAAAGAAATTTTCGGCGATAAAGGTGGCAAAATCGAATATGTCGTAACTCTGGGCAATGATCGTATCACAGCCGTGCAAGATAACAAGGTCGATTTGGATATCGCAGCCATCACGGTTACGAAGGAGCGCGAGAAACTAGTGGATTTTTCAAACCCTTACTTTAGCGTAAATATCGGCGTGCTAACTCGCACCGACGATAATATCAAGACAATAAGCGACCTACAGGATAAAGAAATTTTAGCTGAACCCGGCACTACGGCTTTTGATTATTTTAATAAGGAAGGCTTTAAAGTTATCTCATGCGCTAGTTCTAGCGAATGCTTCCGTGCGCTAAAATCCGGTCGCGGCAGCGGCTATGCAGACGATAATATGGTAGTTTTGGGCTATTCGGTTGTAGATCGCAAGGTAGAGGTAAATATCAAGAATTTAGGCACATCGGACTTTTTAGCTATCGCGGTGCAAAAAGGCAACAACGACTTACTAAACGCCTTAAATGATGGGCTTGTCAAGCTCAGCAAAAACGGCTTTTTCAAGAAAATTTTTAACGACAGCATCGATCCTTTTTACAAGGGAAAAGCTGAGAAAAAATATTTCTTGTTAGATGATCTTTATAAAATGTTTTAATTCAAAGGACGAAATATGAAAAAAATTCTACTAAGTATTTTGCTAGGTGCTGGCGCGCTTTGCGCTAACTCATTAGCAGATATCAAGCAAGCAGGCGAAATTCGCATAGGCTTGCAAGATTCACAGCCTCCGTTTAGCTTCGATGATAACGGCACGCTAAAAGGCTTTGAGGTTGACTTGGCAAACGAGCTAGTCAAAAATCTATTCGGCAATAAAAAGATCAAAATCGACTTTATCGCCGTAGCATCTAAAGATCGCGTCCCCTCGCTAGAGCAAAACAAAGTAGATCTCATCATATCCAAGCTTACCGTCACAAAAGACCGCGTTCAGAAAGTCGATTTTTCTTACCCGTATTATTCAGTGCAAATTGGCGTGCTAAGCCGTAAGGATGATAATATTTCAAGAATCGATCAGATCGCGCATAAAAAAATTCTAAGCGTTAAAGGCACAACTGCCGAGGAGCACTTCAAAAACGCGGGCTATGAGATTGCGACATGTGCCGACGCGAATGAGTGCGTCGCTAGGCTAAAGGCTGGCGAGGGCATAGGCTTTGCTGACGATAATACCGTAGTGCTAGGATACGCTAGAAACGATGCCGCGCTTGATGCAAAAATCATCAACCTCGGCAAGGTAGATTATATCGCCGTCGCCCTATCTAAGGGCAATACCGAGCTGCTTGATGCGGTCAATAGCAGCCTGGTAAAAATGTATAAAGCGAAATTTTTCCATAAGGCTTTTGACGAGGATATCAAGCCATACTACGGCGGTAAGATCGATAAAAAGCACTTTACACTAGACGAGGTTTATAGCCTGTTTTAAATTTAGATGTATCTAAAATTTTAAGGCGCCCCTTGGCGTCCAAACATACGCGCAGCTGCGATATTTGATCGCAACTCACTTTTGCCGCCAAGGTTTCGGCGGCATTTATAATTTAAATTCCGTATTTTTGCGGATCCCGGTTGCGATATAAAATTTTATGATGTTTTGATATGCGGTTGTGAAAGGACGCGGCTTATAAAAGATAGTCGGTCGTAAGAAATTCTAATCCGAGTAGTAAAATTTTATATCCTTTTTCAGTTGCGTCGGCAGTATATTAAATTTAGCCCTAAAAATTTTAGAAAAATGCGATAAATTATTGTATCCGACCATTTTAGCAGCTTCGTTTACGCTGATTTGATCTAGACTTAATAGCTCTTTTGCAATTCCAAGCCGCTCATTTGTCAGCATTGCATAAACGCTCGTGCCAAAATATGCTTTAAAATCCCTTTTTAGTGCAAATTCGTTCGTGGCGCAAAGATGAGCAAGCTCTTTAATGCTAGGTGGATTTTGCATATTTTCGAGTAATATTTTCTTTGCTTTTTGAACTGTTTTTATGCGATTTTCATCAAGATTAAGCGCATTTTCGGGCTCATTAAATTTATGAAAACTTCTATAAAGCATCTCTAAAATTTTACTTTCCATAAAAATTTCGCGCATTTTGCCGTCGTATATCGCGGCATTTTCGAGCTCTTTGAGGATGATATTTTGCACGGCGCTTGTTTTAAATTTCTTCATACAAACGGCCTGATCTAAATTCAAATTTTTTAAAATTCCCAGCTCATTTGCAAAAGCGGTGCTAAGCGCTATGCATGAGCTTTTATAGTGTTTATTTTCAAGCTCGTGAACGCCACGCAATTTGCTTTGCATAGTTCCGAGCCAAAACTCACCTTTATTCAAAACGAATTGATCTTTATCCGATCTGAAGCAGATAGGATTTTCGCCCGTATTGAAAAATAAAAATGAATAGCGGCTACCTCGCTCGTGGCGATGCAAAAGGAAATCTCTGCAAATTATATCGCTGCTATAATATCCTATCTCTCCGCCCGTATAAAAAGAGCTAAAGTCGAATTTTATACTTTCGCTTTCAAGCTCGGTTTTATTATACCCACATTGCTTGGACGGCTCAATGTCGTTAGATATTTTTTGTAAAAAATCATCTAAACTTATCTCTTTACTCATCTTATCCCTTTAGCGTTTAAAAAAATCCCTCTACCGTTTAGTATTTCTTGATAATGCGTATCTTATTATAGTAAAATGAGTTTAAATTTTAATAAGAAAAGGGGCGTTTGTGCACGTAATATATAAATTATCGCTGATTGCTGCTATAGCGACAGCCGGGATATCGAGTGAGATAGAAAAACAGGACAAAAGCGTAAATTTGGGTGAAATTACCGTAGTCAGTGCTACGGGCTATCGGCAAAATATTCAAGACGCACCCGCTTCTATCTCCGTTCTTACGCAAAAAGAGATACAAAAGCGCAACTATCAAGATATCTCCGCGATGGTAGAGGATTTACCGAGTGCCTTTACCGCAACGCTAGGCGCTGCATCGAGAAAAGGCATAAGCCTAAGAGGCCTATCTCAAAAATATACGAAAATTTTAATCGACGGCAAGCCTACGACTAGCGATAGCGCTTATAAAGGATTAAGAAGTATTGGCAGTAGCCAGAATTTCTTGCCTCCCGCAAATGTGATAGAGCGTATAGAGGTTATCCGCGGTCCTATGAGCTCGCTTTACGGCAGCGACGCTATGGGCGGAGTAATAAATATCATCACCAAGAGCTTTTCAAATGAGCTTAGCGGCAATGTAAACGGATACTATACTTTCGCTAAAAAATCGCAAATAAAAGGTGATTATCAAACGGGTTTTTATCTAAACGGAGCTATCGTCCCAGACGTACTAGGTATCGCACTTTACGGCAGATTTTTTGAAAAGATAGAGGATAAAGAGCCTTATGCGAATAGAAATAATGAAGAGACGAATATGGGCGCAAAACTGATGTATAACGTAACGCAAAACGATGAGGTAACGCTTGATTATCGTAAAGTAAATAATAAATTTAGGCGTACATATGGGCGTACGCGAACAACCTCGGGAGGCAATAACGATATTGCGAAAGAGGATATGAAAGGCTACACCGCAAGCCTGTCTCATCAGGGAAAATACGATAAGTTTATGATAGATAGCTACGCAAATTACGATAGCATGAAAGAAAGCGGCGCCCAGGATCTGCGTCTTAGAACGACTACGCTAAATTCTAAAGGCTCATATTTTTTCGATTCAAATGCTTTGAGTTTGGGCGTGCAATACCGAAGCGAGAGATTAAACGAAGCCGCCACTACCGCAGATGAGGCAAATGTCAAAAGATGGGATTATTCGATCTACGGCGAGGATGATTTTTATCTAACTGACGATTTAACACTAACCGGCGGAATCAGATATAACCGCGATAAGGACTATGGCGGCCATATATCGCCGCGCGCTTATGCCGTTTATCGTTTAAACGAAAGTTTTTCTATTAAAGGCGGCGTTTCGACGGGATATTCAACTCCGGATATTAAGCAGCGTAGCGAGGGCCTTGCCCTGCCATTTGCAGGAGGCCAGGGAGCGCAGATCGGCAGAAGCTCTTTAAAGCCTGAAAGCAGCATAAGCTACGAAGGCGGGTTTTCTTATGACGATAACGATAAATTTAACTTTAGCGCTACTGCGTTTTATACCGAAATCAAAGATGGAATTTCTACTAAATTAATTTGCCGTCCAAGACCGGGAAATCCTTGCGTACATAACGGCAAAACTTACAGACGCGGAATTTGGGATACTATAAACATTGGAGAAGCCGAGGTTAGGGGTCTAGAGCTAAGTAGCGATTATCAAATTTTAGATAATTTGAAGCTGCATGCAAACTACGCCTATACGAAATCCGAGCAAAAAACGGGTAGCGAGAAGGGCAAAACCTTAAATAATTTTCCAATCCATTCGGTAAAGCTAGGATTTGATTACGACGTAAGCTCCAAGCTAAACTTATGGTCGCAAATAAATTATTATAGTAGGACGCGCGATAGCCTAAGCTACGATGAGGATATCCGCTCATACACGCTTTTTGATCTGGGCGCGAGCTATAAAGTTACAAAAGACGCAAGTTTAAATTTTACGCTTTATAACATATTCAACGAATTTGTACTAACGCGCTCGGGAAATTACCAAATGATGGTCGTAGACGGGATGAAGGCGCAGGTTGGATTTAACGTGAACTTTTAAATTCGCGGCGCATAAATTTCGTCCGCGGATTTAAAATTTAAGGAAATTAATGGCGATTCTAAAAAGGAAAAAATTTTGGTTCAACGTCCATCTTGTTTTGACGCTTATATGCTGCGTGCCGATCTTGATCGTAGCCCTTAGCGGCGCTATTATCTCGTATCACGACGAGATTATAGATGCGTTAAATCAAAGCAAATCTTTCGTGAGCCCGAGCGAAAAAGACGCTCTTAAGCCCGCCAAAATTTTAAATATTTTCAGAAAAGCCAAGCCCGGTTTTACGCTCAGTTATTATAGAATTCCTCACAATAAAAATGAGGCGATTAGGCTTTCCGGCACAGATTCTAGCGGCGAGTTTAAATCATATTTTATAGATCCTTATAGCGGCGAAATTACTTCGGAAAACATAGGCGATACGTTTATCGGCGTAATACTAAACCTACATACCAATCTGGGATTTGGGCTAAGCAAAAACGAAGCTCTGCGGCTAATAGGTAAAAATATCGTGGCGCTTAGCACGGTTATGTTTATTTTAGTCTTAATTTCAGGCGTGGTGATCTATTATCCTAGCTTTAGAGGAAAGATTTTACGCGCATTTAGGATAAATTTTAAAGCGAGAGGTTACACGTTTTTATATAGCTTGCACGGCGCGGTCGGAGTTTTGCTGCTGCCCGTTTTGCTTACGATAAGCGCTAGTGGGCTTTATTGGTCGTATGATTGGATAGCCAAAATCACCAACAGAGCGCTAGGGGAAAAGGAAATTTTTAGAAAAACGAGCTTTACTGAAGTGCGAGGATTTTCGCTCGAGGATGAAGATAAAATTTTAAATTTTCAGACGGCATTTGATATTTTTAAGCGTGAATGCGGTGAAAACTACGAATTCTTCAATATTATCGCCCAAAAAGATGGAGAAAATTTTATGATCTTTTATTTCGATAAAGGCGAGGAGGGCGAAGAGCATATGAATACGATGAGTGTAAACGTTAAAAAGGGCATCTTGCGGCATGCTCGCTATGATGATGCGAAAAGCACCATGCCGCGCCCGTTTGCTATACATAAAGCCGTTTTGAGCGTGCATTCGGGCTATATCTTCGGCGAGGCGGGTAAGTTCTTATTTTGCGTAGCGGCGATTTCAGTGTTATTTTTTATAGTTACGGGATTTTGGATGAGCATAAAAAGAATTTATAAGAAAAGATAAATCTACGAATTCAAAGCGGAGAGATAGCTTATCCGCGGCGTAAATTTAAAATTTTATCCGAAGTGGTATCGCTTCTTTTCAGTTAATAAAATTTTATATACAGCGCTTTGAAATACTGCGTGCAGAGTCTTTGTGGGCCTTGTGCCGCATCTTGATTTTGTTAAATTTGCTTCGGCGTTTTAACTGCATTCATTTACCGCTCATAAAATCCCTGATATTTTGCGCGATCATTTTTATCAGCCGTTTGCGAGCCTCGATGCTCGCCCATGCGATGTGAGGCGTGATGACGACATTGCGGCGATTTTTCACACGCAAAAGCGGATGATTTGCCCTCATCGGCTCTGTTTGCAGCACGTCAAGCGCCGTGCGCAAGCCTCGTTCGTCCACGGCGCGAGCCAGCGCCTCCTCATCTACGATGCCGCCGCGGCCGAAATTCATCAAGATCGCCCCCTCTTTCATCTTCGCAAGCTCCGTCTCGCCGATCAATCCCGCCGTTTTTTCATTTAGCGGGGCGTGGATCGAGACTATGTCGCATGCTCTTAAAAGCGTGTCCAGGCCCACTCTGGCAAACTCGCCGCTATCATTCGCGCCGCTAGTGGAGCAGTATCTCACGTTTGCGCCGAACGCGGTGGCGATGCGGGCAACCTTTGCGCCGATCTGTCCAAGCCCGATGACGCCGAATTCTTTGCCGTAAATTTCGCTGATCGGCGCGTCAATGTGAGTAAAAATTTCGCTCTCGCACCATTTGCCGCTGCTACCGTAATCCGCGTAGTATCCGAGCGCGTTGGTTAGCGCAAACAGCGACGCGAATGTCTGCTGCACGACGCTGTTCGTCGAATAGCCGGCCACGTTTTTCACCGCGATGCCGCGAGTCTGCGCTGCCTGCATGTCGATATTATTCGTGCCCGTGGCGCTTACGCAGATCAGCTTAAGCGCGGTTTGCGCCATGATCTCGTCCGTGATTAGGACTTTGTTGGTGATGACGACATCGGCACCGGCTAGGCGCTGCGCGGTTTGCGCAGGCTCGGTCATCTCGTAGCTTTCAAACTCGCCTAAGCTCGCGATCTCGCTAAGATCGGCATCGCCTCCCAGCGTCGCGGCATCCAAACATACGATTTTCATATTTTCCCCTTTGCGTTTAAAAATTTTAAGTCGTAGCAGCGCGGCTAAATTTAGCCGCTAAATTCCATTGCGCGATTCGGAGCACGGCGCTTAAACGGTAAATTTTAACCTGCAAAATTTTACTCTCGCAAAATTTAACTATCGTGAATCCTGCCCTCGCAAAATTTAATGCTCGCAGCGCGCGCGGCGTTAAATTTTAAAATTCTAATTTCATGCCGAAGCAGGCGGTAAATTTTACCGCCGCTGAAACCTGCGTCTAAATATTTGCGCCGAAGCGAGAGACAAATTTAATCGCTGCTGCCGTTCGCGTTTAAATTTTAAAATTTAGCTCGCGCAAAACTTGCTCTACGCGGAATTTTAGTTCACGTGAATTTGATCTACTCAAAATTTTATCCGCGCAGAATTTTGGTCGCGCCGCTACGTTAAATTTCGCCGCCGCCGAGCGATAAAATTTACCGCCGCGATAGCCTTACCGCCAAATTTATCGCCAAGAGCCGCCGCCTTAAAATTTCTCAAATTTTATAAAATTTGCCACGCCGCTACTTCGCGTCCTCGATGTAGTGCCCCACAAATTTTGAGAGATTATTGAGTATCTCGCCGCCCTTGCGGAAGCCCAGCGCACAGCCTTCGTATGCGAAAAACACCCCCGCTTGGTAGCTCTGGGCGCGCTCGTCTTTGTTCAGCTCGTAAAATTCCTGATATAAAAATTTCTGATTTTCATACTCGCCGCCGTTTTCCTCTATTTTTTTGCCGTCCGCGTCAAAGATCGCCACGTTCGCCCCCTCGCGCGCCAAAAACGGCTTTTTGATCATCTTTTTGCCGATGATCGGCGAAAAGGAGCTTTGCAGCAGCAGCGGGTGGTTCGGATACAGATCCCACAGGATTTTCATAATCCCCTTGCTTTGGAAAAGCAGCGTGTATGCGGGGTTTAGAATGATCGCCTTTTGATTTTGCACGATGTTTTTTAAGATGAGCGCGAGCTCGCCCTCCTCGATCGCGATCGCCTCCCAAGGGATCAGCTTGAACCAATACTCGTAGTTTTCGCCGTCAAAAAACACGCCCTCTTCGTCGTTAAATTCCACCTCGTCCACGTAGGCAAAGCGCGTCTTAAAGCCCGCATCCTCCGCGGTCTGCTGCAAAAGCTTCGTCGTCTTTTCGTCCTCGACGTTGCCCGCGACGCTGCTAAATAGAATTTTCCACCCTTCGTAAAATTTAGAAAAGTCCTCGAGCTCGCCGTCAAGCACCACGAGCCGCTTGAAATTATCGCGCAGCGCGTCGTAGAGGTCGTTGAACTGGCTCGCCTCGTCCATGCCGTTTTCTTTCAGCATCGCCCACTGGATGATCGCCGTCTCAAACACCGCCGTGGGCGTGTCGGCGTTAAATTCTATCAGCTTGATCGGCTTGCCGTCCAGCCCGCCCGCGAAATCGAAGCGCCCGTATAGGTGCCAGTGCACCTCGTTTTCCCAGCTTTGTTTGATTAGATCTACGAGGTTGAAGGGGATGCCGAGCTCGTGGAAAAGGTTGTTGTCGATGACGTGCTGCGCGGCCGCGACAAACATCTCGTATAGCTCGTTCGCCGCTTCGTAATACGCATCCGCCTCCGCAGCGCTCACGCGCACGATCTCGTCGCTGACGTAAGGCGTCTCGTCTGCGTCCGTGTGCCAGTAAAAGCCGAGCTTTTCGAGATATTCGTTGCTTAACGGCGTTATCTTTTTTAGTTGCATTTTTATCCTTTTTTTAAAATTTTAACTCATCTGCGCCGCGATTTTTGCGGCTTTTGCTAGTTTTGATACGCATACCTTCGCGTAAATTTAAAGCGCGCAAGGCGCACGGCAAAATTTAATCAGCGTAGATCATATGCGGCGGTCGCGCGTAAATTTTAGCCGCACGAAAAGATGCTCGAGGCTAAATTTAAACGGCACGCAGACGACGCGGATCATGCGCGGCAGAAGCGATAAAATTTAGCCGAGCTTTACAGCGCGTTTTTGAAAAACCTGCGTCAAATCAATGCTAAATTTGGCGCAAATTTTAAAATTCTACGCGCTAAATTTAACTCGTCGCACAGAGTCGCCGTATATTTCAAAGCGCGCTTAGCCGCCGAAAAATCCGCCGCTCTTGCCGCT
>NZ_CALJPC010000042.1 GCF_937981295.1 uncultured Campylobacter sp.
CGCCGTATATTTCAAAGCGCGCTTAGCCGCCGAAAAATCCGCCGCTCTTGCCGCTCTTGCTTCCGCCGAAAAATCCGCTCTTGCCACTTCGCGCCTTGGCGTTTTGCTGCTTTGCTTGATTGAAGCTATCGACGCTTCTAGAGTAGGCGCTCGGGCTTTTGTAGGCGGTTTGGCGCTGGCTTTGATAGGCTGGGTTGTTAAACAGCTTGCCGCCGATCCACGAGCCGATGATGGCGCCCGCGGCGCTTGCCAAGATCGCTTCGCCCAGGCTCATGCCGCCGCTGCTAAGCTGCGCGTTTTGGTTGGTTAAATTTGAAGTGCCGGCGTCGATTTTGGCGTTTTCTTCGGCAAGAAGGGCTTTGGTTTCCTCATCGCTTAAAATTCTCTCCGTGCCGTCGAGCGATTTTAAGATGATCTGGGTCTTTTCGCTCGGAAATTCCTCTAAAATTTTATATTTTCCCGGCGCGATCTCTTCGAGCCGCACGAGCGCGCCCTCTTGTAAGCGGACGTTTTGCTCCTGCTCCTTATCGTCGCAGCCCGCTAGCGAGCCCGCCGTAACGAGGCCGAAGCCTCCTGCTAGCGCGTATGCCGCGATTTTGCGTAGTTTCATTTTTTTCCTTTCAATGATTTTATATCTAAGCTTTGATTTATCAAAAGCTCGTTTCCCTCGACGCGGATAAACTCGCTCTTGCCGATGTTTTCGATGATTAGGCTTTGCGCTTTGAGGCGCTTTTTGCGTTTGAGCGATTTTACGAATTTTGCAAGGCTCGTCCATTCGCTACGATCGAAGGTTTTTTCTTTGATTTCGACATCGTAGGGTTTGGCCTCGCGGCTTTTGCTCGAAAGCAACGGTTTGTCGAAAAACGACAAAAAATACCTGAGCTTCTCGTCGCGTTCCTTATACATCAGCTTGATTTCATCTTTCGAGGCGATTAAAATTTCCTCTTTTTCTTTGTGAAGCCTGTCCTTATCGCTTTGCAGTGCTTCGATTTTACCTTTTAGCTCGGAGATTTCTTTGATGAGATAGTCGATGAAGCTTTGGGTACCAGCTGCGCCGCTGGCGCGCGAGCTTTTCGCAGAGCTTTGCAAAGCGGGCTCGCTTTGTTGCATTTCATCATCTAAAAGCACGTAGCGTACGCCTCCGCTTTCCTCGGCGCGCAAGGAATTTCTACGGATGCGGTTGTAGACGGCTTCTTTTGAAATACCTAAAATTTCGGCTGCTTCGCCGATTGAGACTTTTTTCATACAAAGATGCCTTTTAGCGTTTTAGGTAATTATTGCTAAATTTGCCTAAAATAGGCATTAAACGCTTCGTTTACGAAGATAGATTCCGCTTTACCGCAGCTGGTGCGCGATAAATTCCGCTCGCTTGCAAAAGCCGCGTAAAATTATTTTTTTGCTGAGGTTTTAAAATTTTAGCCCAATAATGTTGCTTAATTAAGTATATTTTTTATACACTTACAAAAAATTTTAGTATTTCAAAGGAGGCGAAATGCCCGAATCGCCTAAATATAAAAAATCCGAAATTCGCTGTAAGCTCATTTTAGATGCGGCGCTGGAGCTGTTTTTAGCCAAAGGTTACGAGGCTACGAGCTTAAGCGATATTATCGAGCTTAGCGGCGGCTCGCTATCGTCGGTTTATAAGTATTTTGATAACAAAGAAAGCCTATTTTTGCGCATCATCGAACTGCAAAGTAAAAAGCTCGACGAGCGAATGAACGAGCGCATGCGAATCAACAAAGACCTAAAATTGCGTGAGTATCTGCAGGAGTTTGCAGGGATTTATCTGGAGTTTCTTTTCGCTCCGGAGGCAATAAAATTCTATCGATTGATACTTTTCAGCGGCTTTAACGGCGCGCTTAGCGAGAGCCCAAAAATCTTTTTAAAAAGCGGCGTGCTAGGTTCACCGAATGCGCTAGATGAGTATTTGGCGGCGCATGCGGACGAGTTTGCGCCCGGACGCACGGCAAAAAGCCTAGCGCTATATTTTTGCTTTTTGCTTAGAGAGCCGCATTTTAGTAGGTTGCTGTTTTTCGACGAAAAGCTAAATTTTAAAGCGAGCGAGCTAATCAAGGACCGCATCGATATGTTTTTGCTAGGCGTAAAAAAGCGCTAGTGGTGGAATTTTACGGCGTAAATTCCGCGCTTTTTGCACCTTTAAATTTTATGAGCGGTTTGGGACTTGGATTTTGTAGCTTGGATTCTATCCGTTACCAAGCGCTATAAAATGCCACGTATCCCGCGCTTAAAATTTTAATTCTATCGATGCAAAATTTTTGAAACGATTAGAGCTGAAATTTTTATTTTCTGTATTAAATTCTGTGCCGAAGTTAGAATTTTGCCGTTAAATTTCGCGCCTCTTGCCTGCGCCTTTAAATTTGCGCCACGCAGATTTTAAATTTAATAAAACCTCTTATAATCCCGCGAAATTTTAGATCAAAAGGATAAAAAATGGATTATGATATCATCGTAATAGGCTTTGGCAAGGCGGGCAAAACCCTTGCCGCAAAATCCGCCGCGCTGGGCAAAAAGGTCGCTCTCATCGAGCGCTCGCCGCAGATGTACGGCGGCACCTGCATCAACGTAGGCTGCATCCCGACCAAGCGGCTAGTTACGGCGAGCAAGGAAGCAGGCTTCGTAAATTTCAGCGTGCTCGGAGAGTATTTCGTGCTGAGCATGCAGAAAAAGGACGAGCTCGTAGAGGCGCTGAGGGCGAAAAATTTAGCCATGCTAAAAGGTAACCCGAATATCGACGTAATCGACGGCGAAGGCTCATTTACGAGCGCAAATTCCGTGCGCGTGCTAAGTCCTGACGGACAAACGCGTGAAATTTCAGCAGGAACGATCGTCGTAAATACGGGCTCGAGGGAGGTCGAGCCTAGCTTTGAGGTAAGCTCGCAGATCGCTTATAGTAGCGAAGAAATTTTAAATTTAAAGATCCTGCCGAAGCATCTAGTAATCATCGGCGGCGGATTTATCGGGCTTGAGTTTGCCTCGATGTTTGCGGGATTTGGCTCGAAAGTAAGCGTGCTGATGCGATCGAAATTTATGAAAAACGAAGATGAGGACGTGGCTGCCAGCGTCAAATCCGCTCTGCAGGCCCAAGGCGTGGAGATTATCGAGGGCTGCGAGTTTTTGAGTTTAAACGATAGAGAGCTAAAATTTAACCTCGCGGGCGAGAGCAGGGTAGTCGCGGCGGATGCGTTTTTATACGCCCTTGGGCGTCGCGCGAATACGAGCGAGCTAAATTTAGCCGCTGCGGGAGTGCAGACGGACGCGCACGGCAATATCATCACGAATGAGCATCTGCAAAGCTCAGTTGCGAGCATCTACGCAGCAGGCGACGTGCGCGGCGGCGAGATGTTTACCTACACGAGCCTGGATGATTTTAGGATCATTTTTAGCGTGCTTTTCGGAGATGGCGCGCGCACTACGAAAAACCGCACGCCGCATGCAAGCGTGCTGTTTACCCGCACGCCGCTAGCTCGCATCGGTCTTAGCGAGCGTAAAGCAAGAGCGAGCGGGCGTGAGATCAAGGTGCTTAAGCTTTCGATGGCGGCGGTACCCGGCGCCAAAGTCGTAGCGCACGACGAGGGAATGATGAAAGCGGTCGTGGACGCAGCTAGCGGCGAAATTTTAGGCGCGGCGCTTCACTGCGTAAACGCGCACGAGATCGTTAATGAGCTGGCGATTGCCATGGCGCTGGGCGCAAAAGCGGACTTTTTCAAAAACCAAATTTTTACGCATCCTAGCATCAGCGAGGCACTGAACGATCTTTTCGGACAGTTTTAAATTTGAAATTTAACGGCGCTCGGGCTTAGCGATGCATGGGCGCCCTAGCTAGGCAATGTCCTACCCCAAGCGCCCGGAACAAATTGATCGTGAAATTTAATGCGCCGAGGCGAGTTAAATTTAGACTGGGTTAAATAATTTAAACCCTTGTCGTCCGCTTCTTTCTTGGATACCAAAGTTGGCTATAAAAGAAATGATTGAAATAGTTAATTGATAAAATATCCGCGTTTAGGAATAGTAAGATTACAATCTATTTGGCACTCGGTAAGAGTATACGGATAAAATTTCTTCTCGCAGTTTATACAGGCAAAAACGATTTTGTCCGTCGCTTCGTTTAACATAACTCTATAATCGCTAGGCGACCATTGCGGGCATTCGCACGCCAAGTCCAAATCCACGCTAACTACCAAGCTATCAAATACAATCGAGTTTAATTCCTCGTAGACCAGTCTTAAGCTCTTTTGATCTTTCAGCGCTTTAATTTTATTTATCAAGCGGTATCTGTCCGATTTGATGATCTTTGCGCCAAAGAGATCCTTCGCTTTTCCGTCGCCGTAAATCGATAGCTCGGTAGGATAATCTTTAAAATTTAACTTTAACAGCTCGTCCAAACCGCAACCGTCGTATTCTTTCATAAGAAACAAAATTTTATTTTCAATAAACCATGTCGCTATGCAGCAGCATACTTGCTCGGGATTAAAAGGATGTAGATTTAAAATTCTATTTTCTAACGATAAACACAAATTCCTAATTTTGGGCTGCATTATTTTATCCTTTATTTCTACCTATATCGACGATCTCGACAAAATTTTAGCCATCTTTTCTTTATACTTAATTTTATATTTAGAATTTCACAAATTTAATATCTTTATTTATCCCCAAATATCAAATAGGCTAAATTTCTATTCAAATTCCCATACGCAACTATCCAATATTCTCGTATGATATTTTTGATTTGTAAGTTATCGTCCAGAAAGTCGGCAAATATTTTAACCCTATCTTTGTCTACTGTGCCTAGCTCTTCATCCTCTTTCTCAAACGAAGCGACAATTAAATGCGACAGAGCAATCTTGTCGTGGAAATTTAATGTCTTGTCTTCTAGTAAATTTAGCATTGACGTAATTTTGCCGATATCTGCTAATTCTAGCTCCCAATCTTGCTCATCTCCCGTCGAATCTAACCCCAAAAGCTTATTTAATTTTATCGCGCTCTCTTTTCTTGCGAAATAATCGGTCATTTTATTATCCTTTATATATGTTTTTGTCGCGATATTTAGCCGACTGCGCTATCTAGCAGTTTCCTAGAATTTTGCAAAGCCCATACGAAATTTTCGAGCTCTACGCAGTCTTTTAATTCAAATCCAAAATTTAACAAACCTACCGATAGGGCGTCGCCATCTTTTATGACATGCGCTATTAGATTGCCTTTATGTTCTATACTCACTTTATTCTCATATCTTGTAAATTTAAAGATATTTTTCGAGCATCTTCCGTTTCTTTTTGAAAATTTCTCAAACTGCTCCGCAAAATTCGGTCTTTGATTCCCATCTTTTAGCCATAATCCCCCAGCATATAGCGCCCATATAAGCTCGTAAAAATTGATATTATGCTGAGTCTCGGTCGCAGCGACTAAAAGCTTATTTGTTTCATGGTTGATCTGTATTAAAGGCTCTCTGTCCATATGCCAAATCTCGGCTACTACTTTTTCTCTATCCGGCACGGAGGCAATTAAAAATTCAAATTCATTTTTTATCATATTAAAATCCTATTTTTTGTTTTTTACTACCTAATTTAATTTGAATGTTCTATCATTCGAGCCTAAATCATATTTACCCCATTCTTTTATGACATCTTGAGCTATACTTTTTATGCGGAATTCCTGCTCTTCTAAATTAAGCATCCATTTTTCTCCATAAATTTTTCTATTAAGCTTATCGTATCTAAATCAAATTTCTATCCATATCAAATATTTTGGGATAGTTTTTGTAGTTGATTTCGATGTAGTCGCCTTTTTTAAATTTTTTAGCTCGCGTAGATAAAACTTCTAAAACTACAAATTCAAATCCAAAAAATAGCTCATCCCATCCCTCTTCTCCTTCTTCGAGACCTGGATCGCAGCATCCTTCAAAATCATCATAAAATCTGACTTTATATATATTATTTTCATCAAACTCAATGATAAACTCTCTTTTATTTAGTTCATATATATTTCTCGCCAAATTTTTCATAATATCGCGTTCGTTGTCCGAAAATCTTAACAAAAAATTCTCGTAAATTTCCTTTCCGCTTGGCATCGTGTTCCTTTTTGCAGTTTAGCAAAGATTTATCCGCTTGTGCCTGTTAATCGACTTCTTGGCTATTGTATTTCGTACTCTCGATCTTTGCAAGCGTTAATTTCGCTAAAGGATTGACAAACATAGCGATACAATATTTATTATCGCATGTAATCACGCTTTGACGCTTATCTACTTTCATTGCGTTGGAACAATTCGGGCACATTACATAGCCTTCGCCCAAATCAACGCCAATCGGAAAATTTAGCCCTCTCTGCTCTTTCAAAAATCTAAAAAATTCCTCTTTTGAAATTTTGATATTAGAAAATAATCGAAAAATTTCTTCTGCCTTTTGCCTTATCTCGCCTTCTTTAAAAAATACGTTAGGAGCCTTTTTAAAATCTTCATCAAACTCAGAAAATCTACCCGTCATCATATCCAATTCTTTTAATGCCTGCTCTTCCGCTTTATTGGTTGCGCAATATTGCGATTCCAAATCATACATCTTATAAAATTCATCGCAAAACAGCTCTATATCGCACCAGTCGTATAGAAATCCAGCTATTAAATAATACAACTCTTCATTTTGCTGCATATTTCACCTCATTTTAAATTTTATCGCCATTTTTATTATTTACGCCTTTTAGAATTTCGCACAATAGATCATTTTCAACGGCATTTTTCTCATCTAATATTGATATGCCCATAGTTGTTGGAGTAATCTTAGATAAAAATAGATTTACAAGCTCTGTTTTTTCATCGATTCCGTATGACAATGTAACGATATCCAATAAATCGTGCCGCTCTATAAAACTATCAAAGATATCTTCTAATTGCGACGCTTTCTCTGCGTAGAAGAATATCCATTTGACGCCTATAAAAAAATCCGTTGTGATATTGCTAAAGATATCTATCTTATCCATAAAGTGCGATCCGATAAGCAAATATATATCCGAGCTGCTTTTAGACAAAGAGTCAAGCTCGCAAATAGAACCGATATTTTTGTAATTTAGCATTTTATTTCTCGCTCCCTTGTTTTTTTATCATCTTTAGCCACTCTTTTTCAAATTTATAGTATCTTTCAAGCTTTTTATTCTTTTCTATTTGATTCCACTTTTCTATCTCGGCATAATCTTGCAGCTCGCCTCCGCATTTAGGGCAAACACTTCTATCTTTAACATCCGAGAAATTATAAAATTTAAGACACCCTTTGCAGCGCATAAATTTAGGATAATATTTTATGCTTTTTTCAGGGCGAAATGCGAGATATAAAAAGAAAGCGCACGCCGCAAAGCATAAAATTCCTATGATGATACGCAGATGCGAGCTATCAAATTTTACCGATGCCATAAAGCCAGGTTTTATATCGACTTTCCCCAATAAAGCGGCCGCCAATCCCCATGTAAAAAAAGCAAAAAATCCGATTAATGCGAAAATTCTATTTAGCATTTTTATATATTCCTCGTATAACAAATCAAAATTTCATCGCTTTTTAAATTTACGCCTTTTGATCTTCGGAGTTTTAGCGCTTTGCTCGGAGGCGTTTCTTTTCCAGTAGTCGCCGTCATTATACTCCGTAAGCTTTTTGCCGCAGTCCGGGCAAATTTGATCCGTATCTTTGACATCCTCGTACATGTAAAATTTAAAGCAGTCCTTACACCACATATACTTCGGATATCTTTTTATGTTCTTTTCAGAGCGGAAGGCGAGGTAAAAGAAGCAAATACCCGCTATTAAAAATACAGTTGCGGGCAATACCCATAAAATACCCGCATCATCAAATTTAATATATTTCTCGCCTATCTTTATATTTTTATTTACTGCAAAAATTATAAGGTATAAAAAGAATACTACGCCAAGAAAAAAATAGCCGATTCTATCTGACATTTTGCTGCTTCTTTTCGTAGTGATCTGCTTTATTTATAACGTTTTGCGCCATACGCCTAACCCTTTAAATTTTATAGTTTTATCCGTGCTGTCATACGCAAATTTCATTCCGTAATGAACTGCCTATAAGGATCCGGTACCGTCGGATGTTTGGAAAATAGCAATGGCATATATTTGTAAATATCTACCATAACGATCTCTTGATACACATTATCTAGCCGCCAATCTATTTTATCGTAGTGCTTATTTTCATCATGCATATCTTCTATAAGGAGATCGCCATTTTTTATACCAAAGTTTATAATTAGATCGAGCTCCTCTAGCGTGTATCCCCAATCTATATGGAAAAATTTAAATACTACGGATATGATCCCGTCTCCTTCGATTGCAGAGGATAATAACTCTACAATGTGTTTCTCTCTCATTGTCGCCTTTTCTTCAGCATAAATTTCTCTTTATCGCTCGGTATCTTTTTGGATTATAAGTTCCGCCGAGCCCTCCTCAAGCGAATTATACTCATCCAGATGTATATGCGAATGTTTCGGCACGGAATCTTGCGCTAAAGTAAGCAAATGCCTGGCAAGAGATATGAGTCCGCTTTTATTTGCCCTTATAGTAACTTCGTTTCCTAAAGCATCGACAGAGATCACAAAGTCCTTTTCCCATTGTAGCTGCAGCCCCTTTTCTGCGCAGTAATCTAATGTTTTTATAACATACTGTCCCATATATCGCCGAGACTCCTTTCTAAATTTAATCGGTTGCCGATAAAAATTCATCTCATTGATCGGTTAATCGATCTCATAGTATTTCGGGAAAAATTATATCTAAAATAAAAATGAAAGATGTCGGAATAACTAAATTTTAAGACAGGTGCTGTGCGTGAAAAAGAAGTGATTAAAATTTTAAAACAATTTAAGCAGGAAGTAAAAATAAGTGATTATAACTTAAAAATAACTTAAATGGTGGTCCCGATTGGACTCGAACCAACGACTTCCACCATGTCAAGGTGACACTCTACCAACTGAGTTACGGGGCCAAAAAGAAACGGCAGTATATCAAAAAAATCTCTCAATAGCAAGCAAATTTTAATTTTTCATAAAATTCCGCCGAAATTCTATACAAGATTTCGCCGCGACTCAAAACCCTGTCGAAATTTCACGCGAAATTTCACCATCTTGCCGAAACCGCGCGCGGAATTTTATCCCGCTACTAAAATTCGCAATCCCACGCGAAATTTCATCCCATTACTAAAATTTTGCAATCCCGCGCAGAATTTTATCGCGTTCGCGCGGCGCTCGCTCGCTTTGCCACAGCAGCCTATTTCGCCCCGCTTTGTTTTATCTAGTCGCTTTGCTTCTACCCCGCCTCGCTTCATCTGCTCGCCTTGCCCTGTCTTATTTTGCTCGCTTGCCTCGCTCCGCCTTGCGCACGCTAAGACGTCCAAATTTTTTCATTCAGCTTTAGAATTTGTACGATTTGCAGCATCGCGTCCAGATCCGCCTTGATATCCTTTGCGATGCGGGCATTGAGTATCGGCTGATCCAAGCTTGGTTCGAAACTATCGGCACCGCGGGCTATCGCGATGTAAATTTTATTTTGCTTGAAGCTCAGCGAGATGTTCGATTTCACGAGCTGTTTAAGATATAAAATTTTCTCCATCAGCGCAGGCGTCAGAACATACATAACCGTCATTACGTCGTTTGCATAAATCGTAAAATTTTGATTGAAGTCCGTGTTATCTATTGGTATTTCGCGACCACCCAGTAGTTTGTACCGCAACTCAGACGGCGGCAGTGTCGTATTCGAGAAAA
>NZ_CALJPC010000043.1 GCF_937981295.1 uncultured Campylobacter sp.
CGAGAAGCTAAAGCGCAGAGGCAGTCAGACGAAACACGATACAAACTGACGTAAGCGGAGCCCAGGCGCAGAAGCGGCGCGATAAAGTACAAACAAGACGCAGCCAAAACGCAGAAATGGCTCAGACGAGGTACAATGCTTGCTGCCAATAAAAACAAATTTCAAATGTTTTTGAAATTAAATTTCAACCTTAATTAAGTATGTAGATATATAATAATGTATTTCAATTTTATTTTAAAGGTCGGGGTATGAAAAAGCAAATTTTATTGGTGCCGCTTGCTATAGGCGCGATAGGCGTAGCAAATGCGGCCGAAAACAACGCCACGAAGTCGCAGGATCTGGGTCAAATCGTCGTGCAAGCGACGGTAAGCGCGGTCGATAACCTAAAATACGCGGGCTCGGCCGGAATTTTAACCCCCAAGGATATGAAAGCCAAAACCAACGTGATCGATTCGATCATGCAGATACCGGGCGTTGACGGCAGCATGGATATGGGGCGTCAGATCGGCAGGCAGTTTCAGATCCGCGGATTTGGATATCAAAGCGACGAGCGCGTCATCATCAAGCAAGACGGCGTGCGCAGGAGCGTGGGAATTTACTCCAATATGATCTCATCCTTCCGCACCGATAGCGACATCCTAAAGCGCGTCGAGGTCATAAAGGGCGCCTCGTCCGTGCTGCACGGCTCGGGCGCGATCGGCGGTATCGTAAATATGCAAACCAAAAGCGCGAGCGATTATCTAAGCGAGGGCAAAAGCGTAGGCTTGATGCTAGGGCAGAGGCTCGAATCAAACAATATGCATAGCACGCGCGGCGCGGTTTACGGCAAGGGCGAGGAAATTCCGATTGATGTTTTACTCTACGGCAAGCGCGCAAGCTACGGCAATATCAAGCTCGCAGACGGCGGTACGCACTACGGCGAGGGCTACGACAAGAGCTTTAATAACGAGCATATCGATACAGGATTTTTCAAAATCGGCGCGAACTTAGACGATCACCGCATAAGCTTCAGCGCCTTTGATTACGACGAAAATTTACACACCGTCTGGCAAACGCTATGGAAAAACGAGGAGGATCTCTTCGTACATGGAAATTTAAGCCAGAGAGATTATGTTTTTGATTGGAATTTCACGCCGCAAAGCCCGCTAGTGGATATGTCTTTTAAGGCCTATAAAAGCAGAGCCGAGTATAAGCGAGGCTATAAAGATCAACAACCTACGGGCACGCTAGATTACGCCAATAAAGATGATCGCAAGGGGCTGGAGATCAAAAATATCTCGGAATTTGATACGGGCTTTTTAAACCACAGCTTTGCTTTCGGCGGCGATTACGAAAAGCGGCAAGAGGATGCGACCTATATCCTAAACGGCGTGCTATCGGATTTTGCCTCCTTTCCGAACGAATACAATAGCTACGGGCTTTTCGCGCAGGATTTGATCCGCTTGCACGATGATTTAGAGCTTACCTTAGGCGGTAGATACGATAGATTCGATCGCGACATCAAAGGCAGATCGGCTAAATTTAAAGATTCCAGATTTTCTCCGCGCGCGGCGATTGCCTATACGCTCTTTGATAAATTTACGCTTTTAGCGGGATACAGCGAGAGTTTCCGCGCGCCTACTCCGCACGAGACATCGCAATCAGGGCCGATGAACATACATTATTATTACATCCCAAATCCCGATCTAAAGCCCGAGACCGTAAAAGAGTACGAGGTCGGATTTAGCTTTAAACAGGATGAAATTTTTACGGACGATCACTTCGATATGAAATTTATCTACTTTAACGGCAAGATCGAAGATATGATCGGCATAAAGGCGCTACCACATCTTGGCGTGCCGCCGGGCGGCTTTTCGCAACAATACGGGCAGTATCAAAATATCGATCAAGCCAAAAGGCATGGTTTTGAGTTTAGCTCAAACTACCAAACGCAGGACTTTGATTTCGGCGCGAGCTTCGAGCGACTTAGAATTTACAATAAAAAGACGCACGAAAATATAAACAATCACGCCAAAAAGTTAAGCGCGCACGCTTTCTACTCGCCTCTGCACGATTTAAATTTAGGCTTTGAGGTAAGCCACTATTTTAAGCCTCATTCTAAACCCGCTTCCTATTTCGCACGCAGAACGGAATATTTTTACGTCGATAAAGCTTTCACGATCGCAAATTTCAGAGGAAGCTACAAGATCAAAAACGGCGTTATTCCAGTCCTTGACGGCGCGGATGTAGGCTTTGGCGTAAATAATATTTTCGATAAGCATTATATCAACGCAAACCGCACGCGCGAGACTGTGGTGGTGGGTGCTGGACGAAATTTCTACGTCGATTTGGAAGTAAGATTTTAGATTAAGCTTATATGGGCAAAGCGCGGGTTAAATTTTAAAACTTACCCGAGCTTTCGCCCTCTTTCTTTTTAAATTTAAGCCTCATCGCGACCTTTTGGCAATGAGGCTTAAATGTGGCATAAATTTCTAGCGCTATAAAATTCCGCAATTTTTAAAATTTAACAAACTGCAAAAATTTTATGGGTCGTAAAGCCCGCAAGCTGCGAAATTCCACGCCTCATCAATCGATAGCGTTGGAGCTTTTTAACACCACTAGATGTTTTTTGCCTGCGAAGCTTAGCACTACGGCTGCATTATTTTCGTCGATTTCGCGCACCAGCTCTACTCGCACGTCGCTAGGTCTTGCGGTATCCGAGCTAAGCAGCTCATTTTCTAAAATGCTTCTAAATGCCGAAACCTTGGGCTCTTTTGCATCCGATCTTTCTTTTGCTCCCTCGCGAAATTCCATCGTACCACTCTCGGCAGAGCTTACTTTAAGCGGCGAAATTTTATCCGCTGCTCTTATATTCTCGGCGCTCTCATAGTTTTCGTCCGCCTCCGTAGCTTCCGAACGCTCGGCACGCGCAACTTCATCGTAAAATTTATCGTGTGCACTCTCTTCGCTCACGTTCTCGCCTCTTAAAAAATCTGCGCTATCTACGTTTTTTAAGTCGTTAGAATTTTTGGAATTTAAAGCAGAGGCTTCATCTTTCTTCGCAAACTCTTGCGCGTCAGAATAATTTGGGTTCTTTGATCCGCTCTGATTTTTAAAAGAGGAGTCGTTTAAAATTTCATCTATGCCCGCTTCGTCCACGTCAGCGCTATCCATGCTAGCGTCGTCTTCAAAAACCCGCCATGTCTCGTCAATACTTTTTTGCGGCTTATGCGATAAAAATTTTCGCACGCCGACGAAAGCCGCAGCCGCAAGCAGTAACGCTACTATTATCGGCATCACGGAAATCCCGTTGCTGCTGCTTTGCGCCGTTTCATTCGCCTCGCTCTTTACGCTCATCTTGCTTTGATCGAAAGCGGGATTTTTTACGCGCAAAATGAGCTTTAAATCATCGTCTTGGGAGTGGGCATCTACTAAAAGATCGGCACCGGTAGGGAAATTTATCTCAATATCCTTGCCCTTAGGCGCGATCGTAAAGCTTTTTAAGACCTTTTGATTGGTACGCATCTCGTTAAATTTCTCATCACCGCCAAGCCCTTTTAAAATAAGGCTCATCGACTGCCCATCGACGCTGCGCACGATGTCGGGCTTATATGCGGAGTCAAACGCCAAGACGATATCCACGCTATCGTCGTGGTTGAAAAGATCGTATTGCATCAGATTGGCGCCGAGGCAAAAATTTGCGATTAAAATCAAAAATATCTTTTTCATGCTCTTTCCGTTAGTTAAAAAGTTCGGCGATCTTATTTTGCAGCTCGCGCCCGCCGTAGTTCGCGCATAAATTTACGATCGCAGTGCCGATGATAGCGCCATCTGCGTATTCTTTAGTAGCGCGAACGTCGCCGGCAGTACGAATACCAAAGCCGATCGCCACGGGCAGATCGCTCATTTTTTTAAGATCGGCGACCATATTTTTAAGGCGCGAGATCGGAGTTTGCTTGCTTCCGGTCACGCCGATAGCGCCCACGCCGTAGATGAAGCCTCGCGCGCGGCTCAAAACTCGCGCGGCGCGGTGCTCGCTCGTAACACTAATAAGCGGGATGAGCGCGATACCGAACTCCTCGCAAAGCACGAAAATTTCTTCATTTTCCTCATACGGCAGATCGGGGATTATTAGCCCGCTGATGCCATAGCGCGCCGCCTGCGCTACAAACTCGCGCGCGCCGTAGGCAAAGATCACGTTGTAATAGACCAAAAACACAAGCGGCTTGCGCGTTTGCACCCCTTTTAAAATTTCAAATACCTTCTCCGCATTTACGCCGTTTTGCACCGCGGAAAAGCTCGCCTTAAAAATTTCGGGGCCATCTGCGAGCGGGTCGGAATACGGGATGCCGATCTCAAGCAGGTCGATCACGCTTTCGTCTAAATTTGACAAAAACTCCTTCGTGTGCGCGGGGCTCGGGTAGCCCGCCACGATGTAGCCGATGTTCGCCTTTTTGCCCGCAAAGGCCGTCTTGATCTTATCCATAAATCGTTCCTTTTTTGTAATTCATCACGGTATCCATATCCTTATCACCCCTGCCGCTTACGTTTACGACGATCGTTTTTTTGCCCTTTAGCTGCGGACAGAGCTTTTGCAAATACGCTAGCGCGTGCGCGCTTTCGATCGCAGGGATGATGCCTTCGAGCCTACAGAGCAGTTTAAGCGCCGTGATGCACTCATCGTCGGTTACCGCTTCGTATTTTGCGCGACTTATCTCGTGTAGATGTGCGTGCTCCGGGCCCACTCCAGGATAATCAAGCCCCGCCGAGATGCTGTGAACAGGCTCAATCATGCCGAATTTATCCTGTAGCACGATCGTTTTCATACCGTGGATGATGCCCGCGCGCCCATTGGTAATAGTCGCTGCGTGATAAGGGGTTTGTGCGCCCAAGCCGCCCGCCTCGATGCCCACGAGCTGCACGCTAGGATCATCCACGAACGCGCTAAAAATTCCTATCGCATTGCTTCCGCCGCCCACGCAGGCTAGGACGTAATCGGCTTTAATCCCCCTGCTTGCGAGCTGCGATCTGGTCTCGGCGCCGATAACGCTTTGAAAATCCCTAACCATCTTCGGATACGGATGCGGTCCGACCGCCGAGCCGATGACGTAAAATACGCTCTCGATCTCATTCACCCATGCCTGAATCGCCGCGGTGGTGGCCTCTTTGAGCGTTTTTAAACCGGTGCCGATTTTGATTAAATTTGCGCCCAGAAGCTGCATCCTAAAGGCGTTGAGCTGCTGGCGCGCAGCGTCGGTCTCGCCCATATACACGTCGCACTCAAGCCCAAATAGCGCCGCTGCCGTCGCCGTCGCCACGCCGTGCTGACCCGCACCGGTTTCGGCGATGATCTTTTTTTTGCCCATTTTTTTGGCGAGCAACGCTTGCGCTAGGGCGTTGTTGATCTTATGAGCGCCCGTATGGTTAAGATCCTCGCGTTTTAGATAAATTTCATGCCCGTAGTGCTCGCTAAGGCGCGCGGCGTGATATAGCGGCGTCGGACGCCCAGCGTATTCGCGCAGCAAGTAACCTAGCTCGTCTTTAAATTCCTTCGTCTGCGCTATGGTGTTGTACGCATCCTCCAACTCCTCGAGCGCAAACATCGCCGTCTCAGGCACGAACTGCCCGCCGAAACTCCCGAAATACGCCTTTTTATTCATCCTATCTCCTCGCATTAAATCGTAAGATTATATAAAATTTCGCGTTAAATTTCGCTTTTTTGACGGCGCCTTTTGCGGCGCTCTTCTAAATTTATCGGATATGCAGCCGCAAAAAACGCGCGGCGCAAGATAGCAAATTTTAAAATTTACGCTTCAAATTGCGGCTAATGTTTTGCTTGATGAGCAGCCCCAACTTCATGAATTTGAATAATTTGTGAATTTATTTGCTTTCATTGCCAATATCGCTCTTTTTAGAATTACCGATAGGGCAAATTATATTGTCAGTATCTGTAAGTCTTAATTTTTTCCACTCTTCAAAGCTATTAACTCTAATCAAATTATGCGGAATTTTTGACGATTCATCAATAATTTCGAGGCACTCGCTCGTTTCTCTTTTAAAATACTGCATAATAAGGTGATTATCGTTATTTTCCAAAGCCTTTTTTATACATTTTGCTTTTAACTCAACATAACCGCTATTACTTAGAGAATTTTTTGAAAAAAGCCTCATTGGAGCGCACTCGCTAATTATTTCCGTATAAATCATACGGAAAACAAAAAACGAAATAATTAGCAAAAATGGTAATAGAATAATATTTTTGTATCGTTTTAAAAATTTCATTTTATTGCCTTGTTAGGAATTTTTAAATTTTACGGATATAAACCCTTGATTTTTGTGTTTTACTGCCGCTTATGCCTATACCTGCTGCTATAGAGCTTGATTTGCTATCGCTTATACCATTAATATCTATAGAAGCCCAGGCACTTAGGCATAGCAGCAGAGTAAAGATATATACGACAAATTTCATTCTGCTAAGTCCAATATGGGTTTAATCATAGTCGAAGTCTTTCAAATCATATCCGAAGATATACAAAGTCTTCAAGGCTAGCTCCCTGACTTCTACCCATGATTTATTATGATAGACCAAATATTCACATACGCCTTCTAGTAGGCTTTGATCTTTAAAGTATCTATCTATGAGCTCCATAAGCTCTCTTAGTGCATCTCTCTCGTATGGTAGGAAGCAAAATTCAAATTGCTCCAATAGGGCATTTTTACATTCGGTATATAAAAATTCTGCCATTTTCGACGGATCTTCATATTTATTGATTGTGGGATAAACGATATATTTGTCCTGATACTCCAAAGAAGCCATTCGACTTAGGCGGCACATAAGAGTGCCTTTCTTAAATATCTCTTTTCCGTTAATTTGCATTTGGGTTTCCTTTTTATTTAAGTGCTGCTCCGTGAGCTTAATATAGGTCAAAGTCACCTAAATCATATCCGAAAATATGCAAGGTCTTTAAGGCTAGCTCTCTGACCTCTATCCATGATTTATTCTGATATACTAGATAGTCATAAGTATCTCCCTCTAGCAAGCTTTGATCTTTAAAGTATCTATCTATGAGCTCCATAAGCTCTCTTAGCGCATCTCTCTCGTATGGTAAGAAACAAAAT
>NZ_CALJPC010000044.1 GCF_937981295.1 uncultured Campylobacter sp.
TGGTCATGGCCATCCGAGCGGGCGTCCCCGCCGCCACGGCCACCGCCGCCCTGGCCGGGGCCCACAACATCCCGGGGCGCATGCAGCGCATCAGCCAGCGCGACGGTCGACGCGGCCTGTGCATCGTCGACTTCGCGCACACCCCCGAGGCCATGGATCTGGCCCTCAAGGCCGTGCGTCCCATCACCCCGGGCCGCCTCATCGTGGTCTTCGGCTCCGACGGCGACCGCGACCAGGGCAAACGACCCATGCTGGGGGAGGTGTGCGCCCGCCTGGCCGACGTCCTGGTGATCACCGACGAGAACCCCCGCAGCGAGGACCCCCAGTTCATCCGCAACGCCATCCTGGACGGGGTACGCACCGTGCGCCCGGACCTGGAGGATGTCGAGGAGGTCACCACCTGGCGCGGCGACGCCGTGCGCCGGGGCGTCGAGCTGTGCGGATCCGACGACACGGTCATCGTCACCGGCAAGGGCCACGAGCCCTTCCTAGAGATGGCCGGGGAGTTCATCCGCTACAACGATGCCCCCGTCATGGCTGAGGCCGTCGAGGAGAAATGGGGACGGGGATGAACCTCAGCCTGAGTCAGATCGCAGCCGCCGTCGGCGGCAGACTCATCGGCCCGGACGCCCCCGTCACCGGCCCCGTCGTCACCGACTCCCGCCTGGCCACCGAAGGTGCCCTGTTCGTCGCCGTCCACGGCGAACGCACCGACGGCCATGCCCACCTGGGCTCCGCTGGCGCTCTGGGCGCCGTCGGAGCCATCGTCTCCGACCTGGAGTCCGCCCGGAGCGGGCTGATTCAGGGGGAGCGGGGGGGGACCGAGCCCCCGACAGTTTGGCATAAATGATATTAGCTTTCAACCTGGCATAAGGCCAGAAAGAGTACGATAAACCAGCCTGTAGATAGAAATTGGTCTGTGTTCCCGAATACTTTGAAAACATCCAACTCCTTTCGACGTCTCCGAAATAGTAACTAAGACCCGAAGAGACACTTACTCCGAAAGTACTTTCGGAGTCGACATATAGTCCATAACGGTTAAGTCTTCGTTGTGAGAAAGTTGATATAGACACAAGCATTATAACACAAGACAATAACAAAATTTTTTTCATATTAAATGATTTTCTTTTTATTTCTTTTGTTTTCTTTGATTTTCTTTTCTTTTAAGGGATTTTTACGGATAATTATACGGACAAAACCTTATCCGTAAAAGTTATATCCGTAAAAAATCTTTGCTTGATTTTTAGGGGTTTTGCGGGTGGTTAAGGAGAGCGTATGCCGAAAATTAATCCTCCATTAAGCGATGCCGCCATTAAGGCCCTCAAGCCTAAAGATAAAATTTATAAAAAATCTGATGGGCAAAATTTGTTTATATTTATTGAGCCCGCGGGTCGTAAATTTTTTGCGCTTGAGTATAAGAGCCCGCTCACATTAAAGATGCGCCGCATGGCCTTGGGAAATTATCCGCTTTTAACCTTAGCTAAAGCAAGGGAGTTAAAAACAGAGTTTTTGCGTTTGGTAAAAGATGGCATTGATCCAATAGTCGCTAAAAATGACGATGCGAGCCGAAATTTTGAACGGCTTGCGATGGAGTGGATAGATAAGAAAAGTAAAATCATCAAAGAAGTGACTACTCAAATTCAAATAAGAAACGCGCAGAAATATCTTTTTCCGTATCTTGGTAAAAGAGATATTTCTGGCATTTGTGCCACAGAGATAATTGAAATTTTGCGAAAAGTAGAGGATGGCGGCCACCTAAGTGTCGTCAAAAAACTGTTTCAGTTTTGCGCGCAGCTATGGAGATATGCGGTGGCTAACGGCAAGGCTCCGCACAATATCATGTCTGACATCGATTTCAAATATACTTTCAAGGCTGAAAAGAAGCAAAATTACCCGAGCTTGACGAAGGATAACGATCTGCGCGCATTAATGCTTGCTATAAGCGAATATGGTGGAGAGTATAAAACTAAAGTAGCGCTGAAGCTCGGTCTTTATACTGCGGCAAGATCGTTTAATATCCGCGCGGCGCAGTGGAGCGAGTTTGATTTCGATAAGGGGCTTTGGAGTATAGACGCTAGCAAGATGAAGCAGGAGCGCAGAAATTTTAATCTTCCGATCTCTAGGCAGGTCAAAGCCTTACTGCTTGAGTATCGTAAATTTGCGCCGGCTAGCGATTATCTGTTTTTTAATAATTTCAGCAAAACTAAGTATATGAGCGAAAATACCCTAAACGTTGCGCTTAGGCGTATGGGCTATACTAAAGACGAGATCGTTTTTCATGGGTTTCGCTCAAGCTTTAGCACGATTTGTAACGAAAACACACATATTCACGGCTACTCCGAGGCCATAATAGAAAAGTGTCTCGCACACAAAGACGCCAACTCGGTGCGTGCCGCATATAATAGGGCGGAAAATTTATCACAAATGCGAGGACTTATGCAGTGGTGGGCGGATTATTTGGACGGCTTGGTAATTTAAGCCGTCCGCGATCAGGTTTGTAGCCGCTCCACCTTACCTTCTACCTCCCGTTATTCTGCACGTTGCCGTTACCTATCTGGATATTGCCGCCGTTTATGATGATGACGCCTCTTTTAGCTTTATTTTTACGACGGGCGCGCTTGCGTCTTTTGCAAGGGCTATTCTTTTTAAAATATCTGCCGTAAATTTCAAGCAGTCCTAAAGGATTGAAGTGCTCTTTCGCATAGCCCGGGTAGAGAGCATCAAGATATAAAAGTTTATCTAAAACCTTATCCATATCGAAATTTCTGCCATAGACCTCTTTAAAAGAGAGCTCTAATTCTCGTAGCTGCGCTTCTTGCTTCTTGCTAAGCATCTCTACTTCCTCGCTAGGAAAAACCCGTCCGCCTATGCTTTTCATCGCTCGTCCTTTAGATAAAGTTTATTTCCTTCGCTTTGCTCTTTTAACTTCGACATAGCGGCGGAAAGCTTGTTTTGCAAGCAGGCAAGATCCGATTGCAAAAGCTCAAGCTCATGCCGCATAGCTATAGGGGCCTGCGCTTGCTCGATGCTTGCTTGCACCACGGCAGAGCTAAGACGGGCGATATATTCTTTTTGAGAGGCTATGGTTCCGTTAGCTAAGGCTAGCTCGCCCGCTAGATCCTCTATCTCTCCTCTTAGGCGAAAGACCTCGGACATATTAGAGATCGCTTCGTGTTTTACGTCCGTTAGCTCCTTATTAAGCGCCGATAGCTCGGCGCTGTTTATGCGAGTGGGAAAGCCCGCGCGAGAGGTGATCTTAGCGCGATATGAGGCTAGCGCATTTTTAGCCTTAGTGATCTCGCCTTTATAGTAAGCAAGCTTCTTGCCGTGCTTCTTAGCTTCAATCTCGGCATCTGATTTAAGGGAGGAGATTTCACCTTCTAGCCGTAGATTATGCTCGCGAGCTTCAGCGAAAGCCCGCACCTGCTTTAAGATAGTCTTTTCGAGCTCCTGCTCCGCCCATAACCTAAAGCCCTTAGCCTTTTCGCTGCGGATAAACATCCCGAGCTTGATAATGCCGCGGAGCGTCCATTTGATGACAGGCTTGCGAAATTTGTTTATCTCGATGACGAAATGGATATCCTGGACTATTTCGTCCGCGTGCAGTCGCTTATGCTCTCTGATGGCAGTCGTAGAAACACTGTAACGCTCCGCGACATACTCGGTAGAGAATGTTTGGAAATTTAAAATTTCAGCATGGGGGCTATCGTTCTTAAAAAGTGAGTTCATAGTAGAAATCCTTTCAAAAATGATTTAAAATCATATTTTGATGGGATTATACTATTTTAAATAGTAGAAGTCAAGCATTTTATTATTGTAAATAATATTTTTTCAAAAAAAGTTTATTTACAATCAGAGCGACAGAATTTCTGTCTCTCTAAATTTCATCTAGCAGTTCCTTAAAAGCAGTTAGTTTAGCGATTTTCTCCTTTAAGTTTTTGTTTTCTATCATAAGTTCTAAAAGATATTGATAGGTCGGCGGCACTTCGCCCTTGGTTACCCATTGCGCGGGCGTGCCCGAATTTACCTTGATAATCTCCGCCAACTCCCTTTGGGTGATACCTAGCTCGGCGCAAACTTTTTTAACGATATTTTCCTCCTTATAATTCGGATCGAAATGCCATTCTATGACGTATAAATCATTACCTTTTTTGTCTTTAAATTCTAGATGATTGCCCCCCTCATGAAAGAAAACGTCATATTCCCCCTCTTTTTTTAGCTCTTCATTAATTTCAAGAATAAGCTCTTTTTCGTTTCCTCTTTTTATTTGTGTTTTTGGGAAAATTAGGTCTTTATATTTCCCTAAAACAAGTATCTTATGCCCGTCTCTCGGGTCGTATCCTATAAGTCTAGAATTTGGGTCGTTTATCATTAAATTTGGATTGTGCTCGTTTTGCGAAAGCCAATCATATATGCTATCCTCGTCATCCTCGTTGCATAGATTATCTATACAAAACTTTTTAAAGTTTTGATAAAAAGGCGTTATTGCTTTTAAGTTGTCGGGGTGCAACCATTTATAATTTCCTTTTGCATATTTTTTGCAAACTTGAATAAACTTCTTGCTGGTCATCATTATTCCTTTGTTTATTTGATTTAGTTGATTATATCAAAATAAGCCTTAAGCGCTTTTGCCCGCCTTATAGGCTCAATAAATATCACGAACGCTTATCCTTCTTTTTCATACGCCTATATCCGAGATAGCCTTCCGTAACGATTGTTCCCATGCCAAAACCCATTAAAAAATAAAAGATCCAAAGCACCTTTTCTCCTTAAATTTAGATATAATTCCGTATGGAATTTTTAGATATTTTAAAAAACATTTTCGGCTCCGAAATCGCGGCTTTTTGTCTCGGCGCTTGCGGAGGTTATTTGTTTGCAGTTAAATTTATACTGCCGCAAAGGATTAAGGATCTCTCTGCTGAGATTTTTTCTAGAAATTGCCCTTTGGTAGAGTGCGCCTACGGAGGATATAAAAACGAGGTTAAAGTAACCGTCCGAGGCGAGAAAGTAATACATTGCGCCTGTCCTTACTTCGACTATACCGAGCGATGCTGCCGTAAAACGCACAAACCCTGTCCGCTTATGGTCTTTTAACGCTCGCACCAATATCCCACCCTGCTTGTGGCAAGAGCTAGCACCCCTCTTTTAGCTTTTTAATGTCCTCATTGAGCCAATCAAGGGGATAGCGAATTTCGCCGTTAAAAATTATGAAGCGCGGGGTAAACTCCCATTTGCCCTTATTTTTCGGCATTCGCATTTGAGCCAAAATATTGCTGTTTTGTGAATATCCTAGCATAACCGACGCCTCTTTTTGCGTCAGCAGCCTTTGATTTTCGGCAGCGACTCCAGCTACGATGCCGCTGTTTTCAAAACGCCCGAGCGCGGACGACGCTTCTTTTGGTTTTTGATATTCTGTCATTTCTTTTCCTCCGCTAAAGCTTCATCTAGCTTTTTATTCAGTAGCTTGATGGCCTTTTCTAAAGTATTGCTACCTTGCAATTTTTCTATCCCTATCTGCCCTGTTTTTGCGCTAGCGGCGATATAAAGGGTGTTTTTGGACGGGTATAGAAAAGCAAAAACCGCGACGACTATCGATATTTTAATAATGCACCTCGCGGTTTTTACCATTCGCGCGCTCGTATCGTCGTTGAATTGAATGCCGCCAAACCACAACATTATGCCTGCTAAAAGGACGCAGAAGCTACCCAACAATAGCGGATACATTTTATCCGACAGATCTGCCAAGTATATTAATAACAAGATTTCATTCATTTTTCGATCCTTTTTAAAATTTTCCTCAACTGCTTTAAATTTAGCTCAAGCAGTCGTCTGTGGATTTGTTCTGCGAGCGCACTTTTTTTGTCGCGCTTTTCTGCAGGTCCGTCTATCTTGCGCAAAAGCTCGCGCTCTTTTTCTCGGTCGGGGCTACTCATTTTTTCTCTCCTTTTAAATTTTGATGAAATTTTTCCCTGCGCAAAGACTCATAGTTGTGGATTTTATACCCTCTCGCGGTCGCGTATTCGATCTCTAGCCCTATGCCTTTTGAGCCGGCTATCAAAGACAAATCGCAGGTTTTGGCGCTAGGGATAAAAATTTCCCCGCACGTGTCGATCTGCATAAAGCAAATTTTCATAATCTCGTCGTAGCTTCTATCCGCATACTGCACCGAGTTTGCGAGCACGGGCGAAAAGAGTTCTACGGCTAGCCCCTTGCTGTCAAAAAACCCGTCGGCTTCCTCCATCGCCCTGATCGCTATACGTCTTGCTTCGCGCCTACTAGCCACAGCCGTATATGGCGAGCAGATATAAATCCGCGGTATATACATAGTGTTACTCATGGCTTTTCCTTAAAACCAAAGCTGCGATGCCGGCGGTTGCCGTAAGGACGCCTCCTAAAATCACGATGATCCATAATGCAAGTTCTAAATTTTCCATATCTCTCTCCTTAAAATAAATTTTGCGCTAATGCGTATATGGCGATCATCAGGATCGCAAAGCCCGCGCTAACCATCACCTGCTTCAGATGGCTCAATATCGATCGCGTCATCTTCCACCTCCAACGAAATCGCGCTAAATCGCGATAAAATTTCATCGGCGCTCACGGCGTCGCGCGGCATAAGCGCCATACGATCCAGCATCTTATCCTTGCGAGTAGTGCTAAGCGTAGCTATAAATTTCATCGTCTCTCTCTCCTCTCTTGAAATGATCTCTCCGTTTCGTTTTTTCTCTAAAATTTCCCGCGCCTCGCTCTCAAAAAATTGATATGAGCTAGCCATAAGCACGTCGTTTCTTTCGATATCCACTTTGGTGTTTTCCACGACCGCCTTGAGGCTGGAGTTGCGAAGCATATCTCTTACGGGTTTATCCTCGCTCATAGCCAAGGTAACTTTGTTTTGCAGGGCCTGCACCCAGCCGAATTTCTTTTTCCATCTGCCTATCGCGCTCATAGAGCTTTTCAACCCCATATCGTGAAGCTTTTTAGCTAAAGCCCGCTCCGATATAGGGGTGAAATCATTCTCTAGGTTCGCGCTTTGGATATAGATGTCAAAGGCTTTTTGTTGTATCTCGTTCATAGTTTCCACTCTCGCGCCCTCTCTTTCGCTTCTGTCCCAGCTGTCCCACTATCGCAAAAAAATGCTGACCCGCTCAAAATCCCGTATAGTGGACGTTTGCGGCGTGGCTGTCCCTTTAAGATTGCAAATCGTGGGACAAAGGTCAATAACCTAAAAAGCGTTGTTTGCTTCCTTAAGGTTTCTTTCTGTCCCATCATTTTCCCTATATAATCGGTAGAAAAAAATTTAAAAATCAAAGGCAGATTAAGTTTAAATTCAGTAATAAAAATATATGAATATATAAGCGAAAATGGTGGGACACTGGGACAATGAGCCCCTAGAGCCGATTTTAGCGCAGTTTCGCCGTCCCGACATCGAATCAAAATAGTGGGACGATAGAGGGACAAAAGCCCGTATCGTGGGACAAGGTTATTCTTCATCATCGCTTCTTGCCCCTCCGATTTGATATTCGCTTAGGGCGCCGATTTCTATAAAACTGCCGTCCACGTTGATTTTGTTAAAATCCAAATTTTCATTCGCCCGGATCCCAAATACGCAATGAGGCCTATCGCCGCTTAGTCCCGCCAAAGGATATGGCATTCGTCTTCTTCCGCGTGTAACCTTGATATTGTTTATCGTGCATTCGTCGATAAAATTTGCATAAAAATTTTTCTCTTTCTGCGGGGTGCCGCCCTTGTCCTCGATATATGTTTTGTAGAGGATATACAGGTATTTATTAGGAATGAAGTAATTTTCATCGGGGATGACGGCATCTCTTACGAAAGCCCGCATAGGATTGACGTCGTCCCTATATTCCTCAAGCTCGCTCAGCATTCGCTTGGAGTGGGTAAATTTACCCTGCTTTACGAGGCGCATAAGCCCGGAAAGAGCAAGGTTGAAAATCCCCGCCATCTCGTCGTTAAAGCGGTCGCTAAGCCCTCTAATCTTTTGCCCGTCTTTGATCTCCTTATCGAAGCTAATAAGCACCATTCGGCGAAGCGTTGCGTTATCCACGCCCTGTTTAGGCTTGGCGTTTCCCGAAAAGGCGAGTTTGGGCTTTTCATTCGGCAAAAGGTTAAAAGGCTTCTCATTTTTTGGGTTTATCATAATTTGGTCCTTCGTGGATACGAGGGCTTTTAGGTTTGCAAGCTGGCCCTTGTCGGTGCCATTCTTATCAATCTCAGTTCCAATGTTAATGAGTTTGTTTGAAAGTCCGTAAAGCTGGTGCCCCTCGAACTGCTGAAGCTGGAGGCTTGAGACGTTGTCTTCGCCGAAAAAGTTGCGAATAGTATCTAGGATAACGCTCTTGCCGTTCGCACCGCTTTTGCCGTATAAAAACAGAAAGCTTTCGAATTCGTGGCTCGGCAAGAAACAGTATCCGATAAACTCCATCAAGGTCTTGATGTCGTCCTTGTCCGCTAAAATTTGGCGTAGAAATCTATTCCATTTCGGGCAGGTAGCGTTTTTGTCGTATGCAAAATCCAAGATATTAAGTGCGCCGTCACCCTTTTCGTGGCGCGATTTAAAGGTGATGTTTCCATACTTCGAGATAAAGATCGTGCCGTTGGTTAAATTTATAACTCGCCTTTGCTCGTCGCGTTTGATCGTATCGAGCGGGTGAGCCTTGTTAAGCAAATTTTCAATGATCTTCGTGGAGTTATCCACGCTCTTTTTCTTCACGTCCACGCAAGCCCTCGGCATCCAATACTCTTGCAGGAAGTGATTTAACACGCGCAGATCGACCCTAGCGTAGTGCGTTTTCGTCCAGAAATACAGCTCTCCCTTGTATTGCGCGAAAGGATAGCCTAGCTTCTCTACCGAAGCGAGGAAGCTCTCTACCATATCCACGATGTGGGTTTGGTGGTAATTCGTAAGCACGGTCTTGTTGATCTGAAGTAGCTTATCAAACGTCGCGCTATACTTATCCCAATCTTTTTGGGCGATCTCGCCTATGAGCGCGCCGTCGAAAAAAGCTCTCTTGATCCTTTCGTAGGTATCGCTATCTGATTTCTTGAGCGCCTTGGCGTTTTTTAGGATAGTATTGATGTAGGGTTCGTCCAACTCGCCCCTGACGGTGAATATATTGACGCAGTTGCCGTCCTTATCGGTTAGCAAAAACTCGTCAAAAATTTCATCGAAATAGTGCACGATCTTGCCGCGTCGGAAGGGCGCCAGCTTCTCGCGCAAATTCGGAAAATAATCGCAAATCTCATCGATCACGACATTGGTAGGCTCGAAGCAGCTAAACGCTAGCAGATCAAACATATTGTCATTTGTGATCTTTGAGGTATGGTTGTAGAGCCAATCGCTGATGTCATATTTTTTATTCAGGTCTTTTTCGAGCATATAAAATAGCACGATATGGGTGCTTCGCGCTACAGGCTTGATTTCGTAATACCTTTTGATCGCGTTTTCATATCCCGCCTCGTCGTGGTCAAACCAGATATAAACATCTTTGCCGCGCAGCAACTCCAGATACTCGTCCCATCTGCTCCCCGCGCCGCCCAAAGTTAGGGCGTTTACGTTGAAGCTCATCAAATTCAAGGCGTCTTTTTCGCCCTCGCAGATGATGACGCGATCGTCCGGGTTATCTAAAAAATATCTAATCGGAAACGGCGCCGCTGCGGCTCCGCTCTCGCCTATCCATTTGCCGCTCATACGCTCGGAGCTTACGGCGCGAGCCTTGGCATCCCAAGCAAATTTTTCTCGGTATTTGATATTTAACGGCATGCCTCGCTCGTCGCGAATGATGATCGCTATGCTTTGATGCTCGTGCGAATATCCTATCGCGTCCTTGGAATAGGTCAGAAAGGTAGGGGCTTCATAGTTTACGAAAATTCCGCGCAGCCCGTTTTCTATGAGCGTCGGTCTTATGGCCTCAAAATTTGAGACAAGCTCCGGCGCGATGGACGCAATGCGAGCTCGCATCCTTTTTTCGGCGGTGGCCCTCTTGGCGGCGTCCGCTTTTGCGCGGGCTTCGTTTTGCTCTTGTAAAAGCTTTGCTCTAGCCTCGATCTGCGCCTTTTGCTCCTCGCTGAGTTCGCCCTTTTTGATATTGTGCGGAATGCCGAAGTATTCGCACACAGCAGCGGCGGCATCAAGCGGAGGGATGCTCTCTTTCATCTCCGTAAATCTCACGATATCGCCGCTAGCTCCGCAAGCGAAGCAGTGGAAGAAAGCTCCGCCGCTCTTGCCGTTTGCGACGCCGAGGCTCGGCGTGTCGTGGTCGTGATCGTGAAAAGGGCAGAAGCCGTTAGCCGTGCGGCCCTTAAACTCTATGCCGTATTTTGAGCTTATATAATCCCTAAACTGCTCTTTGTCGATCGTCTCTCTTATCGTTTGAAATATATTATTCTCCATGTTAATATCCCACTTCCGCGAATAGATTGTTTTGTCTTATAAAAATCCCTAGAAGCTTTGCTACGACACGAGCAAAGTCCGGGTTTTTGAACTTGAAATTTCTGAAATAAAAATAAACCGCATTGATGTTTTTGCCAGTGCGGCGAGATATAAATTTGGCTATCTCCTTTTCGCTATCGGCACACTCTAAGGCTCTGTAATAAAGCTCTGCGATGTCGTCAAAATGAGGACATTTGTAGTTTTGTCTCACGTATAGATGCCCGTCTTGTCTATAAAACCTATCGTCGCGCCCGGTCCTTCGGTCGAAATAGGATAGGTTTTGCAGGGCCTTGCGCGGGGTTTCGTAGGTGGCGCAAGCGGACTCCAGAGACATAAACTCTCTCATAGCCCGCCGCCCTCTTTGTAAAGCGCGTATCCGATAAGCTCTAAAAGGGCAAGGCAAAGTAGGGCTACCGCCCAATCTACAAAGCCCATTTCGAAAAAAGCCTCTAACATATCCGCCCCCTATAAAATTTTCATATCCTCGGTAAATTCGATCTCATAGATCGGACCGACGCCGCTTTTGAGCCAATCGATATTGACGTGCAAATTTTCTTTAAGCGCATACGCCCATTCGAGTAGAAAGGGGTATTGTCCATCTTTCGCCCGGTTGTAGAGGTGGCGCGAAGTGTGAAGCAGCTCGCAAAACTCTCCGAGCTTGAGGGAGTTATCGAGCCTCACTGCCTCGGCTCTTTGCGCCGGGGTGCTAAGGGTGCTAAGCAGGACGTAGTGTTTTGACATAATCAATCCTTACGTAATAAAGCGAGAATTTTTTCGATAGGATCGGAGACGCTTTGAGGACTAAAAGCCCGTATAAGCCCGACTTTTAGCTCTTTATCCGATATTTCTGCGTCGGGATCGCGAGAGTTCAAAACTGAGCGAGCCAAATTAATTTTACGCTCAGATCTCTCCATATCGCGACTAGCCTGCGCCAGATCAAACTCAAGCTTGGCAATTAGGGCATCGAGCCTTTTATACTCGCAAAGCTCCGCTTCTAGCCAATATCTAACTACCTCTACGGGTAGTTCTTTTTCAGTAGAAATCCCATCGTCTTCGCTTAAAGCAAACGCCATCTTTTTTCTTGCTTCCTCTTCGGCTTTAAAGGCGTGTTCTTCAAAAAAATCAGTTTGCGGTTCTGGAAAGAGCAGCGCTATTATCCTCTGCCATTTTTGCGGGACGGCTTTTTTGCTTATCCATTTATCTATAGATGCTTCTGTTGTGCTTAATGCTACAGCCAGCTGTCGGTCGGTTTTTATTTTCAAACGAGACTTTAGTCTATCTAGCTCCTCTCGCACCGTCATTTCTCTATCCTTATCGCCTGAAACGAGTAGCGCATCTGGGCGTATGCCGAGGGCTAGTGCTATCTGTGTGATCCTTTTTTCGGGGATATGCCCTCTAGTTTTCCAACCCGTCAATGCCTTATACGGAATCCGCAAAAACTCGCTAAGCTCCGTATCGGTTTTAACGCTGGCAAAGAAGCACGCTTTTGCTAAAATTTGGTCCACTTCGCTCATCGCAGATGCCCTTTTTGTAAATTTTCTTTTAACGCCTTTCAAAAATTATGGTATAATTTGCATAACATTTAAAAAAAAATCGTAAAGGAATTATACCTCGTTTTTCCTTGAAAATCAAGGTATTAGTAGGAAATTTCCGCAGAAGGAAAAAATATGAATGAAATAAACGAGATTTTAGGGAGATTGAGATTCCATTTCGGAGTAAAAAATGATACCGAGCTAGCCGAAGTTTTAGGTATTCCTTATAAAACATTAGACGGTTGGAAGACGAGAAAGTCTATACCTACATCAAGGTTACAAGACATAAGTAATAGCGAAAAACTATCCTTGGATTGGATAATGAAAGGCGAGGGGCTAGGGAGCACAAAAGCTCTTAGGAGATGGTGGGACGGCGGCAAACACAACAAAGAGAACGCGGACGTTAAACTCGATGGAAATATACGAGAAGTTAAGGGGGCGGATATCGACCTAGAGGCTATAAGAAGCCAGAGCGGAGAGATCCCGCTAAGATATTTTGAAAACGTTACTGCTAGCGCGGGATACGGTAGCCAAAACAGCGACGAAAGCTTTGAGCCGCTAAGCGTTAGCGCCGAATTTTTAAGGGCGGTATTCGGTATCACGGCAGCCAAATACGGATACGATATGATAAGGATATTCGGCGATAGCATGGAGCCTTTCGTCCAAAACGGCGATATTATATTCGTCGATAGGCAAAAGGAGATAATGAGCGGGGATGTCGTTATAGCGGAGGTCGGCGAGGATACTTTTATAAAAAAGTTTCTGCGCGATAGCGTGCATAAGAGCATCAAACTTACTTCGCTTAGCGATTTTTATCAAGACATCGTGTTAAAAGATGATGAGATTAAAAATTTGAAGC
>NZ_CALJPC010000045.1 GCF_937981295.1 uncultured Campylobacter sp.
TAAATTTAAAATTTTTAAATTTCGTTGCGGCAAGCTTGCATACTGCGGAATTTCGGAATTCCACCGAAGCGAGCATAAAATTCCGTCGCGAGATTTTAAAACGGAATTCACCTATGGATTTGCGGGGTAGAATTCCGCGGCGGAATTTCAGATCTCAAGCGTGGCATACTTTCATCGCATGTTTTGCAAACCGGCAAGCCGCAGGTAGAATTCCGCTATGAAGATTTCTACTCGGAATTCCGCGGTAAAATTTCACTATGGAATTTAGACTGGAATTCTATGGCAAAACCTCGATATAAAATTTTAATCAGAATTTCAAGACGGCATTTCAAGACAAAATTCTGCGATTTAAATTTCGCTCAAGACAAAATCCCACGATTTAAAATTTCGCGCCGATTGATGAGTTGCTTTGTCGCGCCGCTACTTCACCTGCGCGCTGAAAATTTGCGTGATGCTGGGGACCTGCTCGCCTGCAATGTCAAATTCCGCCGTTTTGATCTGTACGCCGTAGAGCGAGCTAAGCGCGGCTTCAGTTAAAATTTTGTTGCTTGCGCCGTAATTGTAGCTAAGATCATTTCGCAAGATCAGTGTGCGATCGGCGACAGCTAGGGCGTGGTTAGGCTGATGGGTGGTAAAAACTATGCTCGCATCGCTATTTGAGCGTAGATTTGCGATGAGGCTTAGCACGCGGTCTTGGTTTTTGATATCAAGCGCGCTAGCGGGCTCGTCCAAAAACAGCACGTCGCTACCGCTAGCTAGGGCTCTAGCAAAGAGCACGAGCTGCCTCTGCCCGCCGCTAAGGGCGTTAAAGCTGCGCTTTTGCAGATGGGCGACGCCTAGCGTATCCAGAGCGTCAAGGCAGATTTGAATATCCTTTTTGCCTGGTTTTGAAAAGAGGGAGATATCACGTACTCGCCCCATCAGTACGATGTCAAGCACGCTGTAATCAAACGCGACGTTAAAGCTTTGAGGCAAGAAAGCAAATTTTGCCTTGCGCACGATCTCGCCTTCTTTAGGCTGCAAAATCCCCATCATACACGACATTAGCGTACTTTTGCCTTGCCCGTTTAAGCCCAAAATCGCTAATGTTTGAGAGCTGGCAAGCTCGAAGCTTAAGTTGCGAAAGCAGAATTTTTCCGCCTCGTAATAAAAGCCAGCGTTTTTTACCTCAATTAGATTTTGCATTTTTGGCGCTCCTTTTTAGAAGTAGGGCAAAGATCGGGCTTCCGATGAGAGCGGATAGAATTCCTAAAGGAATTTCGGCGCTACTTAGCGAGCGAGATAGATCGTCGATTGCCAGCATAAAGATCGCTCCTGCGATGAAGCAGGCAGGCATTAACTTCACGTGGTCGCTGCCCGCGATGAGCCTGGTGGCGTGTGGCACCACAAGACCTACCCAGCCGATATTTCCGCTGACGCTAACTTGTACGGCGATCAGAGCGGTGCAAAGCGCTAGGATCGTGCAGCGCAGAAACTTAACATCCACGCCTAGCACGCGCAAATCATCATCATTTAGGCTGAGTAGATTAAACCGCCATCTCAGCGCGATTAAGACTGCAGAAGCGGGCAGGGCGATCGCGCACATCAAAATTACTTTATCGTATCCTGCGCTTACGAAGCTTCCCAGTAGCCAAAAGACGATATTAGGCAGCACTTCCTCATCGTCTGCTAGATACTGCACCAAGCTCGTAAGTGCGGCAAATACGCCGTTAATGACTATACCTGCTAAAATGAGTGAGAAAATATCAGCGCGTGCTACGAATTTTGCCAAAAGATAGAGTAAAAATAGTGCCGCAAGTCCGAAGCAAAATGCAAACCCCGCAAGCCATAAACCGCTCAATCCTAGCAAGATACAAAGCGCGCCGCCGAATGCCGCTGCGGTGCTAACGCCTACGATGTGCGGGCCAACGAGCGGGTTTTTAAATACCGCCTGTAAGCTCAAACCCGCGATAGCAAGCGCTCCACCGCAAAGGCTGGAGAGTAGAATGCGCGGAATTCTAACATCCAGCATCACACTTTTGGCGGCTTCATCGCCGCCTCCGCTAAAGAGAATTTTAAAAATTTCTTCTAACGGTATATGAAACTGCCCACTAGCGAGCGAGATTAGCGCCAGCACTACCCAAAAAAGAAGCAGGATTACGTTTAGCATTATTTTTGATATTTGACGCGGTAAAATTTCTCGTAGAATTCCTCTACTTTTTTATCAAAGTTTGCGTCCTTAAAATTTTGCGGATAAAGTTTCATCGCAAGCCATTCCTCACCAAGCGCCATTGCTTCGGCAGTCGGATGACCCCATGCTTTAACGAATTCGGGCATTAGATAAATTCTATCCTCTTTCACGGCGCTAAGACCTTTTAGCGCAGGGTTTGCCTTAAGTTCGGCAGGTACTTGAGGATAGCGGTTTTGCACTAAGATAATCTGCGGATTCCATGCTAAAATTTGCTCCGGCGAAACCTGTTTGTATCCCTTTATATCTGCAGCGGCGACGTTCGTCGCACCCGCTCTTGCTAACATTACGCCAGTATATTTGCCGCTACCGTAGGTCGTAAGATCAGGATTTGCCATATAAACTCTAGGTCTTTTATCTACGATAAAATTACTAAATTTGGCATTTAAATCAGCTTGCGATTTTTTAACGAAATTTATTAGTTCAGCGGCATCCTTTTCGTGATTGCTTAGTTCGCCTAGAATTTTAACCCCCTCGTAAAAGCCCTCATCGTAAGCAGCGAAGCTATCGCGCTCATCTTTAAAGGTCGGATTTAGCTTAGCTTTTTCCTCTTGTGCAGAGCTAAAAAACGAAATGCCTACGACTGGGATTTTTAACTCCTCCATTTTAGCGATATATTCTTTAGGGAAGTAGTTGACCACTACGACCGCATCGGGCTTTAGACTAAGCAGAGCTTCGTAATTGACATCTTTGATATCGCCTGGATTAGGTAGGTTTTTAAAACTCGGTGCCAAACGATTATACTCTTTGCCTAGGCGCTGCTCCCAGCTTTTTAGGATGCCTACGACCTTATCTTGGGCGTTGATTTCGTTTAAGACATTGAGCGCTTCGTGGTGTAGCACGACGATACGATTTACTTGATCCGGGATCGTGACCTTGCGACCGAGCTGATCGGTAATCGTGCGATCTGCAAAAGCCAGGCTAGCGCAAAGCGCTGCACCAAGAAGGATTGAGTGAAGTTTAAGCATTTTTTCTCCTTGAAAATTCCGCAAAATATGCGGGATTAGAATAGCTGAATTATAGCCGATCGGCATAAAATCTAGATAAATTTTTATATAAATTTTGATTTTGTCGTGGGGGATTTCAGATGCTTTCGTAGGGCAGAATTTTGTGATTTTACGCAGAATTTTGCTAGTAAAAATTTTTGCCCTTCTCCTCTAGGCCAACCGGATACTGCCCGATGCCAAGCGAAACCGCGAACAGCAGGACCCAGAGCAGCAGTAGGGCGGAAAATTTCATTTATAGCTCGTGCGGTAGAATTTTTGATAAAATTCCTCTACTTTTTTGTTAAATTCCGCCTCGTCAAAGTGCTTCGGATAGAGCTTCATCGCTAGCCACCACTCGCCAAGCGCCATGGCTTCGGCAGTCGGATAGCCCCATGCTTTGGCGTATTCGGGCATCATGTAAATTTTATCCTCTTTGACCGCGCTTAAATTTGCAAGCTGCGGGTTGGATTTGAGCTCGGCGGGCACCTGCGGGTAGCGATCCTGCACGAAGATCATCTGCGGCGCCCACGCTAAAACTTGTTCGGCAAATACCTGCTTGTAGCCTTTGATGCTCTCTGCTGCGACGTTTTGCGCGCCGGCTCGCATAAACATTATGCCCGTGTATTTGCCGCTGCCGTAGGTCGTGAGGTCTGGATTTGCTATGTAAATTTTAGGCCTTTTATCGACGATGAAGTCGCTAAATTTAGCTTTTAGCTGCTCTTGCGAGGTTTTTACGAAGCCTATGAGCTCGGCGGCCTCTTTTTCGCGGTTTGCGACCTTGCCAAGAAGCTCGATCCCGTCGTAAAAGCCCTCGGTGTAGGCGGCCTCGTCGTCTTTGAAGGTCGGATTTAGCTTGCCCTTATCGGCGGCGTCGCTGCGCTGAAAGCTAACGGCGACGACGGGGATTTTGAGCTCCGTCATTTTGTCGATGTATTCTTGCGGGATGTATTTGTGACTATCACGACGCCCGGCTTTAGCAAAGCACCGCTTCGTAGTTGATGACCTTTAGATCGCCCGGGGTCGGTATATCTTTTAGGCTCGGCGCTAGGCGGATGTAGTTTTTGCCGAGCGACTTTTCCCACAACTCCTGCACGCCGACGACCTTATCTAGCGCGTTTAGCTCATTTAGCGCGTTTAGGCTTTGGTGCTGAAGTACGACTATGCGTTTAACTTCGTCAGGTAGCGTGACGTCGCGGCCTAGTTGGTCAGTTATAATACGATCTGCAAAAAGCGAACTCGCGCACAGCGCAAGAGCCAGCGCAAAAGAGTGAGGCTTACTCATTTTATATCCTTTAATTTAGATTATATACTTTTTAATACGCCCGATTGTACGTGCTTTTTAGACGGCTGCGTTTAGAAAATATACTTTGAAATATTATAGATTTTTAATGATAAATTTTAGGTAAAAGATGAAATTTTAAAGTAGGGCGGAAGTAAAATTTTATAGAAGCAAACTAGAGCGCAAATTTTGAAAAATTAAAAATTTAAAGGTAGCACTTTTCCTTGAATTCGGAATTTTAATCTGGTTTTAAATTTTATAGAATTATTCATCATAATTAAGTCTAAACTTATGCGGATTGCACTATAATTCATACTTTCATTTTTTACCTTTATGCGGTATATCTTATGCAAAGCAGCCGATTTATAGCTTATCTATCGGCGTTTAGATCGCAGGCGAGTATGCGAATATGAAGTTTATAACGGATTTGGAGAATAGATGCTTTTTAACTCATATGAATTTATATTTGCATTTTTACCAATAACATTTTTTATATATTTTTTCCTAAATAAAAGACGTTTAAGCGAGCTGTCAAAGGGGTTTTTAGTCGCTTCATCGCTATTTTTTTACGCTTGGTGGAACATCGCGTATCTGCCTATAATCTTATGTTCGATGATATTTAATTATTGTTTCGGAATGGAGCTAAATAAAAGTGATGCAAAAATTTCAAAAAAGGCGATCTTGATTGTCGCAATAGCTGCAAATTTAGCGTTACTTGGATATTTTAAGTACTCGGATTTCTTGATCGATAATTTAAATTTTGCCTTTAATCTGCACATTCATAGTTTAAATTTACTTCTTCCGCTTGCAATTTCGTTTTTTACGTTTCAGCAGATCGCATACCTCGTAGATTCATATAACGGAGGGGGCACTAAAGAATATAATTTTTTAAATTATTGTCTATTTGTTACATTTTTCCCGCAGCTCATAGCGGGTCCAATCGTCCATCACAAGGAGGTTATGCCGCAGTTTGGTGATCTTAAAAATAAAGTGCTAAATTATAAAAATATTGCTCTTGGGCTTTTTATATTTTCTTTGGGTTTATTTAAAAAAGTTCTCATCGCCGATACCTTTGCCGTTTGGGCGAGCAATGGCTTCGATAAAGCTGAAATTTTATCGCTAATAGAGGCATGGGCGACCAGCCTCTCATATACTTTTCAGCTTTATTTCGATTTTAGCGGGTATTGTGATATGGCAATCGGAGCAGCACTTCTTTTTAATATCAAACTTCCAATAAATTTTAATTCGCCGTATAAGGCTAGCGACATACAAGACTTCTGGCGCAGATGGCATATTACGCTAAGTAGGTTTTTACGCGATTATGTTTATATACCGCTGGGCGGTAACCGCAAGGGTAGGGCGAGGACATATTTAAATTTAATGCTCACCTTTATAATAGGCGGCATTTGGCATGGGGCGGGCTGGACTTTTATATTTTGGGGATTTTTACACGGATTGGCACTCATGATTCATAGGTTTTGGCATAATTTAGGCTTTAGAATGAATAAAGTTCTAGCTTGGTTTATAACCTTTAACTTCGTAAATATTGCCTGGGTGTTTTTTAGAGCTAAAGATTGGAGCGATGCGATAAAAGTATTAAAAGGAATGTGCGGAATGAGTGGTGTGGTGTTGCCGGATCCGCTCAGACATATTTTTAAATTTTTGCAGCATTTTAACGTAGAATTCGGAGGATACCTGATTCATATCGGAGGCAGACGCGATAGCATAATATGGCTATTAGTGGGATTTATCTTAATTCTATGTTGCAAGAATTCTATGGAGCTAGTCCACTCGCGTAAAGTGGAGAAATTTTATATAGCAGCAGTTGCATTTTTGCTTCTTACGGCTTTATCAAATTTAAACACCGTATCGGAATTTTTATATTTTAATTTTTAGGAGATAGAGTGAGTTACAAAACTAAACTTAAATTTCTATTTTTAATACTCATCTGTTTCATTGCATATCACACGCTAATGTGGTTTTGCATAACGAAAGAGATTTTTGATAGAAACGACGGTATGATGATAGGCGACCTTGGCAGATTATCGTATAAGATAAACTCGTATTTTCCCAGAAAAACCGAAGTAACCCTACCTAGAACTCATGATATTTTGGATTCGGATTTTCAAATGAGACAGGTAGATGTAATAACCATAGGCGATAGTTTTTCTAACGGCGGCGGGGGCGGACTAAACCCGTATTATCAGGACTATATCCAAAGCGATAAGAACCTTACGGTTTTAAATATTCCTATAATAAACGAAAACTATTACAAGACGCTATTTTCGCTCATAAATTCCGATCTATTAGAAAAATTAAAGCCAAAATACATCATACTGGAATCCATCGAAAGACGAGCGGTGGATAGATTTGCATTCGATTTGGATAAATTTAAAAATGAAAGATCAAATTTAATAGCTCAAAAACGTGCTCCATCGTATCTCCAAACTCCAAAGCCATTTTTTATAAATACATTAAACTACAATAGTGTTTTATATCGTATAGCTTACCGGTTTAACGATCATGCCTTTTTATCAAAAGTGTATTATCTTAAGCTGGATGGAGATTTTTTTACCTCCAAAGATCAAAGTGGACTATTATTTTATTACGAAGATCTATATGGATTAGATAAATCAAATGCCGAAAATATCGCAGCGCTAAATAGAAATTTAAATGAAGTGCAGGGGCTTTTAGACAGATCTGGCATAAAACTATATTTTATGCCGATGGTGGATAAATATGATCTGTATTACGACCATATTTTGAATAAGAAATATGGAAAGAGCCGCTTTTTTGAACTGCTTCGAGGAGAGAATAAGCGATATGTATTTGTAGACACTAAAGAAATTTTAAACAGGCTAATAAAAAGCGGCGTAAAGGACGTATATTTTTCCGACGATACGCACATGAGCACCATGGCGCTGAAAGAGATCATAGACAATATGGGATTTCGCGTCGCTGAATTTTAAAATTTTATGACCTGTGTATGCGATTCAAGCTATATTTTTAATGATCTATTTTGCTGGCGGCGTCCATAAATTTTTATTCCAAAGCTCCGCGCCCGAAATTCCTTTAATTCTAATCCAAGCGATAAGTTCTAAAATTTCAGATAAAAGGATTACCGCAAGTACCATGTACGCTGTAGTTGCACTACTCATTTCTGGCAGTTTAATAAACGAATTGATGATTTCTACAAGCACTAAACATATAAAATATAACCACGCGTAAGCATAAAAAATTTTACTCTTAGTGGCTTCTCCTAAGTAGCAATATACTATTGCCGGTGCTATGGTGCCGATAATCTTAAACGCTGTAATCGTTACATACCAAATGGTAACAAATTGCGTATCTTTAATCTCCATAGAGTGATTAAGTCCTATAGCCATAGCCGCTAAAATGCAATAGAATGCCTCCACGAAAGAACCGCCTTGCTCGTGTAAGGTATAATCTAGAGTCTCCAAGCTCACAATATTATTATTCATAGAGTATGGTAAAGGCGAAATAAATACGATAGTCCAAAGCACTCGGGCGATAAAGTTAATTAAATACGCCCTAAAGACCTTACTATCGGAGATATCAGAGATCATTTTGGTCGCAGAGAGCTTGAAAATCATCGAAGTAAAAATCACGGCGACGATTGCGGCTGCGGCGGCGAAAAATCCTCTCATCGTAATATCGTGCAAAAACTCGCAACAAGCCCAAATGATCAGGTAGCAGCAGATCGATAAAACCCTAGAGGTTATGCCGCGAAATTTTATGACGTCTAAAGTGTTGCGTTTCATTTTTTGCCTTTGGATTTTTAAAATTTTATGGCGGATTATACTTGCGGGGTTTGAAATTTAGATAAATTTAGAACCGCCCGCGTTGCTGAATTTTAAAATTTCGCGTCGATTTTAGAATTTTGCGACATTTAGACGCCGGTTTTTAAAGGACGTGTAGTGCAGAGATTAAATACAGCGCGCATAAAAAAGGTGTGGCGATCAAATAAATTCCTGCTTGTTGATAGCTCAAAAAGCCGCGCAGAGGGGAGGGCGCATGCGGAGTTTAACAAGAAATTTAATCCGTGCAGATTTGTAGATTTGTCATAAAGGCCGTAGCTCTCAAAGGGCAAATTTAACAATCTGCGGGCGGACGCAAAACAGATCGCATAATAAAAGTAGTTTTAAAATTTCAATGCAACAAGTGGATTGGTTAATCAACAAACCATATAGAAAACTCGCATTGACAAATCGATAAACTTATATATGTGACAAACAATGATGAAAGACACTGCGATCCCCATAATCTTAGATATTTTATATTGAAAACTATAATTTTCAAGTAAAAATTTAATATGAAATTAACGTATAATTATATGAATAATTTCATGTATTTTTGACGCATTTGGTGTTTTTATTAATGGTTTTTATTAGAAGAATTTTTATATAAATCTATTCTACATTTGATAATTTGAAGTGACTTCAAATGAAATCAACAGGACGAGATATGTTTTTGCAAGAATGAAATAGGAGATAAATATCTAAATTGGGCAGAAATAAAATTTTGCTTATAGCAAGGAGTTAAATTTAAAATATGGAAAGTTTTGCGCCCAGAAAAGGCCCTCTTTTATTCAATAACCAGGCGCATTAGATACATATCCTCGCCGTCGATTACGCTGATTTCGGAGCTTTTGCAGTGCGGGCAAGAAAAGTCGTTCTGCGTCAAATCTCCGCTAAAACCGCAGTTTTTGCATTTTACGACGATTTCTTGGGTGTGGATGATGAGATCCGCATTTTCGCAGACGGTGCCTGCGCGAAAGACTTCATAGCAGTTTTGCAAATAATGCGCTTCCACGCCGCTTAGTCGCCCTATTTTTACGTGCAGCTCCCTTATCTGTGGACTTTTCGAACCAAATGCATCGTAAGACGCCTGTGGTTTCGTATCTAAATTTTTATAAAAATCGCCGTTTTTGTCGTTTGGGTTCGTATCTGCAACGCCCGTATTTTCGGCATTCTCGGTGCCTATGTCGGTATTTGCGAAATCCGTATTTTCATTGGCGGTATTTGCGATGTCGCAGCGATTTTTGTCGCTCTGCTCGGCCGCGCCTTTTTTCTTTGCTTTTTCAGCGTTTAGCGCCTTTTCACATAGCGCCACAAGATCCGCTACGATCGATAGTTCATGCATTTTTTCCTCTAAATTTTACGGCCGTGCCGTATTGTATGCGAAATTTTGTTGTAAATTTAAAAATACGTCTGAAATTTAAGCTCAAATTTGCCGAATTTGCACGCAAATTTAACAAATCCTCGGCAGCAGCTCGCCCTTTGGAAGCTCTAAAAATCGCTGCGAGCCGTAGGCGTTTTGTAAAATTACTCGTCCTTTTGTCGCATGCGAAGTTTGAAATTGCCCCGCCCTATTTTCTGACGCCACGTCCGTATCGCTTGTGCCCGTAAATTCGCCCTGCGCGCTAAGCTTTGACGTCAAAGAGCCCTCAAATTCGCCTCTGTCGTGCCCTACTTCGCGCACCTCGCCGATGATTGCGGCGTTTGCGTCAAATTCGCGCAGTATCTCAAGCGCCCTATCCGCTTCGGCGTCATCTTCTACGATCGCTACAAACGTGCCTTCGTTTGCAAGCTCGTATGGCTCAAAGCCCAACAGTTCGCACACACCCACTACTTCGTCGCCGATTTTGATATCCTCTTCGCGCACTAAAAATTCAAGCCCGCTGGAGCTTGCGAATTCGTTCAAAACCGCGCTGAGCCCGCCGCGCGTCGCATCTCGCATCGCTTGGATCTTCACGCCTTGCGAGATCAGCTTTTCTACCGCAGCGCAAAGCGGTTTGCAGTCGCTTTGCAGCTCGCTGCTTAGCGCGATCTCGTCGCGTGCCGCGAGTATCACCGCCCCGTGCCGTCCGATGTCGCCGCTAAGTAGAATTTTTGCGCCCGCTTTGATGTTTTGCACGCGCGCAGGTCGCAAAACACGGCCGATGCCGCTAGTGTTGATGAAAATTTTATCGCATTTGCCGCGCGGCACGACCTTCGTGTCGCCGCAAACGATGCGAACGCCGCAGCTTTGCGCGGTGCTTGCCATCGAGTCTAGGATGCGTCGCAGCTCGCTTAGGCTAAGCCCCTCCTCGATGATGAGTGCGCAGCTTAAAAACAGCGGCTTGGCGCCCACCATCGCAAGGTCGTTGACGGTGCCGCAAACGGCGATCTTGCCGATGTCGCCGCCATTAAAAAACAGCGGCGTGACCACGAAACTATCGGTGCTGAAAGCTAGCTCGCCGCCGAAACTAGCCGCCAAATTCAAAGCAGAACTCGGCGCCGTACGGTCAAAACCCGTCCTGGCGTCTAAATTTAGTATCGCGCTGTCGTTGTTCGCGCGTAAAATTTCATTATCAAACGCTGCAAAGATCGTCTCGTTGATGAGCCTATTCATCTCCTCGCCGCCGCCGCCGTGGCTTAAAAGTATAGTTTCGTTCAAATTTTTCCTTTTCGCTCGTTTTTAAAATTTAAAGCCCGTATTTCGCAGCCGAACAAGCCGTGCCGCTATGGCGCCGCGTAAAATTTCAAAGTAAATTTTTAGCGCGACGTTTTTTGTTTCGGTTAAAATTTTAAAGTACGACTTGTTTTTAAAATTTACGCTCTGCTAGTCGAATACCGCGCGCAAAATTTAGCCCACGTTTTTGACGTCGCCATATTTATAGTACGCCGCGCACGCCCCTTCGCTTGAGACCATGCACGATCCTATCGGGTTTTGAGGCGTGCAGTGCTTGCCGAAAACCTTGCAATCATAGGGACTTTTTTTGCCGCGCAAAATTTCGCCGCAGATACAGGCCTTGCTCTCAGGAGCGCTCTGTACGCTGCAATCAAACTGCACCCTGGCATCCAGTGCCGCGTACTGCGGGCGCAACTTCATGCCGCTTTTTGGAATTTCGCCGAGCCCTCGCCACGGAAAATCGCAAATTTCAAAATATTTATCTATTAAATTTTGCGCTTTTTGGTTGCCGCCCTCTTTTACGACGCGCTCGTATTCGTTGAAAACCTCGTGGGTGCCGGCGTTTTGCTGCTCCACCAAATTTAGCACGCCCGCCATTATGTCAAGCGGCTCAAATCCGCTTACGGCGATCGGCTTTTTATAATCGCGCGCGATACTTTCGTAGGCCTTCGCGCCGGTGATCACGCTTACGTGGCTAGGCCCCAAAAACGCATCGATCTGCACGTCGGCATCGTCTAATATCGCTCGCACGGGCGCGGGCACCGTGACGTGATTGATGTGAAAAAAGAGATTTTTTAGCCCCAAGCCTAGCGCTTTATTGATCAGCACGGCACTCATCGGCGTCGTCGTCTCAAAGCCGATCGCAAAAAATATCACCGTTTTTTGCGGATTTTCCTGCGCGATCTTTATGCAATCAAGCGGGCTATAAAGCGCTCTGATGTCGTGCCCCTCGCTGCGCAGCTTCTGTAAGCTCGTGCGAGAGCCAGGAACTCGAAGCATGTCTGCTAGAGTGCAAAAAATACTCTGCGGCATTGCGGCGAGCTTGATCGCCTCGTCGATGCGACTGCGCGGCATCACGCACACCGGACAGCCGGGGCCGTGGATAAATTTGATATTTTTGCCGACCAGGCTCGGAAGGCCGAATTTCATGATCGAGTGCGTGTGTCCGCCGCAAATCTCCATGATGTTTAGCGGCCTTTTGCTTTTGGAAATTATCAGCTTGCTAAGCGCTAAAATCAGCTCCTTATCCCTAAAATCCTTGATTAGATCCATTATTTACCTTAAATTTTACGGGTTTGCAAGTCGCTTTAATTCTCTGTGCCCGCTCGCGGTTCTATGCTTTCATACACCAAGCTCTCTTCCGCCCTCATCTGCTTTGCGATCTGCTCGTAAATTTCGATACTCTCCTTCGCTCGCTGCGTATTGATCTTCTCCATCGCAAAACCAACGTGGATCAGCACGTACTCCCCGACCGCCGCGGGCTCGGGGAGCAGATCCAAGCTCACGCCGCGGCGCACGCCCAGAGTCTCCACGGTCGCGAAATTATTTTCGTCGATCGAGATGATTTTTGAAGGGATTGAAAGGCACATTAACGAAATTCCTTCTTGTATTGTAGGAATTTCAGCCATTTCTCCACGCCCTCGCCGCTTTTACTATCAAGAGCGATGACGTCGGCTTTCGGATTAAGTTTGTGTACCTCGCGCACTACCTCCTGTATATCGAAGTCAAAATGCGGTAGCAGCGCGGTTTTAGTGATTACGACACAGTCTGCGCGACGAAATATTACCGGGTATTTTGCGATCTTATCGCTGCCCTCGGGCACGCTTAGAAGCACCACGTTCAGGTGCGCGCCCACGTCAAATGCCGCCGGACAGACGAGGTTTCCGACGTTTTCTATGAAAACCAGATCCAAATTTTTAGTATCGATGTGATGAAGCCCCTCGTGAACCATAAAGGCGTCCAGATGGCAAGTCTCGCCGGTGCTGATCTGATGGGCCTGCGCGCCCGCTTTTATGATGCGATCGGCGTCGCGGTTAGTTTCCAGGTCGCCCTCGATGACGCCGATTTTAAATTTGCCGCTTTTGATAGTGGCCTCAAGTAGCGTCGTTTTACCGCTACCGGGGCTACTCATCAAATTTAAGCATAAAATTTTATCCTCGTCAAAATGGGCTCTGTTGTGAGCGGCCTCCTCGTCGTTGGCGCTTAAAATTTTACTCATCACCTCGATCGTCTTGGTGTCGCTAATAGCGACATTTGCGTGGATGTGATCGTGCGCGTCGTGCTCATGATCAATCCCCGCCTCGTGCATATGAGCGTGGGAGTGGACGGTGCCGTCCGCGTGGGTGTGGACATGCTCGTGTGTCATATCTGCGTGCGAATGGGCGCCCGCTTCGTGAGTGTGGCCGATGGAACAGCCGCAATCTTTACACATTTTTTCTCCTTGGATAATAAATTTTGCGCGTAAAATACCACGTTTTTGCTTTAAATGGCGTAAATTTGATAAATTTTATATCAAGACGCGAAATTTTATGAAATTTAACAGCGCTTGAAATTTATACGCTTCGGTTTTATCTAAATTTCATGCGTTGTTTGCGAAAGCTCGCCGCAAAATTTTAAAGCTCGCGAGTAAGCGCTGCTTTAAATTTAATCGCCTGCTCGCAGATTGCAGAGCCGCGCTCTGCAAATTTAGACCTCGCAGCTCGTAACGGCTCAAAATAAACTAAAGATCGCCGTAGATAGGGGCGCGAAATTCAGGGCTTGCGAGCTGATTTTACCGGCGCTCTACAATCTCGCGCGTACTACAGCGTGGCGAACATCAACGCGGCGGTCGTTTTCATACCGATTTGCTCGGATTCGGCTTTATAAGTACGGCACGAAAGCGGCGCTTTATAAAATTTAGTCGCGAGCTACGCCGATCTCGCGCCAGTGCGTAAATTTAGACCCGCGGCAAGAGCACTTTTTGATTAAAATTTATAAAATTTCGCGCTCGCCGCGTAAATTTAAACAAACTTTGCTGTCGCCTAATGTAACCGCTGTGTTGATCGCAAATCGCTCTTCGCAACTCGTAAAAGTCGCGCAGCCTGCGTTTAAATTTTAAAAGCGCACGAATAGAAACGCGAAAATTTAGCACGACGCGCTGTTCTTAAAAATGCGCAAAAGCCCTACGCTTCGGTGATGACCGCCTTTACGAGCTTGGAAAATTTCACCCCTTTTAGCGCGCCGATTTTGGCGCTGAGCCGCTCGATCTTTGAAATTTTATCCCGCATCGTGATCTCCTCGAAGCAGTGGCGCTCGTCGATGTGGAAGTGGCTGGTACTGACGATGGTGACGTTTGCGTGGTGCTCGATCTCTACGAGCTGCTCGATCAGATCGCTTTGGTGATGATCGTAAGCGATGCAAAGCACGCCCACGCAGTCATCCTCGCCATCTCCGTGAAGTACGCCCTCGACCATCTTTTCGCGGATCAGATCGCGGATAAACTCGCTGCGGCTTAGGTACTGCTTGGCGCGCACCATCTCATCGAGATCCTCAAAAAGCTTCGTCGGCAGCGAAATGCTAAATCTTACGGCGCCCTCTTTTTCCTCTTTTTTCATAGCTCCCCTCATTTCGCGTATTTTGAACGTAATTTTACCGAAATTCCGCTCAAATAGTAAGAATTTTGCGCTAATTTGGCTTATTCTTTAAAATTTAAAGCTCCAAAGCATCGTGCGTATTTTGAAATTTTGCTCGCGATTTCGCATTGTATTTTAGTGCTAGCGCGATGAAATTTACCGGTGCTACGTTAATTTTAAATTCTACCGCGAGCTTGCGTCCAAATTTTAAGAGTCGGGCGCTAGATAACGTTTTAGCTTGGGATCTGCACAGTATCTAGCCATGCGCCGCGGCAGAATTTTGTATCGGTTGCCATAGTGGTGCGCCGTGACGCTATGGCAGGAAACGGCGCGCCATTAAATTTTAAAATTTTAACGTTTCGGCTGCGACATATAAAGACAAGCAAGGCGTAAATTTGTTCGCTGATTTTGCGATTTTAGAAAAGTTAGCCGCGGTGGATTTTATCGCCCGTAGCGTATAATTCAAGAATTTACGCAAAGTACGGGCATGGCGCAGAGTTCATAAATTTAGCGGCGAGATGAAATTAATAAATTTTAAAAAGAGCGAGCTTAACGGCTATAATTGCGTTTTTTGTGGACAAGTTTAGCGCGAAATTTCGCTTAAATATGCCGCGAGCTGTCCGTAGGCGATACCGCTGTCGTTGCAAGGAATGGCGCGATTTAGATGAAATTTGATGCCCCGCTCGCGCAGCTTTGTGCATGTAAGATTTAGAAGCGTGGCGTTTTGAAAGACCCCGCCGCTTAGCGCGACCTCGAGCCCGAAGCCCTCTGCAAACTCCGCGATTAAGTTTGCCAAGCCGTTTATAAATTTCGTCGCGGCCAAGCGCGGCTTATCGCGCAAAGCCTGCAAAAACGCCTCTTTATAATCGATAACATAACATTCGCCCTCAAGGCTCGGCGCGCAAGCTCTATTTTGCGGGAATTTATCGGCGCTAGAAGCATTTTTGCTTTCAAGATTTATTAAATTTAGGGCGGACGCTTGCTTTATAAAATTTGCGGTGACATTTGCATTCTTTTCACCGCCGCCTGCGATGTTTTCAGCCACCCGCTCAAGCTCATTTTTACTTGCCGTATCATCCGCAAGCTCTTTAAAATCGTCTTGTAGCGCGCAGCTATTTTTCATACCGCTACGATCTTGTGCATTTAAACCGCCCTGCCCCGCTTCGCGCGCCAAATCATCGGCGCTTCGTTGCTGCAAAGCGAAATGCGGCGCGTTTTGGATAAAATTTTCGCCCGCTTTTTTCAGCCTAAATTTATAGCTTTGCTCGCAGCCCTGGATGTATAGGTTTTCTAGTCGCATGCCCGCCTCGCCGTCGAAGCTGACGGCTCGTAGATCGCAAATAACCGCTGCAAACGCGTCGAATAGCCGCCCTAGCGAGCTTGAGCGGACGGCACGCGGCGCGATTTTTTCTAAATTTGCTACTTCGCTCGCGCTAAATTTTGCCAAAAACTCGCGCGCAGCGTCCTTTGCATTAAATTTAAACACGAGCGCAAGCGCAAGTTTGTAGATATTTTTGATCGCGTTCTCGCCGCCGATAAGCGCGATCTCGTCAAATTTCGCGACGCGTCGGTAGCCGCGCGGATCAAAAACCATCACCTCGCCGCCCCAGATCGTGCCGTCCGTGCCGTAGCCGGTGCCGTCGAAGCAAAAGCCGAGGTATTTTTTGCCGCTGCTTAGCAGATCGTTTTGCGCCAGATTCGATACTAGATGCGCGAAATGGTGCTGGTAGCGGATCACGTCGCAACCGCGCTGCTCGAAAAATCGCGTGTGTGAAAACTGCGGGTGCAGATCCGCGATGACGGCGTCGAATTTCAGCTCGTAGGCGCGCATGAACATATCCAAAAGCGCAAAAAATCGCTCATTCGTGGCGACGTTTTTAAGATCGCCGATGTAGGGTGAGATGAAAATTTGCCCGTCTTTGTAGATCGCAAACTCATTTTTTAGCTCTGCTCCGAGCGCTAGGAAAGTGCCTTTGGCGCGGAATTTGCTAGGGAAAATTTTTGGATTCATTCCGCGAGAGGTTCGCAAAAACAGCGCGCGATTTAAAATTCCGCTCGCTTGATCGTTTGCGCTTTTGAAATCTAACGCTGCGACGCCGTTTTTAAAATTTAATGTTGTGTCCTGGCTGCCTGGGATCGCGCCTCGCTTGCTATTTGAAGTCGCAAAGTGCTCGCTATCCGGGACTGCGATATTATGCATGACTTCGCTTGACGCCGCTACGTCGCTTTTTAAATTTGAAGGTGCGGCGCCAAATTTATCGCTCAATGTTGCCGCGCCCTGCTCGCCTTTTGCTTTTTTAAAATTTTTCGCGTTCTCGGGGCTGCGGCGCTTCATATCAATCAATGCCACGCCGTTTTTAAAATTTAAAGATGCACCGTCGCGTTCATCGTTTGATGCCACGACGTTGTGCCCGTCATCCGAGAGCGCGTCACAACTATCTATCGCTGCAGCGGCGCTTTCTTGCTCGTTTTTTGCTTTTTTGGATAAATTCTGCGAATTTTTTAGCTCGCAAACGGCTACTTGCGAGCTTTGCAGACCTTCACTCGGATCACGCTTCGAGCCTTGCTTGGAATTTGCCCGTTTCAGATCATCGCTTTTCGAGTTTGACGTATTTTCATTCGGCTGCCGCTTTATAATCACGTTCAAATCGGACTTCGTATCGATCGAGGGAAGCGACATAGCATGTGGTGCTTCAAAATTTCGCGCCATATTCTCGCTGTGAGCCTGGGTCTCAAGCGTGTATATATCGTGGGTGCGATCGTTTGCCTTCGCGCTTGCAGCTTCTTTTTTAAATTCCTGCAAAAACGCGATACTATCGTCGCTCGGCGTTAAAATTTCGCGGTCGTTATCCAGGTAAAACGAGATGACGCTGCCCAGCTTCGCGAGCAACTCCTCGCTACTAAAAATAATGGGCTCGCCGCTAATATTCGCGCTTGTGGCTACGATCGGGCGATCAAAGTATTCAAAAAGCAGCAGATGCACGCCGGTGTTGGCTAAGAAAATGCCGATTTTATTAAGGTTCGGCGCCACGCTTGGAGCGATAAAAATCGCGCCTGCTCTAAAAATCGTCGAAAAGCTTGCGGGCAAACGCACGAAATCGCTGCTGCTATCGGAATGGACGCCGCGCACGTCCGTCGTGCACGCCTGTGCAGAGCATGAACCTTGCGAATTTATCGTCTGTTGCGGACTCGGCTCTCTCGCCGAACGCTGCAAATCTGCCTTATTTGCAGCATGTTGCAAGCCCTGCATATTCGTCGAATTTTGAGAAATAGACTCGTCCGTCGCAAACCTAGAATCAGGCTCATTCGCCACGCATCGTGAGTCTTGGCTATCCGCTGCGGGTTGTAAATTTAAATCATTAGTCATATGTCGCAGCTCTAGCCCGCCTTCTGCTTGCAGCGAGTTCAAATTTTTAGCCGCATACTGCAAATCAGATCCATCGTATGCGCGCTCTAGCTCGTTTACTGCACACTGCGAGTCATCTACTGCTAGCGTATCGCAGGCGAAATTACGGTGCGCCGTTTTACTGAAAATTTGTGCACTCTGTAATTCGCCCTGCTCCGCGAAAACTTCAGCATTTTGCGTGATAAAATTTTGCGCTGCGGAATTGTGTAAATTTTGTAGTGCAGAGCCCTGCTCTTGCGCCGAATTCTCTTGCTTGCCAGTAAATCTCGGCGATATAGGATTTTTGCCTTGCGCCTTTAAATTTTGTGTGCCGAAATCCGCCGCAAAGCCCGCCTCTGTGCGCCAAGAAAACTCACGCTTTTTTAAAATCACGATCGGCTTGACGTTACAGTCTATCAGCGCCTTTTCCTCTGCGCTTAAGCTTGCCGCGCGCCCTGCCTGCGCTGCGTCGCGACACATGATCGCAAAGGGCTTGCTCGGGCGCTTTTTTAGCGTTCGCAGCATCCGTACTGCGCGCTCGTTCGTAGCATCGCAGACGATGTGAAAACCGCCCATCCCTTTGATCGCGCCGATCTGCCCGCGCCGCAAAAGCTCTGCCGTGCGCGCTATCGCATCCTCGCCGCTAGATAAAATTTCGCCGCCTGTGCCGCATAAAAACAGCTGCGGGCCGCAGTGCGGGCAGGAGATCGGCTCGGCGTGATAGCGGCGCGTGAGCGGGTCCGCGTATTCACCGCGGCAGAACTCGCACATCTCAAACGCCCTCATCGTGGTGTTTGCGCGGTCGTACGGCAGCGCTGCGATGATGCTAAGGCGCGGACCGCAATCGGTACAGTTGATAAAAGGATAGTGGAAGCGCGGATTTTGGGGGTCGTAAAACTCTTTTTTGCACTGATCGCAGATCGCAAAATCGGGCAAAATCGGATTAAATTTACGCCCCTCCTTGGATTGCGTGATCTTAAAATCAGTAAAATTCTGCGTAAAATCTTGCGTATTTATCTCTACGCGGATGATCCTATCGATTCGGCAAAGCGGCGGCGCTTCACTGCGAAGTCGCCGCTCGAAAATTTTTAAAATTTCTTCTTCGCGCAGATCTTGCTCGGCACTTCGCGAATCGTGTTTAAAGCCCTGTGAGTCCCCTTTCGCGCCTTGCAAGTCGCTTTGCAAGTCTTGCAACGATTCATTCTGCGAAATACCGCGCTGCTGCGACAAATTTTGCACGACGAAATTTTGATCCGACGAAGCTGACAAAATGGAGCCCTGCTCATTTAGATCGGTCTCGAATAAGTTTGGTAAAAATTTCTCGCTCGCTGCGGCTTGAAAATCTCTCGTCAAATCATGCGACAAGCTCGTCAAATCAGGCGGATTTGCTAAATCGTTTGCTAGATCGCGTAGCGCATTCGGTAAGTTCGGTGCGCTTTGCGGTAAAATGGAGTTCGGATTTAAATTTGAGCCCGTAAAATTTAGTGACGAGCTTGCGGTCTCGCTAGAATCCGCCTCGGTAGAATTTAAAGACCGAGCAGCCGATAACGATACTTTCTGTGCTTGAATTTCGTTAGAATTTGGCTCATTTAAATTTAAATGGACGAAATTTTTATCGACTGAGTTCTGTTGCGCCCCAAAAATGTCTGCGCAAACGATGATTTTAACGCCTTCGCCGTCATTATAAACCTCGCCTTTCAGCCCCAAATCCACGGCGAGCTTGTAGACGAACGGGCGAAACCCGACCCCCTGCACCGCTCCGAAAACCTCAAATTTAGCCGCTTTCATGCGCGTACCGTCATAAATTGCGCGCCGCCGGAGCTATTTTGCGAGCAAAATGCGCTCGCAGCGGGCAGATAAACGTACCGAGCGCCTCAAAATATGTTTTAAATTTAATAAAATTTTGATCCTTCGCGCCCGCGCCTTTTGCTGCTTTTTTAAAATTTCTCGAGGTCTCATTTGCGCTAAGCTTAGTCCATATGGCGCAGCTATCGGCACCGCAATGCCAGCTCGACTTGCTGTTTCGAGAATATAGCTTTGAAACTTTGCTAAAAATTAGCATATACGCCCGATCTAGCGAGCTTGAAGCGCGAAGCTATCGCTAAAGCTCGCGTCAAAATTTTTGCAAAGCTTAAGCATCAAATCTGCAAATTTGTGCCCGCTAAACATCGCTCCGCCGAAGATCAAAACGTCAAAGTCCTCTTTGCGCTCATCCGCCAGATCGCTTAAAAAATAGCCCAAACTATCGAAAAATCCGAACGCAAACAGCTTTTCATTGGCGCCTGCGAGCGCATAGCTCATCGCCGAGCGCAAAATTTTATCCGCTTGCACGCAGCCGCGCTCATCGGTGCAAAAATCGAGTCGCACCCCTTTGCCGCCCGCAAAATCCTCCGCAGCCGCCATCAAAAACGCCGCATCGCGCCCCCAGATAAGCTGTGCGGCGACGCTAAAGATGCTGTGAAATCCCGCGTTTGCGCTTTTTAAAATTTCATCGATTTTCGCGGCGTTTACGTTAAATTTGGCGCTGAAATTTTCAAGCAGCTTCGCGCCCGTTTCGTCCGCGCAAATTTGCGCCTTAAGCTCGTCAAAACTTCGCGGCAGATCAAATTTAAGTAGAATTTTTTTGTAGCTTTCGCCATAAATTGCGATCTCATCATCCGCGCCCGCGCCCAAAAAGCAGCGCAAAACCCGTTTTTTAGGATCATCTAAAAGCCCCTTTTCGCGGCACGTAAGCGCAAAAAGAGCGGAGTTTTTGTCCTTTGAGTTTTTCAGATAAGCGCTTGCGGCGTCGCTTAAAAAGTCCTCGTTTTGCACGATCAAAAAGCCGTTTTGCAGCGGCGCGACTTTAAAAATTTTATCTTTTTGCGCTGCGCTTTCGCATTTTGCGCTTAAAAAATAGATCTCGTCGCTTGCCAAAGCGCGTCCCAGCGCAAACACGAATATGTCGCCCGCAAGCTTTACGTCAAAAAATTTAGGCGCGTTCTCGTGATTTTTTCTAAAGATCGCATTGGTTTTTAGGCTTATGAGTGGCTTTTCGAAGGCTGCGAGCGCGATTTTGCTCTTTTCGTCGCTCACAAAAATCCCATCCAGCGCCCCCACTCCTGTGGCTATCAGAAAGTCGGCGCTAAAATCCACGTCCGCTTTGAGCGTGAAAGTTGCGCCGCCGCGCTTAATCTGCACCTGTCGGGCATGAAATAAGTTTATGCGGCAAAACTCCAGTAAGCGGGCAAAATTCTCCCTGTTTACCGCTTCAAATTTCCCCTCATAAAGCACGCTAGCGCCGCTTATTATTTCGAATTCGTTTTGAGACGGCTCGGCGTGAGCGAGGTATTCTTTCATCACTCGCGGGGTAAAGTTATTAAATTTAGCCTGACTGGCTGCGTTTGAAATTTCATCCTCTAAAAATTTGCTTAAATCGCCCGAGGAGGTATCTTCAAACGTGCCGTTAAATTTCAGCGTTTTTGCTTCGGCGCCGCCCTCGTCCACCACGCGCACGGAGGATTTTGCCAAAAATATGGAGTTTGGAATCAGAGGCATCGCCTCGTCGCTAAATTTTAAAATTTCATCCTCGCCGCCGCGCACGAAAAGGCTTATTAATCTCGCCTCTTTTTTCAGGCAAAACTCCAGCGCGCTTTTGCGAGCATAAAACAGCAAGAAGTGCGCTATCAGCGCGTTTTCATTAAGGTAGTTAAACTCATATGCTACTATCATCTCGCCCCCTTTTTGCAAATCGATCCGCGATGTCTTGGGCGCTAAGATCGGCGATTTTTTCATGCGCGAAGCCAAGATCCGATAGGTGCTTAAGCGCCGTTTTTTCCATGATTTTTGAGGACTCTAATATCACGGAGCTTAGCTTAAAGCTCGCTTCCTCGATGCGCCGCGGCACGACAGCTAGAATTTTAACGTGAGGCAGATCGCCGCAAAGATCCATCATCTGCAGGGTTTGAAGCATTTCGACCTCGTGCGCCGAGCCGCTCCAGCTGATCTGCTTAGGCATCGCGTCGTAGTCGAAAAAATACACCTCGCCGCCCTTTGCGCCCTCCGCGTCTATGCAATCTACGAGCAAAATTTCATCAAATTCCGCCATCGTAGGCATCAAAAAGCTAGCCAGCGTCCCGCCGTCGATAAAGCGAATCTGATCCGCGCTCCGGCCCGGCGCGGCGGGATTTTCGGCAATAAGATCCGCATTGATAGAGCTTTGCGCTGCGGAATTTATTATGGAATTTTGCAAAGTAAAATTTGAAGCGGAATTCTGCTCGGCAGAATTTTCTGAAGTAGAATTTCGGTCTAAATTTGCTGTCGTGAAATTTTGCTTAAAGATAGAATTCTCATCCGCAAAATTTTGCAAGGGGTCGCGCTCTATGGAATTTTGCGAGGTAGAATTTTGTATCGCAGAGACTTGGGCGGAATTTTGCATAAAATTCTGCGCCGCGAAATTCTCGCCCGCCATAGAATTTCGTGCGGTAGCTTTAGGATAAAATTTATAGTTCTGCGCGAGCGCGCGGACGAAGTGCACGCCTATGCCCTCGTCCGCGTAGATGACGTTGCCGATACCCAGTACCAGCACTCTCAAGTGTGCTCTTCCTTTTTAAATTTATAACCGCTTACGATCGCATCCATCGCGCCGTCCCTGCCCTTAACGGCGTTAAAGACCGCCATATAGACGTGGATCGGCACGAAGATTATGATGATATTCATGCAAAGATGATGTATCATTCGCACTTCGCTTAGGCCGCCCATCGCAGCTTCCAGCGGGCGTAAGAGCCCGTATAACGCGCCGCCGAGCCCTTCGTGATAGACGTGCACGTATAAGATCATACCCGTTAGGCAGATTACGAACAATACTAGATAAAAGCCCAGATAGGAGATGAACTGTAGCGGATTGTAAACGCCGCGAAGATGCGGGTGCTCGCCCAAAAAGATATAGTATTTGATCTGAGCGATCCAGACGCGCGGGCTAAAAAAATCCTTGATGCTTAAAAGCTCTTTTCTGCTCTTTTTATCGAAGAAGAAAAGATAGGTTTTAAAGATCGCCGCGCCGATCATCGCAAAGCCGAAGATCAGATGCACGAATCTAAATTTAGCCTGCATAAAAAGCACCGGCTCGGGACTCACCTCGGGCGCGGTGAAAACGAAGGCGATGTAATATCCGGTAATCACCAAAATCGTAATGCAAAGCGCGCGCAGCCAGTGCGTGAGCCTAAGACCGATGGAGAACTCGTATTCCGCAAATCTTTTTTTCATCGTTTATCCTTTGCTGGGATCTACCCTATAGCAGCCGAGCTCCGCTCCTTTGGCGTCCATTACGTGCACGGCACAGGCGATGCAAGGATCGAATGAATGGATGCGGCGTATGATCTCTAGCGGTTTAGAAAGATCGGCAAGTTTAAGTCCGATCAAGCAGGATTCGTAAGCACCCATAGCGCCGTCTTTGTCTTTCGGCGTGGCGTTCCAAGTAGAAGGTACGACCGCCTGCCAGTTTTTGATGACGCCCTTTTCGATCCTGCACCAGTGGCTAAGTGCGCCGCGCGGCACGTGGCCGATATAGCGACCTTTGTACTCTTTTGAGTTATCGATTACATATTTTGCGCAGGTTTCGGTATCGCCGCTTTTAATGTTTGCGATCAAATTTTCTAGCGCAATCAGTCCGTTATCGGCTACGACTTTAGCCTCGATCATACGACACGCCGTTCGTCCAAGCGTCGAAAATACCGCCTCAAGCGGCAAGCCGGCGTCTTTTAGGAATTGATCCACGACCTTTACTACGCGCTCGTTTTTCTTGGCGTAATTTACTACGATATTTGCAAGAGGTCCTACCTGAAGCGGCTTGCCGTCGTAGCGCGGAGCTTTGATCCAGGTGTATTTGCCCTGGGTATCGAGCACCTTCGTATGTGCTTCTTTGCCGTGCGCGTCGATGCTCTGTCCGTCCTGAAGGCCTGTATAATTCGGCTCCTGTTCGCCGTCGTAAGGATGAAGCGGCGCATCGTTTTTATACCACGCATGCGTTGCCTCCTCGGTAATCTTGTTCTCATCAAGCTCTAAAACCTTGCTAATATCGCCGTTCATAATCATGCCGCTTTGAAATAGCCATTCGTTCTTTGAAAGCTGAAATTCTTGATGAGTCCATAAATTTGCCACACCGATATCATTTAGCACGCTAGGCTCATTACCGTAAGCCTTCGCAGCCATTACGAGATCAGGATAGTAGGCGCGATTTACGAAGTCTGCGACCTCTTTAAATTTAGACATATATTCGCCCAGTCTCGCAGGACTTAGGATATCCATTACGCAGGTGACGCCGCCTACGGTAAGACTTTGCGGATGAGGCTGCTTCGCACCGAATATCGCCATCATCTGAGCCGCCGTGCGCTGAATGCGCAAACACTCAAGATAGTGCGAAAGAGCGATTAAATTTTGCTCTGGGCTAAGCTTATATGTTGGGTGGCCGAAGTAGGCGTTTGCAAAAGGCCCCAAAGCGCCCTTTTTAACGAAAGCGCCCACGCGATCTTGCACCTCTTTTAGTTTATCCGCACCGCACGCATAAGGGGTATCGCAGTATTTAAACGCCTCTTCGCTTGCTTTTTTAGGATCGGCGCTAAGAGCGCTTACGACATCCACGAAATCAAGCCCGTGGAGTTGATAAAAATGCACCGGATGATCGTGCAAAAATAGCGCGTTAGCCATCAACGTGCGCGTTAGCAAGGCATTTAACGGCGGAGTGATACCGAGGGCGTTTTCTACCGCGACGATACCCGCTTTGTAATGCGAGAAGGTGCAGACGCCGCAAATTCTTTGCATAAAAAATCCCGCGTCGCGCGGATCTCTATTTTTTACTATGGTCTCAAGCCCACGCCATAAAGTGGAGCTGCTATAGGCTTCGCGGACGACGTTTTCATCATCCACTACGACCTCTATTCTTAAATGTCCCTCTATTCTGGTTATCGGATCTATTACGATTCTTTGCGACATGATTATTCCCCTTTATCTTTCTTAAATGACGCAATCGCCGCGTGTGCCGCTACCGCAACACCCGTGATCGCTAAAATTCCGACACCTATCTTATCTGCGGTAGCATCAGCGCCGAGCCCGCCGAAAACGCTTTCGTAAAGGCGATCCGCCAAAGGCTCCTCAAAAGGTCCCATATGATCCCAAAAATCAGGCTCCGAGCAGCCTATGCAGCCGTGACCAGCCTGTACCGGCCAGCTAGTGTGGGAGTTGAAGCGCTCGCGCGAGCAGTTATTAAACGTATAAGGGCCCTTGCAGCCTACTTTATAAAGGCAATATCCGTCCTTTGCGCCCGCATCGCCGAAGCTTTCTACAAACTCGCCCGCGTCAAAATGTCCGCGGCGCTCGCACAGATCGTGGATGCGCAGCCCGTAAGCCCATTTCGGTCGGTTGTAAACGTCAAGGCTTGGAAGCGTGCCGAAAAGGATGAAATTTAGCACGTTACCGACGATATTTTTTTCGCTAGGCGGACAGCCCGGGATGTTGATGACGGGTTTGTTTATGATTTTGTCCAAACCTACGGCGCCGGTCGGATTCGGAGCCGCGGCTTGGATACCGCCGAAGCTCGAACAGGTGCCGATCGCAAATATCGCCGCAGCGCCTTCGGCAGCGTGCTTGCAGTGCTGAGCTCCGCTCTTGCCCTCAGGACCCACGGTTAGGAAAAATTCATTCTCGCCGCTTGGAATTCCGCCCTCTACCATCAAGATATAGCGCCCCTTGTATTTTTCGATCGCGCCCTCTAAATTTTCCTCGGCTTGCCAGCCTGCGGCAGCCATTATCGTCTCGTGGTATTCTAGGCTGATGTAATCAAATATGAGGCTATCGATCGTAGGCGTCTCGGTACGCAGCAAGCTCTCGCTACAGCCTGTGCACTCCGCCATATGAAGCCAGATTACCGGCAAGCGATCCGCAAGCTCCGCAGCTCGTGCCACGCTCGGCGCAAATGCGGCTGGAAGCCCTAGCATCGCGGTCATCGCTCCGCTCCATTTCATAAAATCGCGGCGCGAAAAACCCTTGCTTTTAAGCCTTTCTTGTATGCTTTCCTCCGCTTTTATTCGCGGCAAACGCTCAACGGCATCAAGTCTAGCCGAAATTTGAGCTAAATCAACCATAATGTCCTCCTGAAATTTAGGATATTTTTAAATGGCATTCTATCAAAATTTAGAATTTATGCACCTTAAATTTCGTTAGATTTAATTAAAATTTTATATTTATTCATCGTCTAGCAGGTTTTAAATTTAAAAATAAAAGGCGGATTAAAATTTGCTCGGCGGGCGAAACGTTAAATTACGGCAGAGAAAGCATTAAATTTTATGAAGCGTTAAATTTACGAATCAATGAAATTTCATCCAAGAATTTTATAGTAGCGGAAAGTATTTTAGGATAAGCAGGCGTAGGTTGGATGATTTTGTGCGATACTAGCAGGCGCACTATGTGTGCGCCGTAGCGAAGTATTTTTGTAAAATCATCCGCAAATTTTAGAAAATTCTAAATATCTCCCAAAGATCAGCTTACTAGTCTCGTTGCATCTTGGATATTGATATTTAGTCCGAGCTGTTCGTTGCTTAGCCCAAGAGCAAGGCCAACCAGCTGAGATAGGTGGATGATCGGCTTTCTTACTTTAGAATCCCTTGCTTCTTGGTATCGCTCCTGATAGATATCTAGCTGCATCTGACATAGCGGACAAGGGGTAACTACGACGTCCGCTCCGTGCTCGGCAGCGTCATTTACGATCTCGCTTGACATTTTAGATACCGATTTTACCGCAGGATAGCTAGCGTGAAAGCCGCAGCAATCAAGGCGTTTTTCAAAAGGCACGATCTGAGCGCCAAGTGCGCTAACTACCGCTTCAAAGCTTTTCGGATTGGTAGAGCTCTCCTTTTTAAGCTCGCGCTCCGGTCTTAATGAGTGGCAGCCGTAAAATAGAGCTACTTTTAAGTTTGTTAGCGGTCTCGTGACCTTGGCTTTTAGAGTGTCTAAGCTTTGATATAGCACCCAAAGCAAGCTCGTTATCTCGGTACTTCCCTGATACTGCATACCGCCCTCTTTTAAAAAGGTATTGATATAGCTTTTGGCTCCCTTATCCAACGCAAGCTTTGCTTTAGTTAGAGTTAGCATACAGGTGGAGCAGGTAGTTAGCAGAGGCATATTCATACCCTCGGCTAGCGCGATGTTTCTGGCATTGGCTACTAAGCTTGCCATAGGATCGACGCATTGAGCTTGACTAGCTCCGCAGCAGCTCCAGCCTTTTATCTCATGAAGTTTAATACCCAGCACTGGAGCGATCGCTTCAAGTGAAATTTTAGATTCCTTTGCGGCTTGACTTAAAACGCAACCCGGGAAAAATGCAAATTCGTTATTCATCCTCTCCTCCTTATTCTATCTCGCCACTAGCTTGAGCTTTGCGTGCGGCCTCTATCATCTTAACGAGTCCTGCATGTCCTTCAATCTCCTCGCCTCCGAATACGTGCAAAGGATTCATCTTGCCCGCAGCCATTAAATTTGCCGCTACGTCCATCTTGCCCATATTTGCAAATACGCCTTCGCTTCTTAAAGCAAGCTTGATCTCGTTTAACCTTCCGCTTCCCTCTACGATGTCTAGCAGGAATGCTTCCGCATGTCCTGGACCGCTTCCTGCGGTAAGTCCTTTTTTCATCGCTAAGGCGCGAAGTGCGGTAATATCGCTTTGAGCGCTTATACCTTTAGGGCAGCGATCAGCGCACTCTTGGCAGTGTACGCATAGCCATAATCCGTTTAGCACTGCAGGCTTTAGATGAGGCATAGCGTCCCTGCTTCTTGAATCAAATGCGGCACGGTTAGCATGCGTAAAAACAAAGGGTTGCATATAATCGCTCGCATCGGCTCCAAGTTTATTGCATTCGCTAGCGCAGCAGCCGCAAAGTATGCAATCCCACTGCTTTTTTACGCGTTCCATCTGCTCAGGGCTTTGTTTACAGCCCTTTTCGGCGCTAAATTCTTTCTTAGGAGTAATAGTAGGTTTAATCTTTCTTAAATTTTCGATACTAGGTTCCCAATCCACTACTAGATCCGAGATCACTCGAAAATTATTTAGCGGAGAGATCGTAAAGCTATCGGGGTTCTCATACTCTGCAAGCAGAGCCTCCATTTTGGTATCGCAGGCAAGATATGAGTGTCCGTTTACCCTTACGGCACAGGCTCCGCATATCGCCATACGGCACGCTGCGGTAAAATTTAAAGTGATGTCTAAATTTTGCTTTATAAATTGCAAAACTCCAAGCAGGGTCTTTCCTTTTATCTGCTCTAAACTAAGCTCATAGGCTTGCTTATAATTTTTGCTTCCGTCGAAGCGGTCTATGATAAATTTCATTGAGGTTTCCTTCCGTCAAGAGAGAATTCCGTAACGACGACCTCTTTGTAGCCCAAGCTTAGCTCTCCTGCGTCGTTCATCGTCACGATACTGTGCTTTAAGAAATTTTTATCGTCGCGCTTCGGATAGTCCTCTCTGGTATGTGCGCCGCGGCTTTCCAGCCTCTTTTGCGCAGCCAAACACGCACAGCGCGCAAGCAGGATTAAATTTCCAAGCTCGACGTAGTCGGTAAATGCGGTATTCATAACTGGATTTACATCCGCGACGCGTAGCTCGTCGTAGCGCGCCTTAATGCCTTCTAAATTTTGCGAAAGCAGATCGAGCTTCTCGCCGGTTCTAAAGATGCCCATATTGTCCCAAAGCTGCGCGCCTAGCTCTTCGCGCAACTCATACATCTCGTTTGCCTTGCCCGAGCCGTTTGCGATCTGCTTAAATTTAGCCTGCCATTTTTGCGCCAGCTCGCTCGCTCTTTTACCCGAGCCGAATCCCTCCTGCTTCGCGGCATAATCCGCTGCGCCTAGTCCTGCGAGTTTGCCCGTAACGACTGCGTCGGTCAAAGAATTTCCGCCCAAGCGGTTTGCGCCGTGGATCGAAATGCAAGACGCTTCGCCCGCGGTGTAAAGCCCCGAAATTTTAGTGCTCATATCGCCGAATTTAGACACTTCGATGCCGCCCATCGAGTAGTGTGCGGTCGGACGAATCGGAATAGGCTGTTCGATCAGATCGATACCCTCAAACAAAATGGCGGTGTGTCTGATCTTAGGAAGGGCTTTTAAAATTTTATCTTTTCCGAGGTGCCTTACGTCAAGCAGCACGTATGCGCCTAGCCCCTCGCCGTATCCCCTGCCCTCGCGGATTTCGGTTTCGATCGCGCGAGCTACGACATCGCGCGGCGCAAGCTCCATCTTTTCGTGGTAGTTTTTCATAAAGCGCTCGCCTTTGTTGTTGAGCAGATATCCGCCCTCGCCGCGTGCAGCTTCGGTAATGAGCGCGCCGCCGCTTTTGATACCGGTCGGATGAAACTGCACCATCTCCGGATCGCTGAATCCAAGACCTGCGCGCAGTGCAGCCGCGATACCGTCGCCGGTAGCGATATAAGGCACCGAGGTGCGGTTGTAAAACATCCTCGTATATCCGCCCGTTGCGATTACCAAGGCTTTGCAAAGCACGGGATAAAAATCGCCGGTTTGGATATTTCGAAGCACGACGCCCTCGCATTTGCCGTCAGGAGCGCTGATCTCAAGCAACTCGTGATCGATTAGAAATTTCACGCCGTTGCTAACCGCATCGTCAAAACAGGCGTGCATCAAGATATGACCCGTCTTATCGGCGGAGTAGTTGCATCGTTTTTTAGACGCGCCGCCCATAAAGCGCTGTGCTACGCCGCCAGGGACGCCGCTTTCTTTGCCGTCCACGCCGCCACTGGCGTTTCTGGAAAACAGCGTGCCGATATAATCCATCTCGGCAATCGTAGGGCCTGCAAGCTCGCAAAATTTAATCGCGGCGTCCTGATCTACGAGATATGCGCCGCCCTTTACGGTGTCGTAGGCGTGAAGCTTATATGAATCGCCGTCACTAAAACTCGTAACGCCGTTGATACCGCCTTCCGCCATACAGGTGGCGTTGCGCGAAGGCATCATCTTCGTAGCTACTACGACGCTGAGATTTGGATTACTCTTTCTTACCGCTACGGCTGCACGTAGACCCGCGCCTCCCGAGCCGATGATAAGTACGTCCACGCTAGGAAGGCTGCCTTCGTTGCCGCCGCCTCCGCTTTTACTTTTGTCGGTATCCACGCAGCCGCTAAGGCTAAGCGCGCCGACGCTGATACAGGCCGATTTCAAAAAATCGCGTCTGTTGAAATTTGATTCACTCATTTTCCTCTCCATTTGAGAAATTCTTAGTTTAAGTTTAAAGTTCTAAACTAAAAGCGTAATTTTAGTTTCATTTTTAACATAAGTCAAATATTATTTAGTGTATCATTTCATAAGAATTAAATTATCAATTGGAGAGGCTAAATGAATTTGCATCGCATGGAGCTAGTATTAAAAGTAGCAGAATTCCGTAGCTTTACTAAGGCTGCCGAGGCACTTAAAATCCCGCAGCCGTCGCTATCACAGAGCATTTTATCACTGGAACGTGAGCTTGGAGCGCAGCTTTTTAACCGCACGAGTAATCCCATTTCGCTTACGCACGCGGGAAAAATTTATGCTAGTAAAGCCAAAGTCATTTTTGATGCCATAAACGACCTAAAAAACGATATCTCTGAAATAAGCGGCGTAAAAAATGATAAAATTCGCATCGGTTTTTCGCAAAACGGCTATAATCTACTGCCGTCGCTACTGCCGATGTTTTGCAAGAAATTTAAGGATTCGGATCTACAAATCACGCAGTTTTCTTCTGCGCTTAGCATTCGCGAAATGCTACTTCAAGGTGATCTTGATGTCGGTATGCTGATACTGCCCATCGATATGAGCGGGCTTGACGGGGTTAAAATTCTAACGCAAAAAACCTATGTCGCTCTAAGCTCCACCCATCCGCTCTCGCTTGAGTTTAAAAACGAATCTATTCCCAAAATTGACATTTCGCGCTTAAAAGAGGAAAGATTTATCCTGCCTAATCAAAGCCTAAGAAGCGCCGAGCAGATAGATGCATTTTTTGCCGCCGCAGGCTTTGCGCCGAAAGTGCTGTGTCGTACGGAGACCTTTGATATCGCCAATGCTATCGTCGCAAGCGGCGCAGGAGCGTGCTTTAGCATACCGCAGATGATAAAAGAAGATAAGGCAAGTAGGATAAAGCTCTTTGATGTAGGCGCGCGCGAGCTCGATAATACGCTGATAATCGCCTACAAAAAAGGCAAACGTCTAAACCATCTAGCGCAAGCATTTATCAAAACCGCGCAAAAAATCGCTAATGAAATTTAAAAATTTATAGCTCTCAACGATAAATGAGAGATTGAGCTTTTGCGGTACTTTGCCTCTGCATTAGCTTTTGCATAAAAAATTTTAGAGCAGATTTTGCTCAAGTTTAGGTAAAATTTCAAACTAAGCTTAAATTAGAATTTTGCCAATAAAATTTTTTATTGCTAAAATTTCACTCACAATTTACGACGGAATTTAGAGCGAAATTCTAATTTTTCACTCCATTTAAAATATCCAAATCCTTGTTATACACCTTGGTATCTACTTCAAAAATTCCAAGCAGCGTGTGAAAAAGATTATCGTGCGAAAAAGCATCGTCCTTATGCGATTTAAGTACGCTCAGATCGTATCTTTCGCGCATTTTTCCCTCACCTAGCCAAACAATCGCACCGATATGCTTTTGCGCCTCGGGAGCGAAAAGATAGGGCATGCCGTGCAGATAAACGCCGCCCTCGCCGAGGCTCTCGCCGTGATCGCTCATATAGATCATCGCCGTTTCGTGCGTCTTAGAATATGGTTTTAAAAATTCTACAACCTTGCTTAAAAAATAATCCGTGTATAAAATCGCGTTATCGTAGGCATTTGAAATTTCTTGCTGCGAGCAGTTTTCAAGCTCGTTATCGCGACAAACGGGGCTAAATTTTTCAAATTCTTTCTTATAGCGCTTAAAATACGCAGGCCCGTGATTGCCCATCTGATGCAGCACGATTAATACATCTTTGCCCGCGTTTTCGGCGATAAATTTATCAAGCCCCGCAAGCATCCCCTCATCCCTGCACTCCACATCGCAGATCGGATTATTTTGCGGAATTTTAAAATCCTGATATTTTACGCGCAGCGCCACACCCTTGGAATCGGAATTGTTATCGCGCCACAAAATCGCCATGTCATCAGCGCGGTTTAGTATGTCTAATACGTTTTGCTCCTCTGCGGCCTTTTCAACGCTAAATTCATCGCGATTTAGCAGCGAAAACATGCACGGCACGCTTTGCGCCGTCGAAGTGCCGCAAGAATGGGTATTACTTAGGCTTACGACGCCCTGCTCTTTGGCTAGTAGCGGATTAGTATCTCGCTCGTAGCCGTTTAGCGAAAATCTATCCGCTCTCGCCGCTTCGCCCACGACTACGACGACGAGCTTTTTTGGGCTTGTAGAATTTTCATCGATATGCGCGTCCATAGCGATTTGCATCAGAGGCTGTGAGCCCTGCTTTTTAGATTTCGCGGCAAATTTAACGCCGCTGTAGATCCAATATCCGGGATTTGCGTAGCTGCGTAAAATTTTATGCTCTCTGAAAAATGACGCGTAGTATTTGCTAAATCCAAAAAGCAGCGCCGCGATGATCGCTATGCAAATGCCTGCCGCTTTGAGCTTAGCTAAAATTTCAAATTTAAGCGGACGGTATCTAACGCGCAAGCGAGCGATCAGCACGCAGGGCAAGACGCCCAGCACCAGCACGTAAATCGCCAGTCGCAGACTGAAAAGATCCGCCGACTCGGCAAAGTTCGTCTGGGCTGCGTTACGGATCATCTCCGAATCGATTACGACGTTATAGCTATCCATGAAATACGCCGTAAACGACGAAATAAAAAAGCATATCATCAAAATCGGCTTGGTTGTATAACGCGAGCTAAAAATCGTAAAAAATAGTGTCAAAAAAGCGATCAAAGCCGCCATGTCGCAGACAAAATAGATAAAATTTAGCCCTGAAATTCCGTAGGCATTTATGATATTTTTGAAAAACGAGAAGTTAAAAAATGCCACAAAAGCAAGCGAGCTTAGAAAAATAAGCTTCTGCTGCGACGGATTTTTGAAAAAACTAGGCACGAAGCGTTCCTTGAGATAAAATTTCAAGTTGAAATTTTACGGCGTTTTGGTAAATGCTCGGAAATTCCGCGCTTTGTATCTCACAAATCGCAGCAAAATTTTTGTGAAATTTTAAAATTCCGCGCGTATTCATCTTAGCTTCATCTTGGAATTTTAAAATTGCGCCATCCAAAATAAAATTTGGAAATAAAATCAAAAGGATTAAAGATGAAAAATCTTAAAGCTTTAGGCGCGCTCGCCGCTACATTCGCCCTTGCGGGTGCATTAAACGCAGGAAACTTTAGCGAAAAAGATGCTAAAGTTTCATTCGATCAAGCGATAGGGATCGCACAGCAAAACTTTGGTGACGCGACTATAAAAAGCGTAGAAATCGACGATGAGCACGGAAGGCTCGTCTATGAGATAGAGTTGCATAAAGAAGGTAGCGAAAACGAGATCAAAATCGACGCTCAAAGCGGCGAAATTTTAAAGACTCAAACGCAAAAGAAGCTAAAGCCTAGTAAAATTGATTATTCGCAGGTCAAAATCAGTGCCGCAGACGCTCGCGCCAAAGCACTTAGCGCAAACGCCAGCTGGGATTTTCGCGAGGTCGATTTAGAAAGTAACGGTGGTAAGCCCGCATACGAAGTCAAACTACGCCAGGGCATGAGCAAAAAAGAGGTGCTAATCGACGCTGCTACGGGCGAGCAGATCTTGCAGCGTCAAAAATAAGCAAAGGCGTGAGATGAAAAATCAAAGTTTAAAGGGTGGAACAGATAGCTCCGCCCAAACTAGTGAGGCTTTGGATGCTAGGGATTTTAGCATAAACAAAAACGCTGATGCTATAACTTATGGTACCCAAAATGTAGACGCAGCTAAAAATTTAGATGAAAATGCGCAAGATTTTTCGGTAAATTTAGCAAGCGAAACAAGCGAGCGGAATCTCGCGCCCTGCGAGCAAAATTCTAAAGATTTTTCTAGCGTGGAATGTTGCGAAAATCAAAAAATTTCTGCGGATGCGAAAGATTATAAGGACGAGCGGAATTCTTTGCAGACGCAAGACTTATCAAGTGTACGAAATTTCACTAGCGAGCAAAATTTCGCCGATACGCAAAATTTTTCAGATATAAGTAATTTAGCAAGCGCGAAAGATTATGCCAGCGCAGCAAGCTGCGCAGAGGTTTGTAATTCTTGCAAGCCAGTGCTTTGCAGCCGCTGTAAACGCGAAATCGCTAAGCAAAATTTCAAGCTTGGCTGCGTAGGATTTGGGCTTTTTGCGCTAAATATCGCAGCAGGCGCACTAAATTTTTTAGGGCAGTTAGGAAGCATAGCGGATAAAAAGGCAAGCGAGATTAGAGCTAGACAAAAGGCATCTGCGAATTAGCGCAGCTCCCAACGCTACTGAAATTTAGTGGTGCATAAAGCGAGCAGGTTTACACATCTAAGGCGCCGCAAAATTTATACGTTTTTGGCTAAAATGGCGGATTAGAATTAGCAAAATTTTAAAGGAGCACTTTGAGAATTTTACTTGTCGAGGATGAAAAAGATCTAAATCAAATCATCGCAAAATGTCTGAAAAAGAACGGCTACAGCGTAGATTGCGCCTTTTGCGGCAAGGAAGCGCTAGAGTTTTTGGATGTCGCGAAATATGACGCTATCGTGCTTGATGCGATGATGCCCGTGATGGACGGCTTTGAGTTTTTGAAGGCGGCGCGGGCGCGCAGACTGGGCACGCCGGTTTTATTTTTAACTGTGAGGGGCGCCAAAGAAGATATCGTCGCAGGGCTTGATATGGGCGCAGACGATTATATGGTTAAGCCCTTTGATTTTCGTGAGCTTTTGGCGCGACTTCGCGCAATTATCAGGCGTAAAAACGCTACTGCGGATAACGAAATTGTCATAAGGCAAGTGCGCCTAAATCTAAGCAAAAAATTGGTCGTCTGCGCGGGCGAGGTAGTGGAGCTAACGGGTAAGGAATATAGAATTTTAGAGCTTTTGATGCTAAATCGCGGTGCGATTTTGAGTCGAGAACAAATCGGCGAGAGCATTTGGGATTTTAGCGACGAAACAAGCTCAAATGTTATCGATGTTTTAATCAAAAATATCCGCAAAAAGCTAGGCGAGCACGGCGATATAATAGAAACGAAGCGAGGGCTTGGCTATGTCGTGGCAAAATAGCAAGATTTGTATCAAAATTTCGGCGATTGCGAAGCAGATTTTTGTCACTACGGCGCTTTTCATATTAAAATTCGTGCGAAATTTTAAACAGAATTTTACGCATAATTTTGCGTGTTTAAAGAAAAGCTGCAAGAAAAATCTCACGCAAAATATCGAGTTAAACCGGGCTCTAAATTCTACTCAAAGCCAGGCGTCAAATTTTAAACGGAATTCCACGCAAAATCTGGCATCAAATTCCGCGCCAAATTTTTCTGCTACAAGCGCAATGCCTGATCTAGCGCAAAATTCTAATAGCGTCCTCGCGCAAAGTCAAGAACAAAATTTCGCGTCTAAAATCTCGATAAGAAATTTTACTCAAGCCTTAGTCCTTGCATTCTCAACTGCTAAAGAGAATTTTATCTCGCGCGCGCTACCTATCAGCCTACGCGTGACGCTTTATTATAGCGTATTTATTTTGGCGCTTGCAGGCGCTATTATCGGCATTTGCGGATATATTTTAGACGAAGTATCAGGAAGCTCCGTCAGCCAAAAAAAGCTTGCCCGCTTAGTGCAAAAAGCCGCGCGCGATGGAAAATTTAAAAGCTTTGATGACGGTGTATTTTTCTACGAACATGACGGACAAGGCGGCGTAATCACAGGGTTTGTGCCTAAAGGCTTCGAGCCTGCGATGCCGCTCTCGCCTCAAGGCGCGCGCGAGGTGGAGCTTGATGACGACGAGTTTTTCTATTACGACGCGCAGATCAAAGGGCGCAGTGCATGGATACGCGGCGTCATCGCAGTTAGCGAGTTTGAGCTTGCGATGAAGCGCGTGATGCTGATCGCTCTTATCCTATCGCCGCTATTTGTGGTGCTCGTCATCTACGGCGGCTACGCGATCATAAAAAGAGCGTTTAAGCCCGTGCGCGCTATGTCGTGTACAGCTAGCGAGATCGGAGCTAGCGGCGATTTTACGCGGCGAATAGAACTACCGCGAGGCAAGGATGAGCTAAGCGCGCTCGCAGCTACGTTTAATGAAATGCTAGCATCGCTGCAAAGCGCGTTTGAGCGCGAGCGGCAGCTAAGCGCCGACCTTTCGCATGAGCTGCGTACGCCCGCTACCGTCATACTGGCTCAAAGCGACTACGCCCTAGCCTACGAGCAAGACGCGAGCGAGGCAAAGGAGAGTTTCGCGGTCATCAACAATCAAGCGCGTAAAATTTCGGCGCTAATAGAGCAAATTTTAGAGCTTGCCCGCTTGCAGCGCGGCGCGCGTTTGGCACCCGTAAGCTTAAGCAAAATCGCAAGCGAGTGTGCGCAAGACTTTCAACTTTTGTGCGCACAAAAAGGGCTAAGCTTTAGCTCGCAGATAGCCGAGGGCGTGCGCGTAAACGGCGATGAGCTGCTTTTGATCAGGCTGATTAACAACCTTTTAAGCAATGCTTTAAAATTTACGCGCAGCAGCGTCGCTTTAGAGCTTTGCGTCAGTGCAGACGCGTGCGAACTTAGCATAAGCGACGACGGAGAGGGCATAGAGCCCGCTTTGCAAAATAAAATTTGGGACAAGCTCTATCAAATCGAGCGCTCCAGAAATCGCGAGCAAAATAGTGGCGCGGGGCTCGGGCTAGCCATCGCCTCACAAATCGCAAAAATCCATGGCGCGCAGATTTCACTACGTAGCGAAGTAGGACGCGGAAGCAAATTTAGCGTGGAGTTTAAGAAGGTTTAGGCGGTTTTGTGGGCTTGGTGGCGTAAAGAAATGCTGGGCGGCGAAATTCTTAAAATTTTATCGCCTATTGTTGCTTAAAATTTAACGGCTATAGCCGTATATAGAGGCGATAGTGTAATTTTAAAATTAGGCCGGCGTCGCCAATAATATCGGATGATTTTTGCGATAGTCGTGCGCTTTTAAATTTAAATGGGCCAAATTTTAAAATTTAGTTTTACCGCGAAATTCCGCGGCGAATTAATAAGGCAAGGCGCGGCATTTTGCCCTTAGGCGAAGTGATAAGGCAAGCGCTTTATAGCTTAAGTGGGCCGGCGCGGGTAATTTAAGAATTTTGAGATATGCGGTAAAATAAGCCTTCGCTGAAATTTTACGGCGCAGTATTACAGAATAAACCTTTGCTAAAATTCTAAGACGCCACATTCGGCTCTAGAGAATTTAAATTTAGGAGTATCTAGCGACCGAGTAAAAATTTAAATACGGAGTAAAAAAGACGGACTTGAGATTTAAGGCCGCCTACATAAGCGAAATTTTGTCTTTTTGCCCGCCTCTCTCTTGCAGCTTACGGCGATATAATCAAAGCCGTTTGCCTTACCTCGCCCCATGAGGCAGCCCCGTCGTTTATCAGTATGACTCTACCACGCTCGTCTGTCTCGTATTCTTTTGTCGTAGTGATTGCTGTAGCCAAATTTTACGCGGGTCTTGCACGGCGGCAGGTTAAATTTCACTAGCTCGCGGCGAGTTACTTTTTCCGCATCGAGCTTGTCGCGAAACATCGCGCTTTAGCCGTGCGAAGCGCTGTTAAAAAGTAAAATTTCCTCGCCCGTTGTTACGCATTTTATTGCGAACTTGTGAGGCATGAGCTCGTCCTCATAAGTCTGCGGCGATGGACTTTTCTAAATTTTTCGCCCTGCCTAGGATCGTAATCGCTTTGCGCTTACATATATTTACGCACCTGTAGCAAAGCGTGCACTCATCGCCGAATTGCGCCTTTTTGCAAGCGAGCTTTATGTTTCGCATCGGGCAGGGTTTGACGCAAGCCCCGCATCCGCTGCATCGCGATGGATCGAGGCTCGGCTTGCGCTTAGCAAAGGGGCCTTTATCCCAAATTTTCATCCAAAGCCGCTGTCCTAAAAACCCTGCGATACGACAAAGCGCGCTCAGCCCCTCTTGCGGCGGACGGCCTGCGATAAGCGCCTTCGCAACGCGTCTGACTTTAGCGTCCGCCTCTTTGATTATGCGCTCGTTTTTCGCTTGCGAGTAGCTAAAAATCGCCACATCGAGGATGAACGCGGGCATTTTGATATGAGCGCCGCCCGTTATGTTTGCGCCGAATTGTTTTAAAACTCTAGCCGCGCACCCTGCCCCGTCGCCGCTGAAAATCTCCATCGTAGCGAGGATGAATACGTTTTTGCCGCTAAAGCTCGCGCCGTTTTGGTAGAGGAAGTCGCGCACGATACGCGGTAGGTCGCTAAAATAGACGGGATATGCCAAAATGACGTCATTGTGGTGCTTTAAAAGCTCATTGCAAGCCTTGCTCTCGATCGAGACGCAAACGCCGCCAAGATGAGCGATGAGCCTACCCGCGCAATGCTTCGTGTTGCCCGTGGCGCTAAAATAGATCGCTATCATGCCCGCCCCCCAAACTATGCGAATTTCGGTGAAATTTAACCCTTACCGAACGAATAGAATTTTACGTTTCTTTTGCATAAAATTTTAAAATTTAGACGCGACAGCGAAATTTAAATATGCCGTCGCACCCTAAATTCAGATATTTTCTGCCGCCACCATGCCAAAAACCATACAATCAGCCATGCTCATAGTACCGAGCCTACTTGCGCCGTGAACGCCACCGGTGATTTCGCCCGCTGCATATAGCCCTGCGATCGGCTCGCCGCTAGCCGCGTCAATAACCTGGGCTTTGGTATTGATCTGCACGCCGCCCATGCAGTAAAGAATTTTCGGGCTTGTTTGGCACGCATAAAATGGAGCTTTTGATACGTCGATACCGCCTACATCGGCTTTTGTCAAAGGCTTGCCAAACTCCGGGTCGCTTCCTGCTTTGACATAGCCGTTAAAATCCGCGACGGTTTTTAAAAACGGCTCCAGCGGAATTTTATAAAATTTTGCAAGCTCTTCCAAGGTATTAAATTTTTTAATTGAGCCTGCTTCTACACCTTTTGATGTATAGACCGGATTATTTGCATCAACTGCGGCTTGATCGCAGATATTTACGGGATAGTTGTCGTTATTTTCGCTCTCCGCCATGCATTTAAAGATCGCTTCGGTTTTGATCTTGCGCCCTGCGTGCTCATCCATAAAGCGTTTGCCGGTCTTTGGATCGACGGTTAGACCATAGTCGTTAGCGCAGTGATTTGAAAATAGCGCAGAAGTACCAAATCCCTTCTCGCTAGGATTAGTATAAGGATTTAGTTGAATCCAGCTGAGTTGCAAAGGATTCGCACCTAGCTTCATCGCCGCGATAAGCGCACCTGCGGTAGCGCCTGGTTGGCTTACGGTTTCGATATTGTCTTTTAGATACGGCACCTGCTGCGCGCGAAACCATTTATCCGAACTGTATCCGCCCGCAGCCAAAATGACACCATCTTTGGCTTTAAAAAATTTTACTTCGCCGCTTTTGTTTTCCCTATCGTCGCTAGCAAGCTGCGGATCGAACTTATATTCTTCGCGACACTTCACGCCTACGACACGGCCGCTGTCATCTACGACAAAATCATCAAATTTAGTACGCTTCTTGATTACAGCATTTGCATTTTCCTCGATCGCCTTATGCATCGGCTGGATGTAGCCCGAGCCGCTGGCGTTTTTGGCCTGTACGGCGCGCTTTAGCGAGTGTCCGCTAGCAGATATCACCTTGCCCGAAAACTCCACTCCGATGCTTTTTAGGTATTCAAAAGCATCGCCTGCACGGTCGTAGATGACGCCTAGCAAATCTACGTGATTTAAATTTAGCCCGTCTTTTAGGCAATCTGCGATGAAAGCATCCTTACTATCCGTGATGCCCGCGGCTTTTTGGAATTCGTTATTTGGCACCGCCATATTGCCGGCGTTAATGACGGAGTTACCGCCCGCACGACCCATCTTTTCGATCATAAGCACTTTTTTGCCGCGCTTAAGAGCCTGAAGCGTCGCCATCGAGCCTGCAAAACCGCTACCGATAACGACAACATCATATTCTTCGTCAAATTTTACGTCTTTAGCGTTTTGTGCTGCACTCGTACTGCTTGCAGCTAAAGCCAGAGCTCCCGTCGCGCCGATTTTAATAAAATTTCGTCTTGAAATTTCTTGCATTTTTTGCTCCTTGCGTTGAAATTTTATAGATTATACACCCACGTAGCGAAATTTAAAATTTAACGTAAAGACTTAGTGATAGAATTTTAAAAATTTAGAAAAGAAAATTTTAAAAGCGCAAATTTAAAGCGAATAAATTCCGCTCCGCTAGCCGAAATTTAGGCGTAAATTTTAAAATTTACGGCGCACGGATTTGCTCGCCGCCTGTGCGAAATTTTACCGCCGCTATAAAATTTTAAAGTGCGCGGTATTCAAATTTAAAACTCGCGCCGTAGAATTTTAAGTGCTTTAAATTTTAAAATATTTTAAAATTCCGCGGCACGCTTTGCGGCTTTGCTTCTAAATTTTAAAGACCACACATAGTATTTCGGCGCAAAGCACGCACCGCTACTCCGTGCCGAAATTTAACAAAGCATGCGTTTACGCCCGCTTCGTGCCGAAATTTCGCAGGTGCTAAATTTAAGCCCCGATTGTTTCGCCCGCGATCATTCCGAAAACCATACAATCAAGGATCGCGTAGGTTCCGAGCCTGCTCGCGCCGTGCACGCCGCCGGTTACCTCGCCCGCAGCCCAAAGCCCTGGGATCGGCTCGTGAGTAAGGCTCGAGATGACCTGAGCTTTGGTGTTGATCTCAAGTCCGCCCATCGTGTGGTGCACCTTCGGCATCGTGCGGCTTGCGTAAAACGGCGGTTTGGAAACGTCGATGCCGTCCAGTTTATCGACAACCTTGCCGAATTCCGGATCTTTGCCAGCTTTGACGTAAGAGTTATAATCCGCGACGGTCTTTAAAAACGGCTCCAGCGGCAAGTTATAAGCCTTCGCAAGCTCCTCTAACGTGTCAAATTTCTTCACGACGCCTGCTTCCAGCGGTCTTGATGTATAGACCGGGTTACGCGCGGCGACGGCTTGAGAGTCGCAGACGTTTACCGGATAGTTGTCGTTTTTCTCGCTCTCGCCGATAACCTTAAAGCAGGCGTCCGCCTTGATCTTGCGCCCTGCGTGCTCGTCCATAAAGCGTTTACCCGTCTTTGGATCGACGGTTAGACCGTAGGTGTTGCAGCAGTGGTTGGTGAAATTTACCGCAGCGCCGAAGCCCTTTTCATCGGGCGAGCAATATGGAAGGAACTGAATCCACGACGTTAAAAGGGTAAATGCGCCGATTCTGTTTGCCGCTAGCATCGCTCCTGCCGAGCTTCCCGGATGGTTGGTGCTGTCTATGCTAGGCACTACGCGCGGATCTTGGATCTGGCGGTACCATAGATCGCGTCCGTATCCGCCCGAGGCTAGCAAAACGCCGTCTTTGGCTTTGTAGCTCTTTTTTTCGCCGCTTTTGTTTTCCAAATCGTCGCTAAAAAGTTTCGGATCAAATTTATACTCCTCGCGCGCTTCTACGCCTACAACGCGGCCTCTGTCGTCCACGATAAAATCGTCAAATTTCGTGCGGGTCTTGATCGTGACGTTAGGATCGTTTTGAAGCTTGTTCATCATCGGTTGGATGTAGCCAGAGCCCGAGCCGTTGGTTGATTGCAAGCTTCTTGCGACGCTGTGGCCGCTTTCAAAGATCAACTTATCGCTAAACTCCGCTCCGCAGCTAGTTAAAAGATCCACCGCATCGTTGCTGCGATCAAACATCACGCCTAAAAGATCGGTATGGTTAAGCCCGAGCCCGTCTTTTACGGCATCGGCGATAAAAAGCTCCTTGCTATCTTTGATGCCCTGCGCTACTTGAAATTTATTCATCGGAGCGGCCATGTTTCCGCCGTTGATGACGGAATTTCCGCCCGCGCGACCCATCTTTTCAAGCACTAGCACCTTTTTGCCGCGTCCGCTGGCTTTAATCGCCGCGGCAAGCCCCGCAAAACCGGTGCCGATGATGACGATGTCGTATTCCTCGTCAAATTTGACATCCTTGACGTTTTGTGCCGCGCACGCGCTACTAGCTCCCAGCGCAAGTGCTCCGGCGCCAACCGCGCTAATCTTTAAAAAACTACGTCTTGATACGTCTTGCATTTGCAACTCCTTTAATTAAAAGTGTATATTTAAAAGAAATGATAACTCGAATTTAAAGGTAAGTCAAATAGAATAACGTTATAAATAGATAGTAAAAAGCTATGAAATAATATAGGCATTGATATAAAATTTTGAAATTCGGCTGACGGGCAGGATTGAAATTTTAAAATTTTATCGAGCGCTCGTTTGTAAAGCACTCGTGAACACAAAAGCGCACTCGGCGCGAAAATTGCAATTAATGCAAAATCCGCGCCGAGCCTTAAAATCGCTACGCCTTAGCGAGCGACTTTAAATTTAAGCGTTTGTAGATCGTAATTATTTACTCGCTCGTATTGCATATCCTCGATGGAGATCGCAGGAAGCGCGCACGAGCCCGACATAATCACGTTTATCGGCGTGTAGATGATGCCGGTACTATTATATCCCTCTTGCGGATCGTAGTAAAAATAACCGCTTTTCGGGAAGTGAAGCACTCGGTCGTACAGATACTCCGTATGCTCGATCGCTACGCTATCTACAAAGCCCTCCGGGCGAGCCTGTGCGGCCGAGCCTAGGCGCTCATTGACCGCCTCAAAGCAGCTAGGCATCGCCTCGTCGATCGCGAAATTATATAGATAATGATTAGCTCGCCAACTGATCTTAGAGTAAATTTTCTGCCCTACTTTGAGCTTGTTTAGATCGACGATGTTGCCGCGAGCATCAAGAAACTCGCGATAAATTTCAACCTTCTTATCTCGGTCGTTATCAAACGGTCTATTTATGCTAAGCGGGCTATGTTTGACCGCAGCGCTTTCATATCCAAATCCCAGCACCGTAAAAAACAGCTCGCCGTTGCCACTCATCGGCGTAAATTCTATCGAGCCGTCTTTAATCGCGAGCTTAGTATCCAGCGGCGAATTGAAATTTTTCGTCTCGCCGTCGTATTTCAAAGCAAAGCTAATATCTTTTTTCGCGTCCTTAAAATACGCATCGAATCCGCGTATGACGCTCGCTCGCTCCTGCGTATTGTCCGCGTCTTTTAGGTTGCGCACGAGCGCGATAGCAGCCTTGCTTGTGCTATCGTCTTTGATGCCCGCCTTGCCGAATGCGTAGAGCTTAAAGGCGGCGTCTCTTATGTCGCTAGCAAACGTCAAGCCCGCTCCGTCTTCGGCGTAATCATAATCCATTTGGTTTATTTTTTCACGCATGAAGTTAAACTCGGTCGTCATATTGTGCTTTTTAAGTATCGCAGCCATAGCGATGCGAGCCATCGGCGAGTTGTCATAAAGGCCGTTGTCGTAAATGAAATTTATCTCATCGTCATCCAGCTTGCCGTATTGATCTAGCACGAAATCCGCGTATATTCGAAGCGTCGCTTGATCTTCGTAGTCTGATTTTAAGGCGCTAAATATCAGCGATCTTTGCTTGTTGCTAAGGAATTTATAGCGCGCGTCAAGCTCTAGTAAAACGTCGCTTGCGTAAATCGAAGCGTAGTAATTAGTAACGCCGTGAGCACTCCAGTAGCCGAAACTGCCGTTAGGTTTGAGGCGAGAGAGAATGCGATTTGCGTGAGCGTTTACGTAGTTTACTACGGTCTGGTTGGAGTCTTTGCGCGCGATATAATCAAGCGCCACCATCTTTGAAGTAAGCTGCTCGGTGCAACCGTAAGGATAGGAGTAAAGCTCCTCCGCTAGGCTAAAAGCGTTAGGCGTAGAGCTTACGTGAGCGTAAATTTCTTTATAGCTCGGATCGATTTTGAGCGTTACCGGCTTATCGCCGTAGCTTGCGTGAAATATCTTCGAGCGCGGGAACTGGCTGATTATGTCAAATTCCACATCGTTGCTAAATTTCTGCCCGTTTGCGTCAAGATCAAATTTAATGTTCGCATCCGCAATATCAAGCGCGCTCGCGGTGAAGTTCGTATGCTTGACCTCAAGCGGTTTGAGCGTGAAATTTGCCTCGCCGCCGCTTATAGCAACCGAAGGAGATGAGCTGATTTTTAAGACCGCCTTTTGCTCTTTGTCAGTTGTATTAATGAGCGTTAGCGGCACGGAAATTTCATCGCCTCGCACCATGTAGGTTAGATCGGCGGGCTTTATGATCACGTCGTCTCGGACCTTGGCTTCGACGTTTGCCGAGCCGATCGTAGCCGCTTCTCCGATAACCATGGCGCTTAGACGGATCGTGGAGTTGAAATTTTTCGGCATCGCAAGCTCAAATTTCGCCTCGCCGTTTGCGTCTGCTTTTGCGATCAGCATTTTGATAAATTTTTTCTGCTTTTTGTTTTCGACCGGGCTTAAATTTCGTTTAGCTTTCGCCATTACGCCGTCGCCGCCGAAGCTTAGCTCTTTAGCAGTAGTTTGATACACGCTAAGATCATCGTAAATATCAAAGTACCGTAGTGCAAAATACGCGCTAACGTCAAACGCCTTAAATGCATCAAGCTCCTCTTGTGAGACGATATCTAAAATTCCAAGATCGACTGCGTAGAGCACCACTTTGGAATTCGGCTCGCTTTTTACGCTGATCTGCGCATTTTGCCCGTTTTTATAGCTTTTCTCGGCTAAAATTTGCACGTTAGCCTTGTGCGAGCTCGCATCTAGCGCCACCGGCACGTTTGCATAGGCTCTAAGCGGCATTGCAGCGGGTGTCGCGGCGCGCGCGATTACAGCGTTGATGTGTCCGCCAACGAAATTATCCGGCACGCTAAGCTCAAATTCCGCGCTACCGCCTTTTATGGATAGAATTTTATAGTCGTAAACCTGCTCGCCTACGAGCGAGATATTTAGCACGCCGCTTTCTACTGGCGAATTGATGACGCCTTTAATTTTATCTCCAGCTTTAACCTTGTCGCTTGCGAGTTTAATTTTAGCGCTTTGTACGTCTTTAGCGTTTACCCGTCCATAATATCCCCAGCCGCTTACGTCCACGCGCACGCCAGCACTCGCGCCGCTTGAGTAATCGTTTGCGACGATTAGATAATTGCCGCCGTTTTGGAATTTATACTCAAACTCGCGCGCATCGGTGCTAACGGCGCTTACGAGATTAAAGCTTTCTTGCTCGACGTATCTGTTGCCGTCATAAACGTAAGTAAAATCGTCTCGGTAAATTTCAACGTCGATCTTGCCTTTGACGTCGGTTTTGGTTTTGGAATCTAGCAGCGCAAAGCCGAATTTTACGCTATCTCCGCTTGATATGAAGTCCTTGCTCGCGCGAATTCCTACGATACGATCATAAGGCAGATAGCTCAGGCTGCGATATGCACTTACGTTTTTACCCTCCTCGGTTACGCTGAAATTTAGTAGAATATTTATGGCGTTAGAGACATTAAGATCAGCTGCTGCCGGCGAGAGTGCAAGCTCCTTTTTACCGGCGGGGCTTAGCGTAAATTCTGCCCTACGAAGCTGCGTAGCGCCCTTTTTCTTTAAGCGATCGTTTAGAAACGAAAAGCCCTCGTATCCTTTAATTTTTAGCTCTTTTTCATAGGCGTTTGCTTCCAGCGAGCCTTTCAAATCTCCGGCCGGCGCGCCTGCAAGATAGTTTGAGCTTAGCTTTAAAGTTATGATCTCATCTGCGCCGTATTCATCTTTGGCAGTGAGAATTTCATTTTTAATGCGGTTTGGGACGAAATTTTCTACGCTGAAGTTTTTAGAAGCGATGATTTTATCCTCATAGATGAGATCCAGGCGGTAAGTGCCGCTTTTCTCACCCATCAGCTCATCGATTTTAACGCTGCCGAACTCATCGGTGTTTTGCGCGCGCGTGATGACCGCAGTGCCGCTAGGATCGTAAATTTTAAATTTAATCGGCGTATTTTTTAAAGAGCTAAAATCGCGATTTTTCATCACGATCGTGCCTAAAAGCCGCTCATTCGGGCTTATCAGCTCGCTCGCGAGATAAACGAACGGACGCTTTGCAGTAATCGTTTTCTCGACGCTTGCTACGGCGTTATTAAACAGCACGAACGCATGCTCACCCCCCTTGCTAATCTCGATAGAGCGCGGATTTTTGGCTAGAATTTCCATATTTTCTAATCGCAAAATTCCATCTCCGTCCGTTTTATCCTCTGCAATTAGCTCGTTTTTATCGCTGTAAATTTTAACCTTCGCTCTGCTTAGCTCCTCGCCATTACTAAGCCTAGAAGTATAAATTAGCGCACCGCGCTCAAGCAGCACCACTTGAGCCGTAATGTCGCTAAGATAGGCTACGCGCGAAACCTCTTGCATCTTTTCGCCCACTTTGTAAAACGCCGTGATTTTATAAATTCCATCCTCATAGCCTTTAAAATCCATCGCGATTTTATGCTCCGCAACGGCGTTTTTAGCGCCCCCTATATCAAAGCTCTTAACCGCGATCTCGCTAGCTAACCCACCTACACTATCTTCGTTGCTTTCAAAGTTTAAAAAATACCTAAAATTTTGCTCAGGGACTTTGGCAATCGAAATTTTAACCTCATTTACGTTTGAGCTTTTAAAAGCTAACGAAGCGGATTTTGGGATAAAATTTTTCTCGTCGCTAAAGGCTACGAAAGGCAGCCTGTCGCCCATTTTTACGCTTTGCTTGATCTCGTCACGCAAAATATATGAGCTATCTCCGAATCCCTTTAGCAGCCTAATCTCGTAGCTTTTATTCGGCATAAACTCGTCGCTTACTATATCTGCATAGTAGTAGCATGAAGGATCGTCGCTTTCGCCGCCCTCTTCATCTTCGTCATAATAATAATATCGCGGCTGAGTGAGGCTAAATTTACTCATACCCGCGATTCTTACGTATTTGGCGGACAGCTCGTCCATATAGTTAGGAAAACACACTCTAGCTGCGAGCGAGCCGTCTTTTAGAGCCGCAGGGCGGATCTGCAAGCCGCTTAAATTTGAAGCGTTAATGCTGTCGTTAAAAGGCTCCTCGTCCGTGCGCAGCTCCACTGGATTTTGCAGCTTTGCGCCCGCTTTTGAGGTGAGGGATTCTATTTGCAATACGACGTTTTGCGCCTTAGGATCGAAGCTGAATAAAAAATTCCTATCATCGTGCGAGCTAAGCTCGTAGGATATGTCGTTTTGGGCTAAATTCTGCGCGCGGTAAATTCTAGTCGCTTGCTGTAGCGCGTCCTTGCTAACCGCATCGTTAAATTTAATTGCCACTAGCCCCGGACGCAGAAGCGCGATATGCTCGGTGCTAAAAGGCTCTGTCTCGAACTCAAAGCGCACCCCGCGCGCCTCGCACGAATAATTAACCCCGGCGCTAAGCATCGGCTTAGGATAGAGCCTGATTGAGCTCTCGCTCACGCTTTCGTAGGTGCCCGTGATTTTGGGAGTGCATTTTAAGATCTGCTTTTGCGTGACGCTAAATCCACTGCCGTCCACCCCGCTAATCTCGTAAGCCCCGCTAGCGTATTTGATCTCTACGCCCGCAGCAAAGCTAGCCAAAACGCAAAATAGCGCTGCGCTTAGTAGTTTTGTCTTCATAAAATTCCTTTGCAAAAATTTTACGAAATTATATACAAATTAACCTTTTATTTTCTTTCATTTACTCTAAAATTTGCTTTAGCGAAATTTGCATTTTCGTCCAAGCAGCCAAGCTCAAAATCCCCTGCTCCAAGACTTAGCGTAAAAGCCTCACCGTTAGTGCGCACAAAATATTCTCCCGTTTTAACTTTAGAATCTGCAGGCGCTAGGCTTTGCGTGGTGAAATCTCGTGCCGTAGAATTTTGCTGCGAGGAATTTTGATCCGCGAAATTTTTCGCTGTGAAATTTTGAACCTCCGAATTTTGCTCTGTAGAATTTTGCAAGATAGAATTTTGCGACGCCAAATTTCGTGTGGCTAGATTTTCAGCTATAAAATTCAATCCCGCAGAATTTTGCTTCGTAAGATTTTGTGATTTTAAATTCTGTGGCGCTAAATTTTGTCGCATAGAATTTTGTGCTGTAGAATTCTGTTCTGCAAAATTTTGCTGTGCTAAATTCTGCTTTAAATTATCTTGCTGCGCCACGCTAGAATGCTCTAAATCCAAATCCGCGGAATTCTCCCTCGTAAACGCGGTGGAATTTAGCGCTATAAACTCCCGCGAACCGCCGCTTAGCCTGATATATACGCGCTCGCCGAAAACCGCCGTGCACTGCACTTTAAGCCGCAAAAAGCCGTCCGCACCGGTCTCGTAGGTTTTGGCGTTGATGTCGTTTAGCACGGGCTTTACGGCGGCAAATTTAGCCGCGCACCTTCCTGCGCGCACCTTTTGAGGATCGACTAGGCCGTGTTTTAGCAGATAAAAAAGCTCGCTCGTGCCGTAAATTTCGCACTCCTCGTTGGGCTCAACTCCATCGATCGCGAGATCCTCGGCGCTTTGAGCGCACTCCTTTTCGCGGTACGCGTCAGTGCATACCCGCCGAAAGCTCACGCCCGCAGGACGCGCAAACTCCGCCTCGCCCAGCATGCCCGATTTATCGAGGAAAGCAAACATATTAAACGCCACTTTCGCCGCACTCACGCCGCCGCTAAGATCTCTAGTCTTGGAGCCGTCGAAATTTCCCAGCCAGACGCCGAGTGTAAATTTAGGCGTGAGCGCGACGGTGTAGAGATCGCGCGCATCGGCGCTCGTGCCCGTTTTAAACATCAGAGGCGGCGCGTTTAGGGTATTTTGCCACACCGAGCCGAGATAAGAGCGCGGCGCGTTTCTTAGCATCTGCGTTACGATGTAGGCGCTCTGTGGGGTTAAAATTTTAGCATCGTCGCCGATCTTTGCGCCCGCTATTTCGAGCTTCCGCAGCTTGCCGCCGTTTGCAAATGCGCTGTATAGGCGAGCAAGATCCATTAGGCTCATCGAAATACTGCCGAGCGCAATACCTGCGCCGTAATAATCCTTGCTAAATTCCGCCAGATGCACGTTTGATAGCATTTCATACAGCCCGTCGTCACCCAGCATCAAATTTAGCTTCACCGCGGGGATATTCAGGCTAAGACTTAGCGCGTCGGTCGCGCTCACCGCGCCCAAAAACCCCTGGTTGTAGTTGCGCGGAACGTAGCCTGCGAAGGTTATCGGCGCGTCGATCAGCTTCTTTGAAGGGGTGATGAGCCCGTGCTCAAGGGCTTTGGCGTAGATGAAGGGCTTGAGCGTCGAGCCTACGTTTTTTTGCGAGCGCACGCCGTCGTTTTGCCCCTCATTAGCGCTAAAATCGTGGCTGCCGACGTAGGCGATCACACTCATACTTTCGTTGTCGATCAGCACCGCAGCGCCGTTTCTAACGCCCTTATTGCGCAGGGAGAGGATCTCGCTTTTCAAAAAACCCTCAAGCGCGATCTGGGTTTTAAGATCCAAGCTCGAATAAATTTTACCCTCGTTTAGACGCGTAAGCTCCTGCTCTAGCGCAGTTTGCTCCTTGGACTGCGCGCCTGCTTTAGAGTTTGCGGAATTTTCCCGCGTCTTGGCGTTTAGATCGGAATTTGCCTGCGATTTGGCGCTTGAAACGGAATTTGTCTGTATTTTGGCGCCCGGAGTAGAATCTGTCTGAGCATTAGCGTCCGACGAAGCGAAATGCGTCTGAGCACTAGCGTCTGAAAAGGAATTTGTCTGCGCACTAAAATTTACGCTCGGCCGCTCGCTAGAGTTTGCACTCGCTTGTGGATTTTGCAAATTTTGCGGCAAACGTGCAGCATCTTGCCGCTCGTTTAAATTTAGACTTTGCCGGTTTTGCTGATTTTGTGGCGAATCTGCGGCGCTGGCGGCATTCTGCCGTTTATCTAAATTTATATCTGCGCTTGGATTTTGCGGCAGATACTCGGTTTGCCCTTTATCCGAATTTGTATCTGCGCTAAAATTCTGCGGCGAATACGCAGCGCCTCGTCGCTCGTTTAAATTTAGACTTTGAGTATTTTGCGACGGGCGGGCGGCATTAATTAAATCTCGCCGTTCATCTAAATTTGCGCCCTCTCTTTCATTTGGTTTTACGCTTTTTGGTTCATTCGGTTTTACGCCCGCCTGCAATTCTGCGCCTTCGCGCTCGTTTAAATTTAAGCTCGTTTGTTCGTTTAAATTTAAATTCTTCGGCGCATTAGTTTTAAAATCCGCCTCTTTGGAATTCATTTCTTTCGAATCCGCTCCCGCCTGCGCGTTTGCGGCATTTGATAAATTTGGCTCACCCCTTGTCGCAGCCGTAAAGCCTGATTCGGCACTCGCCGCGTCCGAAAAATTTGACTCTGCCCCCGCCGCCGCTCGGCGTGTAGACGAGTTTGCTTGCCCTGTCGTCGCGCCGGGCGTGCCTCCCTGCTTTAAATTTTGAGTGAAATTTACGTCATCTTTGGCGGTAAAATTCTGCATTTTATAATTGTTAAACGCTAACAGTGCGTAATGCGGCGCGTAATTGGGCGCTGCGTAGCGTCTGGGCGAAAACGGCTCCGCAAGAGCGCGCTCATACTCGCTTTGCGAGATCACGCCGCCGTCTCGCAGCTGCGAAATTAGGCGGTTTTTAAGCGCGTTGATGTTTGATTTGCGGTCCAGGCGGTTTTTGTTCGGGTTTTTTGGGATCACGCTAAGAAGTGCGATTTGAGCGTTGCTAAGCTCGCGAAGGTCTTTTTTGAAGTAAAAATACGCCGCGGTCTTGACCCCCTCGATGTTGCCGCCGTATGGGGCGAGGTTGAAATACATTCCTAAAATTTCATCCTTGCTGAAGTGCCACTCCAGCTGAAAGGCGTTGAAAATTTCGATGATTTTGTTCTTGTAGCTGCGCTGTTTGGGGCGCATCATACGCGCGACCTGCATCGTAATCGTCGAGGCTCCGACGCGCTCGACGTTGCCCTCGCTTTTTTTAGTAAAATTTTGCGTAAAATTATACATAGCCGCGCGCAGGATCGAGGCTGGATTGACACCGAAATGGTAGTAAAAATAGCGATCCTCGAAGTAAATCGCGCTTTGTTTCAGCCGCGGCGGTATCTCGTCCGCGCTCGCGTAGAAGCGCCAAATTTGATCGTCGCTGATCTGCATATTTAAAATTTCGCCGTTTCGGTCATATAAAATTCTACTCTTCTGCTTATTTAGCATATCCAAATTTAGCGGATAAAGCGCGTCCAAGATCAAAAACAGAGCGAATGCAAATGCGCAAAATAGCGCGATTTTTACTATAAATTTTAGAAATTTCATCGCGCAATTATATCAAAGAATTTTAATGATTTTAGGCTATAATGGCGCCTTTTTGCAAAGGAATAATCTTGGACGCTCTAGCTAAGCTAAACACCGAACAATACGCCGCAGCAACCGCTCCTGCGGGGCACAATCTAGTAATCGCAAGCGCAGGCACGGGCAAAACCAGCACCATCGTCGCGCGCATCGCTCATCTGCTAAATCTCGGCACGAGCCCTAGAAAAATTTTGCTTCTTACTTTTACGAACAAGGCCGCGAGCGAGATGATAGCACGCTTGCAGCGGCATTTTGATAAAAAAATCACCTCCGCAATCGTCGCGGGCACCTTCCACGCCGTATCCTACGCCCTACTTCGCGAGCTGGGCAAAGGCGTGATCCTAAAGCAGCCCGCCGAGCTAAAGACGCTGCTAAAAAGCCTCGTAGAAAAGCGCAAATTTTATCACGTAAGCGATGCGCGCCCCTACGGTGGGGCATATTTGTACGACGTGTACTCGCTGTATCAAAACAAGGAGATGAGCGCGGATTTTGAGACGTGGCTTAGCAAAAACTACGAGGATCAGGCGGAATTTGCCGAAATTTACGCAGATATTTTGCGCGAGTTCGAAGAGGAAAAGGCAAAATTTAACTACGCCGATTTCAACGACGTATTGCTAAAGATGCGCCATGAGCTGCGAAAGGGCGCGCCGCTGCGGTTTGATGAAATTTTAGTGGACGAGTATCAGGACACGAACTCGCTGCAAGGAAGCCTCATCGATGCCTTTGCGACGAAAAGCCTTTTTTGCGTCGGCGATTTCGATCAGAGCATCTATGCCTTCAACGGCGCAAACATCGACATCATCGGCAGCTTCGGTAAGCGCTTTGCGGACGCTAAAATTTACGCGCTGAATATCAACTACCGCTCAAGCTCGGCGATTTTAGCGCTTGCAAACCGCGTCATCGCGAACAATCCGCGCCTTTACGAAAAGAAGCTGATCGTGGGTCGCGAGGGTAAATTTAGCGCGCCTAAGCTGCATGTTTACGACGATACGGCGGCGCAATACGCCCACGTAGCCGCGCAGATCGCGCAAAGCACCACCCCACGCGAAAAGATCGCCGTCATCTTTCGCAATAATTCCAGCGCCGACGGCGTCGAGGTCGCGCTTAAGGAGCTCGGTATCGGCGCGAAGCGAAAAGGCGGCGTGAGCTTTTTTGAAAGCCGCGAAATCAAGGCCTTTACGGACATTTTTGCGATGATAATAAATCCAAAAGATATGATGGCCTTTATGAGTACGTGCGAATACGCAAGAGGCGTCGGCAGCGCGCTGAGCAAGGAGCTTTTCGACGCGCTGATCGCGCTTGGACACGGAAGTATTCACGCAGGGCTTTTGCGCCCCGACGAGAGCGTTAAAATTTTTGAAAAAAAGAGAAAAAACTATCAGCTCGGGCTTTTTGACGATGTCGATATTATCGGCTCGGTATCGCGCTTTGAGGCTTTGGAATTTGACGAGTTTTTTCGCTCGCACCCGGTTCTAAAACACAATAAAATTACCGAGGGCGGCGCCGTATTTTTGCACGAAATTTATAAAATTTTTAAAAAAAGCGGCTCGGCTGCAAGGTCCGCTACTCTGATCTCGCAAATCAAAAACTCGCGCCTTTTCGCGCTTGTGGCGGATTTTATCGCGACAAAGCGCGCGACGCTAAAAAACGGCAAGATAGACGACGAGCGCAAAAAGGACGAGATCTCCCGCATCTACGATAAATGCGGCATTTTAGAGCAGATCGCGGGCAAATACGCGGATCCGCAGAGCTTTTATAACTTCATAACTCTGGGCGCAAAGGAGATGAGCGAGGGCGAGGGGGTGAATCTGCTCAGCGTGCACGCAAGCAAGGGACTTGAGTTTTGCAGCGTCTATCTCATCAATCTGGCGCAAAACCGCTTCCCAAACCTCAAGCTAATGGCGATGGGCGGCAGTCTGGAGGAGGAGCGGCGGCTCTTTTACGTGGCGGTCACCAGAGCGCGCGATGAGCTGGTGCTAAGCTACGCGAAATTTGATAAGATCAGAAAGATTAATTATGAGCCGAGTTGCTTTTTAAGGGAAGCGGGGCTGGTGAAGTAGGCGAAATTTGCTCGCTAAATTTGAAATTTAATTTAAGCGTGTTTGGCGGATCGTTTGGGTGAGAATTTTACTCCTCGCGTATGCCTGACGCGCCGCCCTGCTTCTTTATCGGATTGCTTAGTAAGAATTTTGCCGCGCGATTTTTGCAAATTTTGCGATTTGTAAATTTTTACGGCGCGGACGCTATGGCGCCAATATGAGCGTGATTTTGCGTAGTTAGAATTGCGAAGTGGTAGGCTCTTTTGCGAGCCAAAATTTATCGACATTTTGCCAAAATTCGAGCCCGACATACGGCCTAGCGATAAAATTTTACCCCCGTCCGCCATTTTAGAATTTCTCCCGAGCCTAAGGACGATTTTAACTTTATAGCGGCGAAATTTTACTCTTACTTGAAATTTTACCGATAGCTCACTGCGGGTTGCAAGATTTCGCGCTCGTCACACTCGCACTGGGCGGCAGTAGGGCGGAATCGCGCCTAAAACAGCATAGCGGCGCAAAATTTCCACGGCTCGCAAGCGTAAAATCGCTCTTGGTCGCAAAATACAGCGGCTTTAAACTTGTTATTTTTGCGGCTCGATAAATTTTGTAGGCGACGGCTGGGTTTTAAGCTGCTATGAAAAGCGTGACTGCTCGGAGTTTTTTTGCGAGCTGCGCGCAGGCTATGTGGTAGCGCGATCAGGAGTGGTTTGGAAGCGGTGATCTTTGCGGCGCGGGCGGTAGCAAAATTTTACGCCGCAAATGCGAGCCAAATTTTAAAATTTCACTCCCGCTCTGCCGTAGAGTTTTGACGCGGTAAATTCTCCGTGAAATCTTGCACGGCTAGAATTTTGCAGCAGAATTCGACGGCAATAAAATTCCGCCGCCCTATTTCATCTTTCTCTTACTTTGAAATTTACGTGTTTTATACATCGCGGAGCTCAAATTTTATTTGATAAATTTCAAAATACCGCAAATTCCACGACGAGTTAAAATTTTAAAGCGCATCAAATTTACGGCGCCGCAAAATTTTAAATTTCACTACGTATTGCGCACGCTGTAAAAATACGCGCCCTGCCAAATTTATTGCCGCGACGGAATTCCGAGCGGCGACAACTCGCATATTTGTTAAATAGATTTTGCTCCGCAAATTGCATTTCTGGCAAATTTAATTTATCGCCGCACAAAACACTATCACGCGAAAATTTAACGCAGCGCAAAGTCCTTCGCCGCGCAAATTTCACAGCGTATTAAATACCCTATCTCCCGCGTCTCCGAGACCCGGCACGATATATTTTTGCTCGTTTAGTCTCTCGTCGATCGCCGCGGTAAAAACCTCGACCTGCGGGTAGATCTCGCTAAATCTATGAAGCCCCTCGGGCGCTGCGATGATGGAGATAAATTTGATCTTTTTAACGCCGTTTTTCAGCAGAAATTTCACCGCATCGATCGCCGTGCCGCCGGTCGCAAACATCGGATCGATGATGATTGCGGTGCGCTCTGCGGCGTCTGCGGGCAGCTTGGCGTAAAAAAACTCCGCCTGCGCGGTCTTTTCGTCGCGCTGAAAGCCTAAAAATCCAACGCTAGCATCGGGCATAAGCTTAAATACGCTATCTAGCATCCCCAGCGCGGCGCGCAAAATCGGGCAGATCATGATCTTTGTGGCGAGCTTATACGCGCTGGTTTGCGCCACGGGCGTATGCACGCTTACCTCGCGCAGCGCCAGATCGCGCGTCGCCTCGAACATCATCAGGTAGCTGATCTCATCGACGAGCATGCGGAACTGAAACGGATCGGTCCCCCGATCGCGCAGGATCGTGAGCTTATGCTCGATCAGTGGGTGCTTGATCAGCCTCACGTTTGGCAGCTCGCACGCGGTTTGGTACGTACATTTTTGGCTTTGGCTCATTTTCTCTCCTTAAATTTACTAAATTTTGCGCCCTCTTGGGCATTTTAATTATCTGTTTTGGTGCGAACTCCCGCGCCGTGGCGCTAAAATTTTGCCGATAGCGGCGGCACGACTTTAAATTTAGCTCATTTTCACTCGCAATGCACGCGTTGCGACGTTTAAATTTAACTCGGCGGCTCGCTTTAAATTTAGCGCTTTTAAAACGCAACGCTTTAAAATTTTGCTCGCTTGAGCCGCTTTTAATTTAGCCGCTATTTAAACAGGGCGCACTTTTTATCGGCACGCTGGCGCTACTTTTCGGCGAGCGCTCGCGACGTAAATTTCATCTGCGAAATTATCGTCTGAGGCGGCTTTAAATTTACTTAATGCTCGCGCTCGTGAGCCAAATTTTAAAATTCCACGTTATCTTGCGCGCCGATAAAATTTTAATTTCATACACGCTGATTGCCCCGCAAACGAGCTGAAATAAATCTGGCATATTCTCAAATTTAGCCCGCCGCAAGCGGTTAAATTTGCCGTGCCGCGGAGCAATCAAAATTAACCGCAAAGCCCCTACTCCTTTACTACGCGCAGAAACGAATACACGTCCTGCACTCCGGGCGCGTGCGTCGCGTACCAGATCGCGTGTTTTTCGTGCTCGATGTCCGTTACTACGCCGCTAAATACCACGTCGCAGCCCACGATCGCCACGCGCACCGCAGTGCCCGAAACGTCGGTATCGGAAAAGAGATTTTTCTTTAAATTTGTAAAAATTTCAAACGAATTGCACGGATATTCGGGCTTTTTGACACGCAGATAGGTATGTACGCGCCGCACGCCTTCGGTTTGACGAGCTAAAGCAAGTAGCGGCTCGCGCATCGCTTCGCTATCCAGAAGCCCGATGAGATAGACCTCGCCATAGAAGCATTCGACCTCCAAATCCCAGCTGCTAAGGCCTTTGGTAAATAGAATTTTGCTTTGGATTTTAGTCTGGATTAGCTTGTCGCTAGCGACCTCGCTTACGCTGCGGCGGTCGCGCGCTACGGAGTAGATGTCGTATACGCTAAGCGCGTTACCAGCGGGCGCCAGCGGAGCCGCGCACGAGCTAAATAGCGCCGCGCAAGAGAGCAAAAACACCGCTAAAATCGCTAGAAACAAAACCCTCAAACCCTCTCCAATCTCGTTTGATTTCTAATTATCTCAAGCTGCTGCCGGCGCCGTTTTTTAAATTTAGCCCTGCAGGCACCGTTTTATCGCAGCTTTAAATTTTGCGCCGCGAGATTACGCCCAAACCGCGCGCCGCAGAATTTTACAATGAAAATTTTAAAATTTACATTGTAATTCGCACGGCTTACAGAATTTTGCACTTTCGCCATGGCGAATTTCACGCGCAGTATTCGTCGCCGTAAAATTCTACGCGGCTAAATTTCGTTGCAAATTTGCCGCTGCGAAATTTTGCAGGGTAAAATTTCTCGCGGCGGAATTCGCTTCTGTAAAATTTTATATTTCAAAACCCGCGCCCAAAATTCCGCCCGGTCGCGGCTAATTCGTCGTAAGCCCGCCGTCTATCGCAAATATCGCGCCGCTGACCCACTTCGCCGCATCCGACGCCAAAAACACCGCCGCATCGCCGATGTCCTGCGCGCTTAAATTTCGCTCAAACTGCGGCATCAGAACGCTTCCGGGCGCTATGGCATTAACGCGCACGCCGAGTTTGCCGACCTCGAAGGCAAGCGATTTAGTGAAAGAATTTAGCGCGCCTTTGGTGATCGAGTATGCCGTCGTGGTGCGTCCCACGAGCATTCTGTTTGCGAAATACGACGAAATATTGATCACGCAGCCTTTGCTAGCCGCAAGCGCGCCCAAAAGCCCCTGAGTAAGCAGATATGGCGCTTTGACGTTTAGGTTTAGATGAACGTCCAGCAGCGCTTCGTCGGTCGCCTCAAACGGTACGAATTTTCCCAACCCGGCGTTATTTACTAGGATATCTATCTTAGGGGCAGCGATAAAATGCGCTCGCAAAGGCCTTTTATCGTTTTGCTTTGCGCCAAATCCGCCTCTACCGCGTAAGCTTTCACACCGTAACCGCCCAATGCCTCCTGCGCGATTTTTAATTTCTCCTCGCTTCTGCTGAGCAGGATCAAATTTGCGCCCTCTTCGGCGAAACACTTTGCGATGCCAAGCCCTATTCCGTCGCTTCCGCCCGTAATTACGGCGGTTTTGCCCTCTAATCGTTTCATACTTTTCCTTTCAATGCGTAAATTTATGCTCTAAAAATTTGAGCGAGACTTACGGATCTTGCAAACTTCTAAATTTTGCAGGCTTTGAAATTTTACCCGCTTTAAAATTTCGCGGCGAAGCGAAGTTTCGTCGATAAAATTTTTACTAACTTTAAAATTCCATCGATAAAATTTCACGGCAAAATTCCATCGATAAAATTTCACGGCAAAATTCCATCGTAAAGCTCGCGGTAAAATTCTGCATAAGCCGCGCGCCACACGGTTTACAGTACCTGTTTTACGCTACTAGCCGTGATTTCAAGTAGCCTCGTAGCAAACGGAAATTTCGCCTTCGTTTCTTCAAACTCCGCACCGCTATCAATAAAACGCGCTGTGCCCTTCACTACAAAGCCACGCCCCGCTCCGAACCTGCCTGCTAGCTCCTTCGTTGCGACGCTAAGCTCGACGTTCGGATTAGCCTCCACGTTGCTTTGCGTCTTTTTCATACCCGCAGCGGGGATGAGGATGCGATCACCCTTAATGACGAGATATCTGTTCCACGTATTGCTGATATGAGCCTCGCCCTGCGCGCAGGTAGCGATACCTACGGCGCATTCATAATTTAAAATCTCCAAAAATTCCTTGCTAAACATTTTCTCTCCTTAAATTTACATTTCAAAGCTCGCGATTTTGGCTGACAAGCCCCGCGCGCAACTGAAATTTTAACTACCTCCGCCACTTTCCGCCGCGGTTAAATTTTATACTTCAAAAGCGCATCTTTTTCGGCTTTGCTTACGCGAAAGCTATCGCGGATCTTCGATATCGCCTTGTTTTGGATAAATTTAGCCGCCCGTTTGCTCGCCAAAAACGCAAGCGTGATCTCGCGCTGCTTGATAAACATCTCCGCTATCGCCCACGCCGCGCCCATCTGCACGTAGTACCGCTCGTCGCTTTCGGCGGCGCAAATTTCAAAAAACTCCTCGGGCGAGATCGCGCTCATATTTCGCATAAAATAAACGTAGAAAAATCGCCGCTCAAACTCGTCCGCGCCGCTTTTAGCCTGCTTTAGCAGCACGTCCGCACAAGAGGCGTCCCTGAATTTAGGAGCGAACATATCGCAAACCGCCCAATTAGGCATCGTTTTGATAAAATCGCTCGCGAGCGCGAATTTCGTCTCATCTTGCTTAAAAAGCATTATAAAAAAGCCCTTTAGCACAAACTCCTCGTGAAAAACGGGCTTATAATTTTGCAGCTTGCGCCGCGCCTCGTCTGCTCCACCCAAGGCAGTGAAGCTTTTGCGAGCAAGCGCGCGAAGTGCCGGAGTGCGCACGCCCAAAATCTGCGGCGCGGGTATTAGGCGCTGCGAAAATTGCGCGAACTTCTCCTCGCTTAGCGCCCGCAGCTGCCCTAACATATTTTCTCGTAAATCCATAGCTTTCCTTCAAATTTGATCGTAAATTTAATCGCGCGCAAGATTGCGATTTTATAACGGCGCACTGAAATTTAGCCGCACCAGATTATTTATTTAAACAGATCGCGATGCAGCTCAAACTAATCGCCCGATAGATCGCGCTACTTTAAATCGCCCACTATACCCGCTTCAAAGCCTTTTGCCTAAAAACACGCCTGCTAAATCGCGCAGTATTCCTCAGGGCAGAGCAAGCTGTATCGCCAAAGCCGCTTAAATGAAGCTCGGCGCGTCGTTTGAAAACAAAATCAGATCGCCGCTGTGCGTATTTTCGCTCAAAACCCGCTGCAAATCGCGCTTGTCTTTCAAAACGATAGTCTTTGCTGGATCGATCCTACTTTGCAGCACCTCGGAATTTAGCTCGCCCGTGATGATCGCGAGATCAAAAATTTCATCGATTTTGGCGGCGAGCGTCTCGTTGTCCTCGCGCGTGCTCTCGACGATGCCCGGCGTGATGATGACCTTGCGCCCGCCATAGCTTCGCATCAGCTCGTAGCTTTGCAGCATGCCGCTTAGATTGCCGTTGAAGCTATCGTCGATGATGATCTTGCCGCCCGCATCGAGCCGCGCGAGGCGGTGCTCGACGGCGCCTACGTGTGCGACGCGGCTTTTGATTTTATCTGCGCTAAGCCCTAAAAATCGCGCGATCTTTATGCATGCGGCGAGATTTGCGGCGTTAAATTTACCCAAAATCGGCGCGAAAAACTCCTCGCGCTTGCATAGTTCTCTCCGCCCGTTTAAAATTTTACGCTCGTTTGGAGCCTCTTGCGTGCCCCGCTCTTTGTCGCTGCAAATTTTATCGTCGCTAGCGGCGCGGGCGGTTTGTTCGTAAAATTCTTGCTCGCTCCGTTCGGCGCGGGACATGGAATTTGCATAGTCAAAATCGGCGCCGCAATTTTTAGAATTTTTGTCTTTTTCCGCGCATGCCGCACTGCTTGCATCTAGGCTTAAATCGCCCTGCCCTTCGCCCTCTGCGGCGGATGTTTCTATGTGCGGCGCGGAATTTTCGCAGCTTGCACCGCTTTCATTCTCGCTCAAGCTAAGACTAAATTTTATGCCGTCCAGATCCGCGCTGCAAATTTCCAGCCCCTCGTCGTAGATCGTGACGCGCTCGTCCGCGCTTTTTTGCGTGGAGCTGTGCAAAAACGCATGCTTTAGCCGCGCGCTTGTGAGCGCTTCGAGTTTGGTTTTGCGGATGTTTTCGATGCTTTTGAAATACTCGATGTGTTGTGCGCCGATCTCGCCCACGACGACGATCTGCGGCGCCAAAAACTCGGTGATCTCGGCGATATCGCCGCTTAGCCTAGCGCCCGCCTCGGCGATGTAGATCTGCGTATCTGCAGGTAGCGCCTCGTTTATGTCGCGCACTAGCCCTGCCAGCGTATTTACCGAGCGCGGCGTTTTGTAACAGCGAAAGTCGCTTTTTAAAATTTGATACAAGAAGTTTTTAATGCTCGTCTTGCCGTAGCTCGCGGTGATTTGAATGATCGTAAGGGAGGGCATCTGGGCCAGTTTTTTGCGCGCGGCGGCCTTAAATTTCGCAGCCTGCGCCCGCTCGTAAGCAAAGCTCGCCGCAAGAGCGGCGCCAAGCGGTAAAAAGATCGGCAAAATCGGCCCCCCCGCGGCATAAAACGCGGCGCTAAAACCGAGCACGCAGAGCGCTAAAATCGCAAAAAATCGCTTCACGCGCGGCGTAAAGACGAGCTTTTTATCTAGTCCTCTTTGCCAAAAATAAAGCGTTAGCGCATAGACCGCGATGATTAAAATTTTAGCGGCGCATAGGGCATAGAGGAATGCAGTGCCAAATTTAGCCGCGCAGAGGCTAGCCGCGATCTCGTAACCAAAATACGCCGCCAGCGGCAAAATCAAAAAATAGAGGTGCCACGCGGGTTTGGTGAAGTGAAAGATGATGCGCGCGGGCTTGTACGAAAACCACTGCAGGCAGGTGATCAGATAAAAGCCGAGCATCAGGACGAATGCCGCGTGCGCGATCAAAAATATTATATTCATCTTTTGAAATTCCTTTTTATAAATTTACGCGCTCGCCTTGCGAGGCTGTGCGGGCAAAAACGCGGCGAGCTCGGGCCAACCGGCATTCGGCTTCATTTGTAAATTTTACGAATTCTCGCTTTGCAAATTCTATTTTTGCAAACTTGCGCTCTCATAAATTCTCGCGCTCGCGTTGGCTGCACGAGCCGCGCTAGATAAATTTACCGCCGCGCTGTGTCTGCGTTTTCGATACCGCGCCGTATCTATCTTTCGCGACCTGAAATTTTCGCACGCTGCGTATTTTGCGACATCACGCCCTATCTCGCGCGATGATTTGCATCATTTACGGCGCATAGACCTTGTGTCGCGGTAAATACATGACGCGATTATGCGACCTGCAACTAAATTTAATTGTCCGCTTTGCAGTGCACACGCGGTTTCGCCGCATCATGTACGGCTGCCGCAATCGCGAGCGCATAGCAGAAACAATCCGCTACGGCGTAAAATTTTAAAATTTAACGCGGCGCGCTACAATTTGAGCTTTGCGTTTTGAACTGCGCGCCCAAAGAGCGGATTTTGCGCCGCTAAATTTTAAATATGTGGCGCACGTGCGCGGCTTTATAATTTAAATTTACGCTTCGGTTTGCGATCTTTGGCGCAAACAGATTGCAAAATTTTAAAACGCGCGCCGCAAGATAAGCCGGACTAAAGCCGCCGCAATAAAACGTTTTAAAACTATACCTCGCTCTTACATTCGCGCGATCTGTTTTTGCAACTAAAGCGCGATTTTTAGCGGCGCTAAAATTTCATGGCTAAATTTTAAAATTTTATACAAAATCGCGTCTTGTTTTAAATTTAGCGCGGCGCAAATCGTTAAATTTAGCTGCCGCCAAGCTCCTTTTCGATCTGCTCGCCGATAAAATCTGCGCTTTGCAAAAAGAAAAAGTGATCCCCCGCCAGCGGATAAAATTTGCTATTTTTGACGAGCGAGTGGATCAACTCGCCGCTTTTTAGACTAGTGGCGCGATCGTCCTTGCCCCAAAAGATAAGCGCATTTTGCGGTCTTAGCGCGGAAAAAATATCGCGGAAGTCCTCATTTACGACGTTTTTTAGCGTCTCATACATCGTCTTACTCATACCTGCGGCATCCTTGCTCGCAAACGCGCGCCAAAGCCCCGCCAGTCCAAGTCTTTTTAAAATTTTAAAAATCGCGATTTTAGCGCGCACGGCAAAGGGCTTGGGTTCGATGATACCGGCGCTGCTTAGCAGTATGAGATTGCGCGGAGCTAGCAATGCAGCGATCTTGCCGCCGAAGCTGTGTCCCATAATCGCTGCGGGCTGCTTGCCAAAAGCCGCGATAAAGGCGCGCATAATCTCCGCGTAATCCTCGCTGCCAAGGGCGCGCGCGGGCTGCGAGCTTGCGCCGAATCCCGGCAGATCGACGCACACTAACGCGTAACAGCAGAATTTATCCGCAAAAACCCGAGACATAAGCGCTTTGTTTGCACCCCAGCCGTGCAACACCAAAATATATTCGGTGCGTTGCAGGTTTGAAATTTCGTAGCTGATTTTGTAGCTATCGCCGCCGCAGACGAGCTCCTTACTCGCCACCGCCGCTCCTTTTGGCGTAAACGGCCTTGAGTAGCTCGACTGCTTTTTCGAGCCGCTCAAACTCGCTCATACTGATCATCACGGCTTCGAATTTGTTGTTTTTGACGATCAGGGCTTTTTTGATCTCTTGGTTTTTGATCTTGTTTAAAACGGTGCTGAAGTTGCGCACGATCTCGGTAGCGGTGTAAATTTCGTCTTGATTTATCATAACTCGACCTTTTGGGGTAAAATTTTACGCAAAATTTAGCGTAAAATTTTAAACGATTGGCTACTTATTAGCAGTGATTTTGGTGATCAGCTC
>NZ_CALJPC010000046.1 GCF_937981295.1 uncultured Campylobacter sp.
CGCGAGTAAAATTTACGTAGATTTTATATCACGCGTAGAAAATTTAGTAAAATTTCGCATCGCGCGGGAGATAAAATTCTTTTTGAAATTTCTTGCCACGAGGACAGGCGAAATTCTACGTAAAATTTAAAACCGCGAGCCGCAAAGTGTTTCGGCGCAGCGGGTATAAGGCGGATGTAAATTTAAAATTTAACCGCGGTGAGCCGAAGCTATAACGAGCCGTAGCGAGTCGCAACCTGTATGCAAACGAGTGTAAATTTAGCCGCGTCGTAGCATTGGTGCAAACGCGGAGTAAATTTTACAATCTCGGCTAAATTCAAGAGCAAATTTTGCAAGCGCAGGCAAATTTCACAAGCCCGAGCAAAATTCTACAAAATCTCCCTGAAATCATACCCTGCGTTTTTGAGCGCCCAGGCAATGTCCTCTTGATGAGCCTTGCCTTTGGTCTCAAGCGTGATCGTGATCTGCGCGTCGCCGTACTCGATATTGGTCGAAAAGCGGTCGTAGTCGATCTTGACGATGTTTGCGTTGGCGCGGCGCAAAATTTCGGTAAGCCCCGTAAGCGCGCCCGGCTTATCGACGAGCGTGACGTTGATCGTCATCTTGCGGTGCGATTTGATAAGGCCCTTTTCGATGATGATGTTTAGCATCTGCACGTCGATGTTGCCGCCGCTTAGGATGATGCCGATCTTTGCACCGGCGGGGAATGCAAATTTCGCGTTCATCAGCGCTGCTACGCCTGCCGCGCCCGCGCCCTCGACGATGATTTTTTGCTGCTCAAGCAGATAGAGTATCGCGCTTGCGATCTCCTCGTCATCAACCTGCACGAACTCATCGACGCACTCGATGATCGTGCTAAGCGTGATCTCGCTAGTGTCTCGCACGGCGATGCCGTCGGCGATGGTGCGGACGGATTTGGAATTTAGCGGCTTTTTTGCGACGAAGCTATCGTGCATCGCGGGCGCGCCCTTGGCGGCTACGGCGATGATTTTGATGTCGGGGTTGATCTGCTTGGCGCAGCTGCAAACCCCCGTAGCAAGCCCGCCGCCACCAACCGGAACGACGATGTATTCAAGATCTGCGACCTCCTCGATCATCTCAAGCGCGATCGTGCCTTGACCCGCTTGGACGAACTCGTCGTTGAAGGGATGCACGAACGTCAAATTATGCTCTTTGGCATATTCCAGCGCAAACGCATACGCCTCGTCGAAATTATCACCCTTCAGGATGATCTCCGCGCCCAGAGCCTTCGTGCCGCTTACCTTAAGTAGCGGCGTGGCTTCAGGCATTACGATCACAGCATGCACGCCGAATTTTTGCGCGCTCATCGCTACGCCCTGGGCGTGGTTGCCCGCACTTGCGGCTATTACTCCATGCGCCCGCTCCTCGTCCGTTAGGTGCGCGATTTTATTGTAAGCGCCGCGAATCTTATACGCGCCGGTGCGCTGCAAATTCTCGCTTTTGAGATACACTTCCGCGCCGTAAAGCTTGCTGAGCTTCGGCGCCAGAGCAAAGGGCGTTTTATAGACGAAATCGTTTATCGTGCGCTTTGCTTGGATGATTTTGTTTAGATCAACCATCTACTTCCTTTCATAATTTTAAATTTTGTTATTATACATATTTTAGGCGGAATTTTATCCCGCGCGCAGCCTAAATCCGCAGCTTCGGTTTTAGCTCCGCTTAACTCCTGCGCCGCAGCAGCACGCCGCATTCGATATGGCTCGTATGCGCGAACTGATCGAAGATCGCAAACCTCCGCACCTCGTGCGTTGCGCAAAGCGAGCGTAAATTTTCAAAAAGCGTCTGCGGATTACAGGAGATGTAGATCAAATTTTGAAAATTTTTTATGAAATCAATCACGCTAGGCTCCAGCCCCGCACGCGGCGGATCGATCAAGACGTGTGAAAAATCGTAGCCTAAAATATCGATCCCCTTTAGCCGCTCAAACTCGCGCCTGCGCGCAAACGCGCTCATCAACTCATCCGCGCTAAGGCGGACGAATTGCGCGTTGCAAACGCCGTTGAGCTCGCAGTTTATGCGGGCATTCGCAATCGAGCTTTTTGAAATTTCGCTCGCCAACACGCGGTTAAATTTATCCGCAAGCGGGATGGTGAAGTTGCCGTGCCCGCAGTAAAGCTCCAGCAGATCGCGCGCGGCTGAGCTTTCTGGGCGCACGGCATGTTTTTCGCAGCTCGAATTTTGCGCGACGGAATTTTCGCAGGCTGAATTTTGCGCGCTTTTCTTTTCACAATCCAAATTTTGCGCAGCGGAATTTTGCACTTCCAAATCCTTGCGAGCGAAATTATCATCCGCAGAGCTCTCGTCTTTGGACGTATAGTTAAATTTCACGGAATTTTCGCCGTTAAATTTTGCAGAAGCGGAATTTGCTTTAACGGAATTTCGGTAGGCGGCGTCAAATTCGGCGGAATTTACAGAAGCAGAATTTCTATCAGTAGAATTTTGCGGGGCGGACTGCTCGCAACTGTAATTTTGCGCAGCGGAATTCTCCGCTATGGAATTCTTTGCAACGAAATTCTGCGCGGCACATAGCTCGCCCACGCCGTCTTTGCCGAAGTCCACGCAGCTTCTCGCCCAGGCGATCATCTTTTCGTTCACGCCGCGGTTGGGCTGGATGAAGGCGTTTTCGCCGAAACGAAATTTATAAACTCGTCCGTCCACGCAAAGCTCGTCTGTGAGGCTTAGCTCGCCGCTTAGCAGCTTCTGTCCGCGCGCGCGAGCCATAACCCTGATGCCAAGCTTGTCCGCCAGCTCACAAATCGCCTCCTGCTCGCGCTCGCCCAGGCGCTTGTGATAAAGTAGCGTCGCTAAAATCCCGCTGGCACACGAGATGAACTCGACGCCAAAGAGCCTTTCTTTTAAAGCTTCGTTCTGCCTAAGCGCTTCCAGCAGCCGCGGCATTAAATTTGCGATAGGAAGCGCTACTTTTGGGCATTCGTTAATTAAAATTTTCTTGCTACGTGCGCCGCCCATCGTGTAGGCAAGATCAAATGCGCTATGCCAAATATCGTGCCAGATGCCAAATTCCGCCCTGATACGATAATTTTGCGGTTGCGAGGCAAAAAATTCAAACTCGCCGTCAAAAAATTCTCTAAATTTATCGCCGATCAGACGCTTTTTGTATGAAATTTGATCCTCATAGGGCTCACCGAGCGTGCAGCTGCCGCAACTACCGAAGCTTTCGCAATTCATACATCCACTCTTTTACCCACCACGCGCAGTAAAAGAATGATAGCCGCGATACCCAGGATCAGACATCCCCACACGCTAAGTCCAAAGCCCGCAGGCAGGTAGCCGCAAATGATACTGATGCCGCAAACGACCAGCGCATAGGTCATCTGCGTGCTTACGTGCTCGATGTGATCGCAGCCCGCGCCCATCGAGGAGAGGATCGTCGTATCCGAAATCGGCGAGCAGTGATCGCCGAAGATCGCTCCCGTAAGCACCGCGCTGATGTTTACGCACATAAAAACATGAAATTCCTCGCCGCTAAGTCCGTATTTTTGCCCCACGGCGTGCGCTAACGGTACGGCCAGAGGGGTGACGATACCCATGGTGCCGAAGCTCGTGCCGGTGGAAAATGAGATAAACGAGCTAAGCACGAAGATCACGATCGCAAGAGCAAAGCGCGGCGTAGCGTCGCTTAGAAGCTCGACCAAGTAGCGCGAAGTGCCGAGCTCCTTGATAACCGAGCTAAGCGACCACGCAAAAAGCAGGATTATGACGGTATTTAGCATGCTTTTCCAGCCGCCAACCCAGACCTCGATCGCCTCTTTGACGCCGTAAATTTTTTGCGCGATGCCTAAAGCGACGGCGATGATCGACGAAAACAGCGCGGATTGAAACAGCACGACCGAGGCATCTGCCGCGCTAAATGCGGTGCGGATCGAAGTGAAGCTAAGAGGAGCTGCCTTGACCGCCTCCAAAGTCTCGCCCTCCAGCGAGCTGTAGCCGTTGAGATAAAATCCGATGACCGAGAGGACGATCATCGCTCCTAGCGGGATCAGCGCGTTTATCTTGCGAAGTGCTACGCCCTCTTTGGGTACGAAAATTTGATCCTCTAAATTTTTGATTTTAAAATCCGCAGCTCCGCTCTTGCCGCCGCGAGATGCGATCTCTGCGCGATACATCGAGCCAAACTCCCTGCTCATCACTGCCGTGGCGACTACGAAAAAGATCATAAAAATATTATAAAATCTATACGGGATCGTCTCTACAAACACGGTGAAGGCATTTATGTTTTCTATGCCGATCTGCGAGTAGGCCTCTTTGATCGCCGAAATTTCAACTCCGACCCAGGTGGAGATCACCGCAATACCGGTGATCGGCGCGGCGGTCGCGTCGATTATGAAGGCGAATTTCGCGCGCGAAATTTTAAATTTATCCATCAGAGGCCGCATGATAGGACCCACGATCAGCGCGTTTGCGTAATCGTCGAAAAATATCACGATACCCATCAGCCAGGTGTAAATTTGACCCAAAACGGGAGTGTCTGCGTGCTTGCTAAGCCAGAGCGCAAGCGCCTTCGTACCGCCGCTTTTGGTCACCAAAGCGATAAGCCCGCCGATACACATGACCTGAAGCAAAATGCCCGCATTCCACGTATCCGCCATCGATTTTACCATGCGCGAGCACAGATCGGTAAAAGCGAAAAGCGCCGAAGCTGCGATATTTTGATCGACCATACTGATGAGAAAGGTTCCGCTTAGCACGCCCAAAAACAGCGACAAAATCACGTCTTTGGTGATGAAAGCAAGCACGATTGCCGCAACCGGCGGGATAAGCGTCAGCACGCCGTAAAGCTCGCTGTTTCGCACGGCGGGCTCCACGTCCGCAAGCGCTAGCGCGGGCAAAAAAATCGCCGTAAAGATAAGCAAATTTTTTAACATTTTAATCCTTGATGATTGATAAAATTTTAAAATTTAACCTCCGATCGGGGGTTAAATTTTAAAATTCTGCGCGCCTTGCAGCAATTATTCGTATTCACGCGCTTTCTTTTACGGCGATTTTTGAGCGCCTTAATCGCACAGCAAGCTCTGCTATTTTGCTGCGTTTGCAATTTTGCGAACGCATTTTTAAGTAACTTGTCGCGCAGTAAAATCTCTCCGATGCAAAATACCGCGCGCGGCGTAATCAAAAAGCGTTTTATAAGTGCATTTAAATTCTACTTAACATAGCAAAAGCCCCCAAGTCAAGGTAAAATTCCGCAATACTGCGATGCTTGCTTTGCCGCAAGAGCGATAAATTTCGTGCGCAAAATTTGACGAAATCCCGCTCTTGATCGCAAACCAAAATCCCTCGGCAAAAATTTTATCGCGCATAAACGCACAAATATCGCCATTTTTAAAGCTCGTCTGCGCGTTTATAAAATTTCAGAGCATGCAACCTGCGCAAGCAAAGCGATAAAATTTTAAAGCGTTAAATTCTACCAACTCGCACTCGAAAAATCCGCTAAATTTATAGAATTTACAAAGCGGCAAAACATTAAATTTAAAGCTCATAAGGCTTTTGCAAACCCAAAACGACGACGAAGCGGCGAGCGACCTTTAAATCAAGCCCACTAATTTTCACGCTCAGGTGCATCTTGCGGATCGCTCGTAAAATCATCGCTTGCTTGTGTAGGACTTAGTCCAAGCGAGCGCAAATAGCTCTGCGTAGCCGCTTCGCCGCCTGCAAGCGCGTAGTCTAGCGCATTTAGTCCCGACTCATCGACTGCTTTTTCGTTTGCACCCGATTTTACGAGCAATTCAACGATCTGCTTGGTACTTTTTTGCGCCGCAAACATCAGCAGTGTCTTACCCGCGCCCGAACGCTCACAGCCATCGCTACGCTCGCCTAGCGATGCTAGAGCCTGGGCCTCGGCGCTGCCGATCTGGCGGACATTTACGCTAGCGTGCGAGTAAATTAGCAACTTTACGAGCTCATAATTTTTTGCCGCAGCGGCGAAAAATATCGGAGTTTGCCCAAGCGAGTTTTTATAGCCAACCAAGGCGCCTTTAGAGATCATAAATTTAGCGCTTTGAACGTTATTCATCGCGTAAAATAGAGAGTTTTCCTCACCCGCATTCACCTGCGCGCCTCGCTCGATCAAAGCGCCGCTAAAACGCTCGTCATATCCTAGCAAAAGTGCTAGATCCAGGGCATTATCAAGCTCGTAAATTGCAAAATCCTTGCTAAAAAGTAGCGTACGAAACTCATCTGCACCTACTCCGCCTTTTAGCGCCAGCTCAAGCTCACCGTAATCTCCCGCCTTGCGATCCTTTGCGGCGTATGCGATAAATTCCGCTATAACGGCGCTTGCCAGCTCATCGGCGTCGTTTTTGTTGAATTTAGCGGCGAAATAATCTCTTAGTGCCTCCCTGGCTGCTGAGATCTCGCCCATAAAATTGCCATAAGCGATGAAATTTCCAATCTTGCGCTCGGAGTAAAATTCTAAGGCTTCAAGCGATTTTTCGCTAATTTGCGCGTAGTTTTTCTCTTTAGCATAGCTCAAAAAGCCCTCGCCATCCATCCCCGCAAATGCCAAGGTTCGCTCAAGCCTTTTTTCGTTCAGCAAGGCTTCGTTACCGACACAATCGATATTTTCGTCCCTGATCTCAGAAGCCGCGCTTTTTAAATTTTGCAAAAATTCTGCGCCAGCTAGCGAGCCTTTACAGCCAAAATCGCTTTGCAGCAGCTCTTCGTCCGCAGGCTCCTTGCTAAAAAAGCCGCGCGGATCGCTTAGTATCTGCTCGCAAGAAGCGCCAAAAAGCGTGCCGCAAAAAACAAACGAACCCATTAGAATTTTTCGCATCGCCACCTCGAATTGCATTTGAAGCGTTATTTTACCTTTAAATTTATTTATTAAAACTTAGTGCGGGCGGTGGAATTTTATGGAATTCCTTTCAGCCTTATAAAATTTTGCGGAATTTTTAAAATTTTACGACGCGACGGCGAGCGGCGTTAAACGACGGCTAGTTAGCGGCGTAGAGACGGGCGGCGTGATACAACGGCACGGCGAGCGGCGACGTTAAAATTTTAAAATTTGCGCGCGAGCTAGCGGTAAAATAAAATTTTGCAAGCTATACAAATCTAGCGGAATTCCGCGCCGGATTAATAGCAAAATAAAATTTTATAAGCGCAACCCGTTCTACAGAATTCTACGCGCATTAGTAGCGAGATAGAATTTGCGAGGTAGAATTCCTTGCAGAATGAAAGAATTTTACGCGTTTTGCGCGGAGTAAATTAAAATTTTGCCGCGCAAAATTCCGCGCCTAGCGCAAATTCCGTCGCGTTAAAATTTAGTGAATTTCAATCTTATGGAATTTAACACGACCGTTACGGAGCTAAAGCACATCGCCGCGGCGCCGTACATCGGCTTTAGAAGCACGCCAAGCGCTGGATATAGCGCGCCTGCTGCGATCGGGATACATACGGCGTTGTAAAACAGCGCCCAGAAGAGGTTTTGCTTGATCGTCCGCATTGCGGCGCCGCTTAGGCGAAATAGATATAGCACGCTTTCAAGGTCGTTTTTTATAAAAATCACGTCGCCCGCGCCCTTGGCTACGTCGCTGCCGCCGTTCATCGCTACGCCGATGCTAGCGGCTTTTAAGCTCGGCGCGTCATTGACGCCGTCGCCCACGAAAAGCACCCGCTTGCCCTCGTCCGTCAGGGATTTGATGAACTCGTATTTGCCGCTTGGAAGCACTTCGCTTCTTACCTCGTCGATGCCGAGGTTGCGAGCGACGAAATTTGCCGTTTTGGCGTTATCGCCCGTTAGCATGACGGTTTTTACGCCGCTTTTTTGCAGCATCTGCACGACGCCGCGCGCTTCGGCTCTGATCTCGTCGCTAAATGCGATGAAGCCCGCGTACGAGCCGCCTATTGCGCAGTAAACGACGCCGAAGCCCTTGTCTAAAAGCTCCTCCGCTTCTACTTCGACGCCCGCATCCACGCCGCGCTCGCGCAGAAAGCCCGCACTGCCGCAAAGAATTTCGCCGGTGGGATTTTTCGCGACGATCCCTTTGCCTGCGATACTTTCAAACTCGCCGTTAAATTTAGAAATTTCGCCGAATTTCAGCTCGGCAAATTTTACGATCGCCTTTGAGATCGGATGTTCGCTAAGCTTTTGCGCGCTTGCTAAAGCGTAGAGATCCTGGGCGCTCAGATCGCTGAAGCTTACCGAAATTTCGCCCTTGCTAAGCGTGCCGGTTTTATCGAAAACCGCAACGTCGGCGCCTTTTAAAATTTCTAAAATTTCGGGATTTTTTATTAAAATTCCAGCTTTTGCGGCGTTTGAGATCGCGCAAACGATCGCAATCGGCGTTGCAAGACCTAGCGCGCACGGGCAGGAGATGATAAGTACGCAGATAGCGGCGGATGCGGCGTATGATAGCCGCCCGTCAAGCGCCATCCACGCTATAAAGCTAGCAATCGCGATCAAAATCACCGCGGGCACGAAGATATTTGAAATTTTATCGGCAAAGCGCGCGATCGGCATCTTTTTGTTGCCCGCCTCGTTTAGCAGATTTTTAATCTCGGCAAGCAGCGTCTGATGCGAAAATTTCGTCACCTTCACGTAGATGACGCCGTCCGTGCTGACGCAGCCTGCGTTTACCTCATCGCCCACGCCTTTATAAACCGCCAAGCTCTCGCCGCTGATGAGAGAGGCGTCGATCTGCGCGCCGCCCTCTACGATAAGCCCGTCGCATGGGATGCGCGAGCCGTTTTTTACTAGCACTTTATCGCCCGGCTTTAGCGCTTCTGCACGCACTTCGGCTATCGTGCCGTCTTCCTTGATCAAAAGCGCGGTTTTGGGGCTTAGATCGATTAGCCCCTTGATGTAGTCGTTCGCCTTCATCTTGCTGCGCTCTTCTAGGTATTTGCCGAGCGAGATAAAGGCGATTATCATCGATGCGGATGAGAAATAAAGATTGGTAAATTCATTCTGCGCGCCGTGCGTATAGACCCATGCCGCGGCCGTTAGCGAATAGGCAAATGCAAAAAAACTTCCCATCGCCACGAGCACGTTCATATCAAAGCTTCTGTTTTTTAGCGAGCCGTAAGCGTGATAAAAGAAGTTCTTGCCGCAGTAAAATAGGCTCACGCACGCCATTGCCGCGCAAAGTAGCGCCTTTGGGACGAAGCTCAAAAACCCGCTCATCTCCACAGCCATTACCGCCGCGGCTAAAATGAGAGCGAGGATTAACCTAAATAGCGCCGCTTTGAGGTTGCGCCGCTTTTTGCGCTCCAAATCCTCGTAATCGACGGCGATGTCGTAGCCTAGCTTTTTGATCTTGGCTTTTAGCGTCTCCTCAAGCGCCGGATCAGCAAGTACGAACTCGCCGCTGCCGTTTGCGAAATTTACGTGAGCTTCCTGCACCCCCTCGATCTTGCGACTTACCCGCTCGATCGCATTGGAGCAGTTTACGCAGCTCATCCCGACGATATTTAGAGTGATTTTGCTTGGCATTACGTTAGTTCGCGCAGGCTAGCTTTTCTGCGACACTAAAGCCCAAATCGTCCATCTCCTCTTTAAATTTAGCCTCGTCACGCGGATCTAAGCTCAAACTCACCACTCCGCTTGCCACGTCTACCTCAATCTCGCCGAAATCATCCTTGAGCGCGTTTTTGATCGTCCTCGCGCAGTTTTCGCAGTGGATATTTTGCGCCTTAAATTTTACGCTTTGTTTCAAAGCCATGGATCTCTCCTTTGGATTAAAATTTCAAAACTTATACTACTTTTTAATAAATTTTATTTCAACGCCCGCTCCTGAAATTTAAGGGTTTTTCGTTATAATCACCCGTTTTAAATTTAAGCTTTAAGGAATTTTATGGGACGAGCTTTTGAATACAGACGCGCTTCAAAAGAAGCTAGATGGGGGAAGATGAGCAAACTTTTCCCAAAACTGGGCAAGGCCATAACGATGGCTGCGAAAGAGGGCGGCGAAGATCCGCTGATGAACTCCAAGCTGCGCGCCGCGATCGCCACGGCAAAGGCGCAAAATATGCCCAAAGACAACATCGACGCGGCTATCAAGCGCGCAAGCGGCAAGGATAGCGCCGATATCAAAACGATCTTTTACGACGGCAAGGCGCCGCACGGCGCACTTCTCATAATCGAATGCGCCACCGACAACCCGACCCGCACCGTCGCGAACGTAAAGTCGATTTTAAATAAAGCTAAGGGCGAGTTTTTGCCGAGCGGCAGTTTGAAATTTATGTTTTCGCACAAGGCCGTTTTTGAGACCAAGCTACCGAGCCGCGACATTGAGGAGCTGGAGCTTGAGCTCATCGACTTCGGTCTTAGCGAGCTTGAGATCAACGAGTTTGAAAACGACAAAGGCGAGCTCGAAAAGACGCTTCTAATCTACGGCGAATACGAAAGCTTCGGCACTCTAAACGAAGGTATCGAAAAGATAGGGCTTGAGATCATCAGCGCAAGCTTAAAATTTGTCGCTAACGAAAAGCACGAGTTTAGCGAGGATCAGCTTGGTGACATCGATGCACTGCTAGAGCGGCTAGAGGATGATGACGACGTGCAGGCAGTTTACACCAATATCGCATAGGAGAAAAAATGGAAAGCTTAAAAATTTACGACATCGACGCAGCGGCTTTGGCGCGCGATAAATACGCCGTTATCAAAACTGAAAAGGGCGATATGAAGCTGGAGCTTTTCGGCGACGAAGCTCCGCAGGCGGTTACGAATTTCGCTAGCCTCGCGCGCAGCGGGTTTTACAAGGGGCTAAATTTTCACCGCGTGATCCCAAATTTCGTAATCCAAGGCGGCTGCCCGCGCGGCACCGGCACGGGAGGTCCTGGCTGGCGCATAAAGTGCGAATGCGACCGCCAAAAGCACAAGCACGTGCGCGGCGCGCTATCGATGGCGCACGCAGGGCGCGATACGGGCGGAAGCCAGTTTTTCGTCTGCCACAGCGCGCAGCCGCACCTAGACGGCGTGCACACGGTGTTCGGTCGTATCGTAGATCAGCCTAGCCTGGCGGTTTTAGACGCGATTAGGCAGGGCGATAAGATCATTGACGTCGAGATTAAAGAGAGCTTATAGCCGTGATTAAATTTAAGCCGCGGGGCGCCAGACCGTGATAAAGATCGGCACGGACATAACCGCGGTGCGCAGGATCGCGGTGCTGCGCGCAAAATATGGCGCGAAATTTCTAAAGCGTATTTTGAAAAAATCCGAGCGCTCCTCGGCACTGCGCGACGAAAGTATCGCGGGCGTCTATGCCGCTAAAGAGGCGCTTAGCAAGGCGTTAGGTACCGGCATCGGCGCAGAGTTCGGCTTCAAAGACGCGAAAATTTACAAAGACGCTCTGGGTGCGCCGCATCTAAAAATACGTAAAAAAATCCGTAAAAAATTTCATATCAAATCCGCAAGCCTTAGCATCACGCACGACGCAAACGTCGCAATCGCCGTAGTTGCACTGGTGTTAAAAAAATCCAAAAAGCGAGCCTAAAATTTTAAAAAGCGATAAAATTTTATCGCTTTTTTCTTGAGTGCGGGATTTTTAAATTTTAAAATCTCGCCCGGGTTGCTCGTCCTAGGAATTTTATCGCGTGATCATCGTGCGAGCAAAAGCCTTGCTTAAATTTTGCGCTGCAGAATTTTGAAATTTCACCGCCCCGCAGAATTTTGCTTTAAATTTAAAACATGGAATTTTATAGCGACACGATACGCGACGGAGCGACTCAAAAGGTAGAATTTCAACCTAAAATTTAGAAATACAAAAATAGATTTTCAGTTTAAAATTTGCTGCGAAATCGCGCTCTAAAATTTAAAGTAGACGCAAAGTCGCTCTCATCCGACACATGTATTATCAAAGATTAAACGGAAGTTTATGGGCTGGTAGAACGCACGCCGCAGCGGCTGCAGCGTCTGTTTGTCTCACCTATCTCAAGCAAGAGGCTTTTGTGCAGTACTTATGCCGAATGCCGCAGATAGCGCGCCACGATCTCCACGCTATGTGCAAAAAGACAAAGGAGAGAATTGTATCGCTGCATTTACCGCTTAGTCTGCCGCTAGTTTAAGCAATCACAGATAAGCAGCGCGCCCATAGCAGCGAGCGATCAAAATTTGCACGACTAAATTTTAAAGATGAAATTCTGCGAGCCATAGATTTGGCGTTAAATTTTAAAATTTCACGGCGGTGTAAATTTTAAAATTTCATACAATGCGGATTTAAAATTTTAAGCCGGTAAGCCCGCGAAGATAAATTTAGCCGCCAAGAAGTTCGCAAGTCTCTGCAAAGTGGAATTTTATCGCGGCGCGACGCCGCAAAAATTTTCAATTGCTTGTATTTTGGCGGCGGGCTTACGCGGCTTACGTTTTAGCGCTAAGTATAAATTTTAATTGTATATATTTTGACCGCTCTAAGGCTGTGTCCAAAGCCGCCCCGTATTTATAGCTGTGTTTTAATCGCCCGCGCCAAGATACGATTAAATTTAAAACACAAAGCGCAGTCGTAGCGCCGACTCTCGTTAAAGCTCCAACCTGCGATTAAATTCCAACCAGCAATAGAATTGCGCAATAAAATTTAGAAATAAAATTCCGCGAGCCGAAAATTTGGTGATAAATTTTTAAAATTCCACGGCGATAAAATTTTAAAATTTCATGCAGAGCGCATTAAAAATTTTAAGCCGCAAAAGCCTATGGGGCCAAATTTAACTCGCTAAAAGTTTCAAAGTCCATGCAAAACAAAATTTTAAATCATAAAGCAAACGAACTAAATTTGATAGCATAAAAGCTTGCAAGGCCTCTGCAAAAGAGAGGCCGGCAAAGCCGCATGCGGATAAAATTTAAAAGCGGGATTAGTCCGCCTTTTTTAGATTATCGGCGAGCAAAAACGCAAGCTCTAGCGCCTGATCTGCGTTTAGGCGCGGATCGCACTGCGTTTCGTAGCGCTGTTTTAGCGTCTCTTGCGTCACGTTAAATGAGCCGCCCGTGCACTCGGTGACGTTTTGACCGGTCATCTCAAGATGGATGCCGCCCGCGTGCGTGCCCTCCGCGGCATGGATCTCAAAAAAGCTCTGAACCTCGCTTAAAATTTTAGAAAATTCGCGCGTTTTGTAGCCGTTCGCGGCCTTGACGGTGTTGCCATGCATCGGGTCTATGCTGTATAGGATCGCCCTGCCCTCGCGCTTTATCTCGCGTAAAATTTGCGGCAGCCGCGCGCCGATCTTATCCGCGCCCATGCGGATGATGACGTTTAGCCTGCCTGCTTCGTTTTGCGGATTGAGCTTGTCGCAAAGGCGCAAAATTTCATCCGCAGTGCCGCTAGGGCCGATCTTGACGCCGAGAGGGTTTTTGATACCGCTTAAAAAATGTACGTGCGCATCGTCCGCGCCGCGCGTGCGCTCGCCGATCCAAAGCATGTGCGCCGAGCAATCGTACCAATCGCCGCTGGTGCTGTCGATGCGCGTCAGACACTCCTCATAGTGCAGCAGCAGCGCCTCGTGCGAGGTGTAAAGCACCGTCTCGGCAAGGCTCGGGGAATTTGCGGCGCTCAGTCCGCATGCCTCCATAAATTTAAGCGTGCGCGAAATTTCATCGCTCAGCTCGTTAAATTTAGCCTCCAGCTCGCCCTTTTTCAAAAAGCCCAAATTCCACTTATGCACCTCGTGCAGGTTCGCAAGACCGCCGCGAGAAAAGGCGCGGAGCAGATTCAGCGTCGAAGCGCTTTGATGATACGCCTCGATCATGCGCGCAGGATCCGGCTTGCGCGCCGCTTCGTTAAACTCAAAGCCGTTGATTATGTCGCCGCGGTAGCTAGGCAAACTCACGCCGCCAATCTCCTCGAAATCGCTACTGCGCGGCTTTGCGAACTGCCCTGCGATACGACCTACCTTAACGACGGGGCGCCCCGCTGCAAAAGTAAGAATTATTGCCATTTGAAGCATTACCTTAAACATATCGCGGATATTATTCGCGCTAAAATCATTAAAGCTCTCCGCGCAATCGCCGCCTTGAAGCAAAAACGACTTGCCCTCGCTGGCGCGCGCGAGCTCGGCCTTTAGGTTGCGAACCTCGCCCGCAAAAATTAACGGCGGCAACTTGTAAAGGCGCTCCTTAGCGGCCTGCACCGCACTTTCATCCTGATAAATCGGCTGCTGTAAAATTTTATAATCTTTCCACGACGTCCTACTCCAACTCATATCCACTCCTTAAATTTCCTAAATCTTGCGATTATACCCAAATAAGCTTTTATTAACCCAAAAAATCTTAAAATAGCGCCTTTAGGCAATTTGGAAGGAATTTTATGGAAAACGATCGCACTAAAGGACTAATGCTTGCATTTGCGACCTTTTTTATGTGGGGCGTTTTCCCGATATTTTTTAAGCTCATAAAGGACGTGGATGCGGTGCAAATTTTAGCGCATCGCGTCGTTTGGTCCTTCCTACTACTGCTCGTTTTTCTCTGCTTTACGCACCGTTTAAAAAACGTCGCGCGCCTTCTTAGCACCCCTAAAATCGCTCTCACTCTGCTTTGTACGGGACTACTTATCAGCACGAACTGGGGCATTTATATCTACGCGGTAAATTCCGATCAAATTTTAGCCACCAGCCTCGGATATTTTATAAATCCGCTATTTTCGGTGCTTTTGGGCGCTTTGTTTCTGCACGAACGGCTAAGTACGGCGGCGAAGCTTTCCCTGCTGCTAGCCTTTGCGGCTATCGGCGTGCAAATTTACGCGCTAGGCAGGCTTCCCATAATCTCGCTCGTGCTGCCGCTTAGCTTTGCATTTTACGGGCTCATACGCAAAAAAGTAAAAGTGCCTAGCTTTGAGGGGCTGTTTTGCGAGACGGCGCTGATGCTGCTGCCTGCGCTTGCGTTTCTGATCTACTGCGCGCTGAAAGGAAGCGGCGCTTTCGGCTTCAGCGCAAACGGCGCGCTGCTGTTTGCAAGCGGACTGATTACTATTTTGCCGCTGCTTACCTTCGCCGTAAGCACGCAGTATCTGCCGTTATCCACGATCGGCTTTATGCAGTACATCAGCCCTAGCATGAGCATGCTGATCGCCGTATTTATCTACGGCGAGGAGCTTGAGACTTACAAAATTTTAAGCTTTTCGCTAATTTGGTTCGGGCTCGCGGTCGTGGGCTTGGACGGCTTAAGGAGAAAAAATGGCTAATTTCGCTTTGATGTTCGCAGTCGCCCTTGCGGTGGGCGCGCTCGTGTATTTTCAGGTCCAAAAGGCTTCCGCGCGTGCAGACGCCGCAGATCCCGAGCTTAGCTCGCAAAGGTATATGAAATTTTGCGATATTTTGGAGGACAAACTGCGAGCTCTAAAGCGGCTCGAGCTGCGCGACGAAAGCGCTCGCGAGAGCTATCTAGACGAGCTTGAGGTTCTTAGTAAGGAGCTAGTCTATATCAAAACGATGCATCAAAGCAACCTAAATCCCGCCGTATGGGAGGGCAAGCTATTTGAGTTTCTAAATAAAACGGACGCGCTTATCGAAAAATACGCCACGGGCGCAGAGCGCTCGCTACAAGACTGGCGCAAGCAACTGGAGATAGAATTTAAGAATTTGTAGCGCGAAATTTTAAGCGGCGAATTTCGCGGGTGTCTATATCGGTATAATTTTAACGCCTAAATTTATATAATTTAACGCGCCGCAACTCTTGGAATTTTTAAAATTTACATACGTGCCGGAATTTTGCAAACCGCTTGCGTCATGGCGACAAAATTCCATGCGTTTTACAAAGCAAAACGACGCAAATTTTAAATCAGCGTAATTTGTAGAATTTTGCAAGATACACAGCAACCGCGAAGCCGATAATCGCGTCTGTAAATTTTATAGAATTTACTCATGAACAGACGCGGTATCTGCAGTCTTGGATCTCGCTTGCCCTAGCTGCTTAGACGCATCGCGCCTTAAAATTTTATCATACTCCTCCACTCTTATCACCTTGCCCTCATACTCTATTTTAAGATCAAATTCCAAGCCTTTTAAGTGCGAATATCTAAAAAATTTATCCAGATCAAAGCCGCTCGCGCCATTAAGCTCATCGCCGCAGAGCGCGGAATAGCGCTTTATAAGCGTATCGTAGATACCAAGTAGCGCCGTATTGGGTGTTACTGAGCCGCATCTATTAAGATCGGGCAGCGAACCTCTGTTAAACCCGATTGCACCCTTTTCCCAATCCTTTGAGCGCTCCGTCATAATAAACCTAACTATATCATAATTAAAGCTATCCAACCAGCTCCAATCCAAAATAATCTCATCGTAACAATAATCATCCATATGCTCTAGGTATATTTTCTTATACTTCCTCAACGTATCCAAATCCTTACGGCAGTCATCGTATTTTTTTCGAATACGCTCATCGCCCGGAAGCCCTGCCAAATCGTATTTAAGCAGCAGATTTAGCATACTTGCGTCATATCGCTGCGGTAGCATCTGATAGATGGAGCAGTTCGGCTGCCGCTCATCTTTGCGGTGCTTGAGCGTAAAAGCAATACAATGATCGTCCGTCCAAGCGGTAATCTCAGGTCTTACGCCGCTACTAAGCATAAGCTCCGTCATCTGCAAAAATCCACCCGCTACGGCGTAATAGAGCGGATCAGATACCGCGCTAGTACCCTCGCTTTTAGGCGTTTCGTAATATTCCCTTACCTGCGCATCGCTAGTATCGGCGACCAAATAGGCATCGCAGCATCCCGGAGTCGCAAGCCACGGACGAACATATTTAACGCTAGAAAAGCTAGCTCCATGCTTAAGTAGAACTTCCGCGGCGGCGGTAGAGTTATTTTCGATAGCATAGCTTAGCGCCGAATGAGAAAAATCGTCCGTGCGGTTGATATCCGCTCCGTGATATATCAGCTCCTCGGTGGTGTTTGCATCGTTGTAAAAGCTAGAATACATTATCGCCGTTATGCCAAAATGCAGCGGATCGCCCGCAGTGATGCGCTGCTCTCGCATAAATGCCAAAATACGCGCAGTGTCCTTGGAGCGCAAAAGCTTGCAGAAATACTCCATTCGCTCATCGCCATGCACTACGCATTCGTCCAAATCTAACTCGGCGCCCAGCCTTTCGTACCGGTACCTTGCTATTGCGGCGCGATCCTCGTCCGTTAGCGGCCGATTGGAGGAGTTGCCGGAGGTTGTGGCGCGACTCACCGTGGAATTTTGCGCGGGCTGAGTTTCGGATCTGTCCATAAATGCACCGCCTACGATCAAGAAAAATACGCCTGCCGAAACAACCAAACACGCTATGATGAGCTTGGATTTTATCTCTTTCAAAGCAACCTCCGCAAATAAAATGACAAATACTACCGAGTGTGAACTTAGCCGAATATAAACAGACGGAATTTCACAAGGTAATTTCGCTTGAGCGGAATTCGCAGGGCGAGATTTAAGAGGGTAAGGCGCAAAATTTTTGCCTTCGAAATTTTACCGATAGAATTCCGCGTAGAAATATCGCAGAGGCGAAATTCTACCGACGAAATTTTATTCCAGCGACAGGCGGTTAGAATTTCAACAAGCGCTTCTACGCATAAAATTTAGCGCTAAAATTACGCCGTATTTGCACTCGGTATCGCTACGAAATTTAGTGGCGGCTACCATAAAATATTGAAATTTTAGTTTTAAATTTACCGCCCCTTCGCATATCCTCCTAGATAAAAACCGTATAGTCCTTTTTAATATAGTCTATATTTATATTTTTCTGTAGAAAATACTCTCTAACTTCGTCGTAAATTTCACTGCTATACAAATAAATCAAATAGTAGTGTGCCGATACGACAACGGAATAATATAAATATCCGCCATGCCACGGCTCATCTACTTTTATAAATGGAAAAATTTTAAATCCTTTTATGCCTTTATTTATGCAAAAATACACGACGAATTTTATAAATATATTCGCCACATACATGCAAAGCAAAAATACAAAGAAAAAACCTAACGAGCCGACACAAAATATAGCCAACACTATAAAAGATGGGGTTCTAAAATTTTGCGTGGAAAAGTTTTTGCATAATTTATCCTTTTCCACCTTGCACTGCCTTTTAACGACCCCTTTATCTAAAAATTCTATATATTGATCGGTAAATCTTATTTCGCGTTTATTGCGTATCGCGGTAAAGATATATGTAATAACGGAGATTAGTAATATCATTATACAGGCTTCTAAATAATCGTCTACATATATATGCCCAAAATCTACAATATCCCAAATAAAAGATATTAGAAGACCTGATACCTGAAGAAATACAAGAAGATGGGCATAAACAAAAAACTTTTCATAATTTTTGATTACTATCGGATCTTTGTTGTAGTCTCTAGCCTTAGAATTTTTAAATAAAGTAGCATTGTTTGGATCTAAATTTTGAAATTTTCTATCGCGCTCCATGTTTAAATTTAGACCGTCTGAATTTTGATCATTAGAATTTAAAGCCTTGGAATTTGTAATATTTAAATCTGAGGCATTGAAATTTGAAGCATTTGAATTTGAGGTATCGGATTCTGAAGTATCAAAATTTAAGGCATCAGAATTTTGAGCATTAAAATCTTCTTGCGAGCCTTGCTCTAAATTTTGACGTCGTTCGTTTAGAATTTTCTTTAGCTCTTCGAGCTTTGCTTCGTTCATCCTTATCCCTCACTAGCGATTTCGAAAGCTTGCCTATTTTGCCTTTTGTAGCTTAAGTGGATATTAAATTTACGAAACATAGCTTCAATTATATTACAAAATAGCAGAGCACTATCTTTAAATTTTACAAATTCTTTTTCTGCGCGATCAAGCTCAATTTGCGCATTTAATTCTCTCTTATCCATGTTTAAACTCCTTGTGAAATATCATAAATTCTTTTCTAACATTATCTATATTAATACTCTTATGTAATAAAAAGTATCTCCTTAATTCCGAATAATCTTTATTGGAATTTATAAAAATATTTATTATGATGCCATCTTTAGAATATATTGCCAAACGATCATATATTTTGTTTGCTTCCAAGCCGCCAATTACAGTACAAATTAAATTCTTTGGAAGAATGAATATTGTGGCCAACAATATAAATACAACTATAAAGTCTTTAAAAACAAATAAGATCATTGTTATTATGGTAGCGAATATACAGAAATAGAAGAGTTCTTTTGAAATTGGAAAATATTCTGGTGTAGAAGTCCTAGTATCCATATTTTTAGATATCTTAATAATTTCATCTAGATTTATTCGGAAGATTTTTATTCCTTCGGCTTCTACCGAAATAAATTTTTCGTTAAAAATTATAAAGCGCCTATTAAATGGTTTATCGCGCTCAATAATTCTAATAAATGGAATAATAGTGCAAAAAATAATGAAAAAATAAGAATCTTCTGATTCGGAAAATTTTTCAATACCAAAATTAGACAACATTCCTGTTTGAGAAAGTATTATGATCAATATTAATATACAAAATTGGAAAAAAACCTATTAAAGCACTAAAATCCTTTATTATTAACTCTTTTTTACAATGGGTCTTCATATTTATATTGGAATTTCTATCATTAAAATTTCTAGACAATTTTTTAGTTCCAGATTCCGCTTATTTGAATTGGGCATTTTAAGCTTTCAAGATTAAAACTATTTCCAGAGCTCTGCTCCACATTTTGACGTCGTTCATTTAGAATTTTCTTTAACTCTTTGGGCTTTGCTTCGTTCATCCTTATCCCTCGCTAGCGATCTTAAGCGATTTTGTATTTTACTTCTCTGTCGCTTGGGATAGTATTAAATTTAAAGCTACTTCACTTGCCTGACCCAAGCATTTTGGAATTTGTCTATCGAGGTAAAATTTATAAAATTGGAAGATAAATTTAAGCGGGAAAAACCCGCTTAAATTTTATTTGCCGCAGCCGCATTTGCCCTGAGCGGCAAGCTTGCGGCGGACATAGGCGATTTTGCTTTGAAGCGGAAGATGCTTAGGGCAGTGATCCTCGCAGCCTAGCAGTGTCATACAGCCAAATACTCCGTCATCATCGCCGATCAGCTCGTAAAAATCGGCGTCGCTGCGTTTATCCAGCGCATCGATCTGAAAGCGCGCTACGCGGTTAATACCGACGGCGCCAATATAATCCTTTCGCATTATCGCTACGCCGCATGCAGCTACGCAGATACCGCACTCGATGCAGCGATCCAGCTCGAAAACCTCCTGCGCGACCTCCGGCTCGACTTTCTCCTCAAGCTTGGAGATATCGGTCTCGTGGTCGGTGTGGATCCAACTCTCTACGCGTTTGCTCATCGCGTTCATCCAGTTGCCCGTATCGACGCTTAGATCTTTTAGCAGTTTGAAAACCGGAAGTGGCATAAGCTCGATCACGCCGTCCGGATAGTCCTTGGTAAGCGTGCGGCACGCAAGTTGCGGCTTGCCATTTACGAGCATACCGCAGCTGCCGCAGATACCCGCGCGGCAAACGAAATCGAAGCTTAGCTCGGGATCAAATTTCTCACGAATCACGTTAAGCGCGATAAACAGCGTCATTCCGTCGGTCTCTTCAAGCTCGTAAGTAGCGAAGTGCGGCTTTGAAATTTTGCTTAGCGGATTATACTTAAATGCCTTTATTGTTATTTTTCTACTCATATCCTATACCTGCTCTTTCGTTAGGTGCTTTATATTTTGGCTGCAATTCATAATGCATCAATGCCTCTTGAATTTCATATCTGCCTTTGCCCTCGGCTTGCATTTTCTCGCGAATTTCATCGACCTCTTTTTGGCGCACGGCGCTGTCTGGATGCTCGATGATATTGCCTTTGGCGCCGTATCCGCGGAATGCAGGCGGCATCTCCATCTTCATAATATCAAGCGGCTCGTAGCTTAGAGTAGGCATAGTATCGCCCTCTTTCCAGTTTGCAAGCGTTCGTTTTAGCCAGTTTAGATCGTCGCGTTTCGGATAATCCTCGCGGAAGTGTGCGCCGCGGCTTTCGGTGCGATCAAGCGCACCCTTGGCGATACAAAGCGCAAGCTTTAGCATCTTCGGTACGCGGTAAGCCTCCTCAAGCTCAGGATTTCCGAAAAGCTCTTTATTGCTTACTTTGACGTCCAAGGACTGCTTGTAAAGCTCCTCGAGCTCTTTTACGGCTTTGGCTAATCCCTCGCCGGTACGGAAGATCGCGCAGTGCTCCCACATAACGTCTTTCATCTTGTTTTTAATCTCGAATACGTTAAATTTACCCTCTTTTTCAAGCAGGCTTTTCATATAGTTTTGCTCTTTATCTACGAATTTTTGTATATCGTGCGTATTGATATCGACGTCGTGTCCTTGGCAATACTCAGCAAAATACTCGCCCACGATCATTCCTGCGACGACGGTTTCGGCGACGGAATTTCCGCCTAAGCGATTAAAGCCGTGCATATCCCAGCACGCAGCCTCACCAGCGCTGAATAGTCCCGCCAAAGTCGGACTCTCGCCCGTAGCTTTTGTTTTGATGCCGCCCATTGAGTAGTGCTGCATAGGAAGGATCGGAGCCCAGCCCTTGCCGCGCTTCCTGCCCTGCTCGTCGGTTATTACCTCGGTGTCGGCAGGATCGATGCCGTTGAAAATTTCGCAAATTTCTTGCACGTCGCGTAAATTTTTCTCGATATGCTCGCGTCCGAGGATCGAGATATCAAGCCAAACGTGCTCGCCGTAAGGGCTTTTGACGCCCTTGCCTTTTCTTATATGCTCCATTATGCGACGGCTTACGACGTCGCGGCTAGCAAGCTCCTTTTTCTCCGGCTCATAATCCGGCATAAAGCGATAGCCGTCCACATCGCGTAAAATTCCGCCGTCGCCGCGGCAACCCTCAGTAAGTAAAATTCCGCTCGGAACGATAGGGGTCGGGTGAAATTGCACCGCTTCCATATTTCCAAGCTGCGCGACGCCCGTCTCAAGCGCAATAGCTGCGCCGATGCCCTCGCAAACGACGGCGTTTGTGGTGTGTTTATACACTCTACCGTAGCCGCCGGTAGCGATCAACGTACCTTTTGATACGTATGCGCTAATTTCGCCGGTAACCAAATCACGCACGATTGCGCCATAGCAGCGGTTATTTGCGTGAATTAGCGCGATCGCTTCCTTGCGATCGTGGATATCGACGTTATGTTTTAGCGCTTCGTTTGCAACGGCAAAAAGCATCGTATGTCCCGTAGCATCGGCGGTATAGCAGGTTCGCCATTTTTTCGTACCGCCAAAGTCGCGGCTATGGATAAGTCCGTGAACCTCATCTTTTTCGGTGATCGTGGTTTTTTGAGCATTGATAATAGCGCTTCGCTCGCCTCTAGTAATTCTAGTCCAAGGAACGCCCCAGCCCGCAAGCTCGCGGATCGCCTTAGGCGCCGTTTGCGCAAACATCCTAGCGACATCCTGATCGCAGCCCCAGTCGCTTCCTTTTACCGTATCGGCAAAGTGCACGTCCTCGTTATCGCCCTCGCTCATTTTGGAATTTCCCAGAGACGCTTGCATGCCACCTTGAGCTGCCGCAGAGTGCGAGCGCTTAACGGGGATCAGACTCAAAACGATGGTGCTAAGCCCCTTCTCGCCGGTAGCGATCGCAGCTCTTAAGCCCGCCAAACCGCCGCCAATAACTAAAGAATCGCAATATATTACATTCATCCTAAGCTCCCTATTCTAAACTTAACCATTTGAAATCGGCGATTATCGAAAGCAAGAAAAATGCGCCCCAAACGATAAAAACCGCTTTTTTAATAAAGGCTCTTTTCCTTTGAATTTCAGCCTTTGTGCCGTCTATGCTGATCCATTTCATATAAAGTCTATAAATTCCAATACTAGCGTGAGTTACTACGAAAATCAATAAAACAAAATAAAATAGATGAAGCTGTCCGAATCGCGCGATAGCAAGATCTGCAGTAATTTTCGGACCGAATACGATCATTAAAATATGAGCCGCCGCAAAGAAGAATAGGAAAAATCCCGTCCAAAACTGAAACCACCAAAGCGTTGTATCGCAATGCTTCATTCGCATTTTGTGCGCTTTAAACGCCCTATAAGCGGCGTAATTAGCTGGAAATTTTCTCATCGCCAAAAACGCGTGAACTACGAAAATCACAAAAATTACAAAAGCGACGATGTTTGTAACGAAATAAATTCCGCCCGGTTCGGCGAAATGTACGACGCCCTCAAACGCGCCCTTACCGATCAAAATCGTGCCGGTAAATATCATATGACACAGCATAAAACAGGCCAAAATCAGCCCGCTGATGCTTTGCGCCACGTCTTGCAAAGCCATAATGCGGCTTTTTTTGCCGTCTATGGATCTGCCCGTAAAGCCTTCAATGCGACCTAGCATAGGTTCTCCTTAAAAAAGATGATTATAAATCCCCGCTAAACGAAAATTTACATTTTTGTAAAGAGATTATATTACTTTTTAACTTTAGATTAATTTAATTTCTGCAAATTAGTTTTTTCTTCAAAGACTGCTTTAAGAAAACTGCTATCAAAAACATTACTAAAGATAAAATTTGCCCCATCGATAAATTTAAAAATACAAAGCCAAGCCCATCGTCCGGCTGCCTAAAAAATTCCACGAAAAATCTAAACGCCGTGTATAGCATCGCATACAGACATATCAACTCGCCGTTAAATTTCTTAAATTTACGGTAGAAAAATAAAATCACGAAAATTACCAGTCCCTCCAAAACCGCCTCGTAAAGCTGGCTTGGATGGCGCAGCGTGCCGCCTACCAAAATCCCCCATGGCTCGGTCGTTTCGCGCCCGAAAAGCTCCTGATTTAAAAAATTTCCCACGCGCCCGAAAAAATATCCAATCGGCACGCTAAGTGCCACGAGATCGAGCAGCGCCCACATATCGGTTTTAAATTTTTTGCAAAACCAAACCGTCGCGATCACGAATCCGACGACCGCGCCGTGATAGCTCATACCGCGGATACCCACGAACTCGCCGTTATGAAAGGGGTTAAAAATTTGCCACGGATGGCTGAAATACCACGCCGCCTCGCCCGAATAGATCGCGATGTATCCTAACCGCGCGCCCAAAATGACGCCCACTTCGACCCAGATAAAGTAGTGATCGAGCATCTTATCGCTGAAGTCAAGGCCGTCTTTTCGCACGAAATATTTGGCGATAAATAGCGCCGTAAGCAGCGCCAAAACATACATAATGCCGTACCAGTGCACGTTTATGCCAAACGCGCTGAACGCCACGGGATCAAAGTGAGCGTAAATTTCGTTCCAGTAATTCAAATTTTTCCTTTGTTTTAAATTTTAAAATTTAACGGCGCGCATCGGACGCTGCGTGACGCATGCTCGGTAAAAGACGCAGGGCGGCGCAAGTGCTAGGCGCCAAACTTAGTTTTCGAACGCTCGATCGCACGCGCGAAACACGTAAGACGCAAATCCTAGCGATAGCGTCAAACGATGCACAGACCACCTCGCATGAAATTTCAAGCGACGACGCCAGATGGGACGCAAGGCGCCTCACGTAAAATTCCAAATGACTATGCCAGACGACATACAAAGCGACACGCAAAACGCCAAAGCGCAAAGTGGCGCGACGCGGACAAAGCACGCAGCACCCTAATGCAGGCGGCGCAAAATGAGAGCACCGGACGCCTAGAAAAACTCGCAGTGCGCGCAAAACAAACGTCGAACGGCACATGCGCAAAATACTGAATGCCGCGCAGAATTCAAAAATGACGCGCGATACGACAAACGCCGACGCACAAAACAGCAAGGCAGGCACTTTACATCCGCACAGATAACGCAGATAAATTTCGCCCGTCTTGCTTAGCTTGTCGCGCCCGCAGGAGCTGTACCGACTACAGCTCAAGGATTTCGAGCTCCAAACCCTATCTCTACATAGCGCTTTTCTATGCCGAACATGCAAAAATGCCGAGCGCGCGCGTTCTAAATTTTAAATTCCAAGCCCCAGCGTCTCTTTAACCACGCGGCAAAAATCCGCCAAAAACCACCCGAGCGCCTTGTAGTAGCTGCTTTTAGCGTTTATCTGCACGTGCGTAGCAAGCGCGGAAAAGCTAGGAATGATAAATTGCGCCAGATATAGCGTCAAAATTTTATGCGATTTCGCGTCCGTGTTTTGCTTAAAAATCATGGCAAGCAGCGCTAGCATATTTGCCGCGTGAGCGCTTTTAAGCTCCGCAAAAGGCTTTTTGAAGCGGCATTTTTCATAAAATAGCTCCACTTCGCTTTCGCTTATGAGCTTGAAAAAGTCCATCTCAAACGCCTCTTTTAGCGCCTCAAAATCACGCCCGAGCGCCGCATAGTCCTCGCCCTGCACCCTCTGCCAAAGCTCGTGGCCGTTTTTGTTCTCGATATTTTTATTTACGATGATCCAGTTTTTGCCCAAGCCGCGCAACTTCTGCTCATCTATCACGCCTTTAAAATTCGTCGCAAAGATTATGCAGATCACCGAGTATAGCTCGCCTAATTTCATCTTTTTCCTTTAAATTTAATCAAATTTCGCTCGCTTTTTTTAGCTTTTCGATGCCGAATTTTTCCCAAATCCTGCTTAAAGATCGATCTAAGCTCTGCTGCTTTTTATCGATCTCGCCAAAAAGTAGCGAGCCGCCCGATCTGCCGCCGAAATTTGAAAGATTTAGCACTACGTGGATTATCTGCGCGCCTTTTTTCACGTCGCAGAGCTCAAACAGCTCAAGCGCGGTCTCGCTCAGCAAGCTTAAACTAAACGCCCTATCCTGGCTGATCTGGTGCGAAAACTCCTCACGCGATTTGTAGCGGATCTTTAGATCATACGTCGCGGGCTTTAGGCCTCTTGCGAGCACTTCGCCCGCCAAATGGCGCGCCAAAATTAAAATTTTACGCCGCAGCTCGTCCCGATCGGCGCACGGCGCGAAGCTGCGCCCAAAGCCGATACTCTTGCGCTCGCGCTTTGAGACGACCTCGCCCTCATCCTCGCCGCTAAGGGCTGCGAAAATTTTCCTGCCGTTTGCGCCCATCTTTTCAAAAATTTCTCTGTGCCCTAGCGCGTCGCCGAAGCTTACGATGCCGTATTTGCCGAGCGTTTTTTGCGCCGCTTTGCCGATGCCGGGGAATTTCGCTACCGGCACGGCGGATAGCTCGCGCGCGATTTGCGATTTTAAAATTTGCCGCACGCCGAAGGGCTTGGCAAGGCTCGTAGCGAGCTTTGCAATCAGTTTTGCTTCGCTAAGACCGACGCTGCACGGAAGGCTAAAGCGGCGCATAATCTCGCTTTGCAAAAACGCAGCAAAGCCCAGCGCGTCCGCGTCGTATGCCGTGCCGCGTAAATTTAGAAAAAACTCGTCGATGCTAAATTTTTCGATCTCGGGCGTAAAGTTTAGTAAAAACTCATAAATTTCGCGTGAAATTTTTCGGTATTCGCCATGTCTGGCGCGCACCAAAATGAGCTTTGGGCACAAAGCAAGCGCCTGTTTTACGGGCTGAGCCGAGTGCACGCCGTCCGCTCTGGCCTCATAGCTCGCGCTTAAAATCACGCTGCCAAGCTCGCTCTTGCCGCCGAAAATCTCCTCGTCGCCGCCTCCGACGACTGCGATCTTTTTGCCCGCAAGCGCGGGATCGGCGAGCCTCGCAACCGAGACAAAGAAGCTATCCAAATCGATGTGAGCTATCAAACTATGTCGATCCCAAAACCGCTAAGCCCGGCGTAGTCTTTCGGCTCGCTCTTGCTTAAAATTTTGATTTTTCTAACGCCCAGATGTGCTAAAATTTGCGCTCCGATGCCGAAGCTCTTAAAATCGGCGCGATTTTGCGCGGATTTTAGCATCAAAAGCACGCCGCCCTCTTTGCGCAAAATGCCCAGATCGCGCATGAAATCGTTAAATTTCGTATCGCTTAAAAACTCCAAATCGCTTGAAATTTTATGAAATTTCACGTTCGTCTGCGCGCTCTTTTCGGGCTCGCCGAAAATATATGCGCGGTGCTCGTTGCCCTCGTGATCGCTCACGTCGTAAAATTTCGCCGCTTCGCCGCACAGCAGAGCGCTTTTTGGCTCGCTAAATTTAACGAGAGTTTCGTGTTTTAGGCGGTACTGCACGATCTGCGCGACCGAGATCATATTGATATCGTGCTGCGCGCAGAATTTTTCCAGATCGTCCCTGCGCGCCATATCGCCGTCGTCTTTGACGATCTCGCAGATCACGGCGCTTTGCGAAAGCCCAGCCAAGCGGCACAGATCCGTAGAGCCCTCGGTGTGCCCCGTGCGGGCGAGCACGCCGCCGCTTTTGGCGATGAGCGGGAAGATATGCCCCGGGCGGACGAAATCATCCGCGCGCGCGCCCACGCGCGACATCAGCTCGATCGTCATATTGCGCTCATACGCGCTTACGCCCGTCTTGGCGTCTTTCGCGTCGATCGTGACGGTAAATGCGGTCTCGTGGCTCGAGGTGTTTTTATCGACCATCAAATTTAGATCTAGCTGCTGCGCAATCTGCGGGCTAAGCGCTACGCACAACACTCCGCGAGCGTGCGTGATCGCAAAATTTACCTTCTGTGCGCTGCTAAAGGTGCTCGCAAACACCAAATCGCCCTCGTTCTCGCGATCGACGTCATCGACCATCACAAGCATTTTTCCGTTTTTCAGATCCTCGATCGCTTGCTCTACGCTAACCATCATCTCTCCTTTAAATTTACGATATTATCTTGCCGTTTCTATCAACGATAGTTTCGCGACCGTCTAAATTGATCTTGACGTAGTCGTCGCTTAAAACTTTCACGAGTTCTATCTCGTCATAAAAAACCGGCTTTAAAATTTCATTATCCTCATCATCTAGCAGCCCCCATTTGCCGTCTTTTTTGACCTTAACATATCCTTTGCAATATATAATTTGATCATATATGCCAAATAGAGTATCCATTAAATGAGATTTCACATTATCATAAATACAAGGAATAACTTCTTTGCCAGTTTTATCTATAAAGCCCCATTTGCTGTCTTTTTTGACTGGAGCCAAACCTCCACTAAAATGCCGGACTTCATCATAAACAAAAGGGATTACCTCTTTACCGGTTTTATCTATGAAGCCATATTTGTTATATTTTTTAACCATAGTTAAGCCTTCATAAAATATTATTCGCCTATCGAAATACCAATCATCATAAACAAAAGGGGTGACCTCTTTGGCAGTTTTATCTATAAAGCCACATTTACCATCTTTTTCGGCTACAGCTAAGCCTTCGCTAAAACACCAAGCTAGATCATAAACAAAGCAGATGGCCTCTTTGCCGGTTTTATCTATAAAACCCCATTTGCCATCTTTTTTGGCCGCAGCTAAGCCTTCGCTAAAATATAAAGCATAATCATAAATATAAGGAATAACTTCTTTACCTGTTTTATCTATGAAGCCATATTTATCATCTTTTTTGGCCGCAGCTAAGCCTTCGCTAAAATATAAAGCATCATCATAAATACAAGGAATGACTTCTTTACCGATTTTATCTATGAGACCATATTTGTCATCTTTTTCGATCATAACTACGCCTTCATAAAAGTTACTGGCATAATCATAAATAAAAGGAATAATCTCTTTACCAGTTTTGTCTATAAAGCCCCATTTATCATCTTTTTTGACTGCAACTAAGCCTTCGCGAAAGCTTGAAATATCATCATAAATACAAGGAATAATCTCTTTTTCAGCTTGATCTATAAAGCCCCATTTTCCATCTTTTTCTACTCCAAATACAATCATCTCAATCCTCCGTTTTAAATTTTGATTTCTGCGTAAGCCGCCTTTAGCTTCTCAAAAAGCGGGGCGAACGAAACGCCGTTTACGCGGACGTTTGCGATCGTCGTGATGAAATTCGTATCGCGCTGCCACCGCGGCACGAGATGATAGTGCACGTGCTCGGCTATGCCCGCACCCGCGGCGGCGCCGAGGTTCATGCCGATATTTACGCCGTTTGCGCCCAGAGTGCGCTTTAAGATCCCCACTCCGGCGCGCACGTAGCGGCTCATCTCCGCCCACGCATCGTCGCTAAGGCACTCGATATTATCCGCGTGCTCGTAGGGTATGACCATAAACGCGCCCGGGCTATAGGGGTAGAGGTTCATCACCCCGAAGCAGTGCTGCGCGCGAAAAAGCACGCCGTTGCGATCGTCGAACGCCGCATCCGCCGCCGCGTCGCAGAAGGGACAGCCGCTTCTTTTTTCGGTAAAATACTCGCTTCGCCAAGGGGCGCAAAGATAATCCATCTCTTTTCCTTTCCGAAATTCCAAAATTCTATGGAATTTTAAAATTTGCGTTTCGCAAAATTCTATGAAATTTGGAATTTAAAACTTCTAAATTTCATAAAATTTTAAATTTACGCGTCTTGCGCTTACTCGCACCGCGCGGAATTATGCACGCGGCGGGGCTCGAGCCGCTTTGCAATCCTAGGCCGCGCGAGGCACTTGCTCTGCGCGATATACGTTTTGCGGATCAAAGCCCGCGGCGGGCGTTAGTGCACATTTGGCGGACACTCATCGCGCGGTAAACATAGCATCTAAGTCCGCACCGTAGCCGTTTGCGCGGCGCATTATAACAAATCTTAGGCGCACTCACAGGCACGGTACGCGGTGCCAAACCTGCGCTGCAATCACCATCGCAACACGCGGTAGAATTTAACGCGGCGCAGTCACGGCACAGCTGTAATACAGCCGAAGTTTAATCGCGGCGTATCGCAGTCGAGGCGGCTTAGATCGCGAGCTACGATTAAATTTACGGCGCCGTATATAATCGCCAAGACCGGGCTTGCGTAAGCGTACGACATGCAGGGCATTACGGCAAACACGCAATCCCAAGCAGTCAAATTCCGCAAGCGCAACCTCGGTCTGCCGAAGCTATGCAAAGCGCAAATTTAAACCTCGCTCCGTAGCCGCTCGCACGGCGCGCAATAACAAACTCACGATGCCAAAGCGCAACATGGAGGCTTACGCAGCGTGTGATATTAGATCGCGTCGCAACCGCTAAATTTAAAGAACTGTTAAATTTTAAAGTCCGCCGAATTTTACGAATTTTAAAATTTACTGCCTTAAAATTTCGCTCCGTTCGCTAAATTTAACCGCTCGCTTCGGGTTTAAGCTTGCGCGATCAAACGAGCCAAATTTAAATTTTGCCGCCCGCGCCGAGCTTTATCTCGCGCAGTGCCGCGCCGACGTCATTTTGGCGCATAAAATGCTCGCCGATCAAAAACGCATCGACGCCCGCCTCGTGCAAACTTAAAAGCTGCTCGTGCGAGTGCAAGCCGCTTTCGGCGACGATGATCTTGCCGTTTGGAATCAGCGGGATTAGCCGCTCGCTCAGGCTCGTATCGACCTCGAAAGTCTCTAAATTTCGATGGTTGATGCCGATAATATCAGCCCCTGCGAAGACCGCCTTTTTCAGATCGTCCTTATCGTGGATCTCGCACAGCGCCTCAAGCCCCAGCCTGCGGGCAAACTCAAGCAGCTCTCTTAGCTGTTTGCCTTCCAGAGCTTTGGCGATCAGCAGGATAAAATCCGCGCCGTAAACCAGCGCCTCGAGGATCTGATAGCGATCGACGATGAAATCCTTGCGCAAAATGGGCGTGCGAGTGTAGCGGCGGATCTGCGGAATGAACTCCAAATCGCCTCTGAAATAATGTGGCTCAGTAAGCACCGAAAAGGCGCTCGCACCTGAATTTTCATACTCCACGGCAAGGCTTAGCGGCTCAAAATCCTCGCGGATGATCCCCTTGCTCGGGCTTGCCTTTTTGATCTCGGCGATGATGCGAAGCGGGTCCTTCTCGTCGCTTCTAAGCGCGCTTATGACGTCACGCGGCTCATAGGGATTGGCGCTTAGCGAGCGGCCGAGCAGATCCTCGGGCAGCTTTTCTTTGCGAAGCGCGAGATCCTCGCGAGTGCGTTTTAAAATTTCGTCTAAAATCATCGCTACTGCTTTGGTGTCTGGATTTTAGAGCCGGTGGGCTCTTTCGACGTAGAATTTTGCTCTGGCATAAAATCCTGCCTCGATACGGAATTTTGTCTTGACGAGGCAGAATTCTGCGCGACGGAATTTATGGGCGTCGCTAAATTTTCAGACGCCGCAGAATTTGGTGTCTGGTTTTGAACCATGGAATTTGCAGACCCAGCAGAATTTTGCGAAGCGGAGTCTTTTGGCGTTAAATCACGCGTTGCAGCGGAGCTTGGACGCGCGGAATCTAACGCAGAGCTTTCGGGCGCCGTAGATTTTATGGAATCAGGCGCAGGAGTTTTTATTGCCGGGCTTTGCGGCGCCTGATCTTTCGGCGCGGAGCCTTTTATCGTAGCGGGGTTTTGCGATATAGAATTCTGCGGCGCTACGCCTGTGCCTGCGGCGCACGCATCGATCGCCTCTAAATGCTCTTTGCCTTCGGGGGAATTAAAAAATTCTGCGTCTTTGATCTTAGCCATTTCATTTTTAGCCTTGTCGCACTCGCCAAGCTTGTAGTATCCCCAGGCAAGCGAGTCCAGATAATACGGCGAGTCGGGGTCTTTTTGTAGAGCGCGGCGGACGAGCTCGATGCCCTTGCGAACGTCCAAATCGTGATCTATTAGGATGTAGCCGTAGTAGTTTAGATGCACGGGGTCTTTAAGCTGCGGCGCGATATTTTCAAATTTTGCCACTACGCTAGACAGGGTTTTAGCGTCCACGCTTTTGCCCGCACTTTCATATTCGTAGATCGCCTCGATCGCCAAAAAGTCGTAATTTTTGGTCTTCATAAACTCATCGCGCGCCATTTTAATCGCGGTTTTATAGTCTTTTTTATGCGCGTAGGCATCGATTAGAAGCTCGCGCTTGTAGTCGTATTTCTTCAAAAGCTCGATTATTTTATCAAAGTCATTTGAGTAGTAATAAATCGCTATCATATCGTCTAAAAATTTATTATCCCCTTTGGCTTCATACAGCGCTTCATCGATCTTAGCGACATCCAAATAGCGCTTATTCGCGCGATACACATCAGCTAGCAGCTCGCACGCCATACCCTGGGCGCAGCCGTAGATGCGCCTGTGCGTCTCGATGATGCGGATCGCTCCGTCCGAATCATCGAGTTTATTTAGCAGCACGTCGCATAATCTGATGAGATTTTCGTCGGTTTTGTCTAGCTCATAGGCTTTTTCGAAATAGGTTTTGGCTAAAGTAAAATTCTCCATCGCATAATATGTCGCCGCTAAGATCGCGTAACTACGCGAAACCGGATCTACGGTGACCAGCTTAAGAGCAGCGGTATTGGCATTTAGATTATCTTTAATGCCTAAGTAGTAGCCGATTTTTACTCGCAGATACTCGGAGTCTGAGTTTAGGCTTTTTTCGCCGAGCTTTAAATAGCGCGCCGTATTTTTACGATCTTTGATCGCAAAAGCAGTCTTTAGCGCTTCTAGCAGATAAACGGACGAGCCCGTTTTATTGTATGCCTTTTCGTATAAAAACATCGATGCGACGGGATCTTTATGCAGTAGCTCCAAAGCTGTAAGCAAATCGAAATTTAGCTCGGCGTCTTCTTGCGCTCGCATCGCGTGGTTTAGCTTTTCTTTGGTTATACTTTTAGCGCTTACGCCGCGATTTATCAAGCTCTTTTTAATTGCATCTTTTGCACTGTTTTTTGTGCCAATGCTGGAATTCCGATCAGACGCCTTTTTATCCGTAACGGACTGCTTCGCCGCTGCAGCATTCGTCCCACTTTCCGCACTTAGATACTGCGGCGCTAAAATCATCGCCGCGATTAAAATTCCGCTTAAAACCTTACCCCGATACATTCTTCCTCCAATTCTTTAGTATGCGTTTTAAAATATTCCCAAAACGGGAAGCTGCGGCACTGCTTCGGACGCAGCTCGTAAATCCCGCAGTTGCGCTGCGCTTCGTCAAAAAACACGCACGCTAAACCGCCTTCAAAGGGCTTTTCTTTTACGCTAAATCTAGCGCCTATCTTGTCCAAATACGTCCTTTTAAGCTCCGCGGGCGAAATTTCAAATTTTACCGCAAGTGCCGCGATCTCATTCTCATCTATCCAGATGTAGCCGCTCTCTCCCGTGCAGCACTTACCGCCGCAGCGCTCGCACGCGCTCGCATCGAAGCTGAAGCCGAACTCACTCATAATCCACGCTCGTTAAATCCGCGCTTTTGTAGATCGCGTGGGCTTGTGCGGTGCGCTTTCCGTGCGCACTAGCATAGATCGGAAGGACGATCTCACAGGGCGAGCGCGAGTTCTTACGAGCCTGCAAAAGCGCGAGTTTAGCGGGCTTTGAAATGTCAGGATAGACAAAACCAAGCCTCGTCAAATTTAGCCTAAACTCGCCCAAAAGCTCGCAAATTTTAGCTAGCTTGCCTGCCTCGTAGCAAAAAATAAGTGTACCGCCAGGCTTAAGATGAGCATTCGCAGATCGCACGAAATCCCGTAGGCTAAGGCTTGCTGCGCTCTTACTAAGCGCCATATGAGGCTCTTTGCTAAGCGAAATGCGCTCTCGATAAAAGGGCGGATTTGAAACGATAAAGTCAAAACGCTTCTCGCTTTTAAACTCCGCAAAATCCGCGTGCAAAATTTCGGCAGGCAGATCGTTTTGCAAAGAATTTAGCCTTAAGATTTCTAAATTTCGCTCTTGAATTTCTAGCAAGCTTAGATTAATGCTCTCAAAATCGCGTTTTAGCAAAAGCCCTAAAATTCCACATCCTGCGCCCACATCCAGCACGTCGCCGTATATCGCTCGCGGATTTAGCGCGCTTTTTAAACTACGCTCATCGCAAACTGCAAACCAGTCGTCACGCAAGCACTCCGCAGCAAAATCCTCGCGCACCTTGGCGTCTTCAAATTTGCTCGCGAAATCTTTATCGTGCGTCTTTTTAGATTCTAAAGGCTGCGCGATTTGCTCGTCACAAAATTTAAAATTTTCACCGCTTGCGATATCAGGCTTTAAAGCATGCTGGGCTTCGTCGTTTTGAAAATAGGAATTTTTATAGCGCTCGCTTTGAAATTTCTCCTGAAATTCCGCTTGAAATTTCATTTTAAATTCCGCCTTAAGTTCAGCGCAGTCCGTATTGCTAACATCGTGATCGTTCTCCATGCTCTGGTTAGCGGCATACGACTCTTCTTCGCTAAAAGCGCAATCCTCGGCGCAAAATTCCGCTTCGCCGCCTGCGTAATTTGTGGCGCAAAACTGCGCATTAAAGCCTCCATCTGTCGCGTCTTTAAATTCCGCGCCACAGCCCAGCGCTAAAGAGCCATTTTGCGATGCTGCGTCAGCTTTGCGCACGCCTGAGCTTCTTATAAAATTCCACAAAAAAATCGTATCGCTCGTGTAGCGATAACCCTTTTTTGGCTGATAAAGCCTCATCTGCGGATATTTTTGATGATGGTATGAGCGTGATTTATCGCCACCACGATCGATCCACCACTTCTGCTGATGAGATCTCCGCCGACGTAAAGCCCACTAGTGGCAGTTTGAAGATTTTCATCCACGATCGGCACGCCGTTTTCGTCGTAAGCGATGCCGCATTTTTTAAGAAAATCGATCGGGCTCGTGCCGCCAATCGCGTAGATCACTCGGTCAAATACGAGCTCGGTGCCATTATCAAATTTTACCAGCACCTTGCCGTTTTCATTCTCAAGAGCCTCTATATCGATACCTAAGCGCAAGATGATGTTGCCGTATTTGGTCTCGCGCATTACGTCGCTTTCGTTCGTCTCGTTTAGGCGGGTAAATTTAGGCTTGCGATAGCAAAGCGTCACGACATTGGTTTTACATAGCGCTATAGCGTATTCCGCAGCTGAGTTACCGCCTCCGACGACTAGAATTTTTTCATTGATCGTGCATTTATCGAGATTGAAATTTACCCGTTGCGTGATTGAAGGCGGAATTTTATAAGCGGGCTTATTAGGCTTGCCCATCCTGCCAATTGCGACGATGACGTTGCGCGCGCGGTATCCAGCCGAGCTAGTCGTGATATAAAACTCATCTGCGTGCTTTTCGATCTTTTCGACCTCACTTTTGAAATTCGTATCGATTTCATCGCTATCTAAGAGCTCGTCGAAATAATTTAGCACGCTCTCTTTTGTGCCGGTTTCAAACGAAATAGAGCCGCGCGTCTCGCTGTCAAAGCCCTTATATTCTTTATCGACGCGCTTTTTATCTTTGTAAAACTGCCTAATCGTTTGAGAGTGGTTGTCGCCTTTTTCAAGCAGAAGTACGTGCGCAAGCCCGTTTCTTTTGGCTTCTACTACGGAAGCGATGCCGCAAGGACCACCGCCGATCACCGCCAAGTCGTAAACGTCTATCATAAATTTCCTTTAATCTTTTAAATTTCATATGAAATTATAGTAAAAATTCCATTAAAATCAGTGGAATTTCCTAGCAATTTCGCAGCTTAAATTTAAAATTTTAACGCTTTAAGATGCTTGCTTGGCTAAATTTGAAAAGACATAATTTTCTCCGTTTAAATTTTAAATTTCACGGCGCCAATCCGTTTATAAAAGCTCATGCGGCGGAGCAGTAGAAGCACAGCAAGAGAGACAGATTTTAAAATTTCACTTTGCCAAGATGGAATTTTGCGAGCTAAGATAAAGCGGCAAGAGCGGTAAAATTTTAAAATTTCACCGCCCAGGCAGAAGTTTTTAGTAGAAGCTTTAAGGCTAGTTAAAATTTAACGTATATTTTATGCTAAAGTTAAATTCCATATCTTTCTCGACCTTTGGAAAGCTACCTTTGGTGCGCTCGACCGCGCTTAACGCGCCCTCATCAAGCGAATCGACATTAGAAGAAGACGTAACGCGAAGACCCTTAACATCGCCACTTGCCGTATAGGTAAAGTGCACGCCTACGACGCCGATTTTACGCATACGTTGCGCATTTTTAGGGTAGTGCGACTGCGCGTAGCGAGAAATGATGGCGAAAATTTTCTTGCCGACATCGCTATTGCTAGGATCTCCGCGGCTTGTTATAGCGTCGCTACCACCACCTGCACTACTGGAGCCGCCGCCCCCGCCGCTACCCAGCGAAATAGGCTTTGTGGGGTCAAATTTTGCCGTTAAATTCCTATCGCTGCTTTGAACTTTATGCTCTTTTTTCGGCTTAGGTTTTTCGACCGGTTTCGGTTTTTCTACCGGCTTTGGCTTGGGCTTTTCGACCGG
>NZ_CALJPC010000047.1 GCF_937981295.1 uncultured Campylobacter sp.
GCGGATCCACGCTTAGCTGCCCCGAGACGTAGAGCGTACCGTCGTCGTCTAAGATGCCCGGCGCATAATGCGCCTTTTTCGGCGCGAAACCGGTTGGATAAATTTCTTTCATTTAAGCTCCTTTGCATATAAAATTTTATATAATTTTACTCTAAATTTATTAAAAATATATAAGTATTTCTATAAATTTGCAGAAATTTTAAAATTTAATCTAAATTTATAGATTTTTTTATATGAAATTTAAGGAACTCAAATTGAATCAGCTTTTGCAGACCTTTATACCGACCGCGCACCTTATTAAAAATACGATCGGCGATTGCGAGGTGGTCATCCACGATATGAGCACGCCGCAAAACTCCGTCGTTTTCGTCCTCGGCGACGTGACGGGCAGGAGGATCGGCCAAAGCTTCGATCATCTGATAAAGGACGTGTTGCTAAGCAAAAATTTTGAAAACGACTGCACCGCAAACTACTACTTCACCGCGCAAAACGGCAAGCTCATACGCTCCTCGACTTCTTTGATCCGCGCCGTAAACGGCAAAGTAGTAGGCGCGCTGTGTGTAAATATCGATACCTCAAGCGCCATGGCCGCATACAAAGCAATAAAAAATCTGCTGCCGAATGCAAAGCTCGATAGCAAGGAGTTGCAGGGCGCAAATTTTACCGACGGAGGCTGCAACAACGCAGTATTAGATGAAGCGAACTCAAATGACAGCGTAAATTTAGAAGCAAAAAACTCTAACGATTCGCAGCAAAATATCCTTGATATCGTCCAAGATCTGATCGCATCGGCTACGCACGATCTGGATGTAGAGCGGATGAAGAAAGAGGATCGAAAGCGTATCGTAAAATTCCTCGCGCAAAAAGGAATTTTTGAGGTAAAAGGCGCTGTAGAGCTCGTCGCAAAGGCGCTTAGGACGCAGAAAGTCACGATTTACTCGTATATGGATGAGGTAAAGAAGGAGAGCTAGCCGCGGTGCATAAATTTGATCTCAAATTTAACACTTCCGGCTACTTTGTGCTGTCGGCTTTTCTTTATTTTTGCATAATAATCGGTATTTTTATCAAGCTTATCAGACTTACTTATTATATTAAACTCGTCATCTAAAATTATATAAAGGGAATTTT
>NZ_CALJPC010000048.1 GCF_937981295.1 uncultured Campylobacter sp.
TAAATACCCAAAATTTATACAACAACTCCGTGTAATCATATGAAACAATAGCAGCACTTGCTTTGAAAAATTTAGCCACATGGAAATTTTTTGCTAAATTTTACTTCTAGCCTAGAAATTTATACCTGTATAAATTTACTTTGAATAGCATATTTGACCTCTCATCGCTACCGCTTGCGATGCACGATCTTTATATGAGATTGCGACGAGGCTTTATGCGCTTCGAATTTCATCAAACATTCTAAAATTTTACCGCTTCGTAGCGCGTGAATAGACTCAGGGTAAATTTCGTTTCGCTATTAGTGCGACAACGCGTGCCTTTTCTACTCACTTAATATATCAAGAGCCGCTTTTAATTGCTCTTTAAAGGTTTCTCTCAGATCTTTTGGTTCTAGTATCTCGATATCTGGAAGCCACTTTTTTATAAACGGCAATATCTCCATATCTTGAGTAAAATCTATGCTAAAAATAATGCTACCATCATCTAGCTTCTTTTTAAATTTTTGAGTTGGGAAAAACAGCTTCATACCCTCCTTAAAATATATAGCCACTTTCGGGGAGGCTTTTAATAGCGCCATTCGCGATGGCTCCGACGGCAAGCTCATAGCATTTTGTATTTTGTCAAAATGCTTTTTATATTTTTCTATAACATTTTTTTGATAATTTTTCGAGCTTTTGCTAAGCGATACGATAAAAGCCACTCTTAAAAGCCTAAAATTTCCCTCGGCATCCTCGATAGCCAAATACCAATTACCGTCTGTAAAAACTATTTTTAGGCACTTTACGTCGATTAAATTCTCCATTTCACCGATATATTTATACTTAATATCTCGGTATTCTCTATTCATAACGGCATTGCGAAGTTCGCTTAAATACCTCTTACTAGGCTCGTCTTGCAAAACCTCCAAAGGATTGGTTCTAAATAAAAATATGCCTGAATTCTCTTTTAATTGTGCAGATACCTTCTCTTTTTCATGTTTATCTAAATCATTAAATAAGCTAGGATCATTTTCGTTTAATAAACTAATTAGCCAGCCTAGATCATCGCTATATTTTAAAAGACGATTTAAAATGTCGATTATATCTTTGTTTTTGTCATATACTCTTAATACTTTTACCGGTCTCTTGCCATGCCCTATGAGCTTGCTTTCTATCCTAAAAGCGTCTGGAAATAGCTTCTCGATTTCGCCCATATACCTTCTAAGCGTTCTTTCCTTAATCCTTAACTCATCTAAAAGCTCTGTATCGGTAAGATAAATTTCTTGCTTTGCAACTAGCTTTTTTAAAATTTCAAAGATAACTATCGTTTTATTGTCTGCATCTGATGACATTATAACTCCTCGTATTCTCTAAATCTTGCGTGTTTAAATTCTCGTTTAATCACGACTTTGCCGTTTTCTACCCGCTCACTTACGATGCGGTTAGTAGTCGCATACACGGCTATCAGACCCATATTTTTAGCAAACCTTATCATATTATAAGTCGCTCCGTAGTCACCTTGCACCAGTAGTACATCGCCCGCTTTTGCTTGCTTTTTAAGTTTATCTTTATACGCTTCAACGAATTCTATTACGCTTTTTTCGGACGGGTCGATATCGCTCCACCTCGCATCGGTTATATTTATGAATTTATCAACATTTAAATTCTTCCTCGCATCTTCTTCTTGCTCCGACGTCAAGGTGTGGTTTATTAGCGTAAAGAGGGTTTTCATATTTTATTTCCCAATATATTTTGCTGTATACAAAATGAATTATATTTATCTAATAATCTTGATAACTCTTGCTTTGAGTCTTCTATCCTTTCGTTGGCATTACCATGA
>NZ_CALJPC010000049.1 GCF_937981295.1 uncultured Campylobacter sp.
GCTCGCTTCCAACTTTTCTACCTATAACGCCTCGATCTCCTCGTTTAGTTTAGCTAATTCCGCATCAACCGATGAATCTGCAATGAGATCATCCAGATTGCGCGAAATACGAGAAATATCAGACTTAGCATTTTTAGCGTCTCCTACGGCGTCTAAAAGCTTAACGGAATTTTCTTTAGCAGCGCTATAAACGATAGGAATGGTGCTTTTATTAATTCCTTTAAATTCTCCGTCATTATTTTTGATAAATTCTAAAAACGCATCGCGTAAATATGTATTTAAATCTATCGCGTCGCATTTAAACCCTATTTTTTCACGCAATAAGTAATCTGCGCTAAGTTTGGCTAACTTAGTAAGGCTTTCTTTATTGAACCCGCTAGTATCACTACTCTTTTCTATCCTAGATAAAAGTTCTAAGAAGAATTCGTCTAATCCTGCAAATAAAATTTCACCACCGAATTCCGCAATACTTTGCTTGGCTCTTTGCAGGTTAGCCATAGCAGCATCTTTAGCATTTTGCAGACCCTCGCTTTCTTTAGAATTGCTCCTTATCTTACCTTCCAATTCTTTCTTTTTAGCAGTTATAGCGGCAGATTTATCGCTCACTTGAGCTTCGTAAAATTTTATATTTATTTTAGCATTTTGCAAGCGCTCTTCCTCGCTTTTTTGTCGGCCCTCGCATAAGTCTAGATCAGATTTAATTTTACTTGCCATATTACTTTGTGAGATTAGTTCTCTTTCCGCCTTATTGATCTGATCCGATAATCTATCTAATACGGCAATATTCAACATGCTTTGAATTTTATCTTTTAGCTCGGTGCTGACCTCGTCTGCCATCGCCTCGATCTCTTCGCCGTCGAATACAAAAAACTGTAAAAAATTTAACGGTAGAATTCTCTCGATCTCCTCGCGAGCTTGATTGTTTTCCAGCCGCTCGCCGTCTTTTATAAAAATTAACTTTTCGCATAGATCAGGAAATCTACTCCACTCTCTCCTAATGATTATCTCGCGTTCATCTTCATCAAGCGCTAACTCAATATAGAATTTATTCTCGTCGTTGCTAAGCGCACGACGGTTAAAAGCGCCCCGCCATCCGTTTTCGCTATTTTGACCTAGCAGTAGGACCCTAGGTGTAAAAACACCTCTGCTACGTGTGCCAGTAAAATTTAATACGACCTCCGGTACATTTTCGCCTACATCTAGCATTCCGCTTCCTGCAAAAAGTAATTTCACGCTTCTTATAAAGCTAGTCTTGCCGAATCCATTCCTTCCGAAAAGTAAATATATAGGCTTGCCTTGTGACAAGGTAAATTCTACATTCTGTTCACCATAATAAGCGAAAAGATTACAAATCGTAATGCGTTTATAAAATATCATCACTATCTCCTAGCTTCGCCGTTTCATCATCAATATTTTTCATAATGATCTCGTAAATTTCGTTATCCTTGATACCTTCTTTTCGCACTATTTCTGAGATAATGCGCTTTGCCGCCTCTCCACCCTTACTTGTCGTATCGATTAAATCAACATCCTCTAATATGGGCGTTGAAATTTCAATATTTTGCATTCTGCCAAACTCCTTTGATATTGTAATACACGAGCTTTCGCTATCGAATTCTTTTTCCCAAATCTTAGCGATCATTCCTAGTTGTTCGTCACTAATTAGCTCACTGCCGCCGCACGCCTTAAATTCTGCTTCGCCGCGTAAAAGCCTTCTTAGAATTTCTTTTCGCGCCGAAGACGTAAAAGGCCCTGGACGAAAACTACCATCTTTTTTAAAATCGCACCTCATTGAACGATTTTCCCTAGCCTCCTTTATAAAATTCCGAAATTCATTTAGTACTGCCAGAGAGCTCTCACCACTTTTTATGAAGCCTTGCATAGATTTATCTTCGTTTACCAGCGTACATACCCAACA
>NZ_CALJPC010000050.1 GCF_937981295.1 uncultured Campylobacter sp.
TCATCCGCACGGGATACGATAGCTTCGAGCCTAGCGTAGATCGCAGCGTACTTAGTTTCGATCCCGCCGCGTCTATCAAGCACGAGCTTCTATTCTTTCTCTCCATCGTAAAAAGTCTGAAATTAAACGAAAATATCTGGCAGGATTAAATTTTAAATTTGATCTTAAATCCGTAAATACAGAGGCTTTTCGCCGCCGCGAAATTTTGAAATTCCGTTTGAAATTTACGCGCTACTACGCCGCAACCGCTGCGATAAAATTCTATTTGAAATTTCAAGGACATTTAAACCATGGAATTTATAGGATTGTTGTAGCGACGCAAATTTTGCGACATAAGATTTAGGGCTTTTGGCTATTTCGCCCTAGCATATTGTGACAAAATCAGCGATCTATTTTAGCTCCAAAAGCTGTTTAACATCGCCTTTGCTTAAATACGGCGCAAATATATGCTGCGGCTGCGAGCCACTTAGTTTTACTAGCATATCGCCTGCGCCTAGAAGCTTTTCGGCTCCGCTTTCGTCCAAGACAATCTGAGAGGCTTTGGCATTTTGCACTTTTAAGGCGATTCGTAAATCAAAATTTGCGCGCAATTCTTGCTTAAAAATATTTGCATTGGGCGTTTGGGTCGCTATGATTAGATGAATGTCCGCAGCACGAGCCTTTTGTGCCAAGATCACGATACTATCTTGAAGCATCTTAATCTGACCGAAAGCATCAGCAACTTCATCGAAAACCACAACTATACTTGGCATCGGAGTAGAAAGTTCAGCGTTTTTGCTGACACCTTCTTTGGCTAGAACACTATAACGTCTATCCATTTCCTTAATGACAGCATCAATCACGGTTTGTGTATGAGATATATCCTTGACTACTCCGCCAAGCTCGCTTAAACTTCTTAGTTTATCGTAAATACCAAACTCAGCTCCATTTTTAGGATCTATGAGTACAAAGCGTATATTTTGATTTAACATTGCTAGCGACGTAATGAGCGTATGTAAAAGCATGGACTTGCCGCTACCGCTAGTACCACCGATAAGCAAGTGCTGTGATAAATCAAAGAAAAATGCCTCACTTTTGATATTACGACCGCAATAAGCGGGCAAAGCGTAGCTTTTTGTATAGCTAGATATATCGAAACCAAAATCATCTGCATCAAATTTTTTCCACTGACTTTTAGGTCTAGGCAAATATAAATTTAAGCTCATCTGTTCACCCGCGTATTGTGTTAAAGCATCGGAGTAAAGACCAAATTTTACCTTGTAGTCATCAACTTCGTTTTCAACCCGGGCATAGTCTTTCATATCTTTAAAGCGGATTTTAAATACGTCGTGACGCAATGCATGGTCACTAGATAGAATTTCTGCTTTTATACCGGCGGAAGTAAAATATTCTCGTATCTTATCCTCATCTACCCTTTCAGAAATTGATTCTTCTGTAGGTAGAATTTTTGGCTCTATTGTAACGCTAAATTCATCAATCAGGAATTGATAAAAGTCATCCTTGCTTTTGTAGAGATTATTTAGCTCGTAAAGTCCACGATGTATATATTTTTCGATAGCACTAATAAAAATTGCATCGTCGCTAAAATCTAGATTTTCACTCTTATGCCTTAGCATAAAAGCTGCACGCAAAATATCTGTATAGTCTTTAGATTCTTTGCCGCTGCCAGTTACTTGGGACATATTATATTCTCCACCCCCACTAGAGAATCCATCGTATAGGATGAAATTAGCATAACATGGATTATCTAAACTTTTATATTCTAAGCGAAAGGATTTGTTAATTGCCATCCTCAAAATTACATATTTAGGCACATCTACGGCTAGAGAATTTTTTATAATATTAGCAATGAAATTCTCTTCGCCGGCTTTGGTATAAATTTTCCCTAGCATTATTCTCTCCTTGGTTTTATGCTTGCACTATCTCGTGAATCTTTATCATTAGTGATGTCGTAAATCCCTGCGATTTTACCGCTTGCAAATTCCAGCTCTCTTTGGCTAAATTCAGTATCTGTAGGTAACACGATAACTTGATTGGACGCATTTGCATAATAGTTTTGAATGACATTCTTACGGTTAGAGGCATCTAGTCTGGCTAGTGGAGTATCAATAATAAGAGGCAAGCATCTATCGCTTAACTTAGATAACGCCCAAAATATGCTAATCGCAGCAATTTGTTTCTGACCTGCACTCTGGCTTCGTACAGCAATAGCTTCTCCGCTTGCATCGATAAATTTCACGATGAAGTTATCGATCTTAATGTCCGCTACGTTATCCTCGGCGATTAGATGCTTATAATTAGACAAAATTTTATCTTTTAGTCTCTCTCCGGTTCTTGTTATGCGTCCCGATTTGTAGGTGATAATCTGAGTCTTAATCTCCGATAGCAAATTCAACTTCTTTTTAATACGTAAGTCGCGGGCCGCTTTATCTTTTAACGCAGCAATTTCTATTTCTAGCTCGCCTATATGCTTTTCAGAATTGGTTTTTTGTTCGAT
>NZ_CALJPC010000051.1 GCF_937981295.1 uncultured Campylobacter sp.
TCATCAGCTATCCTTTAAAATTTGATTTTAAAATTTTAGTGAAATTTTACGATTTACGCAAGGCGCTGAAATTTATAGCGCGAATTTTATCTCGCGTCGTGCGATTAAATTTTGCGGCAATAGCGCGGTTGAAATATACTTTCATCGTTGAAATTCGGCGTAGAGTTTCGGTACTGCTTTTTAAATTTAGCTCGCCGCGCAAAGCGGGCGAGCGGAAAAGACGTCTTCACGATTAAATTTTACGCATCATTTTTCGCGGCGACGCTTTTCCTCGATGCCGCTTTGTCCTTGCCTGCGCGCTAGCTCGTCAAGTAGGGCGTCCGGGTGGATATTGTGCGCCGCAAGCGCGAGCAGAAGGTGAAATAAAAGATCCGCTCCCTCGTAAATCACGTCGTATCGTGGCTCGTCCGCTCTGTGTTCGCCGAAGCCCTCGCGCGCTACGTCTGCGTAAAGCTCGCTGCGCGAGAGGTCCTTGCACGCTAGCGTGAACTCGCACGCCTCCTCGGCGATCTTTTTGAGATAGGCGTTTTCGCCCTTCGCGTAGAGCGAGGCGACATAGGATAGCGCGGACTCACCGTTTAGCTTGCGATCCAAGCAGACGTGATAAATTTCGTCCAAAATGCCGTACGGGCTTTTTTCTGCGGAGTTTTCGAGCGTAGAATTTTGCGAGACGGCGTCTAAATTTTGCTCGCTGCGCTCTGCGGCGGAATTTGTTAGAGTGGAATTTGCCGCAGCGGGGCTTCGCATTGCGGAGTTTTGATTACCATCGGTAGAATTTTTAGGCATTAAATTCTGCAAGCTGTCGTAGTCTGTAGAATTTTGCCCTACGTGGGAATTCGCGGAATTTTTCTGCGCGAGAGAGGTTGCAGAGCCGTACTCTGCGAAATTTTCTGTGCCGCAAGCGATCGAACTATCGAAATTTTTGCCGCCTTTTTGTAGCGAAATCTCTTTGAAAAAACAGCTTCGCGCGCCGGTGTGGCAGGCGGATCCGCCGCATTGCTCTACTTTAAGTAACAACGTATCATTGTCACAGTCCAAAAACGCCTCTCGCACGAGCTGAACGTGCCCGCTCTCTTCGCCCTTTTTCCAGATGCGCCCCTTGCTGCGCGAGAAGTAGTGCGCGTAGCCGGTGCTCAGCGTCAAATTTAATGCTTCTTCGTTCATATACGCGAGCATCAAAACCACGCCGTCACCCGCATCTTGCACGATCGCGGGGAGTAGCCCGCCTAATTTTTGCCAATCTACCTTCATCTTTGATCCTTAGTTTGCGAAGTCGCGCACGCTTTAAATTTAGCTGCCGCACGCGGAATTTGAGTTATGAATTTACGAAGCGGCGAGCCTCGTAAATTTAAAGGACAAGCCTAGCGGCTAAATTTAAGCGACCGCTAGACTTAAGCTGCGACGGGCGCGAGTTCTGCTCGTCACGAGCTTTCACTCGCTGCTAAGTTTAGCTCGCAAAATCGCGAGTTAGGCTTATGCGCCAGGAGCAACTCGCTATTAAATTTATCTCGCGAAATCGGGGCGCATAACCGCCTGGAATTTTAATTTTCCCGCTCGATGGCGCTTTGCTTCGCCTTATCTTTCGTATCGACCCAGATATTAGGCACCGCGCCGCCCGGCGTTAGGAAAATTTTTGCGTCGCTGTTTTCGCGCAACGCCTCATTAAATTTAGCCTGCGTCTCGATCTGCTTGAGGCTTAAAAGATTTGCATCCAAGCTCTTTGCGACCTCTTTGTTGGCGTAGGCTTGCGCGTCGGCCTCGATCTTGGCGGCATCGGCACGACCTTGAGCCTCGATTTTGACGGCGTCTGCGTTACCTTTGGCAAGAGCAGCCTTTTTAAGCGCCTCTTGATTTGCGCGCTCGACCTCGTATTTGGTGCGCTCAGCCTCCTGTTTGGCGATCTGCACGCTCTCGATCTGCTCCTTTACCTTCGCCGGCAGGATGATCTCGCGAAGCTGCACGGCTAGCAGATCTACGGGCGAATTCGGCAGTGCTTCGATATTTTTGCGGATGCCGTCGTCGATCGCTCTAGCGATCTCGTCGCGTTTGGTAGGCAGCTCCTCAGCGGCATAGTTGCCGATGACGCTACGCACGACGTCCTTTACGCGAGGATCGATGATCTTATCCTCCCATAAAAAGCCCCACTCGGCGATCGTGTTGGGCGCCGTGGCTTCATTGAGCCTGTATTGCACGGTGATGTCGATGCTGACGGGCAAATTTCGCGAGTCTAGCACCGAAAGCGAGTTTTTACTAATGATACCGCCCGCGGTACCGCTTTTAGTGGCGATACCTGCGCTCATATCTTCGCTGCTGGTGTAGTTGATGATACGCGTGCGAGTATCTACGACGAATACGTCCTGTATGAACGGCACGAAAAAGTGAAGCCCCGCGCCAAGAGGCGTCGGATCGTATTTGCCTAAATTTGACTTGATCCCCACTTCGCCCGATTGGATCGTGACGAAGGGCTTTGCAATCACGAGCAGCGCGATTAGCGCGATTATCACGTAAAGCACGCCGCTAAACTTGCCCATCCCTCCGAAATTAGGAATTTTAAAATTTAAATTCCCGCCTTTTTTGTCGCTGTTTTTCTTATTAAAATAATCATTCAAATCCGCTGGCATGCGCGTCCTTATTTAACGTATGTGAGCCAGTGCTCAAATTTCGGGTCTTTGCCCGTAACGACGGCGAAATACGCCTTCTGCAAGCGGCTCGTGATCTCGCCCATCTCGCCCTTGCCGATGATCCTACCGTCGATGTTACTAATCGGCGTGACCTCCGCGGCGGTGCCGGTGAAAAACGCCTCGTCCGCGGCATAGAGCTGATCGCGAGCGATGCGCTCTCTGCGGACTTCGTAGCCCAGGCTACGCGCGATTTCGATGACCGAGTTTTGAGTGATGCTCTCCAGGCTGGTATCGTTCGGCGGAGTGATGATGGCGCCATCTTTTACGATGAATAGGCACTCGCCCGGCCCCTCTGCGACGAAGCCCTGCGGATCGAGCAGTATCGCCTCATCGTATCCCGCATTGACCGCTTCGAAATTTGCCATCTGCGAGTTGAAATAATTCGCACTCGCCTTGGCTTTTGCCATCATCGAAAATTGCGCCGGCTTCATCCACGATGAAATTTTGGCTTTGATGCCTTTGCGTAGCGCCTCTTCGCCCATATATGCGCCCCATTGCCACGCTGCGACGATGACGTTTACCGGGCAGTTCGTAGACGAAACGCCCATCGAGCCGTAGCCGAAGTATGCAAGCGGGCGGATATAGACGGTCTGATCGAAGCGGTTTTTTGCGACGACGTCGATCTGAGCCTTACGGAGCTGCTCGAAGCTAAACGGAAGCTTGATTAGGCAGAGTTTTGCCGAAATTTCAAGGCGGGCAGTGTGCTCGTCCAAGCGAAAAATCGCGTAGCCTTTGTCGGTTTTATAAGCGCGTACGCCCTCAAATACGGCGTTTCCATAGTGCAAAGAGTGCGTCAAAACGTGAGTAGTGGCCTCCGCCCATGGGATTAGCTTGCCGTCTTTCCAGATGAGCTCGGCCTCTTGAATTTGTGCCATTTCTTGATCCTTTGATGAAATTTAATCCGTAATTCTAGCTAAAAGAATATTAATTTCTAAGAAATTCTACCTGCGAGGATTCGGTACGGTAGGCGAAATTTCGTCCGCGAAATCTAAGGCGATTTGCATCGCTAAATTTTGCTTTTTAAAATTTAGCGGCGTAGAGCAAAAAGCTGCGAATTTTATATTTTATGCGGATAAAATTTTGCCGCAGAATTTCAAGCTTTTTAATCCAGGCTTCGCCTCTTAAAATTCTACGAAAGAAAGCCCGATGCCGATCTTATTGACGCTGCGTTTGTAGTCCGCGAGGCTTTCGCCGTAGCCGTTGAAGTAACGCAGATAGCCGTAAAATCCGCTGTTAAAGATCGGAAAGCTATAGTTTAGCTCGATCGCGCCGCGGTTACTGCCGTCAAAATGCAGATTATTTCGCCACAGAGCGCTAAGTCGCTGCTTGCCGAAGGTGTATGACGCGCGCAGATCGCCGTAGCCCATATAATCCGCGATGTCCTCGTTCGTGCGGTCCAGCCAAAACGCATACCACGCTCTGGGGGTGATAGAAAATCCGTCCGCGCTCCAGGTGCTTTGCGCGTAGAGCCTATTCCACGAGCGCGATTCCTCGCCGCCCTTGCCGTTTGATTCGTGCATGGCGCCTATCTTTAGCTCGTCCGCAAACGGCACCGGCGCGCTAACGTATAGCTCGGGGCGATAGTTGCTTTCGCGAAAGGGGGCGCTATCCTGCGTGATCTGCCACCAGGAATTTTGCGCGTAAGCAAATGAAATTTTCTCTCCAAACCCCAGCGCGTCGTAGGCAATCGGGCGCTCGAAGCTAAACTCAAAATGCAGCTCATCCGCCTTGCGATCGGGTTTTTTGCTAAAATCGTGAGTAAAGAGCATGTAGATCGGCTCGTAGTATTTAAGCCCTAAAAATCCAAAATTTCGACCATTTTGCTCGCCTTGCGGCGTGGAATTTGACGCAGTGGAATTTTGCGAAAGCGAGGCGGAATTTGATGATGCTAAATTTGACGCGGAGCCTGACGCAGCCGAGCCTGCGTCTGCGAAATTTGACGAAGTAGAATGTGGCTCGACAGGTTTTGGCGTGGCGGAATTTTGTGCTAAAGAATTTTGCGGCACCGCAGAGCTTAAAACGGCGGTATCATCGTGCGAAGCGCGGTTTTCTGCGGACGAGGTAGAATTTTCTGCGACTTTTAGGCGCGATTTTTCGCCTCTTTCCGCTAGGCTTGCTGCGGCGATCTTTTTGTAATAGATCATCGCGTTTTTATAATCGCCCCTGGCCTCGTATTCGCCGGCCTTTGCGTACAGCTCGGTCAGGTCTTGCGCGGCTAGGCTCATGGCGCAAAGCGCGAGCGCTAAAGCTTTAAATCTCATCTACGCCCTTTAAATCGTTTTGATAATTTATATTTAAAAACTGCTCTTTGTTTTTGAAATTTAGCACTTTGGAATTTGCGCGATCGATGAGCGTGCCGATCTTATGCTCTTTCGCGCGGTAGAGCTCAAGCGCGCGCGGCGCTAGATCCGCGTCAAAAAATCCGCACAGGCTGTGTCTGTGCGCTTCGTCGCCCGCCACGCAAATTTGCCCCTCCTGCTCGTTAAGCGCGCGAATGGTGGAAATTTCTACAAAGGGCATATCGGCGGGGATGATAAAAATGCGCTCGCCGCTAAATGGTTTCAGCGCCGAATACAGCGCGCCCATCGGCGAAAAATCCTCAAATTCGTCGTAGATCATAGGAAGCGGCGGGTTAAATTTAGAGCTTTTGGCGCAGGCGAAAACCCGCTCAAACTCGCGGCTTAAGCGCGAGAAAAGAAAGTGCGTCATGCTGGGATGCCCGCGGAATGGAAACAACGTTTTGTCGCTGCCGAAACGCGAGCTTTTGCCGCCGCAGAGAATGACGCAGGTTTTCATAGAAATTTCACCGGCTTTCATCGATCTTTATCGCGGCGAAATTTTAAATTTGAAAGTAAAATTTACAAAAAGCGCGAACATATCAGTCTTTTTGCATATATTTGGCTTTGCCAAGGGCGTTATTTGCGATGAACTGATAAAGGCTCGGCGCCTGAAGCTTGGCTAACTCCGGGTATTTGGCTTTAAGCGTCTTCCAGATGTCATAGACGCGCATACCGCTTGCGTAAAGCTTCATAATCTCGCTAAAATGCGGATCATAAAGGCTCGGCTTTTTATACAGCGAGAGTTTGCGGTCGGTATCCAGCACCGCGTTTGCCTCGATAAAAGCCGCTATATCGCGCTCACTTACTTTAGCAAAATCCTTTTCGTAATGAGCCTTCATATATTTTAAAATTTCTTTATTGCTAACGCCTTGGAAGTGCATTTTCTTTATCTCGAAGCGATACGCGTATAAGAAATCTTCGCTTTTTTTGGCGGTTGCGCGAAGTCTTGTTTTTTCATCTTTGAACGTCACGGAGATGAAGTGCGTAAGCCCTGCGGCTGTGACGGCGCTTTTAAATACTTCGTCCTCCTCGCCGATCTTTTTTAGGATCGCCTTGACGGTGTAGCCCTCGGCAATAAGATTTGAAATTTTATCTTTATACGGTTTGTAGTCGAATCGCACGCGCCTAAAGCCCGTCTCGACGCTGATTTTTTTGTAGATCCTCGCATGCTCTCTAGATGTAAAATATCTCGATTTCAGCCCTTTGCGGAGTTGTTCGGCAACCGCGGTAAAATCGTCATAATCGGCGATAGACGCGATTAATTCCTTTTCGTTTACGACCCTGCCGTTAACGACCGCGATGGTAATGACCTTCATATTTTCTCCTTTGATTGGGCACAATTCTAACTTAAAACTATAAACTCAAATTTAATTATTTATTATCAAGGATTGCGGAGGATTTGTGTTTGCGAGGCAGAATTTTACGCGCTAAGATTTAGCATTTTGATTGATTTTTATATCTTTTTGTACTTCTTCTCACGCCACTTTTTTATACTTTTTTGTGTAGAGATGAAGCGGGTTTTCAGAGATAAATTTTATCCACAAATCCTAGCTAAATTGCCAGCGCAAGTTAGCTTTTTCTAAACGAAAAAAGCTTTTTGATCTTCGTAAGCCCAAGCTTCATGCCGCTATATTTCATCATCTTAGCCATATTTACCCACATTTCACGCTCGTAGCACGGATGCGGGCAGTGGTGACAGCGCGGCTTTTCGGTATGCGGGCAGGCACCAAGGCGCGCGTAGGCATAGCGTAGCATTCGCTCGCAGTCGCTACAGAGATGAAAGTGCGTCTGCACTAGCCCCTTATCGTCTTTGTAGTCATGAAGCACAGCGCCATCTTTTTTAGGCGCGTCCGTATGCTTGCCATCGCAGTAAATTTGGATAAATTTCGTCACCGTATTTACTTCGTAAATAAATTTTTCGCTAGTCATATTTGATCCTTTGGGCGGATTTTATCCAAAAGAGACAAAAATACTCTTGAGCGCGCTCAAGCTAGAATTTATAGAATTTTAAAATTCCGCGGAATTTCGCTTTATCTTTCGACCTTGTTGCTTAATAGAGTCGCGATGAAGCGTGTTTTGTCATTTGAGGCAAGCGCGATTTGCAAGCTCATCGTAAGCGGTACAGCCAAAAATAGCCCGCCGATACCAAGCACGAAGCCCCACAGCAGCAGCCCCGCAAGCACGCTGATTGTTGAAAGCCCAAGCCCTTGCCCTAAAAATCGTGGCTCGATGATATTTCCGATCGCTACGTTTACGACTAAATAGATTGCGATAGTCCAGATGCTAGAGCTTATATCCATCGTAGCTAATGTCACGAAAAGCGTCGGAAAGACCGCTACGATCGAGCCAATGGTGGGGATGAAATTTAGCACGAAAGCTAAAATCCCCCACAGCGCGGCATATGGGACGCCAAGAGCCCACAGCCCAAGCCCGATGAGCGCACCGGTGCAAGCTGAAGCGATAGTTTTGATTAGCAGATATTTTTTGAGGCTGGAGGCGAATTTCTTCACAAAAGTGTGCGTAGCGCGGCTACTTTGCGAAAAATAGCGGATTTTCTCGTCGATCACGGAGCTTTCAAAGACCATAAATGAAACCATTATAAAAATGAAAAATCCCGTCGAGACTATCGAGCCTGTTTTGCGCAGTAGCGCAGATAGCTGTGCGGCGGCTTCGCTCGGATCGATGCCCAGGCTTGCGGCGTTAAGCTCTATGCCGAATCGAGAGAGCTTCGCACTCACGCCTCCTAGCACCTCTTCAAATTTTGCTTGCAGCTCGGGTAGGCGCGCTGAAAATTCCTTGATCGCATCAAAGATGACTGCGCCGAAAAACACTATAATCGCTACGAAAGCAAAAGTGATGATGAGGAAGCTAAAAACACGCCCGACGCGGATCTTTTGGACATAAAGCACCAGCGGCGAGACGAGCACCGTGATGAAAATAGCTAGCAAAAATGGCACGACGATAGCCTGTGCGGCTTTAAGACCAGCCAGGATGATTACGACGCAAGCAACCGACATCAAGGACATTTGAAGCTTCAAAGATTCTCCTAAATTTGACATTTTCGCAGAGCTTTTACGCGAAATTTTGATGAAAGGATTTTAACTAAAATTCTATAAATTTATAACTAAAATTTTATATATTATTTCTTATCCCATAAATTCAGTTCACTTTGAATTTCTGTCTTTATATAATAAAAATTTTCTGTAATACCTGCAAATTTTGCCAATATTTTTGTCTCATCGGAAGAGCTTAAATGTACTGGAAATGATTTTACTCCATTAGAAAGCAGCCAAATAGTATGTGTTATTCCGTCAGAAAATGAACAAGCGTATTTTGTTTCTTTCACATATTTCTTTTTAAAAAACGGAATACATCTTGCTTTTATTGGTACATAATACTCATCAGAATAACAACAAACTCTAGCCAATGGCACAGGATTACCAAGACCCTGTTTAAAGCCCTCTTCTGCCCAACTATATTTGTAATCGTTTCGCCAACCATCTTCCGTTTTATTGCTTATTTCTTTATCTACATCAATTTTACTATTACGCCATAATTCTAAGAATTTTATGCTATCAACAAACGCAATATCTCCAGTGTTATTTGTAAATGGGTGGCACATATATACAGATTTTTGGTTTTTAATTTTTAATTCAAAAACAACACGTTTTTCTTCAATTATAATATTTATACCGGGAAAACGTTCAAGCTTCATATTGCACTCCAATCCCTATATTTATTGACATGGCTTATCATACAAAATACTCGCGCGCAGCATCCTTGCTCTCAAACGGGCTTGCGCTCAGCTCGCTGCCATCTATGAGCAGGGCGTAGCGGCGAGCGGCGTCCGTTTTGGCGTATGTTAGCGCCAGCCTCGCCGCAAGCTCTCTATCCGCCTCGCTCGCGCCCCTGCTTAGCAGGCTTAGCGCGCCCACGACGCCATCTTTAAATTTTATCTCGCTAAATTTTGGATTTTGCACTGCGGCAAGCTTTTTGTTGTCGCTCTCATCTCGCCCGATTATGAGCTTCGCGCCCTCAGGTAGGCGCAGATGGCGCCCGAATTTTAAAATTTCAGCGTCCGCGGGCGTTTCGATATTTTCAAATTTTACCGCATCCTTGATCCGCTCGCTGAAGCTCTGCACGGTCAGCAGACAGCCTCCCGCGGGCGTTTCGTAATCCTCAAAGCCAAACTCCGCCGCGAGCTGCATCTGCCTAGTGCGCCCGCGCCCGCTTATGTCAAGCAGCGCGCTCCTATCGACCCAGCCCTTGATCTCGGGCGTCGTGGGCGGCAGCAGCTTCGCGCACAGCGGACGCAGGATCAGCCCCTCCTCATCGCCGCTAAGCCCGCCGACCTGAGCCAGAGCCTGCGCGCGCTGGCTCATCGGGCGCTGTCCGAGCACCTCGCCTGTGATGATGAAGCTCGCCCCTTCGCTTTGCAGCATCGCAAGTGCGGTCTTAAACATATATCCGTGGCAGTCGATGCAGGGGTTGAAGTGCTTGCCGTAGCCGTATTTGGGCTCGAAAAGCACCTGCCGCAGATATTCGCTTCTGATATCAACGCTTTTAAAATTCGCTCCCGCGGCTGCGGCTCTGCGGCGCATGATCTCGCTCTTATCGTCCTTGCCGCTAAATCCGATATCCATATTCAGCGCGAGCACCTCGATGCCTTGCGAGACGATGAGTTTGACCGCGAGCATGGAATCAAGCCCGCCGCTAAAGAGCGCCAATGCCTTCATTTCGTTCCTTTACTTGAGTTGATTGATCTTTTTTTGATACTCCAAGATCCGCTCGATCTTGTCGGGCGCGTCGGAGTTTTTGAGCTTTTGCATCAGATCTTGCAGGGCGTTGCGGCGTAAAATTTTGCACGCGTCGTTAAAAAGCGCCGCGCCGCCGATCGGCAAAATTTCATCGTCCAGCGCGAGCGCGCGCAGATTTTCAAGGGCTTCGCTTTCGGCGTTTTGGACATTTTGGGCATTTTGAGTGCTTTGAACATTTTGAGCGGCGGCTTCCCTCTTGCCTTGATTTGCGCAGATGCTTGAGCTCCGTCTCTCTCCGTTATTTGCACTCTCTTGCTTCTCGCCGCTGCTTGCGCCCTGCTGCGCGGAGGAGCCTTTTAAATTTACGGCGTCCGCAGAGCCCTGCCCGTTAAAATTTTGCTCGCTAGAATTCTCGCCGCTTTTTAAATTTGCGCTCTCCCTACGGATAAAATTTTCTCCCGCGCCGCCTGCGGTAAAATTTTCGCTCGCATTACTATCCGCATTGCCGCCCTTGCCCGCGATGAAATTTTTAAAATTCCCGCCGCTGCGAGCGAAAGCCAAAAACGCCTCGAAAATATCGCCGTGCATGCGAAAATCGCGCCGCTCCAAGCAACCGAGCCCGAGCTGTGCCATCTCGCCATCAAGCAGCATCGATTTTATGATCTGAAGTTCCGCGATCTCCTTGCGGCGCAGTAGCGTCCGCCCGCCCCTCGCCGAAGCCGCAGGCGGCGCAGAGCTTTCATAGCGCGCCGTGTTTTGCGTACGAATAAAATTTCCGCCGTTTAAACCCCCGCTCGCACCGCCCCTGCCGTCTGCGCCGCGCCCTCCGTAAGAGCCGAAATCGCGAAAGCCGAAGCTTCCGCTCTCATTAAAATTTCGCCCCTCAAAGCCCGCGCCGAAATTTTTACCGCCGTCGGCGAGGTTGAACGAGCCGGGCGAGACATTTAAAATTTGCGCCACTAGGCTCTGATAGGACTCGGCGAGCACGGGGCCGAGCGCTGCGGTAAATTCTTTGATCTCATTTAGCGCCGCTTCTTTTTGCACGGGGCGGGCGAGGTCGTATTTTTTAGCGATTCTTCGGATCAGAAACTCCCCGCTCTCCATGCCGCTAGCATAAATTTGCTCTAGCTCGCGCACCTTGCCCGCGACTATCATATCCGCAGGATCGGCGCCGCCGCCGATTATAGCGACACTTGAGTCGATCTTGTTCAGGCACAAAAGCCGCGCCGATTTTATCGCCGCATTGATGCCCGCAGCGTCGCCGTCGAAGCTAAGCACGACATTAAGCTCCGCGCGCTTTATAAGCGGCAGATGAGCGGGCGTCAACGCCGTGCCGAGCACCGCTACGGCGTTGTCGATGCCCGCTTGATGCAGCATGATGACGTCCATGTAGCCCTCGGTGATGATGAGGGTTTTTTTGGCGATCGCGCTTTTTTTTGCAAGGTCAAATGCGTAGAAAATTTTAGATTTATCAAACAGCGCGCACTGCGGCGAATTGACGTATTTAGCGGGATTATCGCTTATCGTGCGACCGCCGAAGCCCACGAGCTTGCTCGCGTGGTTGTAGATCGGAAAGGTGATGCGCTCGATGAAGCTAGCATAAAGCCCGCGCTCGTTTTGCTTCACTGCGCCCGCATTTAGCGCGTCTTGCGGCGGAATTTCTTCGTTTTGTAAAACCCTGATCGTCTGCGCGCTAGCTCCAGCGTAACCAAGGCCGAATTTGCGAATGCTCTGATCGCTCAGTCCGCGCTCGTGCAGGTATTTTACGGCGGCGGGGTTTTGATAAAGACAGCTTTGATAGTAGGCGTTTAAAATCCCGAGCACCTTCTTCTCTTCGCTGCGCTCCTGGACTTTGGCGCCGGTGTATTGCAGCGCGAAATTATACATCCCCGCAAGCTTTTCGACCGCTTCAGGGAAGCTTATCTTTTCGTAATCTTGGATAAATTTAATCGCGTTGCCGCCCGCCTTGCACGAAAAGCAGTGAAAAATTCCAAGCTTGGAGCTCACGCTCATGCTCGGGTGCGAATCGTCGTGAAAGGGGCAGACGCCCACGAAATTTGCGCCGCTGCGCTTAAGCGGGACATATTTTTCTACGACGTCTACGATATCTACGGTGGCCAGCAGATTTTCTATGCTTTCGTTTTTAATCATAAGCGAAATTATACCCGCACTTTGCTATAATTGCCCTTTATTTTTGCGACGAGGTTTGATTTGGATAATTTTTTCTTAGACGATCGCGACCCGATTTTCGGGCTTATCATGCTGATAAGCATAATCTTGCTAGTGTCGATTCTAAGCTACATTTGGGGAGTTTTTTCTAAAAAAAACGAGAGGCAGAGTTTAGAGAATTTTATCAAAAAATTTGACACCCTAGACGCGCTTAGCACCGAGCACAGGCAGCTTTTAGCAAGCCCGCAAATCGATATCCCTACGCTTGGAATTTTAGCTAGCTCTTTCGTCAAAAGCGGCGACTTCGAGCGCGCGATAGAAATTTATCTAATCGCGCTAGGCAAGGCTAGCGGCGGCGTGCAGAGGGAGTTTATCCTCACCAATCTCGGTATCGTATATTTCAAAGCGGGCTTTTTAGGGCGTGCCGAAGAGGTGTTTTTGCAGGCACTGAAGCTGCGCCCCAGAAACAAAGAGGCTCTTACGCATCTTACGGTGATTTATGAGCGGCTGAAGCGCTTTAATGAAGCGCTTGAGGTGCTTGACGCGCTGCGCGAACAGGACACCGAAGTATATGCTCAAAGCCAGTTCGAGCGCGCGCAAATCATCGCAAACGACGCCAATACGCCGTTTAACAAGAAGATCGCTAAAATTTCAAAGCTAAACTTCAAAGGCGCGGGGCGGTTCTGCATGGAGCTTTTTATCAAAAACAAAGAGCCTATGGAGGGCTTTGACCGCTTCCCGCCGATCGAGCAGGCAATCGATCTGATCTATGATTTCCCTGCGGCGGTAAATACGCAGGATGCGGAGTACAATGCGCTTTTTTACGCGCTTGGAAAAAGCGATCAAAAGCCGCAGAGCGCGAGTAAAATTTTTGAGATCAACGCGCTTATGGCTATGAAAGACGCGGGCTTTGAGGACGCAGGGCTTAGCTTTAGCTACACCTGCGCGAAGTGCAAAAGCTCGGTGGGGCTCTTCTCACACCGCTGTCCGGTCTGCTACGAGCTAGGTAGCATGGAGATCAGAGCGCAAATTTCGGAGAAAACCGGTGAAATCGGTCAAACTTTTTAGCGACGGCAGCTGTCTCGGAAACCCAGGAGCAGGCGGTTGGGCTTACATACTGCAATACGGCGACGCGATAAAAAAGGCAAGCGGCGCAGAAGCGATGACTACCAATAATCAAATGGAGCTAACCGCCGCTATAATGGGACTTAGCGCGCTTAAGCAGCCCTGCCGCGTCGAGCTTTTTACCGATAGCGAATACGTCGTAAAGGCGATAAATTCCTGGCTCGCAAAGTGGGTCGTTACCGATTTTAAGGGCAAGAAAAACGCGGATCTGTGGCGCAGATACCTTGCGGCGGCGGCGACTCACGAGATCAAGGCCTCGTGGGTCAAGGGGCATGCGGGTCATCCGCAAAACGAGGAGTGCGACGCTATGGCTCGCGCGGCGGCGGAAGCGATAAAGGGTTGAAATTCTACGGCGAAGCTCACGGTTATGCGGATTAAGCATGGATTTGCCCGCGTTTGCTTTGCACGCAGAGCCACTTCGGCGTAAATTTTATCGCCCGAAGCCGGTTTTAGCGCATTCGTTCACGCAATCGAGCTTTGGCGGAAATTTCGTTAGCAGCGAGCAGGCTTTAGTGCGACTTATATTCTCGGCGGGTCTATTTTTAGTGCGGATTTCGTTTGCGACAAGTGAGCCTTATCGCGGTTTACGTTAGAATTGGCGGGCACGTTTAAATTTTATTCGCCGTATTAGTGCAAATTTAGCGCAGGTCCTGCACTCGTTCGTTCCGCTTGCACGGGTTTCCTTCGCACCAGGCGCCATTTGCATACGAGTTGCCGCGGATTTCATAGAATTTTATAAAAAGGTTGATAATGCAAAATTTAGAAAAATTACAAGAAAAACTGGGCTATAAATTTAAAAATTTAACCCACCTCAAGATCGCTCTTACGCACAAAAGCGCCAAAAACGGACACAACAACGAGAGGCTAGAATTTTTAGGCGATGCGGTGATGGATCTGATCGTGGGCGAGTATCTTTTCAAAAAATTTAGCAGCGACGAGGGCGATCTGAGCAAGCTGCGCGCCGCACTCGTGAACGAAAGCAGCTTTTCTAAATTTGCAAAATTTTTGGGCATCGGCGAGAACCTTAATATGTCGCTGTCCGAGGAGCGCAACGGCGGGCGCGAGAAGCCATCGCTGCTTTCGGACGCCTTTGAGGCGATAATGGGCGCCGTCTATCTTGAGAGCGGGCTGCAAAACACGGCCCGCATCGCGACCGCAATCTTAGAAATCCTCTATCCGCGCATCAGCTTTAACGAGCTCGTTAAAGACTACAAAACCGCGCTGCAAGAGCTCACGCAGGCAAAATTCGGCGTCACGCCCGAATATGTCCTTTTGGGCTCGAGCGGCCCCGATCACAAAAAAAGCTTCGAAATGGCGGCGCTTGTTGGCGGCAGGCGGCTCTCATCCGCCGTGGGAGCGAGCAAAAAAGAGGCCGAGCAAAAATGCGCGCAAATTGCGCTCGAGCTTTTACAAAGCAGCGCCTCACACGGCACTAGCGCGACAAATAGCGAGCAAACAGCATGCGATAGCGAAGCACAAAGCCGCGCGAACTGCGCTCAGGACGACAAAAAAGGCTCACAAGGCAGCAGCGGACGAGCGCGGGGCAGCGCAAAGAGCGATCGCGCCGGCACATCGGGCGGCACGCCGAGCGCTAAAAAAAGCAATGAGCGAAGCGGGCGTGATACGGATAAACAAAGCAGCGGCGATCAAGGAGACGCGCTATGAACACCTTCGGCGAGAGATTGCGCCTTAGCACCTTCGGCGAGAGCCACGGCGCGGCGATCGGCGGCGTTTTGGACGGCTTTCCGGCAGGCGTGGCGATCGAGATTTCAAATATCCAAAGCGAGCTTGACCGCCGCAAGCCGGGCGGCAAATACGCTACGCCGCGCAAAGAAGCCGACGAGATCGAAATTTTAAGCGGGATTTTTGACGGTCGCAGCACCGGCGCGCCGATCGGATTTATCATCCGCAACGCAAACCAGCACTCGAAGGACTACGAAAATCTAAAGGATATTTTCCGCCCCGCACACGCCGATTTTTCATATTTTGCCAAATACGGACTGCGCGATTACCGAGGCGGCGGGCGAGCAAGCGCGCGCGAAACCGCCGTACGCGCGGCTGCGGGAGCGTTTGCGCAAATTTTGCTAAATCACTTTAAAATTTCCGTAAAAAGCGGGATTTACGGCGTGGGCGAAATTTACGCCAAAGATTTAAATTTTGATTTTGCGCAAAATAGCGAAATTTTCGCGCTCGATCCCGCTGTGGAGGGCGCGCAGAAGGAGTTAATTCTAAGCGTCAAAAATGCTGGCGATAGTATCGGCGGCTGCGTGCTAACGCGCGTCACGGGCGTGCCTGCGGGGCTCGGCGAGCCGCTGTACGGCAAGCTGGATGCGACGCTTGCGGGCGCGCTGATGGGCATAAACGGCGTAAAGGCCGTGCAGATCGGCGCTGGAGTGAAAGTAAGCACGCTAAAAGGCAGCGAAAACAACGATTTTATGCACGCTAGTAAAAATTTGATCCGCACCAACGGCGGCAAGATCGGCGCAAATTTTGCAAGCAACAACGCAGGCGGGATCTTAGGCGGTATAAGCAGCGGCGCGCCTATCGAGATTGCGACGCATTTTAAGCCCACTCCGAGTATTTTTATGGCGCAGCACAGCGTGGACGTGCACGGCGCAGACGCGATCTGCGAGCTGCGCGGGCGGCACGATCCGTGTATCGCCGTGCGCGGCAGCGTCGTAGCCACCGCGATGGCGCGGCTGGCGATCGCCGATGCGCTGCTGCTAAACGCAAGCGCGACGCTGGGAAATTTAAAGCGAATTTACGGCGAGGATTAAATTTAGACGGGCGGTGCGGCGAAATTTTGCGAAATTTAATGAAATTTCAAGGGCCGAGCGATGAAATTCCCGCGAGCTAGGCGGGCAAATTTTAAATTTACGCGGTAGGCCTATCGCGACAAGGAGGGCAAAATGAGACTTGAGCGTATCGGCGAGGACTCGGCGCTGATCGCGCGCATAGAGGCGATTAACGTCGCGGCGTTCCCCGAAATCGAGCGTATCAGCATAAAAAATTTCTTAAAAATGTCGCGCAAAGGACAGCTTGAAATCGCGGCGATTTTCGAGGATTTTAGCGCCCTAAGTACTGGCGGCGCAGCTGATAAAAATCATGCGGCGGCGAGCGAGCATTCAAGCGCGGCGGCGCACAATTTAAACGGCGAGGAGCTGGTTGGCTTTTTCGTCTATAGAACCGAGCAGACCTACAAGCGCGCGATTTCGCACCACAAACAGCCGCCGCCTCGCCTCAATGCGGATAAAATTTTAAGATCCAAAGCCCATAACAGCGCGGAATTTGAAAGCGCAGGAGATGAAATTTCAAGCGGCAAAGTAAAATTTTCAGAAGCAAAATTTTTTAGCGTTGCAAGCGGTAAAATCGCAGGTCAAAAAACGCAGCCTCTGGGCGGCGATGAAATTTTAAACGCGAGCGCAGATAGCAAAATTTTAACCGCTGCAGACTGTTCGATTTGCGGTGCGGGCGGCAAAATTTTATCAAGCGCCGGAAGGGATGAAATTTCATTAAACGCCGCAGATGGCAAAATTCCATCGATCGCCGCAGAAAGCGGAATTTCGCGCTACGATGAGAGTGAAATTCCAAGCGGCGGAGAGAGCGAGATTTTTTACGTGGCCTATCTCGGCATCGATGTGAAATTTCGCGGGCTGGGGATCGGCTCAAGGTTGCTCGCGCTCATCTCCGAGCAAAATCCGCGCGCGCAAATCGTCCTTGACGTCGAGCCGCCGCACGAGGACGCGCCCAATCTCGCGCAGCGCCTGCGCCGTATAGAATTCTACGGCAGGCACGGTTTTCGGCGCTGCGGCAAGTTTTTCAACTACGCAGGTCTAAGCTTCGAGATCCTTGCTAAGCCGCCGCTAAGCGCGCCGCAGCAGGGATTTGATGTAGCGAGCTTCGTGAAATTTATCGGCGCAGACAATAAATTTAGATTTAAAATCACCGACGCGCCGCTATATAAAAACTAATGCAAAAGCCCGAATTCAGCCTCATTTGCGACGATACATTTTATAGAATTTTCTCCGCCTCTATCCTTGCGTTTTTTTGTATTTTTATCTCTTTGGACATCGGCGGATCGGGGGAGCTGTTTTACACGGACAGCCCGCTACGCTCGCAGCGAGCCAAGCCCAGCCTGACGATCGTTTTTATGTTTTTGGCGTTACTTTATCTGCGAAGCAGTAGCAAAGAGGCGGCGCGCGTGGAATTTGACGAGCTTAAAATATCCTTTCGCAGAGGGCTAGACAAATACGATCTTATGCTTGGATGCGTCGATCTGATAGAGCCATCGTTCGGCTTCGTGCGGACGTTTCGCGTGCCGTTTCTAAGCTACGAGAAGTTTTTGAAACTGCAAGAAATTTTAAAATTCTTGCTTCTTTTCGCATACGTCGCGGGCGTGTTTTTGACGATCAAATTCGGCTTTGCCGAGGCTGCGATCTATGCAGCGGCGGGCATTTTTGCTATTTTGATCGCTTCAAAGCTCATCGTCGCGCGAAGGTTAGACGGACGAGCGAGGCTACGACTGCGCGACTGCCTGCTACTGCGCGGCAAGGACGATACGGGCTCGGCGGTATTTTTTTGCATCCGTCCTAGCCGCGCCGAGCGTGAAGCTTTACGCATATATTTTTTGAAAAATTTCAGCTACGACATTAAGGCGTGAAATTTTTCGGTTTTCAGCGTAAAATTTAGACCCGCGGGATGTCTGGATAAAGCTAAACGTAAACGAAGCGCAAAGGCGGATACTGCGCGAGTATTTCACGGCAAGATTAGGGTTAGGTTTCGAGCAAAATTCCGTCCTCAGCAGTCGCAGATGAGATCGTTTGGTACTCGAAGTAGTCCTCTAAGTAGTCGCAAACAAGCTCGCTCTGTGTCTAAAAAGCCTCATAATTAGTCGCAAGGATTCACATTGTCCGTCCGCTTAACGAGGATGATCGCCGCTCGTCGCAACTCGCCTCGCCGCAAGCGCCTCCGCAAATATCCTACGCTCTTAAACGCGTCGAAAGCGAGGCGGTGATAAAATGCGCTTCGTCAAAAATCATACCAAAAAGGAATTTTATGAGGGATTACGACAAAGAGCCGATCAAAATCATAGACAGAGCGGTTTACTTTCAAAACAATATCGTTCTTTTTCTTTCACTCGGTTGCTTATATAAAATATTCAATTTAGAAGTTACTCCGTTAAACTTAGAATTTTACACGCATTTTAGTGCCGATTTAGTTATGTTTATCGTAGTGGTCTTTTTATTGTTGCCGGCTACGCTACTTTGGCCTATTAAAAGAAAGGGCAGTCCCGCGTATTTTTTATTGGAAAATAATAAAATCAGCTATATAAATGCTTTCGACGATAAGCCCGGATCACTAAATCAGGCGTTGAATGATTTTTATTTTGTCAAGAAAGAGGAAGTAATAAAAATTTGCAATGCCTGCGATGTCAATAAAATAAGCTTTTGCATTATATCAGAGCTATATGATAGCTACGGAAGATTTCACTATTTTTCGTCATACGAGCTGTATAAAAAGTCGTCCATAGGGGTACACATAGGAAAGGTTGTATTGTTTTTATATCATACGATAAATTTCATAGTATTTATTTTGCCGTTTAAAATTTATACGCTGATGAAGGCAAGGGAACCTTTAAGCTTAATCCACAAAAATATCGTGTTAAGGTTCAAAAATAGAAATTACTTCCTTATAAATATATATTCTAGGCGGGATCTGGATGAGATATTAGAGTATTTTAAGCAAAAGGGCGTCCAAGTTACGGATAAAGTGGTCTTTATGCCGCAGGCGCAGAATAAAGGCTTGTTTACCGATAAAAATGAAATTTGGAGCGATGATTTCGGAGATACGCAAATTCCAAAAGACACGTTTAAGCGAAAGCTTAGGCGATTTTTTAGCTTGGATTAAAGAGCGATTACGCCCGTTTCAGCGTAAAATTTAGACCCGCGGGGTAGAATTACAAAAATTTTTACACGGAGCAAACAATGAAAAATTTCTTTCTAGCCGCAATAGTTTGCGCGCTTTTTAGCGGTTGCGCATATGAAGCGCAGTTTAATCAAAACGCCGATGTAGCGCCGTTTGACGACACTATAAGCGCGACTAACGCCATGCAAAGCGCGCTCATTTACATCCCTGGCGAGCTAATGGGGACAAAAAGCTACGTCGCAAGCTCGAAGTTAGGCAGAGACGATGAGCTTAAAATCGACGTCGGCGAGTTCGTCGCAGGCGAGGCAAAGCGCTTCTTCGGCACCTACCTAAGGCGCGTAAGCGTCACCGACGACGAAAAAGCGCTGCAAGGTAAAGGGCTCGTTATCGCGCCTGAGCTTAGCTCATTCGGCTTTGGCTTTTACAGCTCCGACGGCATCGATGTTTCGGCAAAGCCCTACGTGCGCTACAATCTACGTCTAAAAATGTTTAAAAACGGAAAGCCGATCTACAACCAAAATATCGCCGTAAACGAGCGCAACTTCGGCGAGGAGGAATTCTTCGGCGGCGGTCAGGGCTCATACGCGCAGATCGGCGGGATCTTTCAAAAATCGATGGCGAATGATTACGCCGTGCACGCTAGAGAAATTTTGGACGTAATCAACGATAACTAATCGCGCTTGCGCCTTTGTGCGTGGTAAGCGGCATCTGGTCGATTATTTTTGCCCGCCATCTTGTGGTAAAATTTGTCGCGGCGATCTTACGACACGCACTTGCGGATCGTTGCGCCTAAGCTCTGCGATATAATTAGCATGGCTTTAAAGCTCCCATAGACGCGCTTTCTTGCGGTATTTACTCATTTGGGGGATTGGATTTTGATATCGAGTTTGCCAGCACTCTAGGTATCAAATTTAATCCCGCAAGCTGGGTAAATTCCGTAAAATGCACTATGAAATTTAACTCAGCAGTTTGTATTTAAGTGCGGCGAGCCAATAAATTCCGCACTTTGACATACTGCCTAATTACGTTTTTTAGGGCTAAGCTCCGCAAATAAACTTTTCGCGTTCGCTGCTACGCTTACATAAAATTCCATATTCGCAGCACCAAAAAATTCGCCCTAAATTTAAAGCAGCGATTAATATTAATTTTTATATCGTTACTAAATTTTTTAAGGAGAGAATTATGAAAAAGTTTTATTGCTTCCGTTTGTTTTCGCGGCGCTTTTTGCGGCACCAAGCTGCGATAATGTCCAGCTCAAAGCGGCTGTGGAAGGTATCAATAAGAGTGCGCCGATGCGAGTCGACGAGATTACGACGTTAACGGGCGCCGAGTGCAAAGATGGCAGCTTCATCTATAACTACGAGCTAAATGACGGCATGGGGATGAAATTTGACAGTGTCGGAAATGATCAAAAAACCGTGATACAAAATGTCATAGATAGCCAAAATAAGCAAATTTTTTGCAACCAGATGAAGGTAATGCGTCCGCTAATAAACAGCGCGATATGGAGCTATAAGATAAAAAGTGGCGAAGAATTTATAAGAGTAGAATTTAGGCCTAGCGACTGCAAGTAGGGCTTGCGCGGGATTTAAAATTTAGCGCGGCGTGAGCCTTTGCCTGCTCGCCCGCGCAGCATCCGTTTAAAATTTATCCGCTTCGCTTTCGATTTCGCCTGCGCAAAAGTAACATGTTAAAATCTCTGCTTGACTTTTAACACGCCGCTGCGTATAGCATGGCGAATATCAGCGTGTATTTCGCCATCACAAAGCGCTAAAACGCGCGAGTCCTTTTTGAGCCGCGATCTAATGCGTTAGGTTCTGCCAGTGGCGTTTTTCATTAAAATTTTACTATTTCACGCGGAATTATATCTGTGTAGCAACGCAAATACCGCATAAAGCTTTAACGCGAAATTCTATAATTTGCGCGGAATTTTATTTGAAATAGCATCGTAGATTTCGAGTCAGAATTTTATGATTTATTATGCTACACTTGCTGCGATGAGATCTTGCTAAATTTTATCCGCGACCTGCTCACATAAAATTCTGCGTAAAGCATGAGCTTACTCACAAGCTTGCAGAGGCACCAGCTGCCAACGCGCCGCCACACAAAACGCGGCTCATCAAATGCCTCACTTGGGTTTTTACAATTCACCGCGCACAACTGCTTTTATCTAGCGCGATTTTTATCGGCGGTAAGCCCTCTATCTCGTAATTTAACACCATCGTTTTGCCGAGCTCCCACAGGCGCTGCGAAAATTCCGTGCTGCAAAAGCTGACCTTTGCCTTGGCAAACAGCATCTCTTTTAAAATTTCCGCATCGCCCGCATCCAGCGCGCTAAGGTTTAAATTTGGCGAGCTATTTAGCGCGTAATCGTATATGAAGCTACCCTCTTCGCATGCGGCGCCTTTTAGGGTCGTAGCATCGTCGATCCTGCGCGGCGCGCCCTCGTTTATCCGCGCTAGCGCATCTTGCACCTGTTTGCTTTCGCAGAAGTTTCGCTCCAGCTCTCCGCGTTGTTTCTCCACATAAAATTCCACCGCCACGTTTGCCAAAATTCCGATTCCAAGTAGCACTAGTAAAATTTTAATCGGCTTATTTAGCCGCGCGCTTAGGCTTCGCGCGTCCATCAGCGCGTCCTTTCGCAGCACAGCAGCGTGTGTCCGACGCCCAGCCCGTCGTAGATCCGTGAAATTTTAAGCCCCGCGCGCTGCGCAAATTTAATCATATCGTCCGAGTGATAAATTTTGCTATTGCCGTTTGCCATCGCGGCGAAATATACGCTGATCTGCGTCATGCTATACGCGGCGGTTTCGTAGCGCTGCCTGTCCCAAAACGGCTCCAAAATATAAAGCCGCGCCTGCTCGCTCATCGACTCCGCTGCGCGCGAGAGGATGCTTACGATCTGCTCCTCTGCAAAGCAGTCCAGAAACTGACTGAGCCAGATCGCGTCAAAGCCGCGCGGAAAGCGCGTAGCAGGATCTAGCAGATCGGCCGCAAGCCCCTCTATACGCTCAGCGCCCTGCGCGCCTGCGACGGTGTCTTTCATCAGCGCGATCTGCCCCGCAAGATCCATTATCGTGACGCGCACATTTTCGTCGTAGCCCACGCACCGCTTAGCAAAGCGCCCCGTATTGCCGCCGACGTCTAAAATTTTTGCCGTCTTGCGCGAAAAAATAATCTTTAGCGCGGGCTCAAACGCCAAATCCGAATAAAAATGATCAAACGCGAGCCAACTCTTGCGCACATGCGGCGGAAGATGCGAAAGCGCCTCATAAATCGTAGCCCACTGCCCAAAAACCTTTAGCCCCTCGGGTTTGCCCGATTTTAGCGTCTCTTCGAGCCTAAATAGCCCCTCGTAGCACACGTCGTGGATGAAATCCATATCCACGCCGACGAGCTCGTCGGTGAGTAGAAAATACCCCGCCTTGCTGAGCCGAAATCTCTCGCCGCTAAGTAGCACCGTGCCGATGCTAAGCGAGCTTTCCAAAAGCAGCTTTACGGTGTATTCGCTAAGCGAGAGCTTCTTCGCGATCTCTTCTATGCTTAGCCCGTCACGTGCCTCATTAAGCGCGCTTAAAATTCCAAATTTTTTCATCAGCCTGCTTACCTGAAAAACTACAGGCGCGAAGGCGATCTCATTCGCCGTCCGCTGCGCCTCGCCCGCGCTTTGACGCTCGGCGCCGTAGCGATCTAAAAGCTGTTTGGGAAGTTTCATTTTTGATCCTGCTTATGTAAATTTCGCAAAATTTTAGCAAAAAATTCTAACTTTTCTTGCGCCCGCTAAGAATTTGCGCGCATCTTAGAATTTTGCGATGAAATTTTAAAATTCCGTTTTAAAGTTTAAGTCGTTTTGCAGCTGTATGTTTATTGAGATAGATTTTATTTTGAGATCCTGAAAAATTTTAAATCTCGCCGCACAAGATTTGCGGGTGCGAAAAAGGCTAAAGCGCGGTAAATTTCTAAAAAAATGCGCGTACCGCTTCGCGCACTAGACTTTGGAATTTATTGCGCCTCAAGCTTAGCGCTTCAAAAGCACTTGCCAGCTTATTCTATCCACTTTACTACGTCATCCATGCCGCGGCGGATCTTTTGCGGCTGCGGGTTTACGCGGTAGCCGAAAGGTACGAGTAGCGCCACGCGGCGATCGTTCCAATCAATGCCTAAAATTTCATTTAGCGCCACGCGATCAAAGCCCTCCATAGGGCAGCTGTCGATGCTGCGGCTTGCGGCCTCGTTCATCATCGCAAGTGCTGCGAACATGCACTGCGCGTGCGACCAATTAAATAGCTCCTCATCGTCGTTGTGAAAATAACCGCTTAAAAAATCTTGATAAAATTTATGCCTGTCGCCGATATATTTGGGCGCTTCATCTTTTTTACGCGTAATCATTCGCTCGATATAATCACTTCCCAGCTTTATGTCCTTGATCTTTGCTAAAATCACAACCAGATGTGAGCAAGAGGTGATCTGCGGCTGATTCCACGATTTTTCGCGGATCTGCTCGCGCAACGCCTTGTTTTGCACAACCAAAAAGTCCCATTGCTCTAGCCCCGTAGAACTAGGTGCTAAGATGCCTGCCTGTAAAATGGCGTCAAAATCGGCTTTACCGATTTTTTTGTTCTCGTCAAAAATTTTGCACGCATGGCGAAATTTCATAATCTCTAAATGTGTCATAGTCTCTCCTTAATTAGAATTTTTGTAAATCAAATACCCGCCATCTTTGCGCCTGATGCTGAGGTTGCCCTCGCGCGAGCGCACGCCGATGCGGTAGTAGCCGTCCTCTTTGGTGACGTTGATGTCGCTAAAGCCGCCGATATTTACAGCAAAGCTCGCGCCGCTAAGCGGGATCTCTTGGCGCCAAAATTCCGCCTCAAGCGTGCCAGAAGCATTTGCGTCGGAGCTTTTGAAATCATCTGCGGTAATGAGCTGCACGCTGTCTTTGCGGATGACAAATTTTAATCCGTCGTCAAATTTAAGCGTCTCTAACGGCAGCTCCAGGCGCGGCGCGAAGCTAGGCGTGATGCCACTTTGCGAGGCCTGCTTTTGTAAATTTGGATCAGTCGAAGTAACCGAGACGTCCAGTGCCCTATGTAGCGCGGGTTTGGCGCTAGCGCTTAGCACGAAGTCATCGTGCCAATCAATCGAGCGATTGATATCAACGATCTTTTCATGCAGAGCCCCGTCGTCGTCCCTATATCGCACAATTAAGCTTTCGATCGTAAGAGCGTCTGAAGGAAGCGCAAAGGTTTGCTGCGTAAAATTTTTAGGCACGGGAGTATTTTGTGGCGTGGCGGCGGAGCTTTGCGCCGGATTGGAATTTTGCGGAGCAGATTGCGCGTTTTGTTGCATAGTGGAGTTTTGCACTGTAGAATTTTGCGCTGTAGAATTCTGTGCCGCCTTGAAATTTTGCGCTATCGTAGAATTTGGCTCGCTTACTTCTGGCACGATCGGTAACTCATCAGGAGGCGGAAGCGTCGCAACTGAAGGCTGCACAGAAGAGTTCAGCTCCGTTTTAATGACCTGCAAAGGAGCGTCGATGCCCGCTTTGGGGCCAGGAGCTTTTTTTTCGGTCTGCGAGAGCTGTGCACTCACGGCTTTTTTGGCGGCGCTTGCTTTAATACTAGAATTAGCTTCTGCGGCGCTTTTTTGGATTGCTGCGGTAGGACTTTTAGATGTTTCAGGTCTCATTACAGCTTGCTTTTTAGCGTTTGGGCTTTGCGCACCTGTTTTTGGCTCTTTAATCGCCAAATCGGTAGAATTTTGCTCTTTTACCGCGACGATGCTAGGTTTCGTAGCGTTTGAATTTGCGCCATTTAAATTCTCAGCGTTTAAAAAAGCGCAAAGACCTAAAATTAGCAAAGAAATTTTTCTCATTTTTTAAGGTCCGGATCGAGCGAGCGACGCTCTAAATAAAGCTTTTGCAGCTCAGCGTTTTCCTCTTTTAGCCGCTCGACGTCGGTGAATAAAAACGCCTTTTCTTTTTGCAGCTGGCGCAGCACTTCAAACGATCGCTTGCCAAATAGCACATCACCCACGAAGATGCCTGCAAAAACAACGCAGACGATCAGCGCAAGAGCTGCAAAAATCTGCTTAAGCGGTGAAAACGGATTGATAAAATTCAGCCGTTCTTTTAAATTTTTACGCTTTTTTAAAGCTTTTTTAGCGGCAGGATCTGCGTTCTGCGGCATAAAAGAAAATCCTTGCGTGGCATAATTTATGTCTTGCGCCGCAAAGCCCGTGCCATTAAAGCCATGCTCTACGCTCTGAGCCGCAAAATCCGCGTCGTTTGGAAAGTGATTTTCTCTCGCGTATAATTCTGCACTCTTTAAATCGCCGCCCCCAATAAATTCCGCGCTGTAAAAGCCCGCGTCTGCTTGCGTGCTGCCTTCGTAGTTTCCGTTTGCAGCGGAGCTTTTACCACTTAAATTAGAGCTGCTGCTTGTGGCTTCAGAGGCAGAGCCTGTTTCGTCTACGCTGTGTGAGGTTCCGTTGCGATTTTTCCGGAAGCCAGCCCCTACCTCGCTAAAGCCTCCGCTAAAATCTTCATCGCTATAAAATTCATCATCGTCAAAAAAATCGTCCTCGTCAAAGTCTGCGTCTGAATATCCGCCTTGCGTGTCCGTATAATCCGCTCCGTCCGTATAGGTGCGCTGCGCGCCGCCTTTCAAGCCCCGCTTGGACTTTTTTTTAAAAAACATTTTAAATTCGGCTTCCCAAAAACTCGTCCGTCTCGCGCTCGATCTCAAGCAGGCGATTGTATTTGGCGTTGCGTTCGCTTCTTGAGGTTGCGCCAGTTTTGATCTGGCCCGTATTCATCGCGACGGCGAAGTCCGCGATAAAGCTATCCTCGCTCTCGCCGCTTCTGTGGCTCATCACGCAGCGGTAGCCTTTGCGCTGAGCTAGGCGGATCGTCTGCATAGTTTGGCTAACCGTGCCGATTTGATTTGGCTTTATTAAAATCGCGTTGCCTACGCCTTTGGCGATGCCTTCGCGTAAAATTTTCTCATTCGTTACAAATAGATCGTCGCCCACAAGCTGCACTTTAGAGCCTAGTTTGCTCGTTAGCTTCGCCCAGCCTGCCCAGTCGTCTTCGCTTAGGCCGTCTTCGATCGAAAATATCGGATACTTCTCGCAAAGCTGCGCATATCGCTCTATCAGCTCTTCGCTACTAAATTCCTTGCCTTCTAGTTTATATTTGCCGTTTTCGTACAGCTCGCTAGCTGCGACGTCAAGGGCTAATTTGATCTGCTCGCCTGCTTTGTAGCCTGCTTTTTCGATAGCTTGCATGATGAGCTTGATCGGCTCTTCGTTATCGTTTAAATTCGGCGCAAATCCGCCCTCGTCGCCCACTGCCGTACTGTAGCCGGCCGCGTTTAAAAGGCCTTTTAGCGTGTGGTAAATTTCGCTCGCCGCTCGCAGCGCGTCGCTAAATTTATCAAATCCAAACGGCATAATCATAAATTCTTGAAAATCCACGCTGTTGTTCGCGTGCGCGCCGCCGTTGATGATATTAAACATCGGCACGGGCAGTACGCTAGCGTTCGCACCGCCTAGGTAGCGGTACAAAGGCACGTCAAGGCTCTTTGCCGCTGCGCGCGCTACCGCCATAGATACGCCAAGCACGGCGTTCGCGCCTAAATTTGAGTAATTATCGGTGCCGTCAAGCTCTCTCATCTCATCATCAAGCGCCTTTTGATCAAATGCATCAAGCCCGATCACGGCTTCGGCGATCTGAGAATTTACGTTTTCCACCGCTTTTAGCACGCCCTTGCCGCAGTATCTTTCATCCTTATCGCGAAGCTCCAGCGCCTCGCGTTTGCCCGTGCTTGCGCCGCTTGGCACTATCGCGCTTGCTACGGTGCCGTCGCTTAGAGCCACGG
>NZ_CALJPC010000052.1 GCF_937981295.1 uncultured Campylobacter sp.
GTGTAAATTTCGTCTTGATTTATCATAGCTTGACCTTTGGGGTAAAATTTTACGCAAAATTTAGCGTAAAATTTTAAACGATTGGCTATTTATTAGCGGTGATTTTGGTGATCAGCTCGTAGCTTACAGGGATCTGCCTCATCGGCGGCAGCGACGAAGCAAGAGCTGCTAAAACCTCGGAGAAATCATCAAATAGGTAGTTTGCGAGGCTGCCTGGGTTTGGATTTATCTCGTTTAGATAAATTTCACCCTCTTTTTCAAAAAAATCGCAGCGAATTAGCGCGCCATCGAATGATCCTGCGTTATAAAGCCGCGTAAAGGCATCTTTCATCTTGCCCTCTAGCAAAGCGCCAGGACGAGCGGGTTTGATCGCGCCACTACGCGAAAAATCCAAATACTTACGATCGAAATTTAAATAGCCCTCCTTTTTCGGCTCTTCGATGTTTGAAAATACGATTTTGCCGTCTATTTTAGCGCCTGCGAGATTGAATTCCTTTACGTTTTCCCAGTATGGCTCTACGATCGCGCTGTCGTCCAGCTCAAAAGCCTGATCCAGCGCGTAGCTAAACTCGCTTTCGTTCTTGGCTATCGAAATTCCGATGCTAGAGCCCAAATGAGCGGGCTTAACGATGATCGGAAAATTAAAATTAGGCAGGCTAGTACGATTTACGATCTCATACGGCAAGGTTTTTACATTTGCGATTGCGGCTAAGTGCTTGGTTAAAATTTTATTATAGCTTAGCACGCTAGCTTCTATGCGAGGTCCGATGTAAGGGATGCCAAAAAACTCAAATAGCGCTGCCATTTTGCCATCCTCGCCGTCGCAGCCATGGATTAGATTGATATATGTGCCGACTTCTAGCATGCTTTTGCTAAACATTCCGCTCTCAAAAAATCCGCCCGCACCGATGCTAAGCCCTTTTGCTTTAGCATAGCCGCCCTGCTTAAAATACGCCGCGCGCATATTTTTATCCTCAATGCGGTAAAATTTACGATTTTTATCGCAAAATACAAACTCCAAGTCCCAGCCTTTTAGGGCATTTTTGACGGCAATTGCCGAGATGATACTTACTTCGTGCTCGTAGCTTTGAGCTCCAAAAACTATGCCAAATTTCATTGCTTTCCTTCAAATTTTATTTTCTACGCTAATTTTTTTAACGCCTCTTTGACAAGATCTGACGTATTCGTGCTGCTGCAGCCCGCTAAGATTTGATTGATCTTATCGCGCTTAAATCCAAGGCTTTGTAGCGCGGACGCCGCTTCGTTTTTATAAGTCTCGCTAGGACCGAATTCCATTAGCTTCGCATCGCCTAGTTCGGCAATGATCCGTCTAGCGGTCTTTGGGCCGATACCCGGAACTGAAGTTAGCGTCGCAGCATCCCCCGTAGCTACGCAACGCGCAAAATCCTGCGGAGCGAGCGTCGAACAAACCGCCATCGCCGTGCTTGCACCTACACCGCTAAGCTTGATTAGGGTTTCAAACATCTTTTTTTCACTCTCGTCTAAAAACCCATACAGCAAATCGGCATCCTCGCGCAGAATTTGCACGCACGCAAGCTCGGTCAGCTTGCCCTGCGTGAGCTTCGCGGAGGTATTTAATGACAATGAAAGAGCGTAGCTCACGCCGCTAGCACATTTAATGACGCAAGCAGTGGGCTCCTTGCGCGTGATAATTCCTTCGATCGCCGCTATCATCTAAGAGCCTTTAAAATTTCGTTTATGCTCTCATTAAGCGCTAAATTTAGGGCATTATAAATGCTTTGCGAGCTAGGATCAGGCACGAAAACGCGCTTAGTGACGATGCCTGATTTTATGCTTTCTAAAGAATTCAAAATTTCATATCCCATCGTGACGGTTGCTTGATCGTTATTGACCTGAAGCGCTACGATACTGGTTTTTAGGCGCAAATCCCGCTCTTTTGGCACAAAGATCGGATTTAGCGAGCAGGTGGAAAATGCCGCATCAAGCAGCGCCTTATATACCATCTCGCTAGGCATCGTGATAAATTTGGCGTCGCTTGCGAACCGCGTTCGGTTTCTAAAATCCACTATTAAAATATCCCGCCTATCGACGAGATCGGTCGCTGTGATGGTGTCGATAAAGATATTTTTGCGCGCACCGCTAGGATTTACGCAGCGCTTTTGATCATAACGCAGCTCGTAGTAAGTGTATGGCTTAGCCTGCTTGGCTAAGCAGCCACCTAAAAATATCGCCGCCAGCGTCGCAGCAAGCGTAAACTTTATAAAATTTTTCATCTTTATTCCTTTTTATCGTCGCGATCCGCGCCTTTAGAAGTGTCTTTGAAAAAGAAATCGTAAGGATTGTCCTCTAGCCTAAACATCGCGCCTTGGAATTCTCTAAGCGATTTTTTTAGCTCGCCAAGAGTGTTTTTTGCCTCCTCAAGTGTAGGATCCAAGATCGCTTTTAGATTGTACTCGCCGCGATCGATACGCTTAGTGATGATGCCTGCGGTTTTATCCAGTGAATTCGATAGATTGGCAGCACTCACGGCAAAGGCGTTTAGATTATCTAGCAGCGCGTCTAGCTCCTTCTCGCGCTCGTTTAAATTTGCTATGAGAGTATTTACGTTAGCAAGCAGTGCGTCTAGGCTTTGGAATTTTTTCTCATCGCTTAACTCGGCGCTAAATTTATCCATCGAAGATAGAATTCTATCCACTTTATCGGTATTTTGCTTAGACAACAGCCCATTAATTTTAAAGATCATCTCACTCACGCTATCGGTGATGACTTCAGCTTTAGAGCCGATTTTATCAAGAAGCGTCTTATCCAGCGCAATTATCGGCTTTTTATCATTCGGCGGAAAAAGCTTGCCGCTTCCTTTCGTGATATTTATAAACGCGATTCCGCTTATGCCTTGAGATTCTACCTTGGCGACGCTATCTTGCGAGATCGGCAGTTTGCTTTTTACCGAAATTTCAATCTCGATGATCGCATTTTCGATATCGGCAAAGTCGATGCTTTTGATGATGCCCGCATTTACGCCGATAAATTTAACTTCGGAATTCTCCTTAATGCCTACGGGAAGCTCTTTTGTATGGATATAGTAGGAGCGGTAGCTCTCGCTGCGATCAGTCTTTGTAAGCATCCACCACATAAACGCCGTAAGAGCCGCGACGCAGATCATAACAAATGCGCCTACTATCGTGTATGAAGTTCTATTTTCCAATCTTTTCTCCTAATTTCAGAGCGTAAAATTTAAGCCCTGCGATATGCCTTAAAATAGCCGTTTGAGCTTAAATTTTAAAACTTAGCACTTTCTCAAATAGTCGCAAAATTCGCAGAATCATCTGAGTTTAAATTTTAAAGCTTAGCGTGCATTTTGAAATTTCAAAATATCGTCGCGCCGTATTTTAGCGTAAAATTTTACCGCCCCGGTTTAAATTTAACGCCGCTTGCTTGTTAAAATTTTAAAATTTATGCACTATCCAATAAATGCACCTAAATGCGCCCTTAAATACGACCCGCCTAAATTTTAAAATTTTGATTGAGCCGCTAAGGTCTAAATTTTAAAATTTAAGCCCTGCGGAGCCCGGAATTTTTCGCTAGGTTTAAAATTTAAAATTTTCCCGCCGCTATTTTAAAATTTCAGCTCCTACCTATCTAAATTTTACTCGCCGCGAGCTGTATTTTAGCTCGGTAAATTTCAAAGCTCAATCCCTTTGCCGCATCTTAAATAGCTCTTCAAGCGGATTATTCTCTAGGTTTGAAATCTCCTCGATGTTTCCTTCAAAGGCGATTTTTTGATTATCCACGATCAAAAACCGATCCAAAATGTCAAAGATACTATCCACGTCGTGCGTCACCATCACGACCGTGACGCCGAGGCTGTCTCTAAGCTCGCAAACAAGCCTATCAAGGGCTCTGGCGCTGAGCGGATCAAGCCCCGAGTTTGGCTCGTCCAAAAATAAAATTTCAGGGCTGAGAGCGAGCGCGCGAGCCAGTGCTACGCGCTTTTTCATACCGCCGCTAAGCTCGTTTGGGCTAAGCGCGGCGGCTTCCTTCTTAAGCCCCACTTTCTGGATCCAAAACATCGATAGCTCATCTATCTCGCGCTCGCTAAATTTAGAGTATTCGCGCAGCAGCACGCCCACGTTTTCGAGCACGCTCATCGAGCTGTAAAGCGCGCCGAACTGAAACATCACGCCGCATTTTAGGCGGATCTCGTTTTGCTCCGCCTCGCTCGCGCGCCAAATATCGCGCCCGAAAATTTTAATCTCGCCACTTTGCGGGCGCTTTAAAAATATGAGCGTTTTCATTAACGTCGTTTTGCCACTGCCGCTGCCGCCTAAAAAGCCGTAAATTTCGCCCTTTTTGACGCTAAAGCTCACGCTATCGTGCATAACGCGCGATCCGTACGCGGTAGTAACATCGCGCGCGACTATAATTTTAGCGCTTTCGCTGGATTGCACTTGCTCACTCATAGCCCGATTTCCGAAAACAGAACCGCGAATACCGCGTCGATCGCGATGACCCAAAATATCGCGTTTACGACGCTAATGGTGGTGTATTCGCCGATGCTTTGGGTATTTCCTTTGACCTCAAAACCCCGCATGCAGCCGATGATAGCAATGAATGCCCCGAAAAATGGCGCTTTAATTATACCTACTAAAAAATGCCTAAGCTCTACAGAAGCCTTAAATCTATCCAAATAATCGCTAAAGGCTATATCTAAATACGCGTCGCACACTATCATCTGAGCAAAAATACTTACCGAATCTGCGATAAAAATGACTAGCGGCATGATTAGTACCATCGCGATAATGCGCGGCATCGCAAGAAAATAAAACGGATCAAAGCCCATCGTCCTCATCGCATCGATCTCTTCTGTGATCTTCATCACGCCGATCTGTGCCGTAAAGCTCGAAGCCGAGCGACCTGCGATAACGATAGCGGCGATTAGAGGCGCCACCTCGCGCAGCGTCAAAGCACCCATTATATCGATGATATAGATGCTGGCGCCAAATTTAGAAAGCATATCCGAGCCGATGTAAGCAAGCACGATGCCGATCAAAAATGCCGTCAGTGAGACTATGAAAAGCGCGTCTATGCCGCTATCTTTGATGAAATTTACGGTTTCTTTGAAGCGGAATTTCATCGGATGAATTATAAAAGCTGTGAGTTTGGAAAAAAACTCACCCAAAAAACTTGCAAGGCTTAGCAAGCCTAGAATTCCAAGATGACAATAAAGTCCGATCTGCGCTAAAAAATTTAGCCTACGAGACTCGGGTACGTAGCTAAAATCGATCGTTTTATCATCCATAAAGCTTAGAATTTTGGCGGCTTTGCAGCCATCCTCCACAAGGCTAACCCGCTTGCCGGCAAGGGCGTTTTTGATCATCAGCGCCATGAAATAGTCTAAATTTGAAATTTCGCTTAAGCTTAGCTCCAGCTCGTCTAGATTTTTTACCGCCTTTTTTAGTGCAAGCAGCTGCGAGCGCGGGCTTTTGTAGTTCCACTGCCCGCGTAGCGATAGGGTGTTTTTCCTGCCCGAGCTTTCGAGCGAAAAGGCTAAATTCCGCAAAAATTTCTCTCCAAAATCAAAAAAATAGGGGAAATTATAATATAATCAACCTTGGCATTTTATAAAATTTAATGGAGATTTATGCTCAGAGGCTTTTTTACAAATAGCGCAGGCACGCTGGTTTCGCGCATTTTGGGTTTCGTGCGCGACCTGCTTACCGCATCGGTTTTAGGCGCGGGGATTTACAGCGATCTATTTTTCGTAGCGTTTAAACTGCCCAATCTTTTCCGCAGGCTATTCGGCGAGGGGGCCTTTACGCAGGCGTTTTTGCCTAGTTTTACCGCCGCGCGTAAAAAAGGAATTTTCGCCGCAGCGGTGCTTATAAAATTTAGCATTTTCATCGCGCTTCTAACGGCGCTTGTACTGCTCGCCGCGCCCGTTTTTACCAAAGTTTTAGCATACGGATTTAGCGCCGAACAGATCGATCTTGCGGTGCCATATGTGCGGATAAATTTTTTCTACCTCACGTTTATCTTCGTCGTTACGCTCTTTGCTTCGCTGCTTCAGTATCGCGACCACTTCGCTACGACGGCGTTTTCGACCGCGCTTTTAAATTTAGCGATGATCGCGGCGCTTCTGCTGGCTCGCGGCAAGGACGGCGCCACGGCGGTGCTCTATCTTAGCTTCGGCGTCGTGGCGGGCGGACTTTTACAGCTCGCGGTGCATGTTTATGCGCTGAAATTTACCGGTATGCTGCGCGTCTTAGCGGGCGGCTTTGCGCGGCTTGCGCGAGGCGATAAAGCACAAACTCAGGGCTTTTATAAAAATTTTTTCGCGGGTGTGCTCGGTGCATCGGCGCTTCAGCTAAGCTCGTTTATAGATACCTTTTTTGCGAGCTTCCTTGCTAGCGGCAGTATCAGCTATCTATACTACGCCAACCGCATATTTCAGCTGCCGCTCGCGCTTTTTGCGATCGCGCTTAGCACGGCGATCTTTCCGCGCATGAGCAAATTCGTAAAAGCTCACGACGACGCGCAGGCTCTGGCGCTCGTCGAGCGCGGGTTTTACTTCCTTTTGGCGCTGCTCGGGCTCTCTGCGATAGGCGGCGTGATGCTGCGAAACGAGATCACGCAGCTGCTGTTTGAGCGCGGAGAATTTACTCGCCAAAATTCCATCGAATGCGCCGCAGTTCTCGGCGCGTATATGGTGGGGCTCGTGCCGTTTGGGCTATCTAGGATTTTTTCGCACTGGCTGTATGCGAATATGAAGCAGAAGCTAAGCGCGAAAATTTCGATCTGGTGCGTCTTTATAAACGTCGCTTTGTGCGCGCTGTTTTTTAAACCCTTCGGTGCGGTGGGGCTTGCATTTGCAAGCACGATAACGGGGGCGTTTCTGCTCGGCTTTAACCTCTATTTTTTTGGATTTAATAACTTTTTGGCTATAATCCGCGCAAAAAAAATTATTGCGATCGCGGCGCTTTGTGCGGGCGAAGCGGCGATTTTATACATTTTAAAAGGCTTGTATTATGGTAATTTATGATAGTTTGAGCAAAAAGAAGCTCTCGTTTGAGCCCATTAGCGAGGGGTTGGCGCGCATTTACGCCTGCGGCCCGACAGTTTATGACGACGCGCATTTGGGGCACGCAAAAAGCGCCGTGAGCTTCGATCTGCTGCGCCGCGTACTGCAAGCGGAGGGCTATGAGGTTAAATTTGCGCGAAATTTCACCGACATCGACGATAAAATTTTAAAAAAGATGGCGGAAACCGGCAAGAGTCTGGGGGAGATCACGGAGTTTTATACCCGCAGATATTTGCAGGATATGAGCGCGCTAAACGTCGCGGACGCGAGCATTTCGCCCAAAGCGACCGAGAATATCGCCGCGATCTGCGAGCTCATATCCTCGCTTCTTCAAAAAGGCTTTGCCTACGAGATCGCGGGTGACGGCATCTACTTCGACACGCGCAAGGACGGGGATTATCTAAGCCTTAGCGGCAAAAAAGAGGGCGCCAGCAAAAACATCGCCCGCGTCGCCTCAAACGATGCTAAGCACGACGAGAAGGACTTCGTGCTGTGGAAATTTGACGAGAATTGGTTTAATAGCCCGTTTGGCAAAGGGCGCCCGGGCTGGCACAGCGAGTGCGTCGCGATGATTTTAGCACACCTTGATAGCGGAGACGCTAAATTTTGCATCGACATTCACGCAGGCGGCGCCGATCTGCTCTTCCCGCATCACGAAAACGAAGCTGCGCAGTGCCGCTGCGCCCGCCATAGAGCGCTAAGCAAATACTGGCTTCACAACGGCTTCGTGCAGGTAAATAACGAAAAGATGAGCAAGAGCCTAGGCAACTCCTTTTTTGTAGGAGACGCCCTAAAAATCGCTCCAGGCGAGGCGCTGAGATTTTATCTCTTAAGCTCGCATTACAGGGCAAATTTTAATTATTCGGTGACCGATCTGCTTGCGAGCAAAAAGAGGCTCGATAAAATTTACCGCCTTAAAAAGCGCGTCCGTGACGTTTTAGCTCCCGCTACGGGGCAAAATTTAGCTTCGAACGGATCTCAAAATTTAAGCCTGGGCGCGGCGCCGAATTCCAAACCTAAAAATTCCACGCCTAAGCTGCCTGCTGCGGAGGCTAAATTTAGATCGGAGATGATGGAGTTTTTAAGCGATGATCTCAACACCTCAGGCGCACTTGCGGTGCTTGATAGCTTCGTAGCAAGCGCGAACGAAGCGCTCGATCGCGCACCCAAAGACAAGGCGCTAAAGGCTCGAATCGCTGCGAATTTGGAGTTTGCGAAGCAGACGCTCGGAATTTTATATGAGGATGAGACTGAATACTTTCGCTTCGGCGTGAGCGAGCAGCAAAGGGCGCAGATCGAGGAGCTGATAAAACAGCGCGCGCAGGCGAAGGCGGAAAAGGACTTTGCGAGCGCGGATGCCATCAGAGCGCACCTTGCTGATATGAAGATCGAAGTGATGGATACGCCTAGCGGCACCGTTTGGGAGGTCGCAGCGGAGTAGAACGTAAAATTTAGCGTAAAATTTTACGTTAAATTTTACGATTTTTACGATATGAAGCGTAAATCCGAACGCTAATCCGCGCGTAAATTTCAGTGCGATTTTTATCTGCAGTATTGTGATACAGCGGCGTGATTTTATTTAGTGATACGGTGCCAGAGCGATGTGTGGCGTGACACGGCGACAGAAGCGCAAGGTGGATCGCTATTTTCATTCGTCGGCGCAGCTGATACGGCGGCGCGATATAGCGCGGTACAGCGGTAGCACTACGGATCGTCTGTGCGTAAATTTCAGTGCGATTTTATGGCAACTGGCAATACAGAGTTGTGCCGCAGCGCAGTGAAAGTAACACTGCGGCAGCCTGTGCGTAAATTTTAACGCGACTAGGTATAGTGGAATGCGCTGCCGCGACGCACAAATTTCGGCGCGATTTTTATTCGGCGATATTCGTGGGTGCACACAGCAACGAAAGTCACGATTTTATTCGGTAATGTTGCTGATATAGTGGCGAATGCGCAAGGCAGGTCGCGATTTTATAGTTAGTGCGGTGGTGCAAAAGAGCAATGCAGCGCTTGTGCGTAAATTTAGCGTGATTTTTTTTGAAGGCGCGGTAGCATGAAAGCGCAATGCGGCGCGCCGTTGTGAAGTTGCGATACACGCGATGTATAACGGCACTTTGTAGCGCTTTATGGCGCCTCAAAGCATTTGCCGCTTAAAATGGGCGTACGAAAGCGCCAAGAAATCGCGATGAATAAAAGCTCGCTCGCTTTAAACGCTTAACGCTTTAAAAGCGGCAAACAAAAAAGCTAAATCTCGGCATCGTTCGCGCGGCAGCGTATGTGGGCGGATAGATTTAGCGAGCTTGCGAAGCGCAAATTAGTCCCGCGCCGCTCCATAAATTTTGTGCTGCCTCGTGGCCGAAATTCTAAAATTTAAGGAATTTTGGAATTATAAATTTTAAAATTTCAAGAATTTTGGGATTTCATAAATTTTGGAATTTCAGGAATTTTGGGATTTTAAATTTTAAAAATTTTATAAAAAAGGATTGTATTTGAACGGTTTTAAAACTTTACTATCGCGCTTTAAGCCCTATTTTAGGGATTACAAGCCGCAGTTTGCATTGGCGATTTTGGGTATGGTGATGACGAGCGTGGCGACTGCTGCGAGCGCGAAGCTGGTCGAGCCCGTTTTAAATAAAATTTTCGTCGAAAAAAACGAGCCGTATCTCTATACGCTTCCGATTGCGATCATCGTGGTTTTCGCGATGAAAAGCGGCGGCGCGTTTATGCAAAACTACTTCACCGCCTTCATCGGTCAAGACACGGTGCGCCGCTTCCGCGATAGGCTCGTCGCAAGCCTCGTGCGGCTAGACGTGGATTTTTTCAACCGCTTCCGCACGGGCGAGCTCATCAGCCGCACGATCAACGACATAGAGCGTATCCGCGTCGTGGTTTCGAATATGATCCCCGATTTTTTCACGCAAATCATTACGATTTTGGGGCTTTTGGGCGTCGTGATCTATCAGAGCCCAAAGCTTTCGTTTTTCGCGCTCGTGGTCTTTCCGTGCGCGATATATCCGCTCTCGCGCCTTGCAAAGCGGATGAAAAAAATTTCGCGCGAGTCTCAAGAGAAAACCTCCGATATCTCCTCGGCGCTCAGTCAAATTTACTCCAACATCGAAATTGTCAAGGCAAGTAACGCCGAGAGCTTTGAAGTGGAGAAATTTAACGCCGAAAACAAGAAATTTTTCGGTCTAAATTTAAAGGCGGTCGTAACGACGTGCCTGGTAAGCCCGATAATGGAGATGCTAGGTGCCGTGGGCATCGCCGTGGTGATCATCGTCGGAGGGCAGGAGGTCATCGCGGGCCAGATGAGCATCGGCAGCTTTTTCAGCTTCCTTACGGCGCTTTTTATGGTCTACACCCCGATAAAAAAGGTCTCATCGCTCTACAACAACATGCAAGACGCCATCGCAGCAAGCGAGCGGACGTTTGAGCTCATAGATTTGGAGCCTACGATCGTAGGAGGCGGAAAGCAGATGGGCGAAATCGGCTCGGTGAGCTTTTGCGACGTATCGCTAAACTACGGCGACAAGGCGGCGCTAAAAGACATAAGTTTCAGCGTCAAAAAGGGCGAAATTTTAGCGCTCGTCGGAAACAGCGGCGGCGGCAAAAGCTCGGTCGTGAACCTACTGATGCGCTTTTACGACGCAAGCAGCGGTAAAATTTTATTCAACGGCAACGACGAGATCGGCGAGTTTAGCATCCCTAGCCTGCGCGAAAATATCGGCCTCGTAAGCCAGCGCGTCTATATTTTCAACGACACGATCGCGCAAAACGTAAGCTACGGCGCGGAATTTAACGAGCAGTGCGTCATAGAGGCGCTGAAGCTCGCCAACGCCTATGAGTTCGTAAGCTCGATGAAGGATGGAATTTACACCGTGCTTAGCGAGTTCGGCGCAAATCTTAGCGGCGGGCAGCGCCAGCGTATCGCCATCGCGCGCGCGCTGTATAAGGACCCGCAAATTTTAATATTCGACGAGGCGACTTCGGCGCTAGATAACGCAAGCGAAAAGGAGATCTCAAACGTCATCGAAAAGATCAAGCAAAGCAAAATCGTCTTTGTAATCGCTCACCGCCTATCCACGATCGAGCGCGCCGATAATATCGCCGTGATGAAAAACGGTCGCATCCTCGCCATCGGCACCGACGCGAAGCTAACGGGCGAATGCGAGGAGTATCGCAGCCTAAAGGGGATTATGCAAAACGGCTAAATTTTAAATTCCGTGCCTTTTGCGCCCCGGTTTTGCTCTATGAAATTTTGAATTTCTAGCTTTGAAGTAAGTCGCATAAATTTATCCGCAAAGATTGAAATTTTATTTTGAAATTTAGCCGCGCGGATCGCCGCTTCGACCGCAGGACTTTTCAATAAAACTCGACTCTTTGGTGCGACGAGGCACGACTGCTAGAGCTTTAACGTTTGGATAAAATTTATCTTAAAATTTTAGCGCTTCATTGCAGGCTGCCTCTAAATTTAAAGGCTCGCGCCGTTTTAAAACCGCTGCGGTAAAATTTTATCGCACGCTGGGCTTTTCGGCGCTACCTGCACTTGATCTTAGGCATCTGCGGTAAAATTTTAGCTTTATTTTCCTTTATAAATTTTCGCATCTTTTTAAAATCTCTATCCGAATCAAAATTTTTCGCGTATTGCACAAGTATAAGTCCGCAGCTTTGCATATCTGCAACCATTAGATCGACTTCATATTTATTGAAATTAGGATCTCCGGGGGCGGGCGGATTGAGGAGTACTATTATAGCTTGCGTATGGTTGGTCTTTAAAATGCCGAAGGAGCGTCGATCCTCTTGTTTTTTTCCCGCATTGGCCTCTTCGATCGCTTGATATATCCCATACGCATACTCATCGATATTTTTTACGTCGTTGAAATACGATATAGATACGAGCTTACTCCAGCCAAATCCTTCCTCGCCGTTTAAAAAATAATATGCCGCCGCAAGATTTTTATACTTTCTGGTAAAAGTTTCTCCATCTATCTTAATGCTATACGGTAACTCTATCGCGCTATATGCTTCCTTTACCTTGGGATCCTCCAATATATATACCTTGCCTCGAAACGCCGCGCATCCGCCAAATATCGCCGCCAGTAAAAATGCGGTTAAAATTTTTAATCCCATACCCGCTCCTTCAAAATTTTTTCAAATATTTTGCCACAAAAACCGAGCTTTAATCAATAAAAGGCTACAATAACGCCAAATTTAATTCCAAGGGAAAGTCATTGTTTGAATCCATGCGCGCGGCACGCTCGCTAAGCCCCCTATTTCTGGGGATTTTCTTTATGTTTATCGGCGACGCGCTAGTCATCGCAAGCGCGGGCATCATGCTAAAAGAATCCGGCCACAGCGAGCTTGAGATCGGAGCGATTTCGGCGTTTTTCTTTTTAGGGGCGATATTTAGCGGCTTTTTTGTGCCTTCGATAATCGGCGCGCTCTCGTACGTGCGGGCATACGCGGTCTTTACGGCGCTTTTCGGCATCGCGGCGATGCTGCACGATCTAGGCTCAAACCTCGTGTATTGGGCGATTTTGCGCTTTATTTTGGGCTTTTGCTACTACGCGCTTTTGATGATAATCGAAAGCTGGATAAACTCAAAGATCACAAACTCCATCCGCTCCCGCGTGCTGGCGATCTACGAAGCGGTTTTTTACGGCGCGTTTGCGATAGGAGTTATAATTTTGGCGCTAAATTTCGGAACGATGAAGGTCTTCGTGCTAAGCGCATTTTTCATCATCCTAGCACTACTGCCGGTAAATTTAATCCGCTTCAACCCTCCCAGAGTTCCCGCTCGCATGCGCATCTCGATGCCGCAAATTTCGATCGTGCCGCCGCTTGCGTTTGCAACGGTAGTTTGCGCGGGCATTTTGATTAACGGCTTTTTTTCGATGGCGAGCGTTTTCGTGCTAAGCGCAGGGCTTGGAGTGGGCTCGGTGGGCGCATTTATGGGATCGGCGATGGCAGGAGGCTTCTTAGCGCAGCTCGTCTGTGGCACTATTTCAGATAAGTTTGGTCGCAAACGCGCCATAATGATAGTTTGCGTCGTGGGTCTTACTTCCTGCGCGGCGCTGTTTTTTGCTAAGAGCTTCATCCTAACGTGCGCACTTGCGTTGATGTTAGGATTTGGCGCCTTTCCTTTGTATTCGCTCGCCATCGCGCGCGCAAACGACTCCATCACCGGCGAGGGCGCATCTCGCGTGCAAATTTCAGCGGCGATGCTTTTTATCTATTCGAGCGCGTCGCTCTGCTCGCCTTTGATAATCGGCGCGATGATGAAATTTTTGGGTGCAAACGGCTTTATCTGGGTGTTTCTTGCGGCGATGAGCTTTTTATTTATATTTGCTATCTTTCGCCCCGAGATCGCGCCGAAAAGATAGCTTTAAAATTTTAAATTTTTTCGTAGATCAAAAATTTATAATAAAACGCCGCGATTGCAAACATAAAGCCCATGCCGAAGGTGATTTGCGAAAGCGAAAATCCAAGCTCGAAAAAAAATCCGATCGCAGCCGAAACAAGCGTGGCGACGATGAAATACGCCATGTCGTTATAAGCGATGACGCGCCCGAAAAACTCCCTATCGACGTGGTTTTGCAGCTGCGTAAAAGAATACGACCACACCGTCGTGATGAAAAATCCCGCCGCGATCATGCCCGCAAACGAAAGCCAGTAGTTAAACTCCAGCACCGCCCACAGCGCGATGCCCGCAAACTGCCCCAGCAGGATCCAAAAGAAGGTGTGTTTGTTTACGATCTTGCTTAGCCATATCTGCCCGAAAAATGCAGCTGCCGAGCGCGACATATTCATAAGCCCGATGACTAGCGAGGCACTTAAAATTTCTTTGTAGCGATATTTTGCAAGAAGCGCGATGAGATTGTCGTAGGTGGTGACGGCGACGAAGGCGTGAAGGACGATGAGATGCACCACCAAAGGATGCGAGCGCAGGTAGGAAAAGCCCTCCTTTAGCATCTTAAACACCGGCTCACGCGCGTTTCTTGCGAGGTCTTTAAAATTTAGCCGCAGCAGGATAAAAAACGAAAAAACGTATAAGCAAAAATCCAAAATAAATGCCGCTCGCACGCCGAAATAGTGGATAAAAATACCCGCACTCGCCATGCCGAAAGTATATGTGATCGTCCAGATAATGCCCGTCATCTCGTTAGCAAGCTTGAGATAGGGGCGGCTTAGAAATTTCGGCAGCGTGGAGGATTCGGTCTGAAAAAACAGCGTGCCTGCGACGCTTCGCACGACCACAATCAGAAGCAGCAGCCACAGATAATCCAAACTATCAATAAAAATCAGCACGAAAATACTGATCATTTCGGTTATAAACATCGCTGTCATCAGCGGCTTTGGTTGAAATTTATCCACAATGATGCCGTTGATGGGTGCTAAAAAAACGTTCGGCACGAACGAAACGACGCCCACCGCCGTGATCGCCCACACCGGCGCGCCAAGTTCAATCAGTAGCGTAGCGACCCCAACGACCGAAAACCACAAGCCGAACATACATATAAAACCCGCCGAAAAGAGCAGGCGGTAGTTGCGTGAATGTCGAAGCAGGACGATGTATCTGATCATAAAATTTTATCCCGTAAATTTAATATAAAAAATCTAGCGAAATTGTATCACGGCGCGCCTTAAAAGCCAAAATAAGCTAAAAATGCTATAATTGCGAAATTTTAATTCAGGAGTGAAAATGGAAGGGTTCGTAACTACGGTAATAGTATTTTGCGTCCTCATCGCGGCAATTCTAAAGATGGGGGTCAAGATCGTCTCTCAATCGGAAATTTTAATCATCGAGCGGCTGGGTCGCTTTCACAAGGTGCTCGACGGCGGCTTTCACATCATCGTGCCGTTTTTTGACGCGGTACGCGCGAAGATGAGCGTGCGCGAGCAGCTGGTGGACATCAGCAAGCAGCAAGTCATCACCAAAGATAACGTCAACATAAGCGTCGACGGTATCGTGTTTTTAAAAGTCATCGACGGCAAGATGGCGCTTTACAACGTCGAGGATTATCGCCGCGCGATTTCAAATTTAGCGATGACGACGCTACGTAGCGCGATCGGCGAGATGAGCTTAGACAGCACACTTAGCTCGCGCGATCAGCTAAATTCCAAGCTACAAATCGCTCTGGGCGACGCCGCGGATAACTGGGGCGTAAAGATCATGCGCGTGGAGATTTCCGAAATTTCGGTACCGCACGGCATCGAAGAGGCGATGAATATGCAGATGAAAGCTGAGCGCGAAAAGCGCGCGATCGAGCTTAAAGCTGAGGCCGAAAAAGCGGCTCTCATCCGAAACGCCGAAGCGCTAAAGCAGGAGAAGGTGCTCGAAGCCGAGGCGATCGAGCGTATGGCGGATGCGAAAAAATACGAGCAGATCGCGCTCGCGCAAGGTCAAAAAGACGCGATGGATAGCATAAATTTAGCGATGAGCGCTTCCAGCTTTGCGGCGGAATACCTGCTCGCGCAGGGTCGCGTAAACGCTTTCAGCGAGCTGTCCAAAAACCCGAGCAAAGATAAAATTCTAGTGCCTTACGAAACGAGTGAGCTTATCGGCTCTCTTAGCGTGCTTAAAGAATTCCTCGGCAAAAACGGCGCGAAGGATGCTAAATGAACGCGCTGATTTTTATCATAATCGGCGTGATTTTGGCGATCGTCGAGCTTTTGGTAATGGATTTTACCTTTATATTTTTCAGCGCCGGATTTTTCATCACGGGGCTATTGAGCTTCGGCTTTCATCTTGATTGGGACGTACAAATTCTACTTTCGTTCGTGCTTTCTTTCGTACTTCTAATCGCACTTAAAAGGCCGCTAAAATCGCGCTTTTTCAAACCTGAAGAGAAGCATGAGGATAATTTTTTAGACGAGAGCGGCACCGGCACCGTCAAAAACGGCATGGTCTATTTCAAAGGCACGTTTTGGAAAAGCGATGAAATTTCAGATCTTAACGAGGGCGACCGCGTCGAAATTTTAGGCGTAAAAAACGGCCAGATCGTGCTTAAAAAAGATAACGATCGAAATTCTAGCGGCGCGGACGGCGTAAATTTAAATGACGGCGACGCAAATTTAAGCGGCGCGGACAGCACGAGCGCCGACGATAAAAATTCTAACGCCGCCGCGAGCAAAGACGCGCAAAGCCCCGATGCTAAACAAGAAGCATCCGCAGATCCGGAAGAGGCATAGAGTGAGCGCTAAAACCGCACCGAAAAAAGCGATCAACAGCAAAAATGAAATTTTAAAATTTTTATCGTCGCAAAAAAAGAGGCTTTTTGCGGTGGGCGTTACCGAGCTAGGACTTTTCGGCAGCTACGCCAAAGGTAGCGCCGACGCGTTTTCGGACATCGACATCGCGATCGAAACCGACGGGGCAAAAATGGTAGAAAATTTAGGAAACCCATTTTCGGCGCTGGTTTTTTTAGACGATTTTAAAAAAAAGCTATCCTGCAAATTTAATGCAAATGTCGATCTGTGCGATACTACCTCTTTAAGTCGCGAAGAAAAAATGAAGCTGCTGCAAGGAGCGATTTATGTTTGAAAGATCAAGCGTAGAGCGATTAAAAAAGATATCTGATAAAATTTCATCCATCCTAAATAAATGCGAGGGCGGCGTAGCGCAGGCGCTTGCAGACGAGGACGTTTTGCAGCCTGCGATAATGATGCAGTTCATAAATATCCACGCCCTGCTAAAAGGGCTGCAAGAAAGCAACGATTTGCAGGCTTTGGCGATCTTTAGCAAAGATGAAATAAGAGCTATCAACGCCACCAGGAATATCGCTTCGCACGAATACGAACGGCTAAATTTTGAGCTGATAGAGATAGCGATCAAGGACTATCTGCCGACGCTAAATCAAAAAATCATCGACGCACTAAAGCCGTATCGCAAAGGCAAATCGGAAGGATAAATTTGAAAAGACTAAGTATAGATGAAGCTCTAAATTTAATTGAGCACGCCGATCTGAACGAGCTTGGGCGCGCGGCGTTTGCGCGCAAGCGCGAGCTGCACCCGGATCGCGTCACGACCTTCATCATCGATCGAAACATAAACTACACCAACGCCTGCATGGTGGATTGCAAATTTTGCGCATTTTACCGCCACGCAAGCGACGCGGACGCCTATGTGCTGAGCTTTGAGCAGATTAGCGAAAAGATCGAGGAGCTCATCGCCGTGGGCGGTACGCAAATTTTATTTCAAGGCGGCGTTCATCCGAAGCTGAAAATCGAATGGTACGAGGATCTCGTGGAGTTCATCCGCAAAAATTACCCGAGCATCACTATCCACGGCTTCTCGGCGATCGAGATCGATTATATCGCGCGCCTTAGCGGCATCAGCACGCTTGAAGTGCTTCGCAGACTACAAGCTAAGGGGCTCTACTCGATGCCGGGAGCCGGAGCCGAAATTTTAAGCGACCGCGTGCGAGAGCTAGTAGCGCCGCGCAAAAGCGACAGCGCCACGTGGCTTAGAGTGCACGAGGAGGCGCACAGCATCGGTATGAAAACGACCGCCACTATGATGTTCGGCACGCTGGAAAGCATGCGCGAGATCGTAGAGCACTGGGATAAAATCCGCGAGCTGCAAGACCGCACGGGTGGCTTTCGAGCGTTCATTTTGTGGAGTTTTCAGGGGCAAAACACCCGCCTTTTGCGCGAGCATCCCGAGATTAAAAAGCAAAGTCCGAACCGCTACCTGCGCCTGCTCGCCGTCTCGCGGCTATTTTTGGATAATTTCAAAAACATCCAAAGCAGCTGGGTCACGCAGGGCAGCTACATCGGGCAGCTGGCGCTGAAATTCGGCGCGAACGATCTGGGAAGTACGATGATGGAGGAAAACGTCGTAAAGGCGGCGGGCGCGAGCTTTCGGATGAGTAAGGACGAGATGATAGCGCTGATCCGCGACGTAAGCGAAATACCCGCCAAGCGCAACACCAACTACGATATTTTGGAGACTTACGCTTAAAATCGAGCTTTGCGTGTTTGCGGCAGGAATTTATGCGCTTACGGCTAGAATTTAGCGGTAGAATTTTATCTTAAAACAGATGGCGAATTTTTGCGATCGTGGAATTTTGCAACGAAATTTAAAATTTTGATATGGGTACGGGTTTAAATTTACTGGCGCGAGCGGAATTCGCGCGGTAAAATTTCATTTCGCTGCGGATTTCGCCTTAGAATTTTTCGGACGCGAAATTCTACGCCGCAAGATCAACGCAGCGGAGACGGCGCGCAGAAGGCATTTTGTGAAGGC
>NZ_CALJPC010000053.1 GCF_937981295.1 uncultured Campylobacter sp.
GGAGCATTTGCTCGTCTGCTACCGCCGTTGCGATTATTCCTTGTAGGGGTGTTATTTTCTAAGTAAGTCTTCCTTCTTATGGTTTTATTTCTTTCAGGAGTATTTTTTGCCTAGTACTATATTATAAACAATATTGATCTTAATATATTTTTATCGCTTGTGGGGATATTATTTGCCAAAGCAGTTCTTTTATCATAGATAGAGCAACCTCTTAGCCTATCCCTTTTAAGGATATTTTATGTGTAGCCTTGCTTTTGATATTTTGGGCTTTGCTCTAATAGAATGCTTGAGTATCTAAAGGATATTGAAGATATTTAGGTATGAAGTATTAAGGGTGGCAACCCATCATTTTTTAATCACTCCCCCATATTTTAAAAGCCTTTGGCTATCTTAATACTATATAAGAAAATAGCATAGCTTCCTTTATACTTTTAAAGAAGCCTCTAAACCCTTAGACTTTTTATCTGTAAATGAAAGTAAAAGAAGAGATTAATAAATTTGAGCTAAGAAGCTTTTAAGATCTTTCTAATATAATCCCCTTGTTCATAAGGACGAATAAGGATTTAAGCTTTTATCTATTTTTATTTGTTCTTTGCCTTAAAGAACAAACATCTTACAGATAGGCGCTTAAGGCATTTGGTGAAAATGTGTTAATCAACCTCCTTAAGATTTTAAACCTTGAGCTGCTACAAGGCTTAAGCTAAATTTCTTGAGGTTTGAAACTTCTTAACTCATTTTTGCCTATTATTTAAAGTTTCCTTAAGAGACGACAAATATTTTTATATAGTTTTTTAAAAGACTATATGCGGATATTCTGTAATCGAGTGTTCGGGGGAATTCTGAGGGTTGTACAAATTCAACGCAGGACACCACTTTTATTACTAATTAAATCGCAAATTCTATGATTGATCGGTTATATCTAAAAAACCAAAAATAAGTAAGGATATAAAATGAAATTTTTTCTCATCATAATTAGTATATTTCTTTGTATTTATATTGTTCTTTCGGTGCTAAGTTTTTCGCCTTGTGATATTAACGATATGTTGAGGCGGAACTACAATCGTATGGAGCAAAAATGCAGATTAAAATTGATACGACGAGCTAATAATGGCAACAGCGGGGCATATAGGCGACTTTTCTATTTTTATGAATTTTATTTTTTAGATAGATATTGTATAGATCAAAAGGCGCAGCAAGAATTAGACAAAGAGGAGCTAAATTTTATTAAAAAATTTCATTCTGTAAATTTAGATCTATGCACAAATAACGATTTTATAGTTGGTTTATTAAAAAAGTGCGTTTTGAAAGAGGGAAATTTCACATTATGTACCAAGCGGATCGGAAAGGAAAAAGAGATTAACATGGATAAAGTCATGCATCTATATGACGTAGATAGGAAGCCAAAAGAATAAGAGATTTCATGAAAAATAAAATTTACTTTATTGCTGCCGCTATAATATTATTTGTGTGGATATTTTATCTATATAAAGAGCAAAGCGCCTCTTGCGATATAAAAGATCTTTTTATGGGCGATTCCGAAATAACAAAAGAGTGCAGGATTGTCATAATAAGGCAATTTGAAAAGAACGGTAACCCGCGCGCATATAAAAGACTGAGTTTGGTTTATGGAAAAATTTTAAGCGAAAAACCTATAGAAGAGGTTTTAGATGAGTTAGATCAAGAAGAGATAGAATTTTTGAAAAAATTGTATCCTGATTCAGAAATTCTATCTAAAGAGTTGCCAAGCAGAAAATAATCAATTTTTATAAATGTAAATTTGTCATAAAGATGGCTAAATGTTTAATAAAGAATGAAAAAAGGACGGTAATTAATGGACTTAAAGCTTTTATACCAGAATTCAACGAATTCTGATAAATTTAGCATCTATTCGTTTGTTGGAAAATTTATATATCAAAAAACTTGGTCGGATTGCGACTATTGGGAGTTAGATAAAGCTTTAATGCAAATTTTGAGCTTTTATCATAATAAAACGCTTCCAAAAGAAATTTTCATCGCAATACTAGCGATATTTAATGATGTTATCGGCGTGGAGGATAAATCAGAAATTTATGTAAGCAATATGCTGTGTGCGAAAAACAGCGATGGCGTGGTGCCTAGCATATATGATAGATTTGAAAGATTAAATGTTATGTGCAATAGCATCGTATTCAAAGAAGAATTTAGCAATAGCGGTTTTTGGTATGCTCCAAAGGATTGATGCAATGAATCTTGTAAATTTTTATAGAAATACCGCATTTGATGATAGATATGATGCAAATTCGTTCATAGGTATGATTTTGGATAATAATCTATGGTGCGATGATGAATATTGGAAATTAGAAACCGATTTAAAAAAGATTTTGCGGCATTATAAAAACAAAGAGTTGGACCCAGAAATAATGCAAGGCATTATTTCTATCTCTAATGATATATTTCTAAACGGAAGTTGGCGCGACGTAGATATAGACGCAAAAAGCGAATGTTTCAAGCTGGACGAATATCAAGAAGATACAAAGCCGAATATTTTCGATAGATTTCGTCGCATAAAAAGCTTATTATTGGCGGTTGCGTCAGGGGATGAGAATTTTTATAAAATCAAATTTTTCTATGAAAATTAATATAAATGATCTTTGCTTCGCAAATAAGGTGCATAATTTAGCAAAAGCAAAAATTATGGTGGATAGAGACGAAAGGGCATAAAATGACATATATAAAAACATATCCCGATATGGTAGAGATGAGCGATTTTTTTGGTTTTTATCCGGATGAAATAGATAGCGATATTGGCAAATATATGTTCGAAATAGAGGGGTTAATATTTACACATTGCATAGTCGAGGGATGGGTAGAAATACTATAAAAGCAGGCAGGGAGACAGCTGTGGAATTTACCGCCGAATGCATTGAGTCCTTAAAAATCAGAAGAAATAAAGATAGCGAATTTATATAGATAGGACAAAATTTTGCTATAAATAGAATGGTGCAGATAGAGTTGTATATAAGACCGAAAATTTTATTAAAATATGCGAGTTTAGAATGCTAGATGAAACCCACATCCCAATAAAAGGAAACCCAAATGCAAATTAACGGAAAACATATATTTCGCAAGGGCGTACTTCTGTACAAACTATGCGTAATGGCTTCTTTAGAATATCAAGATAAATATCTTGTGCACGCTACAGATGAAGATTGTGAAAATCCTAAGGAGATGGTATATTTTTTATGTGATTCCTGCACTAATGCCCTATTGGAGGAATTTGAATTTTGCTTCTTGCCATACGAAAGGGACGCGCTAAGAGAGCTTAAGTCCCTTATTCTTAAAAACTTTAAGGACGATAGATCATTATACGTAGATGATTATGAATATTTAGTCTATCACAATAAATCTTGGATAGAGGTCAGAGAGCTAGCTCTAAAAACAATCCAAATTTTTGGTTATGAGCTTGATGACTTTAACTATGACTTTGATTAGACTTGGTTCGAAATGCGGTTTTAAATGAATAAAAAGACGTTTTTAACTATTTTATCGGTAATAATCGAAGATGGCGATTATATCTCTTTATGGGAAATCGTTTGGGAATTAAATTCTATTAACATTGCCAATTCGCTTAAAGTAGCGAAAAAAATTTTATTGTCCTTATACGAGCAAGGTTATATAAGATTGTTTAGTTCAAATTGGGGTTATGATACAGAAACAAAAGAGATATGTGATAAATCTGAAATTTTAAATATTTTAAGGGATGATAAAAATTATGAGCCGGTCGGCGTAAATAGCAAATATTTTTGTGTAACAGAAACAGAGCGGGGAAGAGCCTGTTATGCAAAACAAGACCAAAATTCTAAAAATAGTTTGAACGGTATAAAATGAGAATAAAAGCGCTCAATCTAAATTTAAGCCCATACGTCTATTTCTTTAGCGAAGCGGAAGATTTTCGGTTTAAGATTTTTGAAAATTTTCAAGCCGCAAGCGGGAAAATACCACTGGATTTTTATGAGCTTGAGGCGTTTAGCCTGATGAAAAGCACCGAAGTCTATGAGACCGACTCTATCGCTAGCACATTAACTCATAATTTTAGCTTATGCGATGATAATGTAAGAGATATTTTAATAATGCTATTTGGGCAATTTTATCTAAATAATTTCATCGATACCGATATAAAACATAAAACTAGCGCCAATATAAATTTAAATATGAAAAAATTTGAAGAATGGAAGATTTTAAGAGAAAATTTCTTTTATAATTTAGATAAATTTATAGCTCGCTCATACGAGTATCTAAGAAATTATACTCACGCAGACAGCGCCTTTTGGGAGGAGCCGAATCGGTGGTGCCATTACAATATGTATATGTTTATCACGGAATGCGGTAAAAAATATTATGATGAAATTTTGATTCCTAGCCTCCGCAACAAATACGAACACATAGAGGTTGATACCGACGAAGAAGGAAATATAACTAAGTGGTACGGGATATAAAAGTAATAAAATTTAGGAGAATAAAATGTCAATAAAAGAAAGGTTATTGAGAGAATTATGCTGCCTCGCCTCATTGGAATGTCAAGAAAGATATATGCTTAACCCCACAAAGGATAAGTATTTGTTGTGCATAGATTTAATAGAAGATTGTGAGAGTGCTTGTAAAATAGCCCTAGCAGAATCAAACAAAATTTATTTCAGTATAGAGGAACGTAAAGCGATAGCCAAAATGCTAGATAAATTTACGGAGTGTGATTCAAAATTTTGGGAAGAAGAGGAAAAGGCTTCTATGATAGACTATGAAGATTTTATATACCACAATAGCACCTTTTGCGGACTACGCGAGCTAGCTTTAAAAACAATCCAAATTTTCGGATATAAATTAGATAACTTTAACTACGACTAAAAGCCTTATAAGGATAAAAAAAATATGTATAAGCAAATAAAAGAGCTGCTAGAAAAGAGCGGCATAGAATTAAGCGATGGTTTGAAAGAGAGCGAAATAGACAAAATAGAGCAAATTTATGAGTTTAAATTTCCGAAAAGTCTAAGAGATTTTTTGTCATATACATTGCCCATTTCGGTAGAATTTTATAATTGGAGAGACTTTAGCGATGAAAATATAAAGGAGATAAAGCGGGCTATGAACTACGTCTTTGAGTACTTAAAAAACGATCCTATTGATGAAATTTTCCCAAACGAGGGCTATTGGAATACGCAAAAATGGGGCGCGATGCCCGAAGACAAATCTCGCAAGCGAGCCATTATACTAGAAGCAGCCAAAATCGCGCCTAAAATTATACCTATATATTCTCATAGGTATATGCCGTGTCTTAAATTGCCGGATCCACCGGTTTTATCTATACACTATACCGACGTCATCTATTATGGGGAAAATTTATATGACTACTTTTTGAGGGAATTTAGCAAAAATCCTCTTAAGCCAGTCGGAAAATGCCCGTATGTGCCTTTTTGGTCTGATTTATACTAAAATTTAATAAAGGCGAGTTTGCGTTAATCTACGCTTATTTGATTTTTAGAATTTAAAGAAAATATGCGTTAGCATAGTTAGGGTGGGGAAAAATGATAGAAGCAGTGATTGACTTTGATGAGTTACAAAAAGACAGAAGATATATTGATGAGAGGCATGATTATTGTCCCAAAGTAATAGAGCATAAGTTATACTCATATTTATCCGAAAAGCTGTCTTTACCGCTACGTATCGGTCCTGATGCATTCGCGGACTTCTTTTGGTTTCTGCGATTTAAGGAATGGAAAAACTATAGCGAGGAAGAGTGGGAGCAATATGAAGATAAAGACGAGTGGGAAAGCTATAGCGAATACATCGAAGAAAAAGAAGAAAACTCGAGATATGGGTTAAAAAATAAGCAAGGCGTTCGAGACGATTTAAAATTGATTTTCTTAAATTTTAATGCATTTAAGAAAAAATACAGCGATTTGGCTAAACAGCTGCTAGACGAGATAAAATTTACGCTCTCGGAGACTGCCAAATACCCAGATCACGATGACTTGCTTGATATTCAAATAGAAATTAGAAGCTAGAAGATTATGAAGCGGCTACGAGAAATAAATTTGAGGAAAGAAGCGAATGAGATACAGCAATCCGATATTTTTAAATTTATTCAGTAATTACAAAGATGAATTTGCCGGAGTCGGTCGGCGCGACTTTATAATTTATTTGGAAGAACTGATTAAGGCTGGAGAATATGGTATAGCGCTGGAAGATTTTTTGCTTCAAATGTATGAATATGATATAAAAATTTCTTCTAACGACTTAACAATTATAAAAAATTTATGCGAAGGCGTGAATATAGGTAGTGATTTATGGTCGGTTCTAAGCATTAGAGCGGCGGGCGATTAAAAATATACCGAAAGAGGGTCAATGATAGAGGAATATATAAAAATAATAGAGGATTTTTTGCAAAACAGAATCGACGTATTTGAATTTGAAAAGATATATTGGGATAAATTTATGAATGATAAAAATTTTCCCGATGAATATTATGAGCCGCTTAATAGACTTCTTACTGACATCGATGAATTCGAATCAGACGAAGAGTTGAGGGGTGATGATACGGTAGGCGATTCATTAAGTGAAGAGGATCTAAGGGGGTGCGCGAAAAAGGCTTTAAAACAAATTGCGCTTTTAAAATAGTAGTTTTATAAAATGATAATTTTTGCGAGAATTTTAAAAATATATTACGATATAATGCGGGCAAAACCCACATCCCAATAAAAGGAAACCCAAATGCAAATTAACGGAAAAGAGATAT
>NZ_CALJPC010000054.1 GCF_937981295.1 uncultured Campylobacter sp.
TGTGTCTTTTGCGGTAGGACTAGACAATAAATTCGGTCTAGCACGAGGCGTCGCTTCGGCTAGTTCATTTTGAGAAATTTTTCAAAAAATAATTTAAGTTTAGTTGCGATAAAATTTCAAAAATATAACACGAAGGAGGCAAGATGGCTAAATACCTATACGGTGCAAGTATCCAGGGTATACAAGAGTATATTTACGCCACGAACAAGTTGCAAGAGATCATCGGTGCCAGCGAAATAATAGACTCGCTCGGACAAAAATTTGATAACAAGCAAGAGGGCGACGGCGCGATATTTGGCGTCTTTGACGAACTAAGGGCGAACGGCTTAGTAGAGCAAATTTTGCTTAATGCCGCGGGAAATTTTAGAGCGATCGTAGATGGCGAGGAAAATTTAAAAAAGATCGTCAGGGATCTGCCTAAAAAGATAATGCAAAATGCTTACGGCATTACCATTTCTCAGGCCGCCGCTCCTTATAACGGCAACGACTACGGAACGGCATCGAAAGAGCTCGAACGAAAGCTAAAAACTCAGCGCAACCGCCCGAGCTTGCCGCTTGATATGAGTATAAATTTTATGGCTCTTGCGCCCAAAACGGCGCGACCTATCGTAAAATTTGATGACGATGATGCATTAGACATTTCGTCCGTTCAAAAGAGAGAAGCGCACGGAAGGTGGTTTAAGAGACACCCGGGAGCTAAGGAATTAAAAGAATTTAGCCAAATTTCAAATAAGAAAAATAAACTAGCCGTTATCCACGCAGACGGCAACGGGCTTGGCGTCTTAGTTAAAAATTTAGTCGAAGTCGTAAAAAAGAGCGGCGAAATGGAAGCTATAGCTAAATTTTCGCAGGCGCTTGATAAAGCGACAAAAGATGCATTTGCCAATGCCAAAGTAAAAACAAAAGTCGCTCTTGGAAAAGATGATCTAAAGATAAAAGCGCTAATTTTAAGCGGCGACGATATGACGGCGGTTTGCGATGCAGACATAGCGTTAGAATTTACTAAAAATTTCATCGAGGAATTTGAAAAGGAAACGGACAATAAGAAGCTCGATATAAAGGAAAAGCTCACTATGTGCGCGGGGATTGCTTATTGTAACGAAAAATTCCCGTTTCATTATGCGGTAGCTCTAGCCGAGGAGCTTTGCAGCGCGGCAAAAAAGCCCGTCTGTTTCTTAGGCGCGTGCAGGGTGTCGA
>NZ_CALJPC010000055.1 GCF_937981295.1 uncultured Campylobacter sp.
TTTAGCGGCTTTTAAGCGCCGCTTTGCGATAATTTTTAAAACTAATCCGCAGGAGTAAAAATGAAAAATTTAATAAATTTAAGCGGCGGTGACCGCCTAAATTTGCGCGTAGAGGGTCAAATTTTGCTAAGCGAGAGCATCAAAAACGGCAAAACTAGGCAGACGCAAAAGGAGTTTGAAAGCGCTGGCGAGGCGCAAAAAGCCTGCGCGAAAAAGGAGTGGGAGAGCCTAAAGAAGGGCTATGTCCTGCAAAATGCAAACGCGAAAGCGGGCGAAGCGAGTTTGCACGTCTATATCGGCGGCGGATACACGGGTGCGCTGGCCTTTGCAAGCACGGAAGGCGAGCTTTTTGTCTATAAATGCGGCGGCTACAAAGAGGGCGGCGCGCTGGATGACTTTCTCATCAGGCTGGACGCGAGCGGCGCCGTAAAGCAGCAGATCGTCCTGCCAAAGCCGCTTGCATGGCAGGCTGAGCGCGCGGGCGAGGTTTTGCTTTTGGATCTGGATCATTTTATCTTTAAATTTGACCCGGCAAGTGGCGAATTTAGCGATCTCTCTCAATGGTTGAGCTTTAAAAATAGCAAAGAATTTACGAGTTTTGTTTGCGCTGCGAAAGATACGGCGGCGTTTGCGATGTTCGGTCAAATTTTTACTCTGCGCGGCGGCGAGATTTCGCCTCTGGCCGAGTACAGATTCGAAATTAAAAGCTACACTCCGATCTTGTGCGCCGCGCTCGACGCTGACGGCACGCGACTTGCGCTTTGCTGCAAGCAAAACGAGATAAAAATTTTAAACACGCTAAACGGCAAAATTTTAAACGATACAAAAGGCGACTTCGGCATTTTTGATAAAATTTGCTTTTTAGCGGACGGCTCGGTGCTGGGCAAGGAGTGCTACGCGGGCAAGCTATTTTGCCTTGACGCTACAAGCGGCGAGCGGCTTAATCCTGCGTGGCTGCGAGGCGAATGCGCCGAGGCGGACGAGCTTTGCGTTAGCGCGGACGGTTCGAGACTCGCGCTAGTTAGCTACGACAAAGCCCGCATCATCGATCTAAAAAGCGGAAATTTGCAGCTTAGCTTTGAGCTCTCGCATGTCGTGAAGCGCTGCGAGGCGAAATTTGAGCGCATAAACGGCGAGGAATTTTTAGCCGTGCGCACCGACTACGGCTGCTTTAGTTTGTATCGCGTTTAAATTCCGTGAAATTTAAGCCGCAGGTGTAGGCTTCTACAGATTGCGCTTTTAAGGCGAGCGATCTCCTCTCGATCTTTTAATAGCGCGCCCGGTTTTGGGCCATTCGACACCCAAAGCGTAACGGCCTATATAAAATTGAATATCAGCGTTTCGATTGCGGCGGCGGCTTTGATAGAATTTTCGCTTGAATCAACAAAATAAGGCGCTTTTAATGCTAAATAGCGCCTGAAAAAGCTTAGCCGCTACGGCTTTAATATCATA
>NZ_CALJPC010000056.1 GCF_937981295.1 uncultured Campylobacter sp.
CAACCTTGCCATGGTTGATGTCGCGAGTTCGACTCTCGTTTCCCGCTCCATTTTACATTCTGTTTTTGTATTAAACGTGCCCGGATGGCGGAATCGGTAGACGCAAGGGACTTAAAATCCCTCGGAATTTTTTCCGTGCCGGTTCAAGTCCGGCTCCGGGCACCACCTAATAAGCCAGCGCGGCGACATAGCCAAGTGGTAAGGCATGAGCCTGCAAAGCTTTGATCCCCGGTTCGAATCCGGGTGTCGCCTCCAGATCCTAAAAAGGAGTTATTATGAGATACATACTAGCGGCTCTTTTGGCATTGATGGTTTTTAGCGGGTGCTCTAATACTTGGCACGGCGTAAAAGAGGATTCGCACAACGCGGCTCAATGGACCAAAGAAAAGGTTCACAACGGCGCTGAGTGGGTCGGAGAAAAAACCGAATAAATTCTACGCGCAGGTCTTGTCTACGCGAACTTTCGGCGGGGTCCACCCGCCCTTAATCGGGAGATGGCTGAGCGGTCGAAAGCGGCGGTCTTGAAAACCGTTGAGGTGAAAGCCTCCTGGGGTTCGAATCCCTATCTCCCGGCCATTTTAATCTAATCCGAAATTCCATTTTAACTTCAAAATTTCACATTTTATTTATACTAATTTTCATTTAATGCTCTTTAGGCTAAAATTTTATCTCGTAGCAAGCGGTGTGGGCGGCAGCTCGTGCGCGCGCCAAATGTTATACGGTGGTAGGTGTCAAAATATGCCGAGGAGCTTTTAGTAGGTTCGTATTAAACTCGAGTGCATTGCGGCCGTATTGATGGATGAAGCATCGGAAGTTTTTTTGATCGATCCGTATTAAAACAGCGTGTAGTAAGAGTAAGGCGATGTCAAATTTAAACATTCGCCCGTCCGGATATAAAAGCGGTCGTGAAAGCTAGCCGCGGAATTTAGCTATGAAATTTCAAAGCCTAGTAGTCCGCCGCGTTCGGCGTAAAATTTTAAAATTTACCGGCTCGCGCTTTTTAAATTTAGCCTGTGTGCAAGTAAATTTCAAAATTTATCTTGCGCGACCGCGCCGCCGTATCGCCGCGCGGATGTGTAGATCAAGATCAAATGCGCCTGCGGACTTCTGCGATAAAATAAACGATAGAAGCCGCGCAGCGCAAACCTAGAATCGATATGCTCGTGAAACAAAGCGGGACTGGCGCAGCGAACAGGCGGGTTAAAAGTTGGCAAATTTAAGAAATATCGCAGGCTGACGGGTCGAAGCGAGCAAATCTAAAAAATAGCGCAGAATAGCGCAGGCGGGCAGCTTGATAGGGCGAAAGAGAAAAGTCTGCAAAAATATCTGCGAGCGAATTTTACTAGAAAATTGAAAGGCTTAAATGCGAAAAATTTTACTATTTTTACTGCTTTGTGCGGGAGCTTTTGCGCTTGAGTGGGACGAAGCCGTCCTGCGAGGATCGCTGCCAAACGGGCTTAGATACTATATTTTAGAAAATTCCGTGCCTAAAAATTCCGCCGTTTTTTATCTCATCGTGGATGCGGGCTCGATCGATGAGGGCCCCAATGAGCGCGGGCTTGCGCATTTCATCGAGCATATGTCCTTTAACGGAAGCCGCGATTTTAGCAAAAACGAGCTCATCAAAAAACTGCAGAGCCTGGGCGTGAAATTCGGCGCCGACGTAAATGCGCAGACGGGCTACGACAGCACGATCTACACGCTCAACATTGCCGTTAGCGAAGAAAATTTAAAGGACGTTTTTAAAATTTTTGCTTCGATTGCGGACGGAGTGGAGTTTAATCCGCTTGAGCTCGTAAAAGAAAGAGGCGTCATAATCGAGGAGGCACGTAGCCGCGATACGCCGATCGCGAGGCTTTACGAGCGGATGGATGAGGAGCTTTACGGCGGCAGCGCGTATTTTGATCGCGCGCCGATCGGCGATATGGCGGTCGTAAAATCCGTAAGCGCGCAGCGAATCAAGGAGCTTTATCAAAAAATTTACCAGCCCAGGTCTATGAAATTTATAGCCGTGGGCGATTTTAAAAGGGATAAAATTTTAAAACTGCTAGAGCAAAATTTTTCGCCTCTTAAAAATACAAACTCCTACGCCCGCCCGGATATGGGCATTCCGCCTAGACAGGGTTTGAAAATTTACAATTACGATACGAACGAAACGTCGCTAAATTCCGTCAAAATTTCGTTTTGGGAGGAATTTGCGCCCCCAAGTAGCGAGGAGAATGCGAGAAAAATTTTAAAAAGCGAGCTTATCTCGAGCCTCATCTCTACGATTTATGAGAGGGCAAAAGCTAGCGAAGGCGCGCTGCTGCGAGTTAATTTTTCCAGATCGAATTTGCAGTTTCAAAAAACGATCTATAGCTTTGACGTTGCCGTTTTGGGCGGAGACTTTGACGGCGCGATCTCGCAGGCGCTCGGGCTAATCAAAGGTCTGCGAGATAGCGGCTTTGATGCGAGCGATTTCGCCCTTGCGAAGGATGCTTTGATCAGCTCGCGGTACAGCACCTTTGAGCGCAAAAAAAGCGCGAATTCCGCGTTTTTTGCAAGAGAGATTCTTCATGCCGTAAAATCAGGAGCCGTCCTGCCTCGCGCCGCAAAACAGCGTGATTTGGAAATAAAGCTGTTGCGCGAGATCAGCCTGGAGGAGCTAAATTTAGAATTTAAGCGCCTGACGGATCTGGGCGAGGTGCACGCAAGCGTCTTTAGCGGCTCCGGATATAATCTGGACGAGGCTAAATTTAAAAAGCTGCAAAGCGGCGCTAAGGCGATAAATACGCATGCCGCGCATAAAAAGCTGCCCGATAGTTTGATTTCTAAAAACCTGCCTGAGGGCAAAATTTTAAGCAAGAGCTTTGAGCCGCGATTTAAATTTTATACCTACCTGCTTGAAAATAACGCGACCGTGATCTTAAAGCCGCTTAAGACGCGCAAGGATTTCATCTCGTTCGCCGCGGTAAGCAGAGGCGGAATGTCTAATCTGGCGCATCCGGGGCTCGGCAGTTTTGCCGCGATGCTTGCAAACGAAAGCGGTGCGGGCGAGTTTAACAATTATGAAATTTCGCAAATTTTAAGCGGGCGGCAGGTGAATTACCGCAAAAATATATCCGCGTTCTCGCACGGATTTTACGGAAGCTGCGGCTCGCAGGATCTAAAATGGCTGCTGGAAGCGATAAACTTGGAGCTTAGCTCTCCGCGCACGGACGAGAAGGCGCTGGAAAATTTAAAGATCAAATCGCTCGACGAGCTTGCGCGAAACGAGAAGCTGCCCGGGTATAAATTTAGCAGGGAATTTAGCGAGTTCTTCTACGGCGGCAATGCGCGAATGCGCCCTCTAAGCGCCGCGCAGATCAAAGCGCTTAACGCGGATGAGCTAAAAAAGATCGTCTATGATAAATTTAGCAACGCGGCATCCTACACTTTCGTGCTTAGCGGCGATTTTGAGTTAAAAGACGCTGAAGTCCTCATAAAAAAGTATCTGGCGAGCTTGCCTGCTCGCGGCGAACGCGAGGATTTTCAAGACGACGGAATTCGCAGCTTAAGCGGACGGCACGTTTTTATGCGCAACTATCAAAACTCCCCTAGAAGCGACGTCGCGCTTACCGCGATAAACAGATCCGCTCCGTACTCGCTTAAAAATACGATAAAAATTTCAGCCCTAGCTTCGGTGCTTCAGGAAGCGCTTAGAGAGCGCATTAGAGAGGATGAGGGGCGCACCTACGGCTTTTCGGTCGCTTCGAGCCTAAGCCGCATCCCGTACGAGCACTCGAGCCTTCATATTTCGTTTTCCTGCGCGCCGCAAAATACGGATCAAATTTTATCCGCAATTAGAGAAATTTTTGCAGAAATCGCAGGCGGCGGATCGGACGTAGCGCGGCATCTTGAAAATTTTAAAAAATCCCAGATCATCACGGCGCGTACCGCTCGCGAAAGCCCTGAGTTTTGGAACGACGCGCTCGTAAAATACGCGCTTTGGAATGAGGAGATCGCCGATTTTAAGACCTTTGAAAAGATCATAAATTCCATCTCGCCGAAGGATATCGCGGAGGCGGCGCAGACATATATTTTTGACACCGATGAAACCGTGAGGATAAATGCGCCGAAATTTTAACGGGCTCGGCGTCTTTAAATTTTACTCGGGAAAATTTACTAAGCGCGTTTAAATTTAACGGCGCTTGCACGGCAAATTTCGGCTTCGTAAATTTATACAATTTAAAAACGAACTCAAGAATAAAGCTCAATTAAATCTATCTGCATCGCGCATAGATTTTAGATAAATTTTATTTTGGAATAGATTTATCTCGCCGATATACCGCTATTTTGTTACATTTTTTCTATTATTTGCATAAGTCGTATAATTGTTATCACTTTTATTGAAATTTAAAATATTATTGGCTAAATTTTCAAGGTCTTAATTTTTATTTTCAAAAAAGGAGAAAAAATGATTGTCGGTTTTTGGGCCTGTAAGCCATGTGAAAGCGGCGCAGGCCGCAATTATTCCGCTTCCGTAAAAGACGAGAAATCCACTCAAAATCGCTGCGGGGGGGGGCTTGCACGCTCCTTAATAGTCGCGGCGTGTCTTTGCGGCCTAAGCATCGCGCAGGATTCGTCTGAAAATAACGTAACAAGAAGCGTTGCTACCAAAGGAAGCTCGGAGGCACGAAGCTCGGCTGCGACGACAAATAGTTATAAATTTCCCGAAATAGTAGTCGTCGGCAACATCGACTCGAGCCTGACGAGCGTCGGCGATAGCTATGGCGGTACGCAAAAAATAAGCAGGACGATGATCGAGTCGATGCCTAGCGGCAACGGCGACTTCGTGCAGCTTCTGCGCACCAATCCAAACGTACAATTCAGCTCCACAAACCGCCAGAGCACGACGCTAGGCGAGATCAGCCCCGCAAATATCAGCATCAACGGCGCGAAGTATTGGCAAAACAACTTTATGCTTGACGGCGCGAATATGAATAACGATCTCGATCCCGCTAGAAATCCCGGCGGCAATCCTACGCGCTTTGGGACGTTTGATACGATGAATTCCGTTTCGCAAGGTATGGCGATCGATAGCGATTTTTTACGGAGCGTCGAAGTGCACGATAGCGGCGTCTCCGCCAAATACGGCGGATTTACCGGCGGTGTAGTGGAGGCCAAGACGCGAGATCCGCGTGCGGGCTTTCACGGCAAATTTTCGATGCAACACACCGAGGATAGCTGGACTAGGTACCATATCTACGGCGATGAACAGAGCTTTGAAAACTCCGCTACGCCGCTAAATCAGCCGAGATTCGATAAGTGGATCACTAGGTTAAATTTAGAGGGCACCGTTACCGAGGATCTGGGCTTGATGTTCGGCTACACCAACACTAGAAGTAAAATTCCGCTCAAGGCTTACGACAGAAGATACAATGCCGATACGACCATCACCGAGCGAGTTCAGAGGCGAAATATTGACAACTACTTTCTAAAAGCGCTTTGGTATGCAAGCGACCGCTTAACTATCACGCCTAGCGTAACCTACGCGCCCGAAAGAAACAAGATGTTTAACGACCACGTCAAAGACTCCTACGCCGATATGAAATCGGGCGGTTTAAATTTAGCGCTTAAAACCGACTACGATGGCGATTTTGCTAGATTTAATCAAATTTTATCCTACAGCAAGCTGGAGAGTTCGCGCGATGCAGAGAATGAATATTATAGGGCTTGGCAATACTCAAACGTAAAGAATTGGGGCAGTAAAATTTTATCTGCTTCGGCGATAGAGGGTGGCTTTGGGGATCTCGATCAGACTCAAAAGAGCCTTTCATACAACGCGGATCTGGAGTTTAATGAATTTGATCTCGGCGGCAGCAAGCATAGATTTATCACAGGCTTTGAGTTTAAAAAGCAAGAGGCTAAATTTAATGTAAAAAAAGAGTTTATGACCGCTGGCGGAATAGCACCGCTACCTGCGGGCGTAAATGCTTGCGATCCTGATGATGAGCTCTGCTCGATAGACGATTCTTTTGCGAGGCGTGGTAGAAGCGGCCAGTTTTTTACGCGAAAAAGCTATTACAAGGGCAATACTAAGGTAGATATGAAGAGCTTGGCGGTTTATCTGGAGGATGAGATAAAAATCGGTGATCTTACCTTGCGACCGGGCGTAAGATTAAATAGGGACGATTATATGAAGCAAACGACTGCGGCGCCGAGATTTAACAGCTACTACGATATTTTCGGCGACGGCGATTCGATCATTAGCTTTGGCGCAAACCGCTACTACGGACGCAACCTCTTTACCTACAAATTAAGAGAAGGTCGAGAGGGTCTCGCCACTACCTACACGCGCCCGCGCAATGCTTATACGCAAAACTGGACGCAGTTACCCAAAGACCCATCTCTAACTAAATTTAACGAGCTAAGGGTGCCTTATGAGGATGAGCTGGTATTCGGGGCAAAGCAAAAGCTCGGGAATTTTGAGTTTTTCGGCAAATATGTAAGCCGCAAGGGTAGGGATCAGATCATCAAATCTACGCGAAGAGATCTAGGTCTAGCGCCGAATCCGAACTACCAAAGCAACTACCAGACCTTCACCAACGACGGCAGAAGCGAAAATAAAATTTTAACCTTCGGCGTTAAAACGATCGAGGATTATGAGGCTTTCGGCACGCTAAACGGCTTTGAGCTGGGCTTTGAGCATATCAGAATGAAGACTAATAACACCATTTATGATGAGAAGCTTGATAGAGAAACGCTTGAAGATGAAAAAATCGTCGAATACGACGGTAAGCTGATGAGGCTATCGGAGCTTCCGGCGCAGGACTATGCTAGGCCTTGGACTGCGAGCCTAAACATCATCACGAAAATTCCAAGCTACGGTATCAGCGTGAATAACTTCCTCTCGTTTAAAGGCTCGCAAGAAGCGATCGCTCGCACCGGCAGGACGCCTGCGGGCAAGTATCCTGCTAGATACGATAAATACGAAAAGGTAAATCTCGGCAAAAGCTACAGCTGGGATGCGCGCATCGGATACGCTAAAAAGATGGCGGGCGAGGTGGAATTTTTTACGAATTTAGACATTTACAACGTCCTAAATAAGCGCAACAAAGCAAGACTTAGCAGCGACACCTCGCTCGATCTAGTCTATGAGGCGGGCAGGCAGTTTTGGCTGGAAGCGGGCATTCGGTGGTAGCGTGAGCTAAATTTGCGGAGCTTTTCAAATTTCAGGGCTCCGCAAAATTTCGTGAAATTCTTTGAAATTTACGGCGTTTTGCGAAGTTTCAAATTTCACGCCTTTAAATTCCCGCCGTATGCCGCAAAGCCGTAAAATTCCACACCGCACTCCATAAAATTTTAGCGTGCGCAAGTCGTAAAATTTTAACGCACGCGAAATTATAAAATTTGCGCCCAAATTTAACTTGCAACCAATTTAAGGAGCCGAATGGCTTTTTAAATTTTAAAGCCGATATCGCTTAATAGGCTCTTTCATTGAAATATCACAAACTGCTTTTGAAATTTTGACGGACTGATCTGCCGATAATTTAAGAGATAATAGCAAACCCTTTCAAAGTCCGCCGCGCTCATCATAAAACTGATAAATTCGCCCTTGCCGTCATAGATGATCAAAGTATCGATCGCACGAAAGCTAAATTTCCCCTCCGTGATCTTTGAAAAAATCAGTTTGGCTATGAAAAAAGGCAAAACCAATGCCGTCAGGCTCATAGTAAAAATTATAAATCCTCTAAGGCTCTGTAAAAATCCGGCGAACGCTATACCTATCACGATGAACGAAAGCACAATGCCTGCGGAATTTCTAGCCGGCACGATATGTCCGAATAGCGGCGTGGCGGTGAGCTTCATGAGCGATATCTCATCAAATTTTATAGATTTCGTGATTTTGCCCTTGTTAACGTAGTTAATGCTCCTGTTCGTCAAATGAACAAAGCGCGTATGGGCGCTGTTGAGATAGGACACGACGGCGAATACTACAGGAACAAACGGCGTATAGTATGGGAAAATATCGCCTATATACAGAAACACCGGTACCGCCAAGGGAGCGAAGAATAGGTTATAAATAAAGAATACTATTATGTTGTAGTCTTTTACGACGAGGGGGTTATTATCAAATTTCGGCGGATTTCGGCGCTCGGCGCCGTTTTGTTCAGGCTGCCGCGACTTCTGCGATTCGTCTTTTAAATTTTGCATTAAATTTACTCCCGTTTCAAAATTCGTCGCTAGCAGCTCCGGCATTTTGCGCTGTTAAATTTAGCTTTTGATTTCATCGTCAAACAGCGTGCTTTCATTCGCGTTATCACTTTTTAGCTTAAAATTTTAAATCATACGGCGGTGCCTACGCGTTTGCGCTGATATCGAGCTCGCTGCGAAAATTTAAATTGCCCTCCTGCAAACGCTCCGCGCTCGTACAAAGCTGTAGCCTGCCCAGACTCGGCGCACCCATCGCTATCTCATGACCTTCAAATCCCGCATTAAATTTGCCGTTCGCGTCGCACGCCTTAGCGATGCAATCCCAAGCAGAGCCTGTTTGCGTCCTTTCAAAATTTTATTTCGTTAAAATTTGTCCGTGCCACGTATCGGTACCGCGTGCGCTTACCGCACCGCCGCATAAAATTTCGAGGTCTTATAGTTCAAAATCAAAGCAGTAAAAATCATCCGCCTCGTCCCAAAGCTCTTCTAGTGAGCGTCCGTCTATCTGCAGCGCGGCGTAGAGTTCCCGCAGCGTGACGAAATACCACTCGCCACTCGCGTTTGCACCCGTCTCGTCCGCGTATCTTTGAAATGAGCAGCGATCCGCATAGGTGATGATCAAGTATTGCGCGCCGTGCAGGCGAAAGCCAAGCTCTGGCTCGCCTATAAACTTGCGCGATGGGGCGTTAGTCTCGAAGCATGCAAGCAAAAGCTGGGCTCGGGCTCGCCGCCCTCGGCTACGCATTTTAGCAGCATTTGCTCTATAGTTTCAAATGAGTAGTCTGACATTTCGCTCCGATCTTAAAATTTTATCGCCGCCGCATATCGCGAGCCGTTTTACTCCGCCAAAAACTCGAAGCGCTCGATCATATCCAAAAGCATATCGGCTCTGCAAATTTCATCGTCCAGCAGGTCATCGTATTGATCTCGCAGTCGCTCGGCGTCCTGCGCCACGGGCTCTAGATGCTCCCTGGCCTGCGCCGGTTCGCCCTTCATCACGTAGTATTCGCCCAAGATCACGCGAGCTCGCGTCTTGCTAACCTCGTCGCCTTCTCCTTCTACCGCTGCTTTTAGGCTCTGCACACCGCCCTCCTCAAGCCCCCGCGAGAGCTGCATTATAGCCTTGTTTAAGTAAAGCTTCGCATCCATTTTCGCTCCTTAGTTAAATTTCATCTGAAATAGTAGAACAAATTCCCGCCGTACTCCAGATCCACGAACTCCTTGCTGTCAAAATAGAGCTTAAATTTCATGTGGCTCAGGTATTTGGCGTCCTGCGCACGCTCTATCAAATTTCTTATCAGCCGCTCTATCTTTTCGTTACTTTCGCCGCGCGCCGCGTCCTGCCTCGTGAAATAAAAAACTACGGGCACGTCGGACGCCGTCGCGATATACCAAATTTTAAGCGGCGCCAAAAGCTCGTTTCGGTTTCGCAGCAGCTCCGCTACGGCGCCTTGGATCAGATCGGTGCGGATCTGCGACTCGAAGGACTCGATCAAGATATAAAAATTCTTTAGCTCGTTTAGCTTCGCGTAAAGCGGCGTGCGGGTGAGATAGCGCTTGATGCACTTTTTATCGCGGCGTATGCGGACAGGATGAGAGACGGCGTGCGGTGAGATAGCGCTTGATGCACTTTTTATCGGTGATTTTTGCGGCGTCTTTATCGAAGCGAAGCACGATCTTAAGCCACGCTGAGTCCTTACTCGCGCCGTAAAACGCGCTGATAGGACGAACCTTAAATTTAGCGTTTATAAACTCCAGTAAGCCGCTGATATTTTCGCTGTTTACGGCTATATTTTCTATGATCTCTTTACAGCGTCTGCTCTGATACGGGCTTAGATCGCAAAACATCGCGCGCCTTTAAATTTAAAGTGATTTAAATTTAGCCCGCATCGTAAGCCTCGAGCATATCGAAAGTCGGAGCGAAAAAGAGCGCGCCCGTCTTTGCGGTGCTGAAATCCAGTAGGCGGTCGTAGTTGCCCCGCGGGCGGCCGATAAACATACTCTCAAGCATCAGCTCCAGCGTGCTAAAAGTGCTTGCGTAGGCGATGAAGTAGGTTCCCGTTTCGCCGCCTTGCACAAACGGCATATTGCCGCGCACGACCTTTTTATCGTCGCCGACGTTGGCTGCGGCGGAGTGCGAGTTGCTAGGTTTTATCTCCTCGCTCATTTCGATATCGTTTTGTTTGCTACGCCCGATGACGCGCTCCTGCTCGGCGACGCCCGCGGCGTTCCATGCGCTCATATCGTGGATATATTTCTGCACGAAAAGGTAGCTGCCGCCCTTATACGCCGCATCCTCGTCGCCTACCTTGGCGAAAAAGTCGCGATCTGCGCCTTGCGGATTTTCGGTGCCGTCCACAAAGCCGATGATAGCGCGCCCGTCGTAGTATTTAAAGCCGCAGATCTCCTCCTCGCACGTCGCGACGTCCTTTAGCGCGGCTCTGATCTCGCTTGCCATATCGTAGCAAACGGCTTGATTCCCCGCTCTGATGTGGATATGGATATCGCCTCCAGTAGCGGGCGCAGCGTGTTTATCGCCCCTAATCTCTTCGAAATTTTTTAGCTCCTTCGGCAAAGGCTTCGGCAAGCCGAGCATTTTCCACGCCTCAAAGCCCACGCCGAGCACGCAGCTTGTTTCGCTAGCCGCACCGAATCTCGTAACGGCGGTTTTGTTTAAATTTATCACCAGAGCGCAAAGGCCCTCGAAAGCCTTTTTGCAGGCGGTTTTGTCTACGTTAAAACGCCAGATCATAAACACGGTGTTGTTGCCGGGCGCGTCGGTTACGTTTTGGGATTTGACATGCGCACAGGCGCAACTTTTTTCTTCACTCATTTTTCTCTCCTTTAAAGTGAAATTTTAAAAGGAATTTTAGCGCAATATCGGTAAACGGCGGGCGTAGAGATAGAATTTAGGTGGCTTTCTGGTTTGATTTTAGGCGGAGGAAATTTTTATCTTTGATCGTTAAATTTACGACGGCGATGGAATTTGGCTTTAAATTTATAAAATTTGCGCCGAGTTGAAAAGCGAAATTTTAGAGTTTTGCGGGGATGAAATTTTAAGATAATGGCAGATGGGAAGGGATTCGAACCCTCGAAAGCTTGCACTTTACACGCGTTCCAGGCGTGCTCCTTCAACCGCTCGGACACCCATCTAAATTAAAAGTCGTGATTATAGCGAAAATCTAAAATTTTGCCAAATTCCGTTTTGGCGCGCAATCCGTTTTGCCTTTAAATTTAAAACGCGGCGCTTAGAATTTTACCGCAGCGCCTGGAATTTTATCGCGCTGCTTGGAATTTCTTTGCAGCGATTAAAATTTCGCCGTACCGCTTGGAATTCTGCCGCGCCACTAAGCCAAGCCGCTTTGCACTTCCTAGACGAGCGGCGATTTTACCTTGCTGCGGCCATTTTAAAATTTAGATTATCTTTGAAATTTGGATTTGCCGCCCGCCGCAGGGCTAAATTTAAAAAGCGCAAGCAGATTTTTTAACGATCCGCTTGCGCCGTAAAAGCCGAGCTGCGCTTTAAATTTACGGCTATTTTAAAATTTTGCGCCGCCCGTAAATTTAAAGCTAATTAAAAATTCTATCCTTCGGGAAGGTGGACATATTGGGCTGCACGTCCTGCTCGGCGCCTAAAAGCGCCTTTATTTCGCTATCTTCTATACTAAAGCCGCCGCCGAGCGCCTTGTAGGCGTTTACCGTCGCGCTTAGCACGTCAAGATCTGCCTGCACTTTATTTAGCTGCGCGCTAAGCAGGTTTCGCTGTGAATCCAAAAACTCCAGATGGTCGCTGTAGCCCGTCTGATACCTGCTTGAGGCGTTTGAATAAATTTTGCTCTGCGAAGCGACGAGATCGGCGAGGCTTGCTTGCCTCAATTTGGCGTTTTGCACGCCTACAAGCGCGTCGCGAACGTCGCCGAAAGCGGTTTTAAGCGCTTTGTCGTATGCGATGAAGCTCGCGTTTTGCTCTAAATTTGCAAGCTCTACGCGCCTTTTTTGGCGGCCGAAGTCAAGCAGCGGCCCTACGAGCGAGCCGCCGATATTCCATGTACTTGCGCTTGCGGTAAACAGCCTGTCAAACTCTCCGCTTGCGTATCCCGCCGAGCCCGTAAGCGAGAAAGTAGGGAAGTAGCCTGCCTTGGCGACGCCCACTAAGAAGTTGCTTGCACGCAGATTTTCGAGCGAGCTTGCAACGTCGGGGCGGTGCAGGATCACGTCGCTTGGGATTCCGCTTGGAATTTGCGGAGCGCTAGGCATTTTCGCGGCGGTCTGCGGAGCGCCGCGTAAAATTTCATCGTAGCTCTTGCCCGTTAGGATATTTAGCGAAGTTTGAGCTGCGGAGAGCTGATTTTGCACGCTTATGAGGCTCGCCTCGGCGCTTTGGACCGCAGCTTTGGCTTGATAAAATACGATCTCGCTAACCGCGCCCGCATCGAGCTGCTTTTTGCGGTAGTTTTGCGTATCCTGATAGCTTTTTAGACTATCTTTTAAAATTTTCTCCTGCTGCTTTAACGCTAGTAGCGTAAAATAGGTCGTCGCAACCGTGCTAGTAATCGTGTTTTTGGCGGTTTCGTAGTCGTATTTCGTCGCATTAAATTTGGCCTGTGCCGAATCTACGCTGTTACGCACGCGTCCCCAAAAATCGACCTCGTAGCTTAGCACCGCGCCGATCTGATACGAGCCGTGGGAGTTGCGATCGGGTCGGTTGCCAAAATTATTTTGACGCACTGCGCTGCCGTTTAAATTTACGTTCGGCAGGTATCCGAGCTTGTTCAGCCCTAAATTTACCCGCGCGTATTCGACGTTATTTAGCGCGGTTTGCAGGTCGGAATTTTGCTCCAGCGCGCTTTGGATCAGGGCGTCTAGCTGCGGATCGTTAAAGCTTTTCCACCACTGCGTGCTAACGTTCGTGCTCGCGTAATCCGCCTTAAAGCCGGTCTGTTTTTGCGGCGTAACGGGCTTGAAGTTGCAACCGCAGAGTAAAATTCCAAGCGTCAAGGCGCTTAAAAGAGCATTATTTATTTTCATCGTTCACCTCGTTAGTTTGGACTTTTTTGCCGCGTCTATCAAGCCAGGCGTTGAAGCTTTCGAGCAGGTAGAAAAACAGCGGCACGAAAAAGATCGCGATCGTAGATGCCGCGAGCATTCCGCCTACGACGCCGGTTCCTAGCGCATGGCGGCTAGCAGCGCCTGCGCCAGTAGCGATAACCATCGGAAGCACGCCGAGGCCGAACGCAAGGCTCGTCATCACGATAGGGCGAAACCTCATCTTGGCGGCCTCTACGGCGGCCTCGGCGATAGGGCGGTGGTTGTTTAGGTGCTCGTTCATCGCAAATTCTACGATCAAAATCGCGTTTTTCGCCGCCAGACCGATTAGAAGCAGCAAGCCGATCTGAAAATATATGTCGTTATTCAGCCCGCGGAAATATGTAAACACGAGCGCGCCGAATACCGAAAACGGCACGGCGGTAAGTACGGCAAGCGGCATGAGCCACCTTTCGTATTGAGCCGCCAGGATCAAAAACACGAAGATCATTCCGAATACGAATGCCTGCGCGCCCTTGCCCGTCTCGCTGACCTCTTGATACGCGGAACCTGCCCAGCCGATCGAATATCCGCTAGGAAGCTCCTCTTTTATAACCTCTTGTATCGCTGCAATCGCCTGACCCGAGGTGTAGCCCGTATTTGGCTCACCCATAATCTGCGCTGCCGGGAAGGCGTTAAATCTATTAACGGAATCAGGACCCAGCGAGCGCTCAAGCCTCACTAAAGAATTTAACGCGATCAGATCGCCGCTGCCGCTGCGGACGTAGAGCGATTTTAGATCGTTAGGATCATCTCTATAGTTTTGCGTAGCGCGGATATAGACCTTAAACGTGCGGCCTAAGAGGTTAAAGTCGTTGATGTAATACTGCCCGATGGTAGAATTTAGTACGGTGAAAATGTCGGCTATCTTAACGCCTAGCATTTTTACCTTCTCTTTATCTATATAGAGCTTATACTGCGGGAAATCGGTATCCAGCGTCGTTCGAACGAGCTTTAAAGCGGGGTGTTGATTGGCTTTGGCAGTTACGCGATCCATATCGGCGCGAATTTCATCGTAGCTCTTGCCCGTCGTGCTTTGCGCGTAGAGCTCAAATCCGCCCGTAAGCGAAAGACCCATAATAGGCGGCGGCGTGACGACGTAGGTCATCGAGTTGCGATCCGCGCCGTAGAGCTGCCCGTTTAGCGCGGCAGCTAAGGCGAAGTTGGAATTTTCATCACCCGGGCGATCTTTCCAGTCTTTTAGCTTCATAAAAAAAGCTCCCGCATTTTCTCTAAGCGCTCCGGCTAGCATATCGTATCCCGTGATTTGGGTTATATCTTTTACGTTTGGATACTTTTTAGCGATGTTTGCGATGAAATCCTGATCGGCTTCCGTTCTAGGCAGCGTAGATGCAGACGGAAGCGTAGTCATCGCCATAATCGAGCCTTTGTCTTCGTTAGGCACTAGGCCGCTCGGAGTAAGCTTAAGAAGCTCTATCATTGCATAGATGATGATACCTACAAAAACGAGGCTGATTAGTACGTGGCGAAGAACCATGCCGACGCCTGCGGCATAAATTTTAGTTGAGATGCTAAAAAGATTATTAAACCATCTTATAAAGAAAAAAGGCTCAGATTCCTTTTTTTGCAAGATTAGAGCGCAAAGCGCGGGCGTTAGTGTAAGGGCTACGAAGCCTGAAAAACATACCGAGGCTACGAGCGTTAATGCAAATTGCCTCTGCATAACCCCGGTAAAGCCCTCCATAAACGCAACCGGCACGAAAACCGCTGAGAGCACGAGCACGATAGAGATGACGGGCGCTACGATCTCGCCCATCGCTTTTGTGGTAGCCTCTTTGACGCTAAGATCCGGCTCCTCGTGCAAAATTCTCTCTACGTTTTCGATCACGATAATGGCGTCATCCACGACGATACCGATAGCTAAGATGAGCGCGAAAAGGGTGATTAAATTTATCGAAAATCCGAAGGCGTAAATTCCGATAAACGCGCCGCAGATCGATACGGGCGCAGCAAGCGTCGGAATGATCGTCGCTCTAAGGTTGCCTAAGAACATATACATAACGATGATGACGAGGATTAACGCTTCAATGAAAGTATGAATGACCTCTTCGATCGATACTTTTACGAAGCTAGTCGTATCGTAGGCGACGTCGTAGGTCAGCTCGCCTGGGAAATTCGGTTTAAGCTCGTCTATGCGCTTATTTACCGCTTCGACTACGGCTAGAGCGTTGGCGCCACTTTGCATAAAGATAAGCACAGGCACCATTTCTTTACCGTTAAATTTCGCCGAGATATTGTAGCTTGCGCCGCCCAGTTTGACCTCGGCGACATCTTTTACGCGCAAGAAATTCCCATCTTTTTGCGCACGTATGATGATATTTTCAAACTCTTCGACGGTTTTTAAACGACCCTCAGGCTTGATCGCATATACGTAGGGATTGCCTAAGTTCATTGGCTGCTCGCCCATCTTACCCGCGGCGTATTGGCTATTTTGTTCGCTTATCGCGGCGATTATCTCGGCAGTCGTAACGTTAAATTTCTTAAGTAGCTCGGGCTTTACCCAGATCCTCATAGCATAGTCTTTCGTACCCAGCGCTTGAGCTTCGCCGACGCCCGGCACGCGCTTTAGCTCATCTACGACGTTGATAGCTACGTAGTTTTGCATCTCTACGACATCCATCTGTTCGCTAGGATCGTAAAACGCAAGCACTTCGAGCATCGTACTGCTGCGCTCGGTGACGGTTACGCCATAGCGGCGCACTTCGTCGGGAAGTAGCGTAAGAGCTGGCGTGACGCGGTTGTTTACATTGACTTTCGCATCTGCTGGATTTGTGCCGATTTGAAAATATACGTTGATACGAACGTCGCCGGAGGAGCTTGCTGAGCTTTCCATATAAATCATATTTTCAACGCCATTGATCGCATTTTCAAGAGGGGCTGCGACGACGTCGGCGATCGTTTGCGCGTCCGCGCCGCTATATGTAGCGCTTACGACGATTTGCGGCGGCGTGAGTTGCGGATACTCCTCGACGGAGGAATTTTTAAGAGCCAAAACGCCCGCGATTACGATGATGATCGAAACGACGCAGGCAAAAACGGGGCGGTTGATGAAAAATTTAGAAAACATTATTTCCCGCTTTCCGCATTGCTCTGAGACGCTTCAGGCTGTCCCGCTACGTAAGGATCGGTGCTTGCGGGTACGGGAGTGACCTTGGAGCCCACGTTGATCTTTTTAAAATTATCCAAAATGATCTGATCGCCGTCTTGTAGCCCGCTTGAGATCGTCGCCGTGCGGGTATCTTGAGCCGTGATTTTGACCACTTTTTTAGCGACTTTTCCGTCTTGCACGACGTAAACTATGGTGTTGCTAAGGTCTTGCTTGAGCGCAACTTGCGGAATTTTAAAGCCGTTTTTCTGATAAAAGCCCTCGACGCTTACTTTGGTAAAAATTCCAGGGCGAATTTCTAAGTTTGGATTTGGAATTTGAGCTTTGGCGCTGACTGACGCGGTGTTTGTATTGATGACGCTATCGATAAAGCTTAGCGTGCCATTGTAGTCTTTGCCGCCGAGATTTATGCTTACCTGACGTCCCAGCTGCTTCCACTGCCCGTTTCTTAAATTTGCATCAAGCTCCAGTCTATCGACGTCTGCGATGCCGAATTCCACGTCGATCGGATCAAATTTAGAAAGCCTAACCAGATCCTCGCCAACATTTACGTATGCGCCTACGTCCTTTTGCGTATCGCCCGCCATGCCGTCAAAAGGCGCGGTCACGAGCGAGTGGTCAAAATCAATCTTGGCGCTTTTAAAATTTGCTTCGGCCACCATAAACGCGGCCTTTGCGGTGTCGAAATCCTTTTGAGAGATCGTGTTGCCGGCTTTTAGCGCCTTGGCTCTTTTGTAGTCCGCCGAGGCGCTTTGAAGAGTAGCGTTTGCGCTGTCAAACGCCGCTTGGTAGCGCGAGCGGTTGATCTCGTAGAGCACGTCGCCCTTTTTGACGCTATGACCAGGCTCGAAAAGCTGCTTTTCGATGGTGCCCGAAACCTGCGGTTTTAGCATTATCTCAAGCTCGCTTACGGTCTGTCCGTTAAATTTTAAAATTATCGGCACGTCGGCGGATTTTGCCGTAAATACGCCGACCGGCAGCGCAGGCATCTCATCGCCTTGCTTCGCGTCTTTATCTTCCTTTTTTTCAAAATAGGAGCAGCCCGAAACTAAAAACGCTGCGAAAATCAAACTGGCGACTTTTTTCATATAATTTCCTCTAATTGGGTTAAAATTTTGTATTTGTAATAGTTATTACGAAACGAACGTAGATTATAATAAAAACTACATAAAGAAAACTTAAATTTAGCCCGTAAAATAATCTACCGAGTGGAATTATAGCGGAATTTCGATATAATCGCGCTAAAATTTTAAAGGCTTTTTATGAGAAAAATTCTTACTATCGCGGGTTCTGATAGTGGCGGCGGCGCGGGCATCCAGGCAGATATCAAGACGATCAGCGCGCATAAGATGTTTGCCATGAGCGCTATTACGGCGATTACGGCGCAAAATTCGCGCGGCGTATTCGGCGTGCTAGATGTTTCGCCAGATTTTGTGGAGGCACAGCTGGATGCGATTTTTAGCGATATCTTTCCGGACGCCGTTAAAATCGGAATGATCTCCAATGAGGGGGTTGCTGAGGCCATCGCAAAGAGCCTGAGCAGGCACGGCGCGAAAAACGTCGTCTTAGATCCCGTGATGGTCGCTACCAGCGGCGGAGTTTTGATGAAAAAAAGCGCGCTGCATGCGCTAAAATACAAGCTCGCCCCCGCCGCAGATATAATCACGCCTAACGTGCGCGAGGCCGAGGTTTTGGCGGAGATGAAAATTTTAAGCTTAGCAGGTATGCGCGCCGCAGCGGTTAAAATTTCGCAGTTTTTCGGCGGCGCGATTTTGATTAAAGGCGGCGATCTTGCGGGTGCGAGCGCGGCTTGCGGCGCGACTTGCATTGCGGCGGAAGCGGATACGGCGGAAGCGGATACGGCGGAAACGGATACAGCGCGAAATTTTAATGCTTCGCAGCGCGAAGCGAGCGAAAATGGCGCACGTGAAAATTCTGCGAGTTCGACGAAGAGCGCAAATTTCGCGGCTGAAAATTTTACTAGCGAATGCAAAATTTTAACGGCGAGCGCGGAGCCCTCTTTTGAACAAAATTTATCCGCAGCGCCTTTAGATGACGGCTTTAAACTAAGCAGCGAGGGCGAGGATTCGAGAAATTTAGCGGTTGATATTTTGTACGAAAACGGCAAATTTTATGAGTTTTCCGCGCCTAAAATTTCTACGCGTAACACCCACGGCACGGGCTGCACGCTCTCAAGCGCGATCGCGTGCGCGCTGGCGGCGGGGCTTAGTCTGCCTGCAGCCGTTGCCCATGCCAAAGGCTTCGTGCGTAGGGCGCTTGGCTGGGGTGAGCAGATCGGGCACGGATGCGGCGCGATAGATCATTATTTCACGGTCCAAGATCCCTTCGGCGCGGACTTTGGCGGATCTTGCGCGAATGAAATCAAAATCATCGCCCCGGATTAAAATTTCAAGCGCTCATTGAAATCCCTGCATTCGTAAAATTTCAAAATTCCGCTGCTATTAAATTTAACCTAGCGGCACGAGATCGTCCGAATGGCTCGTCGCGACTTGTGATAAACGGCGGGATTGCGCGGCTAAAAAGCGTGCGCTACGGGGATATGCGCACTTAAAATTTTAGTTGATTTTTAGGCATCATAATCCGCGTAGAATTTTAAAGAATTTTTGAATTTTATTGTAGGGTTCGCGTTGCAAGTTAGGGCTTTCCTTATTTGCCTTATGCTATAGCCCTGCTTCGTGGCATTGTTAAATTTGCGTTATTTCTTATAGGTCTTTATACGCGAAAAAAGTGGATTATAAATATAAGCTAGTCATGCACTCACTGCTCACGTTACTACCTGCCTTCGCCCCTTCAAGGTAGATGCATCATTGTATGCCGACCATTGCGCTATACTTGCCGCAGCATTGCGACACCGCTGCGAATTCGCGATCCATGCCTGTCGTCTCATATTCGCTGAGCTTACTAAAATTCCAAATTTTCTAGCAAAAGAGTTATAATGGCTAAAATTACGTAAATTTAGGAATTTAAAATGCGCTGCAAAAAAGGACTACTACCCTTAATCATCGCCTCGGGGACAATCTCTGCCGCAGATAACTGGATCGCATCCCTACTGCTACCTAGCATCGCAGATACGTTTGGGGTGCAGGTAAGCGCAGCCTCGACAGTTTTGACGGCATATCTGATCCCCTATGGCTTACTTCAGCCGGTTTACGGACATCTTAGCGATCGCTACGGCAGAGGTAAAATTTTAATTCTGCTAATGCTCTTTTTGGCGATATTTACGCTTCTTTGTTCCACTGCAAAAAGTCTAGCGTGGCTTGTTTTATTTCGTTTTTGCACGGGATGCGCGGCAGCGGGTATAATCGCCGTCTGCCTCGGCGTTATAGGCGATGCATATGACGATAAGGATAGACAAAAAATCGTAGCGATATTTCTAGGCTCGGTATTTTTAGGGCAGGGACTGAGTGCAGCTTTAGGCGGGTGGGCGGTGGCTAGATTTTCTTGGAGGGAGATATTTTTAGCCTTTTCTGCGCTGTCTGCAGTATCTTTCGTATCACTATTTACGCTAAATTTCAAAGACGCTCCGAAAAGCGGAGGCGAGAGCTTCGTAAAATCCATAGCTAGCTTGCGCGGCGATGCTGCGCTTTTGAGAAGCTATTTTTTGGCTTTATGTAATGGCGTAATTGTGCTCGGGGCGTACTCATTCATAGGCGCTTATCTACTTAAAAAACTGTGCTTGAGCTCAAATTTCGCCGGAGCCTGCCTTATGCTTTACGGCGTCGCTTGCTTTTTGGCAGGAAACGCTGCTAGATATTTAAAAGAGAAGTTGCCGCCAAAAAAAATTCTATCCCTCGGCTTTTTAGCGTCCGCTTCGGCGCTGTGCCTTTTGGCGAGTTGCTTCGCTGCCACCGCATATGTAGGGACGTTTTTGCTGGGATTCGGCTATGTTTGCGCGCAGTCCGTCCTAGCAAGCGCGGCACTTCGTTGTGGCTCCGCCAAAGGTCTATCCTCCGGGATCATAGGCACGGCGATATTTTTCGGAGGTGGTATCGGTACTGCCGTAGGTGGTAAGGCGCTTGAATATTTAAGCTACCAAGGGCTATTTTGCGGCTTTGCTGCGTTAGCCGCCGCGCTGCTGATTTTTTACCGTGTAAGCTTTAAGGGCACGCGAGAAATTTAATGCTTCGCGAAAATAGCAGAATTTAAAATTAAGCACACTTCGCTACCGAGAAATTTCCTAAAATTACGCTATTTCAGGGCGTCGCATTGGCATCGTCGTAAATATCGCAGTGCATTGCATCACGCTGCCGCTTTTAGGACTTACACCACCGATTTTTCAGCTTCCGTGGTATGAGTTCGTTTCGGGATTTTTTGGGCACGTGGTTTGGTTTTGGGCGATCGAAGTATTCCGCCGCGATCCACGAAACCGCTTAACCGACGAGCCAGATTCTGCGGATCGCCAAAGTACTTCGTCCCTTTAATTAAAATTTGAAATTCCGCATGGCTCCGCTAGGAATTCCATAATTTCTCAAATACGCTTGAAATTCACGATAAATTTTTATGTTAAAATTATGATTAATAAAATTTCAAAAGGAGCGGCAATGAAATATAGAATTCTAGTTGCAACCTTTACGGCTGCTCTGGGCTTGCAGGGAGCGCTTGCGAGCGATTTTGACGAGCAGGCTTGCGCGGCGCTAAAGGGCACGAAAATTTACGATACAAAGATTAGCGAAGCGATCTGGAATCAAAGCGGCGAAATCGGCGCCGATAAGATGTCTGCGCTAACGGGAGGCGCTAAAAAGACGCTAAAAGCAGCGCCGCACTGCATAATTCACGGCGAGATAGCCTCGCGTACGGGCTCGGATGGCAAGCATTACGGCATAAAATTTGAGCTGCGCTTGCCAGGCGACTGGAACGGCAAGCTGCTATTTCAGGGCGGAGGCGGTTTGGACGGCTTTGTAGCACCGGCTCTTGGCGCCGTGCCTATCCGCACTAGCACCGCAACGCCCGCGCTTATGAGGGGCTATGCGGTCGTCACGACCGATTCGGGACATCCTACGCCTACGCCCGAGTTTGGGCTTGAGCAACAGGCACGGTTAGACTATGCCTATCAGGCTATCGGCAAGGTCGCGAGCGTCTCAAAGCAGCTGGTTTTTGCGACGTATAAAAAAGCACCCGCGCACAGCTACTTTATGGGCTGCTCAAACGGCGGGCGCTCGGCTCTGATGGCGGCGCAGAGGTATCCGCTGGAATTTGACGGCGTAATCGCGGCAAATCCGGGTTTTAGGCTTTCGCGCGCGGCGATCGCGGAGCAGTGGGACAACCGGTAGCTTATGAAGATCGCGCCTAAAAACGCCGCAGGGGATAAAATTTTTGCAAACGTCCTTACGCAGGAGGATTTGGATAAGCTAAGCAGGGCGGTTTTAGATAAATGCGATGCGCTAAACGGCCTAAAAGACGGAATCATCGGCGCTTGGGAGCGTTGCGAGTTCGATCCCAGCGGACTTGATCTGCCCAAAGATAAAATTTCTGCGATAAAGGCGATATTTGACGGCGCAAAAAACAGCAAGGGCGAGCAAATTTACAGCGGCTGGTTTTACGATGCCGGAGTAAATCAGCCCGGCTGGCGCATGTGGAAGCTTGGCGACTCGCAAACGGCAGAGCCAAATGCTAGAAATATCGTACTCTCAAAGGGTTCGATGAATTATTATTTCTTGACGCCGCCGCAACCGGAGTTTGATCTGATGAGCTTTGATTTTGATAAGAACGTAGAGCGAACATTTGAAACCGCGGCGATAAACGATGCGATTTCGACCAAGCTAGATAGCTTCCGCGCTAACGGCGGTAAGCTCATCATTGTAACGGGCGTTTCCGATCCCGTATTTTCGGCGATGGATCAGCGCGATTGGTTTAAAAAGCTAGTGGAAATGAACGCGAATGCGGACGAATTTGCGCGATTTTTTGCACTGCCTGGGATGAATCACTGTGGCGGCGGTAACGGCATCGATGACGTCGATCCGCTAAGCGCGCTTGAAGCGTGGCGCGAGCAGGGAACGGCTCCATCTAGCCTGCTAGGCAAAAGCACGAGCCGCGCCGGCAAGCAGATCCCTATCTGCGCGTACCCAAAAGTCGCTACCTACGTAGGCGACGACGAAAATAGCGCGAGTAGCTTTGAGTGCAGATAAAATTTATTTAAAGGAGTAAAGATGAGAGGTAAAATTTTAATCGCGGCCTTTGCGGTGGCGCTTTTGTGCGGCTGCGCGGCGCACGACGCAAAGCTAGGCAAGGATACGAGCGCAATGGATAAGAGGGGCGAAGGCGCGGCTGCGGACTGCGGCGCTAGTGAGGGCGTCTGCAAGGTACCCGCGGTGCAGGGGCCGATGATAGGCAGCGGCACGGATGAGCACGGCTGCTTGGTTGCCGCGGGGCAGAGCTTTTCAAAGATCAAGAATGGCTGCGTGCAGGTTTTTGACGTCGCGGACGTGAGGCTGCACGATCCGGATAACGCTACGCTTGCGATCTACGGGATATTTTCCGCGGATAAAAGCAGAGTAGAAATTTTTTGGGCGAGCTTGCCGCAGAGCGAAATTTTAAGCAAAGTTAAGGGTGGCTGCTACGTCTCGAAGGACGGAAAAATTTCGCTGCTAAAAACAAAAAGCGGCAAGGGCTATAAGATCCACAGAAAATAGCGGGTGAAATTTTAAGCCCGCTAAATTTCGCGCGCCGCGGAGAAATTTAATCCAAGCGCGCCAGGACTTAGGCCGGCTTAACAGGCTAAGACGTAAATTTAGAGCAAATTAATACCGAGCCGATTCGGTTATTTGCGGTATCTGCCGCTGATAAAATTTAATCAAAGGAGCAAAAATGGCTATCATCAAAGTAGATCTACAAAAATCATACCGTATCCTAAACCCGGGCGCGACCACACTCGTATCGGCCAAATACGATGCGACGTCAATGCAATGGCGATAACGTGGGTGCAGGCGCTTGACTACGACAAAGTTACCATCGTGCCGCACAATGGCTCATGCGCGGGGACGCTCATCGAAAAGAGCGGGTATTTCGCCGTGCAGATCCCCACGGCCGCGCAGGCGGAGCCGCTTAGCGAGCTAGGCGCCGAAAACAACTCGCGCTTTGATAACGCGGACAAGATGAAAAACGTGGAAATTTTTTATAAAGATGACTCCCGCGTACCGCTGATCGCGGGCTGCGCCGCATGGCTCGTTTGCAAGCGTATCCCCGAGCCTCATAACGAGCAGAGTTATGATCTTTTCATCGGCGAGGTCGTCGCGGCGTATGCGGACGAGCGGATATTTGACGGCGGACGCTGTCTGTTTGAAAAGATCCCCGACGAGTTAAAGACGCTTCACTACGCCGCAGGCGGTCGGTACTATCTAGACGGCAAAGTGGTAGACACCAAGCGCACGCCCATAAGCGGCGAGTAAACCGCCTTGCAAAATGCCGGCAAATTTGTAAATTTAAGACGAGCGGACGCATGAATACGCGGCGAGCTTCGGTAAAATTTCAAACTGAAAAATCTAAAAAGGATAGAAAATGAAAAAATATATCGTCATCACTGGTGCAAGTTCTGGTATCGGAGCGGCTGCGGCAAAGGCGTTTGCTGGGCGCGGAGAAAATTTGATCCTAATCGCGCGCAGAGCGGAGCTGCTGCAAAGCTTAAAGGACGAGATCGCGCAGATCGCGCCCAAATCGGACGTCGTTATTAAAATTTGCGACCTTGCGCGCAGCGAGAACGTCCTAGCACTTTGGGACGAGCTAAAAAGCTACGAGCTAAAGGCGCTCATCAATAACGCGGGCTTTGGTGACTACGGAGCCGTAGGAGAGCAAAATTTAGATAAAACCGAGCAGATGTTGCAGCTAAACGTCGTCGCGCTTACGCTGCTTTCTAGTCTATTTGCGCGAGATTATAGGTATAAGCCCACTCAACTCATAAATATATCTTCTGCAGGCGGCTACAGCATCGTACCAAACGCCGTGGCCTACTGCGCGAGCAAGTTTTTCGTAAGCGTCTTTACCGAGGGCTTGCACCGCGA
>NZ_CALJPC010000057.1 GCF_937981295.1 uncultured Campylobacter sp.
GAATTTTAGAATTTTAGAATTTTAGAATTTTAGAATTTTAGAATTTTAGAATTTTAGAATTTTGCGGCGCGCAGATTAATAAACAAATTAAAACGCGCCGCAGCAAGTGGTGCTAGCAGCTAGTTTGCAGCGTCTTGAAGCTCTTCTTCGATCTCGGAGTTGCTTTTTACGACCATGCCTGAGCCATGGATGACGCTAGGCATGCAGGATGTGCAGATATGCACCGTCTCGCCGTTTTTATGCGCCTTGATAAAGACCGCGTTTTCATCGTCGCTGCTTTTGAGCGAACATATATTGCAAATGTAGATATCACCTGATTTCATAGAAATCCTTTCTTAAAAAATTTTGCACTATTTTATGAAAATTTCAAAATTTTTCATTGATTTTAGTTAATCTTTAGCGATTTTTATTGCGGGCGCTTTCGTCTATCAGCACTACGTGCGTCAAAAAGATGATGAAAAATAGTTGGAAAAATAATCCTACCAGCGGGATCAAACACAGCAGGTAAAAAATAAAAGCGCTTAGGGCAAATTTATATCCGCCACCCATTTTATAAGAGCGCTCGAAGCTTTTCGCGCTTAACGCGTTTGAAGCGACGTCGATTAGAATCAGCTTGTAATAGATATAAAAAAACGGCACGTTGATTATGAATAAATTTATTACCGGCACGAACAAAAGCACCGAACATATAAATAAAATCACTAAAAATTTTAAAATTTCAAGACTCATCAGCTTTAGCACTCGCGCCGTGCTCGCTTCATCCGCGCGGATTAGGCGGTAGTGGCGAGCGTTGATCTCTTTAGTGACTGCGGGCGTCAGAAATCCTGCTATGATAAGCGCACAAAACACGCTAAGCATCAGTACCGCAAAGCTGGCAAACACCGAAAAAATCGCGCCGATAATCCACTTCGTAGCAGCGAAGCTTAAAACTTTTGCAATTACCGGGAAGCGCTGTTCGTCCAAGAAGCTAAAATCGCCGCTTTGCGCGCCCTGCGAAAGCGCGTCAAAAAGCTCTTTGCCGCCGAAAAATGCGAGCGTGCCTAAGATTATGAGCGAGCACACAAGTGGTAGTAGCGAGAGCAAAATGAACTTGCGCGTAAAAAAGTCCTGCTTTGCCAAATTAAAAATTCTACCCATGTATGCTCCTATTTGCGTTATTTTAGCGACTTTTGCGACGGAATTTGAGCTGAGATTTATTTTGACTGCCGCACCGTGCCTCATCAATCCGCTCGCTTGGCTCATTCGCTTTTTTAACCGGCTCATCCTGCCTTATAATACGAAATTTATGCTTTGATCGCTCGCCTGCGTTTAATCTGCTCATTTATAGTGCGTAAAGGGAGACCGCATCTAGCTATGTTTTTACCTGTTGCGAATATTTATTTGCTTGCTGCGCGGAATTTTGCCACTTATAAATAAGCTGATATTGCGTAAAATTTTAGGCACAAAACTGCAGAATTTCAAATCAAACCTCTTTTTTAAAATTTGCCTGCCGAAATTTTATAGATGGAATTTTAAAACCTTAAAGATAAATTTCGCAAGCAAATCCATGACTTTACTTCGTCGCCTCGTAGATCTTTTGCAATTGCTCGTAAATTTCGCTTGCGCTTACTGTGCCTTTTGATAGCACCTCGATTAGCACCTCGTTATCCTCAAGGTCTCCCCAGATTTTGCGGTAGTTGCCCTCTTTATAACCATTATTTTGGCGGAATTTATTTAGCACGTTTTTGCCGATATATTTGGCAAAAAGTATGTCTAAGCTCACTCCGCATTTAATCGCGACGCGAAAAAAATCGGTCAGTAGCTCACCGATTTGCAGCTCAAAGCCGCTTGTTTCGTGGATTATGAGCTCGATGTCGTTTACGATTTCGTAGATGCTGTATTCGCGCACATCGTAGGCGTAGGAGCTAAACTCTGCAAATCCGCTTACTGCCGTGACGTCGCTTACGATGTGGTCGATGTCTTTGCCGCCGTAATATTGCTCTAAAATATAGCTCATTACGAAGTGCCAAATATCAACGATCTCGATGACGATATTATTCACGTCCGGCGCTGCAGAGATATTTTTCCAATGCTTCCACGCAAAGCTATCAATGAGCTCGGCGCATTCCATGTAAATGCAGCGCTTCCAGTTGATAAGTTTGCCGTTTTTTGTATAGCCGTCCTCCCAGCCCACGCCGTTTGTTTCGTCATTTAGGGCTTGTTGCATCAAAAACATCTCTTTTACTTTTTTATAATTTTCCATAAAAATTCTCCTAATTTTGGCTCGCGATTATAGCTAATAAAAGAAAATCATTGTATAATTTAGTAAAAAGGAGGCTTAAAATGTGTGCCGCTCAGGATAAATTCGACGAGTTTTTAGGCAGGATGAAACTCCTATCTCTCGGAGTTTTGCGCAATAATCTGCCATATTGCTGCAGTGCATTTTACGCCTACGATCCGCAAAATAAGGAGCTCATCATCGCAAGCGCGAGCGACTCCGAGCATATCAAAGCAGTCTTTGCCAACCGCGGAGTTGCAGCTACGGTCGCGCTGGATACGAAATTTGTAGGTAGGATCAAAGGCGTGCAGATTTGCGGCCATATCCGTAGCGCGGATGAGCGCGAAACCTCGCTATATCTTAAGCGCTTCCCGTTTGCGCGCGCGATGGAGACCGATTTTTTTACAATCAGAATTGATTGGATGAAAATGACCGATAATACCCTAACTTTCGGCAAAAAGCTAATTTGGGAACGCTAGTTCGCTAATAAATCGTCTATTTATTTTTACGAAATTTTAAACTTTGCGAGGATTAAATTTTATCTAGTAAGATTTTAAAACTTGCATAAATTCTATCTTGTCTATTTTTCAAAGAATTTCACCATTAGATCCGCTTTAAAATTTCCGCTCGGTTGGTTTTTGGAATTTTACAGCATGGAATTTAGCGTAAAATTTCATCTTGCAAGCTGAGGTTGTCGCAAATTTTATTCCCTTAGAAGTGAAACCTGCCGCGTAGAATTTCGCATGAAAATTTTAAAATTCTAAAATTTAACTTTTCAAAGTTAGCTTGACGCGCGAGCTTAGCTCTGCCGCTTTCTGATTTCGCTTACTAGTCGTCCGCCGATCGCGTAGTCGTCAGTGGATATTTCGTCTATCGTCACGACCGTAGTTTTTTCGCCCCTACCCAGCACGGCTACGAGGGCGTCGGTGAGGTTCTTGACGAGCCTTGCTTTTTGTTCGCGACTTAAGCCGCCGCGCTCTTTGGTGATTTTGACGTTTATGTAGGGCATTAATTCTCCTGAAAATAAACGTAATTGTAGCCAAAATTTCGTCTGTGCGCCTAAAAGTGCGAAATTTTATGTTAAAATCGCCGTGATCTGAATTTAAGGAGAAAATATGCCATTGTTAGATAGTTTCAAGGTTGATCATACTCGCATGAATGCCCCGGGCGTGCGGCTCGCAAAGAGCATGCGCACCAAAAGCGGCGATAAAATTAGCGTCTATGATCTGCGGTTTTGCCGTCCGAATTTAGAGATCATGAGCGAGCGCGGCACCCACACACTGGAGCATCTTTTCGCGGGCTTCATGCGCGAGCACCTAAATAGCGCGGACGTCGAGATTATCGACATCTCGCCGATGGGATGCCGCACGGGCTTTTATATGAGCGTGATCGGGGCGCCTAGCGAGAGCGCCGTCGCAGCGGCGTGGAGCGCGAGTATGAAGGATATTTTGGGTGTGGCCTCTCAAGCGGATATCCCCGAGCTGAATAAATTTCAATGCGGCACCTTCGCGATGCACTCGCTAGCAGAAGCTAAACAGATCGCGCAAAACGTGCTAAATAAAGGGATCGGCGTGATCAAAAACGACGAGATTGCGCTGGATCCAAGCAAGATAAAATAGTTTTGAAATTTAAGAGATAGTGTAAAATTCTAACGCTATCTCTTTGAACTCCCGCTTGGCTCGTGATCGGTATGTTATGCGCTATAAAAACATTATCGTAAAATATGCAAAAATTCGAGGCACAAAATGCGTATTTGCTAAAACAAGCCGGAGGTAGCATCTATTTATGAACCGACTTGGAGCTTGCTGTAAAGTCTGCGCCATGCGAGGTCTTTGATAAAAGCTACGATTTGGCTTTAATCTGGGTAGCAAAAGCGCGCAAGCAAAGCTCATATCAAATTTAATAAATTTATCTAGCAGAGCAGTTTTAAATTTAGAAGAATTTTTAAAATTCCGTCTTAAATTAAAGCCGAAATTCTATCCACAAATACCATGCTTATGCGTCTTCTTACTTTTAGATGCGATCTTCAATCCTCCAAAAAAATCGCACAGTAAAATGTGAATTTAAAATTTTTATTTAAGGTTGCGTTGCGAGTTTGGCGCTTGAAATTTCACTTTCGCTGCACGAAAAGAATGCTAAAATTCCGCCGAAACCGCGCCGGATGTGGTGAACTTAAAGGAGCGAAAATGCAAAGAATTTTTCATATAAAAGATGCTATTTGTAGCGACGAGCGAGCCGTAAAAACGACATTTTTTACTACGGAGGCCACTTGCGGCGCGGTTTGGATTGTCAAACGTGGTCAGGTCGTAGCGCCGCATATTCACCCCGGTGGCGATGACGTGTGGATCTGCTTAAGCGGACGCGGCGTGTTTTATCCGAGCAAGGGCGAGGAGGTACCGATCTGCGCGGGCGATCTAATCATTTCCAAAAGCGGAGAGTGCCACGGTATGAAAAATACGGGCGATGAGGATTTTGTGTTTGCAAGCGTTACGGCGCCGATTCCGTGCGGTTACGAAGCGCTTTGAATTAAAATTTGCCAGAGATTTTGTGGCATTCGTAAAATAAATTAGCGTCGCAAAGAGTTGAATTAGAATTTGTCCGTAGCGTTAAATTTCATAAATTTAGCCGCGCTTTTGTACAATTTCAAGTGCCGCGCAATCTGCGGCGAGATTAAATTTGAGGCAAAAGATGTATGAAGATTTTACGCAAGAGCCAAAGGATGAGCGCGCGCAAAAGAAGCGCAAAGCTAGGGCGCGCAAGGTAGAAGCAGATCGTAAGTCGGCGCGAGACGCGCCTCGGGGCATGCCACTTTGGCGCAAGATCGTGCTTGGCGCGATATTTGTATTCGCGGCTTTTAGCGTGCTTATTCTGGCGGTGGTCATAAATTCTGCAGGCGACTACTCGCCGCGGGACGATGAGCAGATCAAATACAGCGATTTTTATAAAAAAGGAGATGAAATTTACGCCCTCGTGGTGGGCGCGGGCTATTTTGCGATACCGGACGCGGACGCGGCGAGCTTTCGGGTTTTGGATTTCGGCTCCGGCTACCGCTCCAACGTCGCGGCGGATAAAAACGCCGTATATTGCGGAAATATCGCGATGAGCGAGCTAGAGCCCGCACGCACGAAAGCCGTAGCGTTCGGATACGTAAGCGACGGGCAAGTTAGCTATTTTTGCGACGGCGAGGTGGTGTGGAACGACGCGCTGGGGGCGTTTAAGCTCACTTATGAAACCTTGGCGCATATCTTTTGGGATGCGCCCAAGCCGCAAAGCTACATTTATAAATTTAAGCGAATGGACGCTACGGATCTGCGCCAAATCGCGGGTGTATATTACGCTGCGCAGGGCTCTCGCGCGTTTTATAAGGGAGAGGTTTTGCCCGGCGCCGATGCCGCGAGCCTGCGCCAGATAGAGGGAAGCGACGGCAGGGAGAGCGGCGTTTACGCCGCAGACGGCGCGAACGTGTATTTTAAAAACCTGCGCCTTGACGCGCGGGATAACGGCGGGCATTACGAACTTTTGAGGCAGTGGTTGAGCTATTTTTTGTGGGATGCGAAAAGCGGCGACGTTTTTGCAAACGATTTAAAATTTGATCCCGTCTCCGCGCCATATACTCCGCTAAATAGGCAGCTTGCGCATTCAAACCATCTGCTTTTTGCCTCCCCTGGCGGCATCTATTATTTCGACGAGAATGACGGAAAGCAAAAGCGCGCGGCAGACAATCCCTTCGCGGGCGAAGTTCACGCGCTTAGCGGCAGCGTGTTTCAAAGCGGTAAGCGGATATATTTTTTGGAGCGCGCGGATGTTTGGGGCGGCGGTCGCAGCACTCGCAGGCTGGTCGCTCGCAAAAGCGGACTTTTCGCGCTCGAGCTGCCGCACGAGTGGCGCAGGGTAGGCGGCGTGCACGGTGGGCTATACGGCCGGGTCTATTCAAACGGCGGACGATTTTTCTACTTCGACGATCTGGGCTCTTCGCAACTGATAGATCGCTGCATTTATGAGATCAGGGATCTAGATTTGGTTGAAATTTTGCTTCAAAAAAGCAGCCTTGGCACGAGTAAAATTCGCGAGATGATAAAGAATGGCGGGCTTGAGGCGGTGGACGGCGAGCTGCTTTTTGAGATAAAGACGCGAGTGGAATTTTAGCCGCGATTTGAGCACAATTCGAGCATGAAAAGCGCTGCTAAATTTTAAAATTTGATTTTGCTTCGGCACAAATTTATAAAATTTAAACGTCGTCGTGGGCTCTGGCACAGGTTTAGAATTTCATTGCAAATCGCTTTAAGAGGGAGCGCGCAAATTTCGTTTCGCGTCGTCGCGACGGCTCGCGAAATATTTTGTATCGATCGCGATCTTTGCGTCGCGTCGCGCTTGGATAAGGCGTCGCCGTAAATTTTATTTTAGCACCGCAACTTTCGTAAATTTCGCTAGCAGTGCAGGCAACACAGCGACAGAGCGTAAATTTAAAAGGCTCAATCGTAAAGCTACGCGCATAAAATTTGCGCGCCGAGCTCGCAAGATAAAATTTAGCGGCTTGGATTCAAAAGCGCAAATATCTTATTTCGATATGAAATTTAACAGAGCGAGTGTAGATCAAACGGTGCGATCAAAGCGCCGTTTTGCAAACAGATGAGCCCTAAGCGGCGCCGAAAGCAAGCATCGGATGTGAAGCGCTATTTTATAAAGCCGCTTGCCACTACGCGGTCGCGCTCGTCGTAAAAAACCGCGAGCTGTGCAGGAGCGATGCCCGCTGCGGGCGCGGACAGCACGGCATGCACGCCGCCGTCTTCGCGAGGCGAAATTTTAACGGGGAGTTTGGCGCTGCGGTAGCGGATCTTAACGCCGAGACCCGGCATATTTAAAATTTCATCCTTGCTTAAAAAAGCATTAAAATTTTCGGTGTCGAACTCGTAGGTCGCTAGCTCCTCCTTGCCGCCCACGACGATCTCGTTTTTGTGCGGGTCGATGCTTAGCACGAAGTGCGGCTCATGCGCGCCGTGCACCGTAAAACCGCGGCGCTTGCCGATCGTGTAGTGCATATAGCCTTCGTGAGTGCCGATAGCGTTGCCCGCACGGTCGCGCACGATGCCGGGCATTTTGGTACCCGTATGGCGGTTCAAAACGTCGATATAGGTGGTATCGACGAAGCAGATCTCGCTGCTTTCGCTCGCAGAGGCGATCTGCGAAAGCTCCGTATAGGCGCGCGCAGCCTCTTTGACATCCTTTTTATACATCCCTCCAAGCGGAAAGAGCATAAATTTAAGCGCGGCGGGATCGATGTTTGCTAAAAAATAGCTCTGATCTTTGCTGAGATCTGCGGCGGCTTTTAAAAGCTCATCCTCGATACGGACGTAATGCCCGGTAGCTAGGCGCTCAAAGCCCTGCTCGCGCGCAAATTCCAAAAGCTTGCCGAGCTTTATGCGGCGGTTACACAGCGCGCAGGGATTTGGCGTAAGACCATCTATATAGGCCTGCACGAAGGGCTCGTAAACGTCGCGATTAAAATCATTCTGCAGATCCAAAATGTGGATTTTTATACCCAAAAACTCGCCTACTTTGCGAACTTTGGCGATGTTTGCCTCATGATAGCCCGGCTTTGCGTGCAGCTTCATATAGCAGCCCTGCACCTCGTGCCCCGCGTCTTGCAGCAGCTTCGCGCACATCGAGCTATCCACGCCGCCGCTCATCGCGACTAAAATTTTCATTCGTTCTCCTTACGTCGCACGTCCGTCAAAATTTCATCCACGCTGTCGCAGAGCTTAAAATTTTGCAGATCGCTTTCGTTTATCGCACCAGATTTTAGCAGCGAAGTGCGGAAAAACTCCATCAAAGGCGCGTAGAATTCCTCGTCGTAAAGATAGATCCGTGCGCGCTTAAAGCCCGTCTGTACCAGCACTAAAATTTCAAAAAACTCATCCAGCGTCCCAAATCCGCCCGGAAAGATGACGAAAATTTCGCTGTTTTCGATGAGAGCGCCTTTGCGTGGTGCAAATGCTGAAAATTTCGCGCCCTGCGTCAAAAAGCCGTTGCTTTTTTGCTCAAACGGCAGCATGATGTTAAAGCCCACGCTGTGCGTTCTTGCTCTCGCAAATGCGCCTCGGTTGGCGCCTTGCATAATGCCGCCACCGCCTCCGGTGATGATCGAGTATCCTAAATCGGCGAGCCCTTCGCAGAGCTTTTGCGCGTCTTTTACGTAGCGATTATCCTCGCTAAAGCGTGCCGAGCCGAAGATCGTGGCGCTTTTGCCCACGTTTTTGAGATTGTCGCGGGCAATTTTGATGTCTTTTAAAATTTCTTTCAACTGCATGATTAATCTATCTTTTATGTATATTATTTAAAATTTCAGCTTTAAGAATAGCATTAAATTTTTAAAATTCCGTTTAAAATAGTAGAATTTACGTGATTTAAAATCTCGTTGTAAATCATACTAGGTTGCTAAGTTTTCGTAAGAATCCGCCGACGCCGCGGTAAGCGCTCATATCGATCGGCTCGCAGCCCTGTTTACTTAAAAATCGCGAGACGCTCTGTCTAAGCGCGATGGTAGCGGGCGAAAACGGATAGTGCGAGTTAAAAAGCGCGCGATTTTGTGAGCAGACGGCTACTTGTTTGCAAAACGGCACAAAGCCTAGCAATTTAAAGCCCAGTTCGCTTATATTGCGGTGCGTGACCGACTTTAGATTTTCGTAGATCATCACGGCATCATCCTCGCTCGCGGTGAAATTTAGCAAAAACAAAACCTCTTTTTTGCTCGCCCCAAGCGTCTTTAAAAGCGCGTAGGTGTTGCTGATCGAGCAGGGTTCGTTCGCACACAGCACGATATTTTCGTCGCCGATGCTCAAAAAATCTCCAAGATACTCAAGCCCCGCATCGATCAAAATAAAATCGAAGATTCCCGCATCTTTCAGCTCGCTTGCGAAGCGAGCGGGGCTTTCGTGAGCCTTTGCGTTTGCGGAATTCCCGGCTTCTTCGGGATTTGATAAGCGGGCGGAATTTTTCATTTCATCTTTACTTGCGGAATTTTGAGAATTCTCGTCAGGGATTGAATTTTGCTTGGTGAAATCATCGCTTTTAAAATTCTCTAGGCTTTCTGATTCTGTAAAATTCCATCCATCTTCGCAATTCTGCGGCTTTTTGGCTGCACAATTCGTAGAATTTTTTGCAGCGTTTGCTATTGAATTTGAAGCGGCGGAATTTTCTGAGTTGTTTTTGCCATCAGAGCTCGTGAGTTTTTGCGCGTAATTGTGCGAGCCGCCACTTTCGTCGTCTTGCGAGCCTTGCGCGCTACCTATAGAATTTTGCATGACGTAATCGTCTGCGCTAGAACTTGCGTTTTTAATAGAATTTTGCGAGGATGCGTGATTTTGTGAAGCAAGCGCGGGCGAAACGAGCGTTAAATTTTGCGAAATTTTTACCGCAACGGCGCTTGGTAGCGAAATCCTCTTTCTTTGCAAAGCGTTTAAGATGATCTCCTGATTGTTTAAATTTGGCGCTTCTATGATCGCCGTGCGGTAGCCCTGCTCGCTTAGAATTTCGGCGAAATTTGCTGCAATCACGCTCTTGCCGACTCCGCCCTTGGCGCTTAAAAAATTTACGATTTTAGTTTGCATATCAGTCCTCTTTTAAATTTCATCTCTCCAAGTGGCAAAATCACGCTTATGCGCTCGCAAACACCCGGATGCGGCAGCATCAGCCGCTCGCAGGCACGCACCTTCGCGCTTGCATATAAAATATCCACGTCCAGCGTGCGCGGCGCGTTTTTGAAGCTTCGTTTACGCCCAAATCGTAGCTCCGCGCGCTGCATAATCTTAAGCAGCGCAAACGGCGCTAGGGAACTTTGCACTAGCATCACGGCGTTTAAAAAATCGGGCTGATCTAAAAAGCCAAACGGCCTGTTTTTTAAGATCAAGGAATTTTGCGCTACGAAAAAGCGCGCGTCGCTTTGTAAAACGCGGTAAAATCGCTCGAAGCGCCGCCTGACATCTCCTAAATTTCCGCCGAGTCCAATCAGGTATAAATTTTTAAAATTTCCGCGCTCGCGGCGTCTCATCGGAAAAACGGCGCTTTTTACGACGCACAGCGCGTCCGTGCACTCGTAAAATTCGTTTTCTTTAAGTCGCACGTTCACCTAGCTACCCTCATAAAATTTCAGCCCCGTTTTCGCGCACGACCACGACATCCTCGATGCGCACGCCAAACTCGCCGGGCAGATAGATCCCCGGCTCCACGCTAAAGACCATCCCCTCTTTTAGCACGGTATCTCCGCGCTTTGAGATAAAGGGAAGCTCGTGGATATCGACTCCGACGCCGTGTCCGGTGCTATGAAAAAACGCTTCGCCGTAGCCCTGAGCGGCGATAAAATCCCTAGCCGCCGCGTCGATATAGCGCGCCTTTTTGCCGGGCATAACCGCCGCGATCGCAAGAGCCTGAGCCTCTTTTACGATCTCGTAAATTTCTTGGCGTTTGGCGTTTTTAAAATTTTGCTCTTTGCCGAAGTTAAAATTTTCGTCAAAGCACGCCGTACGCGTCCTATCGGAGCAGTAGCGGTTAAATTTAACCCCCGCGTCAAGCAGGAGCAAATCGCCCCGACGTAGCCGCTTTTTGCTCGGCAGAGCGTGCGCCTTTGCGGAGTTTTCGTTGATCGCTACGATAGGCGAAAAGCTAAGCGCGAGCTCACCCTTTTTCTTAAAGATAAGCTCGGCGTTAAAAAACAGCTCCTCTTCGCTCATCCCTTCGCCGTTTTCGCGCACGAAGGCGGCAAATTCGTCAAATCTTTCAGCGCCCAACTGCGCCGCGCGTTTTAAAATTTTTATCTCGTCTTCGGTTTTTATTATGCGCGAAATTTGCGAAAAATTCGCCCGCGCCTTAAATCTTATCCCAAGCCCCTTGCTCAGAGCTTCCCACTCGCCCGCGCTAAAATCGTACGGGTTATAGCTAAGCTCAGCAACGCCTGCCTTTCGCAAAAACAGCCGCGCGTCTTTTATCAAATTCCGCTCGACCTCGATCACCTCGGTGTCTTTGCAAAGCTCGCGCGCCTCGATACTATAGCGTGCATCGGTGAGGAAAAATTTGCGCCCCGCGAGACTTAGAAATATCGCGTTGTCGCAGCTGTATCCGCACTCGTGGTAAACAGCGTTTTCGTCCTTTAAGATAAAATTTTTCAAATTTAACCCAGTCCTAATCGGCTTTCTGCTCGGCTCTGGCGGCTTTGATCTGCTCAAAAATTTGAATCATTCCGATCATCGCCAGATGGTATCCCACGGGGCCGAAACCGATGATCTGACCCGCTGTTACGGGCGCTATTAGACTTTTTTGTCTAAGCTCCTCTCTGCGAGCGATGTTTGAGATATGCACTTCGATCACGGGCAGACTGACTGCGGCGAGCGCATCGCGGATAGCGAGCGAAGTGTGCGTGTAGGCGGCGGGATTGATAATGATGCCGTCGCAGGTGCCGAAGCACTCTTGGATCTTGTCAACGATCTCGCCTTCGAAATTGCTCTGAAAAAACTCGATCTCGTTGCCGCTCTGATCGGCGACCGCCTTCATCTGCTTATGGATATCCTCCATCTTCATAACCCCGTAAATAGCGGGTTCGCGCATACCAAGCATATTGATATTCGGTCCTTGAATCACCATAATTTTCATTTTTGCGTCCTTGTTTTGAAATTTAAGCAAAAATTATAACCAAAGCGAGCTTATTTTTTACTATGGCGCCAAATTTGCCCGCTCAAGCCCAAGCGATAAAATTTTAACTCTAAATTTAGCGCGAAAGAGAATTTTATGCTAAAATCACGCGCTGTTTTAGATAAGGAAAACGATGAGAATTTTAAGGGCGAAGTGGGTTCTTGTCTGCGATGAGAATTTTAAAATTTTAAAAGATGGCGCGATCGTCTTTGACGAGAAAATAATCGAGGTTTGCGCCTTTGCAAGCGCGGCACGCAAATACCCGCAAGCCGAAATTTTGGACTTTAGCGGCGACATAGCGATGCCTGCGTTTATAAATCCGCACGTGCATTTGGAATTTAGCGCAAACAAAGGCACACTGCGCTACGGCGATTTTTTGGACTGGCTAGGTAGCGTCATCGCCTCCAGGCAGCAGCTGGACGCCGCGGCGCGCGGACGGCTGATCTTGGAGCAGATCGTCGCGATGATGCGAAGCGGCGTGGGCACGATCGGCGAAATTTCAAGCTTCGGCGGCGAGGCTGAAGCTTGCGCGCAAAGCGGCATTAGAACCGTGTTTTTCAATGAAATTTTAGGCGCGAGCAAGAATGCTGCGGCGGAGAATATTTTGAAATTTAAGCAGCGTTTTGAGCGCTCAAAGACGCTTGCAAGCTCGCTTTTTATCCCCGCCGTGTCGGTACACTCGCCGTATTCGACGCACCCGCAGATTATGGAGTTTGCGACCAGGCTTGCCCGCGAAAACGGGCTTGCCATAAGCACGCATTTTATGGAGAGTGCTTACGAGCGGCAGTGGCTGCGCGCGGGTCGCGGTAAGCTTAAAACCTGGCTTTCTAAATTTAATCCTGCGCCCGCGCCTTTTTATTCGCCGCAGAGCTTCGTAACGCATTTTAGCGGGCTTCGCACGCTTTTTACGCATTGCGTTTGGGTGGATGATTTTAGCATCTTTGATCCGAAACTCCACTCGATCACGCACTGCGCGCGCTCCAACCGCCTGCTTAGCAAAAGGCGGTTAAGCTTTAAAAAGCTGCTCGCAAGCGGGCTTAATTACAACATCGCTACCGACGGGCTTAGCTCAAATTTTAGCCTAAGCTTTTTAGACGAGCTGCGCGCAAATTTAATGATGCACGAAGAGCTGGGCCTGGCGGAACTGGCACGGGCGTTACTTTTAGGCGCGACGAGAAATGCGGCAGCCGCGCTGGGATTAAGCTTAGGCGAGCTAAAAGAGGGCAAGCTCGCCGACATCGCCGTTTTTGAAGGCATTGAGTGTGACGAAGCTCAGCTGCCGCTACAGCTCATTTTGCAGAGCAAAAACGCAAAATCACTTTTTATCGAAGGAATGAAATGCAATTTCTAAAAAACATCTTTGCGCCGATCGGCGCCGTGCTGGGGTTTATCAACAAATACTTTAAATCCTTGATTTTTCTGCTTATTTTGTTTTTGATTTTTGCAGGCGGCGAAAGCGCGCAACAAAAGGGCGCGAATCTCGCTCAGCTTTCGCTAAGCGGCGCGATAATGGACGATAGCGAAATTTTAGAAAAGATCGAAACTCTGAAAAACGACGAGGCGATTAAGGGAGTACTTCTGCTGATCGATAGTCCCGGCGGCGCGCTAAGCCCGAGCGTGGAAATTTCGCTGGCTATCAAATCACTAAACTCGCGCAAGCCGGTCGTTGCCTACGCCAAGGGCACGATGGCGAGCGGCAGCTACCTAGGCGGTGTGTGGGCGAGTAAAATTTACGCAAATCCGGGCAGCTTCATCGGCTCTATCGGCGTGATCATGCAGGGCTTAGACGTGAGCGAAGCGGCCGCTAAACTAGGTTTTGCCGAACAGATCGTCAAAGCGGGCGAGCTCAAAGAGGCGGGAACGATGATGCGAAAATGGAGCGACGCGGAGCGCGCCAGTCTGCAAGCTCTGGTGGATGAGAGCTACGAGCTATTTACGCGCGAGGTGGCGCAGGCGCGCTCGCTGGATCTTAGGAAGCGCGATACATGGGCGAATGCGCGAGTATTTTTAGCCAGCGGCGCCAAAGGCGTCGGCCTCATCGACGAGGTGGGCTCTTTAGAGGACGCTAAGAGCGCACTCGTAAAGGCTAGCGGCGTAGCAGATCCGATCTGGCAGGAGCCCTCAGCGTATGAAAAGATGATGGATAAGCTGGCAAATAAAAGCGAAAGCTTAGTGCGCGGAGCATTCGGCGCGAAGCTGATGGCGTATTAGAATTTTAGAAATTTTAGATTATGAGGGAATTTTAAGAGTAGAATTTTGTATGCGAAAGCGCACTGGGTTTGATTACTTTTAAATTCCTCGCTTTTCCATTTGGCATTTTTCCTTAAAATTTTACCTTTTTTGTGAATTTTTCTTTGTTTAAGAACTCCTCATTTTTCTACTAATTATTCAGCCCCCTTTAAGCATCGCTCTTGTATAATCACAATTCTGTTTCGCACCG
>NZ_CALJPC010000058.1 GCF_937981295.1 uncultured Campylobacter sp.
TTAATCTACCCGCGCGCCTGTTTGCTACCCCATCAATATCGCTTGCTCGTTTGCCGCTTCGTCCGCGTTAAAATTCCAGACCGTACTCGCTCGTTAATTTTTATACGGCTTTCGGCGTGAGGCGCGAAAATTATCGCCTTTAAAATGCGAAATTCACACCCCCTACGCCGTCTTGCCGTAGAATTAAAAAATGTCTAATTCGATCCAAATTAAAACGCTTGGCTCAAAATTCGGTACCACCGAAATTCATCGTTACCTTTCTACTAAAATTCCAGTCTAAATCTTAGTCCTATGCCGTTAGATTTAATATCGCTTCCATATGCTCCGACGTAGGAGAGCTTAAGCGTAGCACGGCTTGAAAGAGACGCCTCGATTCCTGCTTCGGCAGTCGTTAGGTTTTGTAACTTCTCACCTTTTAGCTGCGTACCACCTAGCCCGTTTACGTATAAATAAGCCTGGGGCTGCTTATCCGAAAAGAAGCGATTATATGCCACGTCTGCACTTGCTCTTAAACCTACTCCGCCGATTCTAAACGGAACGCTAGGTTTTATACCAACGCTTGCGGCTTGTAAATTTCGCGTTTTGTTTTCAATGCGAATCAAAGAGTTGCTGACATCGTCTATTTTCGTGCGAGTATGCGAAACACCAGCATAGGGTTCTACACTAAAGCTGTCCGCGTTGCTAAAACCCATATAAGAAACCTGTGCGAATGCACTTAAACTAGAGGCATTTGAGCCTACATATTCGTAAGCTATAGGCGAAACCGATGAGATTAGCTTTCTATCTCGATCATATTTCGAATATATCGCACCGAAGCTAAATTTAACAGGTTCAAAACCGATGTCGGAATAAATTCCGCTATGAAAATCCTTGCTTTTGACTTCCTTGGTGCCGCTTATTTTATCGTCCGTACGCCCTGCGCCTACAAATACACCGACGCTATCGCCGATTAAAGAGTCAATACCGATTAAATTTACGAACGAATCGGAATGCAATTTACCAATACCAGTATCTTTATCGGATTTAATTCGATTTGTGCCCGAAAAGATCCAAAATCTAGTGTCTTTATCAATATTTACAGCATTCGCGCCACCTCGGTTTTTAACGATGCTTGCCATCATTATGGAATTTATCGCGGAATTATTTGCCGCAGCAAATTCAGCATCATTTGCGAACGCGCTATAATACTCTCGCGCTTGAGCATGGTTTGAGCCTAAAATTTGCGTATAAATTCCGCTGCTGCGATTGGCGACGAGTAGATCTGCGAACGCTCTTTGCGAAGAGCTTAGTGCAAAATCTTGCATACTCGTTCCACTTTGGATCGAAAGGCGTAAATTTGAGCCACTCGCCTCCTCTTTGCTCGTTTTGAA
>NZ_CALJPC010000059.1 GCF_937981295.1 uncultured Campylobacter sp.
AAGTATAATCATTAAGAATAGTTTTTATTTGTTCTTTATGATTGAAGTAACTTTTTATAAAAGGTAGTATTTCCTCCACTGGAGAAAGATTAAATCTTTCTTGATAAGCACTAAACTTTAATCCATAATGCAAAAGTCCATCAAGTCTATATAATAAATGATATTGTAGTTCTTTTGTACTACCTATATTGAACGTCCAATCATCATTCTTAGGATCTGTTGCACCAGCAAAAAGAGCTGTTTTTGAAGCTACTCTACTATTTCCATTAAGATCTATTCTTGTCTTCTGAAACTTTTCAATAAAGTTATTTTTCTTTAATTCTTCATGAATATGATCTATTAATTCCTGTAGATTTTCAAAATAGACATCATCTCTATATTCTAAAAACTTTCTATAATGAGTGTTGATAATAGCTCTTGGTACTCCGCTTAATTTACTCATAGAATATTCTTGGAAAGTACTATTTTCAGGTTCTTTATCCAACTCATCTAACGATACATTATCCTCAAAAGGATTAAACCCATAACTCATTTGGTACTTTTGGATAAGCTCATTTATATTCTTATCAAAATTTTCTTCATTTAACCATTTTTTATATGAAGAAGTATTAGGTAATACTACTTTCAGATAAAACTCTTTAAAATTAGATAATCTATTCATAATATTAATTCTTTAAAGCAACAAAGGTAACAATTTATTTTTTATTAAACAAGAAAAAGATGCTTACCTCTCGTTTATTATTCATCACATACTCGGCTGCGCCAGCTCGCCGACTTTCTTTCGGTCATCCTTCGCTTATCCTTCGCTTATCCTTCGCTTATCTTTCGCTTATCCTTCGCTCTTCCTGTATCCATTCTATATCCATCTTATATCGAATGTAAAGGGTAAATAAGAAGAAAAAAATGTTTGTAACAAAAAAACACTTTGCCAAAAGTCATAAATTACAACCTCTGGCAAAGTATTTAAATATGATTCAAAAAAACTTACAATTCACGGAAAGCTTTGTGTAGCAAGCGGCGTTTGTCGTTGATGGCCTCTTCCATAGAAATCATTGTTTCTGAACGGGCTACGCCTTGTATATCATCAATCATATAAATTACCTCTTTGGCGTGTTTGGTATCTTTTGCTCTAATCTTGCAGAAAATATTGTACTTACCCGAAGTAATATGCGCTACCGAGATTTGCACATGCCGATGCATCATTATTGTCGCATTTACTTTGCAGTTCGCTTTCATTAAAATCACTCTGTTTTGCCACTACTAAAGCCGCCGTAGCGATCAGCGCTAAAAATATCTTTTTCATACATCGCTCCATTTAAAATTTCGGCTATTTTATTTCATTTTCGCTTAATCTTTTGAAAATCGGCGGGCCCAAAGGGTCTTTAAATTTATACAGCCGCGAGCTTAAAGGCGAAATTTAGCAAAAAGCGTTAAAATTCCAAGCATTACAAGGAGCAAAAATGAAAATTTTAAAAAGTACGAAGGCAAATTTCAAAGAGGAGTTTGCAAGGCTGGTGCGCCGCGGCGAGATGGATATGAGATCGGTAATGCCCGTCGTAAGCGGTATCATCGAAGATATCAGAGAGCGCGGCGATGAGGCGCTAGCTGAACAGATTGAGAAATTTGACAGATGGCGCGTGCAGGGCGATCTGGCTATCACGCAAGAGCAGATGAGTCTCGCGTATGAAGGCTTAACCGCAGAGCTTAAGAATGCGCTTCGGGTCGCATACGAGCGCATCTACGCTTATCATGAAAAACAGCTTGAGAGGAGCTGGTTTAGCTTCGATCCAAGCGGCGCGATGCTCGGGCAAAAGATCACGCCCGTGGATCGCGCGGGGCTGTATATCCCGGGTGGCAAGGCGGCGTATCCGAGCTCGCTTCTAATGAACGCGATCCCCGCAATCGTCGCGGGCGTGGAGGATATCAGCGTCTGCACTCCCGCCGTGGGCGGCGTCGTAAATGAGTTACTGCTCGCGGCGATGCATGTGCTGGGGATCAAAAAGGCCTACAAGGTGGGCGGCGCAAGCGCGATTGCGGCGATGGCATACGGCACGCGCACGATCGGCAAGGTCGACGTCATAACGGGTCCCGGGAACATCTTCGTAGCGACTGCTAAAAAGCTCGTGTTCGGCGATGTAAATATCGATATGATCGCGGGCCCTAGCGAAGTGGGCGTCATCGCAAACGCCGCGGCAAATCCGCGCAACATCGCCGTGGATCTACTCAGCCAAGCCGAGCACGACGAGATCGCGAGTAGCTTTTTGATAAGCGACGATGAAAAATTCGCTCTTTGCGTCGCAGAGCATATCGAGCGCGAGCTTCCTACGCTCGCGCGTGAACCGATCGCTCGCGCCAGCATCCAAAACAAGGGCGCAATCATCATCGCTCGCGATATGAACGAGTGCGTGGAGCTGATGAACGAGCTTGCGGTCGAGCACCTCGAGATCGCGACCGAGAACGCCTACGAGCTGCTTCCGCGCATACGCCACGCAGGCGCGATATTTTTGGGCCACTACACGCCAGAGGCGATGGGCGATTACCTCGCAGGCCCCAACCACACGCTGCCGACCGGCGGAAGCGCGCGATTTTTCTCGCCTCTAGGGGTTTATAACTTCATCAAACGAAGCTCGATCATAGCGCTAAATAAGCGCGCCATAGATGAGCTCGGAGGCGCATGCATGGCGCTAGCGGATGCCGAGGGGCTCGGCGCGCACAAAAAATCTGTGCAGATCAGATTTGATGAGAAGTGATTTTGCGGCGGTAGCCCCAAGAGGCGTCGTGGGCGGAATTTTAAAAAGCACCGGCGGTAGTTGCGAAACCAAGAGCTGAAATTTTAAAATTTAAAGATGAGTTAAATTTTAAAAAATGTAAGCGTCGCGGCGAGAGTGAAATTTTAAAATTTCAAAAGCGCTATAAATTTAAAAAAACAGCCGTATTTGATTAAAATTTAAGGCAAATTTACTAAGCGAAATGATATACTTTCGCTGATTTTTTACAAGGAGAGAAAAATGAAAAAATCACTTTTAGTTTTGGCTAGTTTTGGCTTTGCGCTAAGTCTTAGCGCCGCAGATCTTTCAGATAGCTGCAAAGAATATTTCGCAGATCTTGATAAGATGGTTGACACCTACAAACAAGCTGGTCAAGAGCAGCAGGTCAAGATGTATGAGGATCAAAAAAAGCAGTCTATGGATCAGATCAGCGCACTTCCTAAGGAGCAGCAAGAGGCCACTTGCAAACAAGCTAAAGAGATATTTAAGCAGATGATGGATCAGATGAAACAACAAGGCGCTATGAAATAAATACCTTCGCGGGCATGATGATGCCTTCTTCAGTCGCGGCGATGCGATATCGTCGCGATTAATTCTTTTTAAACTCACACTTTTATTTTAAAAATTTTTAAATTTTAAAATTTGGATGTTTTATCCTCGCTGCTTTCGGGGCGCACCAAGAATTTCAGATTTGATATTTAGCTTGTTGCAGGAAGTCAAAACCAATAAAGCGCTCGTCGTCGTTAAAATGCTCCGCAAGGCGACGCATCTTAGTGGGACGCTGCGGTGCACCAAAGATTTACGAGCCGTTTTGGCGCGGCTCGAAACAGCGCCTCATCAATATGATGAATTCGAGGCTCGGTTTGAGCGTTATTTTATCGCGATTTGAAATAGCTGGGCTCATAGATAGAGCAAATTCGCGTCTCAGTTTGCGGCTCTGCTTATGAATTTACGGCTTTACGACCAAAAACATCTCGCAAGATCGCCTTGGATTTTAATCCTTAGTAACGATCGTGCCGTTTTGTATTTCGTGCACGCAGACATTTCTGTGCAGCTCTTTATCGCTATCTAAAGTATAGTAGTGCGTTGTTACTGTGCAGCGTAAATCGGCGTCGATGACGAACTCCTGCTTGGCGCGCATCGGCGGCTTGCTTTTACCGCAGTGCACGTAATCGGCGTAAATTTCGCGACAATCGCTTATACGAAATGCGTCGTTTAAAAGGCACATAAAAACATATTCGTGCCCGTGCTTGCTATCTTGGAAATCCCCCAGATAAAGCCTTAGCAGAATTGTTTTGGCGCTCTTTTTTGGCAAACGACAAGCCCTTATGTCTTTGATCCTCTCCCAATACGCGCTTAGATTGTCGATTAAAAAGTTCTCCTTTGCGAACGAAAACAGCTCATTTTTATCAAGTAAATTTTTATCGATAGCCGCTAAGGGCGAAATTTCTCCCGGATAGCGTATCGGCAGTTGCGCGATCGGCAGATCGTCGTAAATATCTTTCATACTCTGATAAATCTCCGGTCGCGGCGCATCGTCTCCCTTAACCGCAGCATTTTCCATGCCGCATAGCGCAAGTAGACACAGCAAAAATATCCACACCTTTTTCATAGCATTCCCCATCCCCTGTTTCGGTCGCAATCTCTTTGCTCCTGATCATACTGCAAATTTTAAAGCCTTAATATGAAGAAAAAAGATCAAAAATCAAAGCGCCGCTTTACAGCCATCCTTAGCCATCTTTTTCTATTCTACCCTTGCTTTTGGGCTAATTTAATCCGAGTCCTCTTCTTGTGTGAAACGGACGATGCGCTGCTATTCGCCTTCCGTAGCCTCTTCGGTGAAGCTAACGATGCGCGGAGCTGCGATGCGCGCGTAATCCTGTGCGTTTAGGATGATCGAGTGATCGAGCAAGCCCGCGTTGAAAGCGATCTCTTCGAAGCGTCCAAATAGCGACGGATCAGCGATTAGCAGCAGTTTGTCGTGGAAGCTAAACGGTGGCACCGAGCCGATGACGCAGTCCGTGAGATCGCCCACTTCATCGGGGCTTACGAGCGATGCTTTCGTGCCGCCAAGCCCCTCTGCCAAGCGCTTTAGATCGGTTTTATGATCGGCTGCGAAGACCGCTAGGACGTAGATTCTGCCGTTTCTGCCCGCGGGTTTGTCGCTAGGAAGCTTCAGCTGCTGTGGCACGTTTGCGCAAATTTGATCGGCGGTTAAAGCTAAATTTCCCGCGCAGGCGCCGTTTTCGCAGCCTTGAGCGGTTGCAACGCAAGAAGCGTTGGAGCTTTGTGCGTCATCGGCGCTTGCTAAATTTAAATTTTGCGAAAAAGAAATTTGCCCATCCTTAAAACCCTTGATCGTGCAAACCAGCGCCTTTGCGCCCTGTCCTAGCTGCGTGCCGCGGATTTTGGCGACTTCGGCGGAGGTGCCCGCGCTTTCGTGAGCTACGACGCGGAAGCGCGCCCCCTGCTGCGTCAAAAGCTCTTTTAGGCTTTCAAAAATTCTCTCTGACATGCTCTCTCCTTGTTTTTGCGAAATTATACTGAAATTTTAACCAAACGACCCATCGATGCCGAAATTCCATTCTTCGCCGTAAAATTTATCTCGCCTGCGCGCAAAACCATTGCGCGATGAAAGATTTATTGCATGGCGGAAATTCCGCCATGCATAAGTTCGGTCCGCCCTGCTCCTTGCGGAACTATTTCATCTTGCGGATTTTCGGCTCTTTGCTCTCTACGAGTTCGTAAATTCTAAGCTCGACTTTAACGTCTTTGGGCGCTAAAATTCTAATTTCGCCGCCGTCGTAGGCGAATGGATGCGTAAGCTCGTAATAGATCCGCTTCTTTTGCTTCTTGCCGTCGCAGAGCATCAGCGTCTGAGCAAGCTCATCGCCGCCGCTAAACTCGTAATAAAGCCCGTCCGAGCTCTCTTTTTGCTCTATTTTGCCACCGATCAGATACGCGTCGTTGCAGTCGGCTTTGATCTCTTTGGAAAAGATCGCTTCGACCTTAAACTGCTGCGGCGGCATCTTTGACGGCGTTAGCTCAAAGACGTTTAGCTGCTTCTGCGCCTCGCCGCCGAACAAAAACAGCGGCAATAGAAAAAATAAAACGTTTTTTCTCATTTATTACTCCTTAAAAAGATATTTTTATTTAAAATTTTAGCAAAATTTTTACTCATTAAACTGAAATTTCAATCAACTTCGTTTTTATCTGTAGCAGATAATATTTTTTAGCGCCTCCGTCTCCGGTTTTAACGCCTCGCTATCGGTTTTTTGTGCAGCGCTCTTTTTGTTTGCTAAATTTTTACTAGAGCCTTGCGGCGAGGGTTTTTTCCGCGAGTTTAAAGCCTTGACGGCGTCGCGCGATATTTCGCCCTGCGTCTGCGCGGTGGAAATTTCGCCGCTAGCCTCGCCAGCCTTGCTCGTGCGGCGGCTTAGCACGCTTTTGACGCTTATCTTTTCGCCTGCGTAAAACGCCTCGCAAAGCCCTCTTTGCGCCTCATAGTCCGTCACTTTGACGCTGCCTTCTTGAAATTTATAAAATTTCGCTCGTTTTGCACTGCGCAGCTCCTCCGCTCCGCCCCATACGTCGCTCTGCGCGTCAAGATCCGCGAGCGCGAATGCGCCGTCTGCCGCCTTATACATATTGCCGAGCCTTATCGGTATGCGTTCGCCGCTCTTTTTGGTAAGCACGAAGCCGATCTTTTCGCCATCTTTTGGGTGCGGGCGGAACTGCCCCGAGAAAAACGCCGTGAAAAATGCGACCTCCTTGATCTCGCCGTCGGTGCCTAGGTATCTCGTCCAGCCATCTTCGGGCACGTCGATCTCGGCGACGTCTCGCCCGTCCTTTGCGCCGCATTTTAAGCCCGCGCAGCCGCTAAGCGCTAATGCCGCAAGCGCGGCTAGAAAAAATAGGTTTTTCATATTTTCCCTTCAAATAAATTTGTCTCAAAGCAGGGCGCTCAGGCACGTAATCCGTAGGGCATTATTTCAGGCTCGCGGGATAGTCGCTAAATTTTTCGATCCAGCCGTCCTCGCCGTAGAGCTCGCCGCAAAGCCCGTCCGAGAGCTCGGCTAGATTTTCGCCCGCCTCGTCCGCAAGCCGCCAGCGCTCGCTCTGCTCGAAAAAGCTTAGCATCTCATGCAGGACGTGATCGGTAAGATGCGCGCAAAGCGTCCTTAGCGCCTCCCTTTGCTGCGGCGAAAACTCCGCTATCAATGCATACAGCCGCTCGCACCGCGCGCCTTTCATCCGACCGCTTACGACCCCGTCCAACCACGCCAGCGACCCGTCTCTAACCTGCCGCACATACTCTCGCTCGAAACTCTGTAAAACATCCATTTTTCACTCCTTGCGTTTAAATTTTAAAATTTTTGGCGTCTCGCCTAAATTTAGATCGAAATTTACTTCCTAAGCCCGTTTAAGCTTTTTGCGTCCTAAATACGGCGCGCCGCATTTCACCTTTTATAAAATTCTACTTAGCGAGCGCCGTTTTTTATCGTTTGCGCTGCTATTTTATCGCGCCGCAAAATTCGCGCTGCACCTCAAAGCCCAGCGCTGTTTAAATTTTAAAATCCGAAAGTTTGCGACCAAAATTTTAAAATTTAAGGCTCGATGAAATACGTTTCGGCGCGATGGTATGCGCCGCTTGAAACTTTAAATTTTAAAAACTCGCACTTCGCCTCAAAGCCCGCTAGCGGGGCTAAATTTATCAAGCCGACGTCGCCCAGATGCGTAAAAATCGCTGTCCGCTCGCCTCAAACGAGCACTCCTGCCAGTCCCAGTCGTTCTCGCCGCCCATTGCGAAATTACGAGGCTCGCCTGATAGGCCGGCCGCGCTCAAAGCAGCCGCTATACGCTCTTTCATAAAATCATCGGGCTCGCAGGGCGTAAATTTTTCAAATTTTATCTCGTAAAGGGAGGCGAGCCCAAAGTCTGCGCGCACGAGCTTGCCGCACTGCTGCGCGAACTCCGCCGTGCTACATTCGTGCTTTGGGGCGTAGTACCAAACCTCCAGCTCCTCGATGCTTTCGCCCCTAAATTTTATGGATTTTATCATTCTGACCCCATTTCGCTCATCGCGGCGGTTTAAATTTTATCGCTTAAATTTTGTTTGCACTCATGCGGCGCAGGTTTTGCACGCAAGATCAAACTCTCGCTATTCGGCGCGAGCGCGCTACGCGGGCAAATTTTAAATTTAATCCGCCGCGCTTTAAATTTGCACGCCGAAGTCCGCCCGCATCCCTTCTTTGCCTTTCGGCGTAAAATAGCAAACGACGTAGCAGAGCATTCGGTTCTTGCAGTCGTATTTGGCTTCGAGGCCACGGGTAATGCGCGCAAACTCCTGCGGCGGCTTGTCCTCAAAGGCGCCTCGCAGCTCTTCTGCGGCGATATGTCTCGGGCTAAGAAGCAGATACGCCGCGCCGCCGTCCTCATCCTCGCTGATGGCGCGTAAAATTTCACCGCTCGCGCGAACCCGCCAGTGTTCCTTGCCGTCCCATTCGCGCAGGCTCAAAAACGTCGTGCCGCCGTCAGCGTCCAAGGCCTTTTTGTTTGGAATTTGAGCGCGTAAAGCACCTTCATTTAAGCTCTCCTCGCTCGCGACCTCGATAAAAACGTCCGTGCCGAGCAGATAGCTAGTCCGATCAAACTCGCTTTCGTACTCCCGGCCGTCAAATTTAGCGGCAAATTCGCGCACCCGCTCGTCCGCTTCGCAGCCGAACATCATCGCGTCGCTATCTGAAATTTTAACGATATAAGGCTCGTTCATGAGGCTTTCCGAATTTTATTGCGGCTCGCATTTGCCGTAAACCCACTCGCGAGTTTCGTTTAGCTTAAACTCGCCGTCCTTTAGAAAATACTGCTTGCTGCTTTTGATCGCGTTTTCGCCCGTGGCTATGTAGTCGCCGATGAAGCCGCGATCTAGGACGTCATGCGCTAAAATGCTCCGCTCAAAGACGTTTTGCGTCTTTTGCGTTTCGTGCCATTTGCCGCTCTCATCAGGCTCGCGCAGGATGATGGAGATGTTGTTGCCAGCTTCGTCGTAGTCGTAGATATACTCGTACTGCTTGCCATCGGAGGCCGTGCGATTTTTTATCACGTTGCCACGCGCGTCGTAGCTAAACTCGTTTTCAAACACGACCTCCCAGCGTTGCAGCTCCTCGCGCCAAAGCGCGGTTTGCTCGCGTAGCGGCCTGCTTTCCTCGGTCTCCTCGTGCAAGTTTTTGTAGTACTCCCTCCACTCGTTTTTTGCGGCGTCCCAGCGCGATCTTAGCTCGTTAAAGCGCCTATACTTAGGCTCGATCTTGTATAAGGCCTTTTCGTCGCGCTGCCAGGCGCCGTCGCGCCACACAAAATTTATCTCGCTGCGCGTCCCGTCCGCCGCCGTAAAGACGGTATGTTTTGTAAGCGGTACCCATTTGCCGCGCCACGCGTAGCCTTCGGAGCCCGCGTAAGCGTCGCCGTTGTAGTGATATATCGATTTTTCGTACGGCATCCATTTTTTCGCTTTAGCGCTCCATTCATAGGTCGCTACGAAATTGTTTCTGTCGTTTTCGTCGACAATCCTTTTTGTAAGGTATGTCGGCGTCCATTTGCCCTTTTTTAGTGTGAAATTTTGCAAAATTTCCGTTTTGCCCTCGCGCTTTTCGACGGCTTTTTCACCCTCGTATGGCTTGCCGTCCTTTTGCAGACTGAAATAAATTTTTGAGCCGTCCTTTGCGATCTCCTGCTTGCTTATCGCCGTTTCGCGAAATTTGTTTGTATTCGCGTCCCAGTCGTATTCGACATTTTCGATCTCGCGCTCGCCGCTTTCGTCAAATTTGCTAAAGCTTTTCGATACGGACACTCCCTCTTCGCTGCTTTTTCTGTAAATTTTTTCTAAGCGGCGGGTTTTGGCGTCGTAGTTTTGGCTCACTTCATATTCGTAGCGCGGCGCGGCGCCGCCCTCTGTTTTGTAACTCGTCTTTTGCAGACAAATTTTATCCGTTCGCGCTTTGAAATTTGATGCCGTTTCGTGCGTCTCGCCCGTCTCGGTCGCGCCCGCAGGTATCGCAAGCGTTAATGTCGCCGCCAAAATAGAGTCTGCTAAAACTGCCGTCCGCGCCCTCGAATTTACCGCCGCCCGCACCTTAAAAGCGCCCGCCGAAACAATCGCTCGCGCCTTTAAATTTGCAGCCGCAAAATCTGCCGCACCCTCGGGCAAAATTTTAAAAATACCTCTCATGACCGCTCCTTTTATTGTCTAAATTTTAATCCATGCTACGTCCGCTAAATTTAAACGCAAAGCTCGCACAACGCCGCGTCCGCATAAATAACGCCGCGTCTGCTAAATTTAACCGCGACGTTCGTGCAAGGCCGCGCAGGTAAAATTTAGCCGCGAAATTTTACCGGCGCATCTTTAAACGCTACTTTATCTTTTTATATTTCCACGTCTGCTCCGTTATGAGCTCGGGCTTGCCGTCTTTAAGCTTAAATTCCTTAAAGCTCGTTATCGCGTAGATGCTAGGCATCTCAAACATCATCAGCGCGGCGCCGTATCCCACGCTATCGGCTGAGATTGCGGTATCGTAAGTAGCCTCTGAGCGTCCCGTTTGCACCCATTTGCCGCTCGCGTCAAGCTTGTAGATATCCATCGCCGTATTGCTGCCGCGCTCGTCGTAGCTATAGACGTATTTGCCGCTGCTGGAATTTGATTCAAAGCTTTGTACGAGCGGGTGCTCGCCCGATTTGTCGTAAATTTCGCCGTTTGAGTAGCTTTTGACCCAATCTTTAAGCTGCTCATCCCACAGATACGAGGTCATATTAAGATCCGCGCCATTCTTGATAGCGGTCTGTTTGCTCATATTATCCCACGCGCCCTTCTCGTCGTTCCAGATGAAGCTCGTAACGACCTCCTCGCCCTTTGCGGCGTCAAGCTCGTGCTTACTCATCGTCGCGTTTTGCCACGCGCCGTTTTGGAAAGTGCTGCGGATCTGCTCGTAGCTGCCGTTTCGATCGCCGTTAAGCATCTCTCGCTCGCTGTTTTGCCACGCGCCGTTTACAAACTCGTAGGTTACGTATCCATTCATCTCTCCTAGGCCGTCGTAGAAAATTTCTGTCTTATATTTGGGCTGCCAGCTCTTGCCGTCCCATTTGAAGCTTATCGTAAGCCCCTCCTTATCCCACGCGTTTCTTACGGATCTGTCCATGCTCTCTTTTTGCCATTTGCCCTTTGCGAGCTTATATCGCACATCTTCGGTCGCGTTGCCGTCGTAGCTGGAGACGGTTTTGCTCGCATTGCGCGTGCCGTCATCCACTATCGAATTGCTCTCTCGCGTCGTGACGTTACCCTTTACGCTTACCGTGTAGTCTTCTATTTTTTTCCACTTGCCGCTTTTAAGATCAAGGTTAAATACTTCAAATTTAAACGTTCCCCCCTTTTCGTCAAAGTAGCTGATCTCTTTGTAGCTAGAGCTTAGGCCGTCCGAGGAGTTCGTATCTCTTATCTGCTCCAGCTTGTGCGTCGCCGCGTCGTAGCTTAGATGCGTGCTTTCCTTGCGCTCTCCGAGTGAGCTGTAGCTCATCTCTTCTACCATGAACTCATACTCCTTGGCAAACGCCGCCGCACAGAGCAGCGCAAGTATCGTAGCGAGCTTTTTCATCCTCTCTCCTTGGAAAAAATTTTAATAATTATATAATGTTCGTATATAAAAACGGATAAAATTCCGCCGTGCGGCTAAATTTAAAAAACTTCGATTTTTAGGCGGTAGCGGTGGAATTTTACGTCGCCAAACGGCTCGAATTTTAGCAATATTTGATCTGATTTTGTGTTAGTTGTCGATAGAATTTATGCGAAATAGAATTACGTGCGAGCTTCTGCTAAATTTTAAACAGATCTAGGCTGTTTATATCAAAGCTTCACTGCGTGCCGTTAGCGATAAAATTCTACGTAATAAAATTTTAAATTCACGCGCAGATCCGTTTGAGGAGATAAAAATGCAATACTAAATTTTTGGCAGCTCAAAATTTCAAATAATGCCGGTTTTTAAAGAGTGCCGCTGATTAGGCGATACTAATCGCAGAAGCGCTTATCCGCGTTATTTGCTTTGCGCTTGGCTAGGAAGTCCGCCTTTTTAGCGGGGTCTGCGAAAAACTCGTCCTGCCTAAGTAGCGCGGCGTCCATTTTGTCCTCGGCTGCCTTGAGCGCGGCGGCGCGATCTGCGAAGCGAGACGGAAATTTCTCATCAAATATCGCTTTATACGGGTGCGCCTTGACCCAGTCCCTAGCGCGTGCCGCCGCATCGCGCTGTTTAGCGAGATCGCAGAATGCGTATGGATTTACCACGTTGCCGACGAGCTGTAAAAACGCCGCATTCGCGGACTCGGTCTCACGAAACATCTCGTCCTTGATGTCGATGACGCGAGCGAAGGTTAAGAAGCGATTTTTACCCGCGTAGAACCAAAACACCGCGTCGTCCTTAAGCCCCAGATCATAAGCGCGCGCTGCGACGGTCATCAGCGTAGTCGGAGCGACCATCTCCGGGGCGTCCTCGATGATTTTGATCGCTTTTTTCAGGCTCGGCACGTCGTTTTTCATCAACAGATCGTCGATCGGCTCGTAAACATGCACGTATTCGGGCTTACCATCCTTAGCCGAATAAAACGGCGAAACATAGATGTCGATCGAAGTGATTTTTTCCACCTTGCTCTCGCCCTGGGCGTTCAAAGTCGCAGCCGCCACCGCACACAGCAGCAGCGAACGAAATTTTTTCATGGTCTCTCCTTCGGTTAAATTTTATAAATTCTCTTCGTAATTATACCTTGAAATTTTAAGAGCGCGAGTTTGATTTTTAACGAATATATTTTTGCGGAATTTTAATTTTTGCAGTGGCTCTATTTTCTTTTGATTTGGCTTTAGCCCGACGCTTTACGCTGCTAAATTTAAGCGCCGTTAGCTGCTAAATTTACATTTCAATTTAGCTCGCTCACGCAAATTTTATAAATTTTGGCGCCTTTTAAAAGAGCTAAATATTCGCCGTTTCCGTACGAGCCGTAGCCCTCATTTTTGTTATTTTTCGAGCCGTCTGCGCCGAGAAAATTTAGGCTGATTTTTCTGTCGAATTCTAGTGTTTCGCCTTTAAATTTAAACAAAAACAGCTCTTCTTTGTCGTTATCAGCCGGGCAAAACAGCACGCTTCGCTCATCCAGCGCGAAGTCGCGGCTCGCAAAAATATAGTCGCTTTTTGAAAATTCTAGCTCGCACGTTTCGATAGCCGCGGAGCCCGGTTTATAAGAACTGATTTTCGGAGTATACGCCGTGGCTTGCCCGTCCTTGATACGCACGAAATCAAAGCTACTGCAATAGTGCGCGTAGCACGCGCCGCCAAATAGATTTATCGCGTAGCAGTCGTGAATCCGGCTGAGGTCAAATCCATAGAGCTTTTCGCCCGCCTCGTTCCAAACGGCGAGTTCGCACTCGTCTCCGCCGAAGTTGCCGAAGAGCCCGTCGCCAAAATATGAAACGTAGAGCCGCCCGCCCTGCGCTATGATCTTTGCTATGCCGTCGCCCACGCAAATTTTGCCCGTCTGGACGCCCAGCTCATCGATAAATTTTAAATTTTCCTCGCCGCGTTTTAGCTTCTCATCGTAGCGCGAGCGAGCGTTTAGCAGCGCCCAACGGTTTGGAAAATCCACGGACACGGCGAAGTGGTAGCCGTTTTCGTCCGCACCGGTTTTTATCTCGCGCAGCCGCCCGTCTTGCATAAATTTAATGACGTATTCGCCCGCATCCTCGCATAGAAAATATATCTCGCCGTGTCCGGTGATACCGATGCTAACGAGCTCTCGCGCCTCTTTTGGCGTTAGTTCGTAGCAAGGGGTTAAATTTAACCGCGATTCTTTGATTTTAATGGACTTTGACATTTTGATTTTTCAAATTTTATCCTTGAGGCCCGTTTCTGCCGCGTCGCGGTAGAAATCGATCTGATCTTTTTTGATGATGCGGATGTAGTCGGTGCTGCCGGGATGTCCGCTTTGAAAGCCCGCCGTCATCACGTAGGTGCCGCCTTCTTCGATGAGCCCGCGCTGCAGAGCCTCGCTTATGATACGTGCGAGCAGCGAGTTGATGCTCGTTTTTTCCCTGACCATCGCGGGATTTACGCCCCACACGAGACTTAGCGCATGCGCGGTCTGCTCGTCGTGTGCGATTGCGATGATGTCGATTTTGGCGCGGTTGCGTGCGAGTTTGATCGCCGAGCGCCCCGAGCCCGTGATCGAAAGTATCGCGCCCGCGCCCAGCCTTGCGGCAAGCGCTGCGGTGCTCGAAGTGATCATATCGGTCTCGTCGTAGAAATCGTAATCGTTAAATTTATCGTAAGGATAGATCTTTTCGGTCTCGCGGATCGTCTCGCTCATCGCGGCGACTACGGCTGCGGGATTTTTGCCGATGGCGCTTTCCTCGCTTAGCATCACGGCGTCGGTACCGTCGAGTACGGCGTTTGCGACGTCGCTGATCTCGGCTCTGGTGGCGCGCTCGTGCTCGGTCATGCTAAGCATCATCTGCGTGGCGGTGATGACGGGCTTTGAGCGGGCGTTGGCAAGAGCTATGATGCGCTTTTGGATGCGCGGGATCTCATAAAACGGCATCTCGATGCCCAGATCTCCGCGCGCGACCATTATGCCGTCGCTTGCTTCGATGATCTTTTCAATATTTTCGACCGCGTCGAATTTTTCGATCTTGGCGTAAATTTTAGCTTTTGAGCCCAGCGAGTTTAAAATTTCGCGCACGCGCAGGATGTCGTTTTGCGACTGCACGAAGGAGATGCCTACGAAATTTACGCCGTGCGCCGCGCCCCAGCGCAGATCTGCGAGGTCTTTTTGAGTGATAACGTCGATATTTAGGCGGGTGTTTGGGAAGTTCACTCCCTTATTTGAGCTTAAAAAGCCGTCGTTTTCGAGCACTGCTCGCACGCCTTGCTCGCTTACCGCGATTACTTTGGCGCGGATCGAGCCGTCGTAGAGGTAGATAAACTCGCCTACCTTCATTAACGGCAAAATTTCTGGGTGGTTGATACACAGCTCGTATTCGCCCGGGGCGGTCTTTTTGCCGATGATTTCGCGAGGAAGGAAGGTGATCTTATCGCCCGTTTTGAGTTTAAAATTTTCCTCGAGCTTGCCGACGCGGATCTTTGGGCCGCTGATGTCCTGAAATACGCCTACGCGCATGCCCAGGCTCTTTTCTACGGTGCGGATTTTGTTTAAATTTGCCTCGTGATACTCGTGCGTGCCGTGGCTGAAGTTCATCCTAAAGGCGTTGCAGCCCGCCTTTACCATCGCGCTCATCATCTCTTCGCTGTCGCTTGCAGGCCCGATGGTCGCTAAAATTTTGGTTTTTTTAAGCATCTTTTCTCCTTTAAATTTAAAATTTATCGCCGCATTAGGCGAAATTTTGCGCAAAATTTTGAAATTTGCTAGACGAAGAAATTTTAAAATTTTATAGCGCGAGAAAATTTTAGAATTCTAAGGCACGGCGAAATTTTAAAATTTCATAGCTTGCGGTGCAGGTTAAATTCTAAAAATTCGCGTTTGAATGAAATTTTAAAACTCTCTATATGTGAAGCGCGAGCAAAATTTTAAAGTCCTCGCCGAAGTAAAATTTTAAAATTCTTGCCCGAGCGAAATTTAAAAATTCCTCTTTATCGCATCATTTCCGCGTCAAATTTTGCATCATCAAAGCTCACTCCCAAATATTCGCAGGCACTTTTTGCGTCGCGAAGTGCGTTGCCTAGGCAGCTCGTAGCACCTGGGCTTGGGGTCATATTAAAGATAATCCCTGGATTTTCGCCTATTCTAGCTTCGCCTAAAAGCAGCTTTTTTTGCGAGTGTGAGATTACTTGCGGGCGCACGCCGCCAAAGCCCTTGGCATAGTAAATATCCTCCTCGCGGATGCTAGGTATGATCTTGCGCGCATTTTTGACGAAAAGCTTTTTACCTAAAATCGGTATCTCAAAGCCTATATTGCGGATTAAGAAGTCCCTTACCTCGCTATCGCCAAAATTTTGCCAAATGACCTTGGCTACGTCCATGTCAAAATTTAATGATTGAAAAAATTCCGGCACCGAACGACAGCCCTTGTAGCGCTCGAGCTTCGGCATCGTAAGCGCGGTAGGACCAAATCTCGTGCAGCCGCCTGCGAGCAAATCCGGGTCGCCGTGAAGCGCGGCAAATGGAAGCTTTGGGTTTTGCATCATGTAAACCTTGCCATTTAGAAGCTTTTGCTTGGTTAGATAGAAGCTGCCCGCGATGCAAATCGTGCTAAGATCCTGCCCAAGCCCCATTTTGTGCGCGAGCCACAGCGAATGTGCGCCCGCATCTACGACTACGAAATCAGCACTTAGCGAGAGTCTATTTGCGGTGCGGATATAGAACTTATCGCCTACTTTAGTGATGTTTTGCACTTCGGTGTTTAGGTACAGATCGCAGGTTTTACCCTCCACGTTTTTAGCGTTTTGCACGAAGGAATTCGCCATCGCGCCATAATCGATCGTCGTGTAAACTCCCGATTGCACGCCCATTGCTACGATATCCTCCGCTCGCTCCTCGCCGCGCCCGTCAAAAACTAGCTTGGGCTCGATTTTTTTGAGCTCTTCCTTGTCGAAAAGCTGCAGATACGGATAAAGCTCTTTAAATTTCTCAAAGCGCTCTTTAATTAGCTCTACCTCACTTTCGCCCACGCCAAGAGCCATTTTCTGCCCTTGAAATAAAAATTTATTCTCATATCCGTGCTTTTGGCAATACTTCACGATCATATCCGCCTTGCGCTTGACTTCGGTCGCTTTTTGCAGATCGTAGTTGGTCTCGATGTCGCCGCAATGAATCGTCTGAGAGTTTGCGCTGGCTTTAGAATTTAGCGTCGCAAGCCCTTCGTATTTTTCAAGTAGAGCGATATTTTTGATCCCGCTAAATTCTGCCAGCACGTATGCTAGTGCGCTGCCCGTGATACCGCCGCCTATGATGATTACTTCGTAATGTTTTTCTTGCATGCCCTTTCCTTATCGAATTTGGCTACAATTGTGCGAAAATTTCGCTTAAAAGCTAGTTATAAAAGCGTGAATTTAGATGATTTTATATAAAATTCGCACCATTTCATTTTGGGAGTAGTATATGAAAAAATCGATTCTTGTCGGATTAAGTTTGATTATAGCCACGTCGCTGTGGGGCGCGGATAAGAAAGTTTATCACCTTAAGCTAGCTCAGACTTACGAGCTTAGTATGCCTATCGTAGGCGATGTCGCCAAGCGTATGGCAGATCTTGCAGATAGTATGTCTGATGGCAGGCTGAAAATCAGCATCGACGCGCCTAGCAAGCATAAAGCGCCTTTTGCGATCTATGATATGGTCAAAAACGGACAATACGATTTAGGCTATACTGCGAGCTACTATTATAAAGGTAAAAATAGCGCAAATATGCTGTTTACGACGGTGCCTTTTGGTATGACGAAAGACGAACAGCACGCTTGGTATTACTTCGGCGGAGGCAAGGAGCTAGCGGATAAATTCTATGCTAAAAGCAATCTAAAGATCTTTAATATTCTAAATAGCGGTATGCAGATGGGCGGTTGGTTTAAAAAAGAGATTAATACGCTAGACGATTTAAAAGGGCTTAAATTTAGAATTCCAAGCTTTGGCGGGGAGGTCATGAGCCGCCTTGGCGTCGCAGTCGCTACGATACCGGTAGGTGAGCTATATATGGCACTAGAGATGGGCACCATCGATGCGGTCGAGTGGGCAAGTCCTAGCTTTGATATACCTCTAGGCTTTCACAAGGTCGCAAATTACTATTATACGGGATGGCAAGAACCCGCTAGCGAGCAGCAGATAGTGATAAATCTACAAACTTGGCAGAAGCTTCCTAAGGATTTGCAAAATATCCTGGAAGCCTCTATCGCAAAGGCGCGCGAATACGCAGAAAACGAGACGTTTTATAAAAACGTAATAATTTGGGACGAGATCAAAAAGAAATATCCAAACGTTCAGATTCGCTCGTTTTCGCCTGAAATTATGCGTGCGCTTCGCAAGGCGACGGATGAAATTTTAGCCGAAGAAAGCGAGAAAAATCCCGATTTCAAAGAGATTTGGGAGAGCCAAAAGGCGTTTTTAGCTAAAGCTAGAACGTGGACGAAGATGGGCGATTTTACATATATCGAAAAAACAGGCGATGTTGAAGCCGAGCAGAATTTTACCGCTTCGGTGAAAAAAATCTCTGTTCCTGAGCCCGTAAATAGCGCAGCCAGCGAGATAAATGCAAGCACTGCTGCGCCAAAAAACGAGGATAATCAGACGAAATAGTGCTTCATTTTTTAGCTGCGTTTTTATGCCGCGCGGCTAAACTAAGCGCCAGATAAAGGTGTATGCGGCTTAAATTTGATCGGCAATTTAGACGAGGCGTGGGTGATTAAAATGCAGGCGATTTACTTATTTGCAGCTGTGTAGTTCGGCAATATCGTTAAAATTTTAATTTACGAAAGCAGCGATAAAATTTTATCGCTGCTTTAGCATTTAAGTTAAGGCGTGCAATTTGCATCATTGCTTTTAAAGTCCAATTTAAAAGCCGCTCGGTCGCCGCCGCACAAGGCTAGAATTTTATCAAGCTCCAAGCCTCCTATCTTTTTGCTTTATTCCTTATACCTTTTGCGTTATTTAAGCTTGATATTCCGCCGTGCTTGCTTGCGGGTGACATTGAGCGAGAGAGAATTTAATCTTGCTTTTTCATTTCGCGTAGTTAGCGGAGGAGCTTTGGCGAAGCGTGCCAATCTGAGATTTTAAATTAGTAGCGTTCATAAATTCCATATTTTAAAATTTTAGCGCTTTTATCTTGCAAATGCCGCTTTTAAATGAAATTTGCTTCGGGTTTTCTTTCTATATAAAAGCGGCAAACTTCAAATAAAATGCAAAATTTTAAAATTTACACGCTTAAATATCACAAGTAAGGAGAATTTAAAATTTTTTCCTTCGGAGATTAAGTACAAAGCACGTTAGAAAAAATTTTATAGGTTAAATTTCATTTTAAGCGATTGCAGATTTAAAGCTTGTGTGCAAATTTTAAAAGCCCACCTCGGCTGGAATTTATCACTAAACTAGACGGGCTCAGCCTTGGAATTTCACCGCGTCAATTTTAAAAATTTTGCGCGAGTTGCGCTTAAAATTTTAAAATTCAATTCTACCTGCGAAAACTCTTAAATTCCGCGGCTTAGAATTTTGATACAGAATTTTGCCGCAACGCTATTTTTTGGGATGCGATAAAACTACGCGGCATGCAAAAGCCGCGTAGAATATTGAGCTAGGCTCGCTGCTGCAAGCCTAGCGAATGTCGTAAGCTAAAAAGGCGCTACTGCAAAGCGTAAAATTTTATTTCAAAGCCTTAAAAAGCTCGACGCTATTGAGCTGCTCCCACGGGTACTCGTCGTTTCCGACTTGTCCGCGTGCGGCGACGTCGGCGTAGAGAAAGCTTCCTTTGCCGGGGCGATCAAGACCGAATTTATCGATGATCCAGCGCGGAGTGAGCGGGAATTTTTCAAGCACGAAAGCAGATAGCTCATCGTCGCTTGCCGCGCCTAAATTCGTCCCCATGCAATCGACGCTGACGCTGACGGGCTTTGCGACGCCGATTGCGTAGCTGAGCTGGACGATGCATTTTTTCGCAAGCCCCGCTGCAACGATGTTTTTAGCGATATAGCGCGCCGCATAAAGCCCACTACGATCGACCTTAGTGTAGTCCTTGCTGCTTTGAGCGCCGCCGCCGATCGGGCTGTAGCCGCCGAAGCTATCGACGATCAGTTTGCGCCCCGTTAGGCCGCTGTCGTGAAGCGAGCTGTGATTTACGTAGCGACCGGTCGGGTTGATGTAGATGATCGTTTTGCTTTTGTCATAAAGCCCCTTCGGAAGCCCCGCCGAATCGATCAAATTTCCGATCAGATCTCGGACGCGCTCAATACTCATGCTCTCCACGCAGGGCGCTGAAACCACGATCGTATGGATGCTTTGCGGCTTGCACTCCTCAAAATTTGCCTTCGTGCCGTAATCGACCGTAACCTGCGTCTTAATATCTACGCCAAGCTCGTCGGGATGGGATTTTGCGTAGGCATAAACGTGATCGCAAAGAAGCCTCGCGTAGGTGATCGCCGCCGGCATAAAATTTTTCGTTTCGCAGCTTGCGAAGCCGAACATTATGCCCTGATCTCCCGCTCCGATCTCGCCGCCCTCTTGATCGACGCCTTGGTTGATGTCGGGGCTTTGCTGGTTTAAAAATACGTCCACTTGCAGATCCTGTGGGTGCAAGCACTGCGCGCGCGTAAAGTAGGGGTTGTCGTTGTAGCCGATCTCGCTAAGCGCGCCCTTTACGATGTGGCGGTAATCGTCGTGGGTGAAATCGACCTTGGCGTTTACTTCGCCGCCGATTACTACGTGCTTACCTGCGATGAAAACCTCCGCCGCGACGCGCCCGTTGGGATCTTGCTTTAAAATTTCATCCACGATGCTATCTGCGATGATATCGGCGCATTTATCGGGATGGCCGGGACTTACTACTTCGCTTGTGAATAGATACATATCTGCTCCTAATTAGAATTTCGCGCCATTTTATCGAACGAGGTTTTAAGATTAACTAAAAATTGCGAAATTTCGCCCAAATTTAAATACGCTTAAATAAAATTTCGATATATTTCAAACGATGTTTTGATTGAAAGGTAAAAAAATGAGTTCGATTCAAAAATTAGTAGCTAGCTACAAAGATAAAAATCTAGTTCTGCGCATAGTTACCGGTTTGATAATAGGCGCCATTTTGGGCTTTGCCGCACGTTCAGCGGCGGGCGATATTGCGGCAGAGCACACTTCGTTTTTAATAAACGTAGTAGCTTTTGCGGAAATTTTAGGAAATTTATTCGTAGGCGCCCTTAAAGCGGTAGCTCCGATTTTAGTTTTTATCTTGATCTTAAGCTCGATCGTAAATAAACAATACGGCAGCGCAAGCGGCTTAAAACGCGTGGTCGTCCTATATATCGTAGGCACCTTTTTAGCCTCGTGCGTGGGGGTAGCAGCCAGCTTTTTATTTCCGACGCAGCTTGCTCTAAGCAATGTCGGTGCGGCGGAAAATGCGGTCCCTGCAAGCGTTTGGATCGTGCTAAAAGAACTGCTTTTTAAGGTCGTAGATAATCCGCTAAACGCTATTGCGCACGGAAACTACGTAGGAATTTTAACCTGGGCGATAGGTCTTGGCGTCGCGCTTAAATTTTGCACTAATGAAACAAAGAAAATTTTTACCGATCTGAGCGAAGCGGTAACCAAAATCGTGCAGTTCGTAATCCAGCTCGCGCCGTTTGGAATTTTCGGCTTAGTAGCTTCTACCGTGTATCAAACCGGCGTCGATGCGCTGCTTGGATACGTGCGAATAGTAGTCGTGCTAGTAGGTGCGATGGCGTTCGTAGCCCTCGTGGTAAATCCGCTCATCGTCTTTGCGGTGATTAAGAAAAATCCATATCCGCTCGTATTTACCTGCCTGCGCGAAAGTGGCCTCACGGCGTTTTTCACCCGCAGCTCGGCGGCGAATATCCCGGTAAATTTAAATTTATGTAAAAAGCTAGGCATCAGTGACGAGCTAAGCTCGATCTCGATCCCTTTGGGAGCTACGATAAATATGGCGGGCGCTGCGGTGGTAATCGCGATCTTGGCGCTTGCTGCGGCTCATACGCTTGGCGTGCGCCCCGATTTTTGGACGGCGCTACTGCTTTGCGTGGTCTCGGCAGTCGGTGCGTGCGGCGCTAGCGGCGTGCCAGGCGGTTCGTTGATGCTGATACCGCTTGCGTGCTCGCTCTTTAATATCTCAAATGACATCGCAATGCAGGTCGTCGCGATTGGCTTCATCATCGGCGTGATTCAAGACTCAGTAGAAACCGCGATCAATAGCTCCACGGACGTGATTTTTACGGCGATCGCGTCGCAAAGTATGCAAAAATAACTCACCTTAAAATTTTACCGCGAATTCCGCTGAGGCGGCGGATCTCGCGGTTTTTAAAATTTTACTTATTCTTTTTTGATAAAATTATCCAAAAATTTTAAAAGGAAATCGATGAATTGGAATTTAAGCGAGCTGTTTGCAAACGAAGCGGAATTTAGCGGCGCGATAGATAGCGCGGCCGCGCAGGCTAGGGATTTTGAGCTTAAATTTAAAGATAAGTTGCGCGCTCTTAGCGCGGAGGAATTTTTAGGCGCGCTTGAGCTTTATGAGAGCATTAGCGAGCAGATCGGCAAAATAATGAGCTTTGCGCATCTAAGATTCGCACGAGATACAAGTCTCGGGGCGCAGCAGGCTAAGACGGAGCAGGTTTGCAACGATATTTCGCAGAGCCTACTTTTTTTCGAGCTCGAGTTTAACGAGCTTGACGCCGCAAAACAGGACGAGTTTATCGCGGGAAGCGGTAGGTTCGGATATTATTTGAGCCTACTTAAGCAGCGCAAGTCCCATCAGCTAAGCCTGCCGCAAGAAAGCGTGCTTTTAAAAACTTCACCCGTAAGCGGCGAGGCGTTTTCGCGACTTTTTGACGAGAGCATGGCGCGGATGAGCTTTGATTTTCGCGGGCGCAAGCTTGGCGAGGAGGAAATTTTAAGCCTGCTTCATAGCTCCGATCGCGAGGTGCGAAAGGACGCCGCAGCCTCGCTAAGTGCGGTGCTAGAGCAAAATTCCCACCTGCTTAGCTACATCTACAATATGATCAAAACCGATCTTAAAATTCGCTGCGAGCTGCGCGGTTACGATAAGGCCGAGGCGGTGATGCACGAGGAAAACCAGATAAACATCGCAAGCGTCGATGCGCTGATCGCAGAAACGGAGAAAAGTTTTAATCTAGTCGGCAAATTTTACGCTAAAAAGCGCGAAATTTTAGGCTACGACGCGCTGTATGACTACGATAGATACGCGCCGCTCGGCGGCGATGAGAGCGAGTTTAGCTTCGAGCAGGCTAAGCAGATCGTGCTAGCGGCGTTTGAAAAATTTAGCCAGAAATTTAAGCAGATTGCGCTGATCGCGTTTGAGCAAAACTGGATCGACGCGATGCCCGCGCAAAATAAGCAAAGCGGCGCGTTTTCGCATTCCGGCTCTCGCGATACGCACCCTTTCGTACTTTTAAATTTCACGCGCAAGCGCCGCGACGTATTTACTCTCGCGCACGAGCTGGGGCACGCGATACATCAGTATCTAAGCTACGGCGTAGGCTATTTTAACTCCTTCACGCCGCTAACGACGGCGGAGACTGCGTCGGTTTTCTGCGAGATGCTGGTGTTTGATTATATGCGCGAAAATTTTTCAAATTTAAACGGCTCGTCAAATTTAAAAAGCGACGCTGCCTTGGACGGCTCGCAAAATTTAAAGCGCAGCGCTTCGCAAGAAGCTCAGAGCGGTGAAATTCCAAACGAGCACGCCGTAAAACGCGCCGCCTCTCAAGACTCTGCGGGTTCGTGCGAATACGCAGCGCTCGATACTGATACGTCCTCGCAGACTGCAAGCGATAAGACCGCGCTAAGAGCGATGCTTGCGGCAAAGATCGAGGATATCTTCGCGACGCTTTACCGCCAGATCGGATTTACGACCTTTGAGCGGCGCGTGCATGCAAACGCGGATGAGCTAAGCGTCGAGCAAATAGATGAGCTTTGGATGGAGGAGTCACGCAAGATGTTTGCGGGCGAGCTAATCTTGCAGGATCATTACAAAAGTTGGTGGAGCTACATCCCGCACTTCGTTCACACGCCGTTTTACTGCTACTCTTACGCCTATGCGCAGCTTTTGGTGCTCGCGCTTTACGGGCTGTATAAGAGCGGCAGGCTCGAAAATTTCGTTCAAATTTACACCGAGTTTTTAAGCTCGGGCGGCAGCGACGAGCCGCAAAAGCTAGTGGCGAAATTCGGCTTTGATATCAATAAAAGCGAGTTTTGGCGCATCGGCATAGAGCAGGTCGCGGCGCTTGTAGATGAGTTTGTGAGGGGTTAGGATGATAGATAAAATTTTAAAAGACGATAAATTTATCGCTGCGAGCAGCGCACATATAGGCGCGGTTTTGGACTACGTTTTGGCTCTTGGATATGGATTTGGCATCGTTGCGAGGACGGATCAGATAAAATTTGACCCGCCGCTGCCGGAGGAAATTTTAAAAAGCTTCAAAATGCCCGCGATCTTTTTGCAGCTGGAGGAATACACGCTCTCTAGCGCGCATCTTAGCAAGGATGAGCTGGTTTTCGAGGCGGGCTTTGGGCCGCAGGATTTTGCAAGCACGCTTAGCGTGCCGTTTTACGCGGTCTTGCAGATCGTCGTGGACGGCAAGCCCATCGCGGTAAATTTCTCCCAGCCCGAGTCCGAGTGGCTTAAGCGCGAAAAATCGCGTAAAATTTTTTCAAAATGAGCGATATTTTAGAAGGTCTTAATCCTACTCAGCGCGAGGCTGCAAGCCACGTGGACGGAGCGATGTTAATCTTAGCGGGTGCGGGCAGCGGCAAAACCAAAACGATCACCGCGCGCCTTGCCTATCTGCTATCAAACGGCGTGCCTGCGGAGAATACTCTCACGCTTACGTTTACGAACAAAGCCGCCGCCGAGATGCGCTCGCGAGCGCTTAATCTGATAAGCGGGTTAAATTTAAGCGGCGTGCCGCTTCTGTGCACCTTTCATAAATTCGGACTTCTGTTTTTAAAATTTCATATTAGCGAGCTTGGGCGCAGCGCAAACTTCCAAGTAATCGATACCGACGATAAGAAAAAGATCATCAAGGGCTTTGAGATAAATTTGCCCACATCGCTATTAGCGGCTAAAATTTCAACCTACAAAAATTCTCTGATCGGCCCCAAAGATATCGACGAGCTTCTAAAGGGCGAAGAGGACGAGCTAAGTAGGATGTATAGCGGATTTTACGCGCATTGCGCTGATGCATACAAGCGCTACGAGGCGTATTTAGCGGCGAATAATCTTGTAGATTTCGATGATCTACTGATCTTGCCGTATAAAATTTTAAGCGCGAATGAGCGGCTATGCGATGAAATTTCGCGCCGTTACGCCTACATCACGGTCGATGAGTATCAGGACACCAACGACATTCAATTCAAATTGCTGCAAAAGCTCTGCACTGCGCACGAAAACCTCGTGGTGGTGGGTGATGACGATCAGAGTATCTACGGCTGGCGCGGCGCACGGATAGAAAATATTCTAAATTTTAAAGATCAGTTCTCAAACGTAAAATTTATCAAACTCGAGCAAAATTACCGCTCTACGGATGAAATTTTAAATGCCGCCAACGAGCTCATCTCGCATAACAAAAACCGCCTCGGCAAGAGCCTTACTAGCATGAACGGCGGCGGCGAAAAGATCGAAATTTTGCGCTCGGACGAAGAGAGTATCGAGGCGGCAAAGATCGCAGAAGCTATCAAAAAGCTGCTTTCAAGCGGCGTAGCGCCCTCTCAAATCGCCGTGCTTTACCGAGTAAACGCTCTTTCGCGCGCGCTGGAAGAGGGGCTGAATCGAGCCAAAATCCCGTACAAAATGGTAGGCGGCGTGAAATTTTACGAGCGCGCCGAGATCAAGGATACGATCGCCTATCTGCGCTTAGTAAACGACGAGCACGACGACTTTTCGATGAGGCGGATCATAAACGTGCCCAAGCGCGGCATCGGCAAGGTCTCGCTGGCAAAGCTCGAGGAGCTTTCGCGCCTGAGGCTTATCAGTCTATTTGACGCCTTTAGCGAGCCGGACGCGGGGCTTAGCGCCAAGGCGGTGCAGGCTCTAGTGGAGCTTAAAAGCGGCATCGCTTCTATCTCCGCGCTAGCGGATACGATCAAAAAAATAGATGCGCTGGAGCCCGCTTTCGGGCTAAAGGCTTACTATGCCTCGCTTCCAGACGGCGCCGATCGCGTAGCGAACATCGACGAGTTTTTGGCGATGCTGAAGGACGAGGCGAGCAATAAGCCCGATTTTGATCTGGCGGAATTTTTAAACGAGCTGAGTCTTCTTAGTGATCAAGACGCTATTATGGGCGATGCGATAAACATAATGAGCGTGCACGCGAGCAAAGGGCTTGAGTTTTCGCACCTTTTCGTAATCGGACTGGAGGAGGGCTTTTTCCCGCTTTTGGGCGACAGCAATGACATCGAGGAGGAGCGCAGGCTTGCATACGTAGCGATTACGCGCGCCAAACGCACTCTCACGCTTAGCTTTGCCGCTAGCCGCTTTTATCGCGGCAAACGCGAGAGGCTAGATGCGAGCAGGTTTATAGCCGAGGCAGGTTTGGTAGCTAAAGAGCCGCCGCGCGAGCAAAGCAGCGGCTTTAGCAAGGGCGAGCTGATCAAACACAAACTCTTCGGTATCGGACAGATCACGGCGGTAAACGGCGACCGACTCACTATAAATTTTGGTGGAATTTCGCGCGTGATAATATCGAATTTCGTAGAAAAGATCGGCTCTTATGAATAGATTGTTTTTGGCGGACAAGCCCGCGGGCATCGGCAGCAATAAATTTTTAAGCGCTCTTAAGCGCAAATACGGCGTGAAGAAGGCGGGCTTTAGCGGTACGCTCGATCCCTTCGCAAGCGGCGCGCTGATCGTGGCATTCGGGCAATACGCGCGCTTTTTTAGGTTTTTAAAAAAGGAACCTAAAATCTACACCGCGACGCTGTGGCTAGGCGCGCAAAGCCCAAGCGGCGATAACGAAAACATAGGGCGCGTGGAGCAAATTCCGCCGCTTTCGCGCGAGGTTTTAGACGCCGCGATGGCGCAAATGCGCGGCGAGATAAAATTTATCCCGCCCGCTTTCAGCGCCAAGAAAATTGACGGCGTGCGCGCATACAAGCTTGCTCGCGCGGGCGAAGAGGTGAGCTTGAAAGAGAGCTCAATGCGGGTTTTTGATGCTGAAATTTTAAGCTACGCTCACCCATTCGTGAACTTTCGCGTTGCGCTTAGCGAGGGCGGCTACGTGCGCTCTTTCGCGCAAATTTTAGCAGGAAAGCTAGGCGTTTGCGGTACGCTAAGCGCGCTTAGACGAGAAAGCGAGGGGGCTTTTGATTTGAAAGATCCGCGCTTTGCGGACGAGGCGGCGCTAAATCCGCTCGAGTTTTTGGATCTTAAGCCTAACTTTTACGACGGCGACGCGCGCGACGTGATCTTGGGCAAGAAGCTCGCCGCAAAAGATCTAGCGAGCCGCGCGGACGGCCGCTATCTGCTTATCTGCGGCGATTTTTACTCGATCATCGAAATTAGCGCGGGCGAGGTGAGGTATCTTTGGAATGACGTCCCGATCGCAGGCGGCGTGTTTTAATCAGCAGCTCCAGCCTGCGACGGAATTTTGATCGGGCGGTTCAAGTTTGAAATTTGAGCGGTTATAAATACGGCGCGTTTTAAATTTGCTCGCATAGCGCGCCGCCCGCGCGGCTAAATTCTATCGTGCGGAGCAGCGAGCGAGAGATCACGCTTTTTTGTTGCGCACAGATCGCAAAATCGGCATCGGGCGGAGTAAATTTAAAATTTGAACGCGCGGCTCTGCAGGCGGTGCTCGCTCGTGAGAGGCATAAATCCGCGGGGGTTAAATTTAAACGCGGCGGATCCAGCGAAGCGACGTTTAAATTTGCTTTTGCCGCGCGATGGCGACGCGCCGCGATATTAAAATTTCACGATTTAAAAAAGCGCGCAGGTCGGAGCTTAGTGCCGCGGCAAGCGGTCTTTGCCGAATAAAATTCCTGCTCGCGGTAATGCGTAGTCTGCGCCGATGAGTTTGATTTTGCGGCGCACCGCTAAGCTAAATTTATGACTTAGCGCGGCGCGGCTAGAATTTTGCTGGCTCGGAATTTTAATCGCTAAGATAGATTTGCGCCGCGGATTGAAATTTAACTCGCGTGCGTTGCGGATTAAAATTTTATGTCGCGTTAAATTTACGCATCAGACGGATAATCGTGGGTTAAATTCCGCGGTGCGCGCTTCACGATGCGCGGATTGAAATTTTTAATCGCGCTAGATGGACTTGTCGCGGGCTAAATTTAACGCAAGCGCGCCAAAGCGCAGAAGGAGTAAAATTTTGAAAGCTTATGCAAAGATTAACGTTTTTTTAAAAGTCGTCGGCACGCGCGGCGGCTACCACGAGATCGCCTCACGCTTCGTGCTGCGCAGAGAGCTGTTTGATGAGATAAGCTTCGAGCGCGCGAGCGGCTTTGCGCTTGAATGCGACGCCGCGCAGATCGCGGATAACATAATTTTAAAGGCCAAAGCGGCGCTTGAGCAGGCGGGCTTTGCGCGCGAGCTTGCGGAGTTTTTCGGCTCGCACAAGATCGTGCTTAAAAAGCATATTCCGATCGGCGCGGGTCTTGGTGGCGGCAGTAGCGATGCGGCGGCGTTTTTGCGGCTTGCGAACGAGGAATTAGGCTTAAAAATTTCGCGCGAGCGGCTTACCAAAATCGCGCAAAATATCGGCGCGGACGTCGCGTTTTTTGTTAGTGGGCTTGAGGCTGCAAACGTGCGCGGTATCGGCGAGATCATCGAGCCTTTCGAGGACCAGCTACCCGCGATCGAAATTTTAACGCCCGCGATCTTTTGCTCCACCGGCGCGGTTTATAACGAGTTTCGCGCAAGCTTCATGCAAAATATAAACGCCGCGCAGGCGCAAGAGATGTTGCGTTTAGGCAGCGAGCAGCTGCTGTCGCAATATGGCGGCTTTCAGCTAAACGATCTTTTCGCGCCGTGCATAAAGCTATATCCGCAGATGAGCAAGTATCGCGATATGTTTCTAAGCGGCAGCGGTAGCAGCGTGTTTTTCTTAAAATAGGAATTCCAAGGCGCGCGGTTAAAATTTAAAAGCTAAATTTAAAGATAAAATTTAAAATTCGCTCACCCGCTTTTAAATTTAAGCAAAAACGGGCTAAGCTTAGGACTAAATTTAGAAGGAAAAAGATGAAAGAACTGAGTAAAAATCGCAAGGCATTTCACGATTTTACGATACTTGAAAGCTTTGAAGCGGGCATCGTGCTAAAGGGTAGCGAGGTCAAAGCTCTGCGCGCGGGCAGGGGCAATCTCAAAGATAGCTTTTGTCGCGTGATCCGCGGCGAGCTGTTTTTGCTAAACGCGCATATCAGCTATCTTGAGAGCACAAACGCCCACTTTCGTCCAGACGAAGGGGCAGCGCGAAAGCTTTTGATGCACCGAAAGCAGATCGATAAGCTTCTGGGCGCGGTTAGCAAAGAGGGCCTTACCATCGTGGTTTTGTCGCTGTATCTCAATGATAAAAACCGCGTAAAGGCGCGTATCGCTTTGGCTAGTGGCAAAAATCTGCACGACAAGCGCGAATCGCTAAAGCGCAAGGAAGCCGACCGCGAAGCGCAAAGCGCGATGAAGCGATACGACAAGCATTCATTTTAAATTCACAAAACTTTGGTTAAAATGCGGGCTTAAATTTAAACCCGAAGGAAATGCAATGAAGAAATTTTTACTATTATGTTTGGCGATTTTTGTCTTAAGTGGCTGCGGAGATGATTCGCAGAAAAAGACGGGCTCTGCTGGCGAGAATCCTGCCACGAGCGAGAATCAGATGGCAAAAAATTCCGCTCAAGATAAAAATGGCGAGCGTATTGGCGGCGAGAGCGGCGAGGAGGTAGCTTTTACGCCGTTTAAAACGGGAGAGCGCCTTACGCTTAAAAGCGTCGTAGGCGGCGAGGTAACGATCGAGCGGACAGAAAAGGGCTTTAAGCTCGCGGACAGCGATAAAATTTTAATGTTTGATATTTTCGGTACGTACTGTCAGCCATGCCGCATCGAAGCGCCGCATCTGATGGACTTTCAGTTAAAAAATTCCGCAGATTTTCTAATGGTCGGCTTGATTTATTTTGAGGACATTACGGATGCGCAAGTGATCGAAAATTTTACGAAAAAGTTTAATGCGTATTATTTCATCTCCAATTCAAAACAAAACGAGCGCATAGTGGGTCAAATTTTAAGCGACATCGGTTATCGCCACGCGCTTTCGATCCCTTTTAAGGTAGTACTTAAAGATGGAAAATATCAAAGGCTTACCGACATTAACGAGGGCGATGAGCGGGGCAAGCCGTATTACTTAGGCATGGTCGATACTGATGTGATAAAAAGCGATATCGCCAGGATAAAAAATGGCAACTAAAACCGGCGTGCAGATTCGCACTCGCGCCAAAACAAAATCTTTCGTGCCTCGCCCGTATAAGGTGATTTTACTAAACGACGACGTGACGACGATGGATTTCGTGGTTTATATTTTGATGGATATTTTTGCAAAGAGCTTTCAAGATGCGGTAGATTTGATGATGAAGGTTCATAAGCAGGGTCGCGCGGTTTGCGGTGCGTATCCTAAAGAGATAGCCGAGTGCAAGCAACAAGCGGTTTTACAAGCAGCAAAGACCGCAGGATTCCCTCTTAGATGTGAGATCGAAGAGGATTAAATTTAAAGGAAAGCAATGATAGGATTTTTTTTAAACAAACATTTTGAACAAGCAATCAGCGTCGCAAACGACGGCGAGGACGAATACGTTACCACTTCGCACGTAGTTTATGCGATTTTTAAATACAATAAGCCCTTTCACGGGCTCATCGCCAAAGAAATTCCGGATATTAACTACCTAAATATCTTGGATAATCTGGGCGGGCTTTTGGATATGATGCCTAAATCAAGCGGTAAGGATCCGGTGCAGACGATAGAATTTAAGCAGTTCTATACTGAATTAAATAATGCTAAAGAGCCTAAAAACGAGCTTGATTTTATGCTTAAAATTCTAAATGATAAGGAAAACGACTGCACTAAAATTTTAAATCACTACGGTATCAATGCCGCGATTTTTGAGCTCATCGTGCGAAAGTACAAATCAGCTTTCGATCACCGTGATGAGGTCGTTTCTCGCGACGAAGCCGCAGCGATTAAGCTAAACTCATACGATATCGACGATATCACGCATGCGATGAATTACGACGAAAGCCGCAGGCAGTGGCAGAATACGGAATTTGAGCCTGCGTTTGAGGGCGAAAAGGACGCCATAAACGAGCGCGATATTAAAAAGGACTCGCCTAGCTCACTTTATACAGCAAACCTCAATAAAATCGCGCTTGAGGGCAAGATCGATCCACTCATCGGACGCGAAAAAGAGATCGAAAAGACGCTGCAAACCCTCTGTCGCCGCAAGAAAAACAATCCGATCCTAGTGGGTGAAGCAGGAGTTGGTAAAACCGCGATCATAGAAGGTATCGCGCTAAAAATCGTCCGCGGCGAAGTGCCAGAAAAGCTAAAAAATAAGGTAATTTACGCCCTTGATGCTGGCGCGCTGATCGCAGGCACTACGCTGCGCGGGGAGTTTGAAGAGAGGCTAAAGGATCTCATAGACGAGTTTAGCGCCAATCAAAATGCGATTTTATTTATCGATGAAATTCATACGATCGTTGGCGCAGGCACGGGCAATCGCAACGAACTTGATATGTCAAACATCCTAAAACCTTCGCTTGCAAGCGGCGAGCTATCGGTCATCGGCGCTACTACATACGGCGAATACCGCTCGTTTTCGCAGGATAAAGCGCTTAGCCGCAGGTTTTGTAAAATCGACGTGAGCGAGCCTAGCATTGACGATAGCGTCGAAATTTTAAAAGGCGTAGCCAAAAAATATGAGGAATTTCACGGCGTGAAATTTAGCGACGAAATTTTGCGTGATAGCGTAACGCTTGCTAAAAAATATCAAAACGATAAATTCCTTCCCGACAGCGCCATTGATCTCATCGACGAGGTGGGCGCTAGCTTTGCGTTTAAACCACACGAAGCTCCGCTTGAAATCAGTAAGGACGATTTAGTAAATACGCTTTCGATTAGCGCGAATATCGCAAATTTAAGCAGTAGCGTCGATAATAAACAGGTACTAAAAAATCTGGAAGCCAATATCAAGCGTGAAATTTTCGGTCAAGACGAAGCGGTTAGCGGTCTTTGTAAGGCGCTTTTGCGCTCTTATGCCGGGCTTGGAGGTGCAAGCTCTCCGATCGGGGTATTTTTGTTCGCAGGTAGCAGCGGCGTGGGCAAAAGTGAGCTAGCTAAGGTCTTAGCCGCGCAGCTTGGAGTGCATTTTGAGCGCTATGATATGAGCGAATATATGGAAGCTCACAGCGTCTCTAGGCTCATCGGCGCACCTCCCGGATACGTGGGCTTTGAAAATGGCGGAATTTTAACGAATAACATCAAAAAGCACCCTTACAGCGTCATTTTATTTGATGAGGTAGAAAAAGCTCATCCTAGCATGACGAATATTTTTTTAGGAATTTTCGATAACGCAAGTCTTACCGATAACAACGGCGTTACGACCGATTTTAAAAATACGATCATAATAATGACGTCGAATTTAGGCACGAAAGAAGCGCCGCAAGTTGGATTTACAAAAGATGAGAGCTATAAAGTAGATAGTGCCATAAAAAGCTTTTTTGCGCCAGAATTTCGCAACCGTATCGATAAGATCATAAATTTTAACCGCTTAAGCGGCGAAATTTTAGAAAAGATCGTGGATAAAACTATCGGCGAGCTAGAGTCGCAGCTAAAAAACGTAAAAATTATCCTAAACAAGGAAGCAAAAGATTTGATTATCTCGCGCGGCTATTCGGACGAGTTTGGAGCGCGAAATTTAAAGCGCGAGATCAGCTCTCAGATCAGCGATCATATAAGCGGCGAGCTGCTTTTTGGTGCGCTACAAGAGGGTGGCTTAGTTAGCGTGAGCGTAAAAGATGGCGAGCTAAGCTTTAGCTTTGCTTCTACGCCTTTGCCGCAGATAGAAAAAAAGCAACCTGCACTAGCTCAAAGCAGTGTCGTTAAATAATGGCTCGGTTTTACGATTTTCCAGATCCTATGGATGCGCCCGATTTTGCACCGCTTGCAAGTGGCGGCGATCTGAGCGAGGATTGCTTGCTTAGCGCTTATAGCGCAGGGATATTTCCGTGGTTTAACGAGGATGAGCCGATTTTATGGTGGTCGCCCGATCCGCGCGCAGTGCTTGATCCACGCGAAGTGCGTGTGCAAAAGTCCATCAAGCCCTATCTTAAGCGATATGAAGTGAAATTTGACGCAAATTTTAAGGGCTTCATTGAGCGCTGCAAAGACGTACGAAAAAAAGAGAGCGACGGCACGTGGATCAGCGAGCAGATCGTGCAGGCTTACTCGCGTTTGGCAGCAGACGGCTACGCTCACAGCGTCGAGACATACGAAAATGGCGAGCTTGTGGGTGGGCTATACGGGCTAATTTTTGGGCGTGTGTTTTGCGGCGAGAGTATGCTGAGCCTAAAGAGCAACGCTTCGAAAGTCGCGCTGATTAGGCTTTGTGAGGTGCTTGCAAATTTCGGCTTTCTAATTGATTGTCAGATTATGAACGAGCATCTGAAATTTATGGGTGCTAAAGAGATGCCGCGAGCGGAATTCCTTGCTCTATTTGCTGAGCTTAGTGTGCAAGATAGCGGCTTTGAGCGCTTTGCGGATCTTAAAGTTCCGCACGGAGCGCAGCATTGAGCCAAAGCTTGAAATGCGGCAGCACGAAAAACGCGCAGAATTTAGAATTTTAAAGAAATAAGATGTGGCAAAGAGATAAAAGCTCCTCGGTCGGTATGATTATTGTGATGTTTATATTCGTGCCGGCGGCGCTTTTTGTATTTTTGGCGATTTTATATTTTTGGGGCAGCACTGAGCGCAAGCTACCGCGCCTGGATGTCAATGAAACCAACAGCGCGATCCGCGGCGCGATAATCGCAAAAGATAACTACGTCGCGGCAAATTCCGTCAAACTCTACAAAGTTAGCGTCGATGCGCGCAGCATCGATAAAAACAAGCTTGATCTTTTCGTGCGGCTATACTGCATCTACACGGGCGATAGTGAAAAGCGCGTCAAAAGCGCGATCGAGGGCTCTGGCGGCACGACCGTGCTGTCGTATAAGATCGACGCCAAGACCGCAGTACATCTAAAAGAGCTTGCGTATAAGCTAAATTTAAAAAAGGTCTTCGTCAGCTTCATAGGCGCAAACGGCAGGCTAAATCCGCCTATCCGCATGAGCGTAACCGAAAGCGGCGAGAAGCGCAGCTACAACGTCGGCGATTCGCTCACCCCGCTGATCGGATATATCAATAAAAAAGAGGTTGATGGCATTACAAAGGTTAGTGGTATCAAAGGGATCGAGAAGTACTATGAGTATTATCTAGCGCCGGTTAGAGATGAGTTTATCGTGGGCCCGCGCGATATCGGCGGCAACATCATCCTAGAGCGTAGCAGCAAAAAAACGGGCAGGATCGACGGCTACAACGTCCGTCTAAGCGTTCCACTAACGCTGCAAAGAAAGATAGAGCGCCTAAGCGATGAGGGCGCTGATAATTACGATGCGCGAGAAATCGTGGTGGGCATTATGAACTCCAAAACAGGCAAAATTTTATCTCTTGCGACCAATGCTCGCTATGACCCCTCAAACATCACGAAAAACGATCTTAAGAATTTAAATTTTACCGCGAGCGAATACGCCTACGAAGTGGGCTCGATTATGAAGCCGATAATTTTCGCAATCGCCTATGATGCCAAAGCCGTCAAACCGGGCGAGATCATTAATACCTATAACGGCAGCTATAAGCTTGGTACTCGCACGATCCGCGACACGCACCCGGCTAAGCAGATGAGCGGCGAGGAGATCATCATCCACAGCTCAAATATTGGAATGATTAAAATTTCAGAGCGGTTGGAGGGGCAGGCTATTTATGATGGGCTTATGAACTTCGGTATGTCGCAAAAAACGGGTATCGATCTGCCGTATGAGCAAAGCGGAAATATACCTAGCATCAAAAGCCTGAATAATAAAATTTACAAAGCCACGATCAGCTACGGCTACGGCGCGCAGATGACCTTCCTTCAGATGCTCAATGCCTATACCGTCTTTAACAACGGTGGCGTCATGATTAGCCCGCGCCTAGTGGAAAATTTAGAAAATAACGGTAAAACTTACACCGTTAACGAAAGCGAAACTCGCCAGGTAATCTCTAAACCTACCGCCGACGTGATTAAAGGAATTTTAATTAAAACGGTTGAGAGCGGCACGGGGCGCAAAGGGCGGGTAGCGGGGCTGCAAATCGGCGGCAAGACGGGCACTGCGCGCATCGCCAAGGGAGGCGGCTATTCGAGCGCCTATAACAGCTCGTTTTTTGGCTTTGCCAACGACGCGGACACCAGCTACACGATCGGCGTTTTGGTGCGCGAGCCTAAAAGGGGCAGCTACTACGCCGCTCAAAACGCACTGCCGATATTTAAGCGGGCGGTGGGAATTTTGATAGAGGAGGGCTATCTAAAGCCCGCAGCTGACGCAAACGCTACGCAAAAGGTCGAGATCAAGGATGAGGCAGTTGAAATTAAAGATTAAATTTGCTAAATTTCACGAGGTTTTTTGAAATTTTGCGGCGTTTAAATTTCGCGGAATTTGGCGCGGCTTTTTTAAATTTTACGGCGTTTAAATTTTATGGCGCAGAATTTTGGCGGGATAGAATTTCGTGGCGTAAATTTTAACGGCACGAAGATGGAATTTTATCGCGATGCGGAATTTTACGTGGCGTAAAATTCCGCGTCAAGGCAAAATTTTAAATTTGCCGTCGCGCAAGTAACGCAAGCAAAACAGCGAGCGAGCTTAGCTGCTTAAATTTAAAGACGCAGCGCTATTAAATTCGCGTCGTATGCCCGTGCAGCTGCGAAATTTAACGAGTTTAACGGCAAGGTTTAACGATGAAATTTAACGCAAAGAAAAGAGGAAAACATGAAAGCAAATGAGGGAAAAATGAAAATAGCGATAATTGGGCTTGGCTACGTGGGGCTTCCTTTGGCTGCGGCGTTTGCCGCGAAACACGAGGTCGTGGGCTTTGACGTCTCGCAAGAGCGCATAGACGAGCTGCGCGGCGGGCACGATCGCACGCTGGAGCTTAGCGACGAGGAGCTTGCTGCGGCGATTCAAAACGGGCTTAAATTTAGCGCAAAGTTAGATGATATGAGGCAGAGCAATTTTTATATCGTATGCGTGCCGACGCCCGTAGATAGGCTAAATCGTCCCGATCTCACGCCGCTAATCAAGGCCAGCGAAAGCGTCGGAGCCGTGCTTAAAAAGGGCGACATCGTCGTGTATGAAAGCACCGTCTATCCGGGCGCTACGGAGGAGGACTGCGTGCCGGTTTTAGAGCGCGTAAGCGGGCTAAAATTTAACCGCGATTTTTTCTGCGGATATTCGCCCGAGCGGATCAATCCGGGCGATAAAATTCACACCGTCACTAAGATTAAAAAGATCGTCTCGGCAAGCACCCTGGAGGCTTTAGACGTCGTAGATAGCGTCTATCTTAGCATCCTGCAAAACGGCACCTTTCGCGCTAGCAGCATAAAGGTCGCCGAGGCCGCGAAGGTGATCGAAAACACCCAGCGCGACATCAATATCGGCTTTATCAACGAGCTTGCGATCCTGTTTGGTAAACTCGGTATCAACACCAACGACGTTATCGACGCGGCGGCTACGAAGTGGAATTTCTTAAGCTTCCGTCCAGGGCTTGTCGGCGGACACTGTATCGGCATCGATCCGTACTATCTGGCGCAGAAGGCGACCGAGGTGGGTTATCACCCAGAAATCATCCTCTCAAGCCGCCGTATTAACGATAATATGGGAAGCTACGTCGCTACGGAGGTCGTTAAGATGATGATAAAATACGACGAAAAGGTAAAGGGCGCAAAGGTCTTGATCTTGGGGCTGACGTTTAAAGAAAACTGCCCCGACACCCGCAATACGCGCGTCGTGGATATGATAAACGAGCTTAAAAATTTCGGCTGCGAAGTAAGCGTCTATGATCCTTGGGCGAGCGCCGCCGACGCTAAGAGGTACTACGACATCGATCTGCTGCAAAAGCCCGACTTGCGCAAATTTGACTGTGTCGTAATCGCCGTAGCACATAAGCAGTTTTTCGAGCTTGATTACACGGGCTCGCTGGTTTACGATGTGAAAAACGTCTACAAAGACGCGCAAGGAAAGCTTTGAAATTTAGCTTGGGGTTTAAATTTAGACTTTATCAGTGCGGTTTACTTTATATGTTTTAAAGCTTAAACACGATGCTAAGCCGCAAAAATAGATAAAATTTTGTATAAGTGAAAGTTAACCCTTATAGTTATATAATCGCGGCACTTTCGGGGAAATAAAACGAGTTGTCGCTTTAGGTTTTGCTTAAAAGCTAAAGCTCTTTACAGGCTAGTGTTTTAAGGCTGAAGGATCAAATTTGAAAATGAAAAAATTCTTTGCGCTCCTACTTAGCGTCCTTTTAGCTTCCTTTATTAATTTTTACTACGATAGATCATCTAAACCAAGTCATTTCGTCGTCAATCCCGATACCAAAATAGATCCCAACTCCGAGCTTGCCAAATATGTAACGCAAGAGGAAATAGACGATTTTGCTTTCCGCTATTGGGATATAGACGAATACGATGAGGCGAACGCTACTTTAAACGACTTGAGAAATCTTTTGCGTCTTAAGAATACCGATAAAATTTTAGATTATATGAAACAAAATAATCTTAGCGCTAATCTTAGGATGAAGGCTAATACAACGCCTCTGATGTATGCATGCTTTTACAATGATGTAAATACCGCAAAAGAGCTCGTAAAAGAAGGAGCGGATATTAATGCTACAGATAAATTTAAGCTTACCCCGATAGCTTATGCTATTGAAAATAACTCTACTAAAGCAGTAAAATTTCTGTTGAGTAAGAAAGTAAAATTTGATAGTAAAGCACTAATACAAAGATATTTACAATCGCCTCAGCATGATATGATAAAACATATAACAATAAACGGAGATAATATATTTGTAGAATATGAATCAAAGTATGGAGCAAGAGAGAAAGGGTCAAAAGATGGCGTACATCCTTTTATATATGTTACTTTTTATGGTCTTACGGAAATTTTACAAATGCTTCTTGATGAAGGATACAGAGACTACGATTATGAATTTTCTCATGGTCTAACATATATGCCCGATTATAAACCCACATTGGAAATTCTTTTAAAATACAATGCCCCGAAGCAGCCCTCTAATGAGGAGCTTAAAGAAGCATATAATAAGTGCTATCAGGCACATAAAGAGGTAATAGAAGATAAATTTAAATATATTGATGCGATGAATGAGGGTATAGATAGGGTTAAAGAAGAGAAAATTATAGATAAATATATAAAAGACTTCCGCGATAGCCGAGCCGCTATGAAACAAAAACTGATTCAAGAAGGTATCATCTTAAGAAAACCGATTCCGCTTGATCCTGATGAGATGAAAGAATATGATACGCAGCTTGCGATATATGAAAAATATTGCCCTATTAAGAATTTTAAATTTGAAGAGCTTAAGAGCTATGATGATCTTTGGGCATTTGAAAAAAGAGAACCGGATGAAAATGAAACGTTTATGGATTTTAAGAGCTATATAGAATGGTCAAACAAGATAACGATAAATAAAGAGATACGAGATTTTAAATTTCGTCATCTCGACAGCGTATTTCTGGTCGATAAAAATATGACCCAAAAAGAATACCTTCTTTTTAAATTGAAAAACGTACCGACGGAAACGCAGGCCGAAGATATAAAATATATATTAAAAAGATATGAACCGGCGAGCAAGAATAGTGGCTTGGTAAGATAAAGTTTATAAACCAAAGGCAGGGGGGTTAAATTTAGACCTTATCAGTGCGGTTTACTTTTTATGTTTTGAAGCTCAAACACGATGCTAAACTACAAAAATAGATAAAATTTTTTGGTATAAGTGAAAGTTAATCCTCATCGTTATATAATCGCGGCACTTTCGGGGGAATAAACGAGTTGTCGCTTTAGGTTTTGCTTAAAAGCTAAAGCTCTTTACAGGCTAGTGTTTTAAGGCTAAAGGATCAAATTTGAAGACCTTTTTGAAGACCTTGCTTAAAATCATAAAAAACATCTTTAAAGGTATATTTTATATAGTTGTTTTTATAGGTCTTTTTGCCTTGGCGCTCAAAGTTCAGACCGGCAGATTTAAATCAACCTCCCATCACTATACCGTCACTGCAAATACCAAAGTAGATCCTAACTCCGAGCTAGCTAAATACGTAACACAAAAGGAGATAAACGCAGTTGGCTATAGATATTGGGATATAGACGAAGAGGAGGTTAGAGATAACCCCACGATGGAACTTTTACGCAGGAGTTTAAAATCAAAAGATACGGATAAAATTTTAAAATTTATGCAGGATAATAATATAAGCGTAGATACCCCTCTTCATTTCGGCGTTACCCCTTTGATGTACGCTAGCTTTTACGATGACGAAAAGACAGCAAAAAAGCTGATAGAGATGGGTGCCGATCCTCATAAGAAAGATAATTACGAGCTATCTCCTATGGCATACGCTATGGAAAATAACGCCACTAAGTCGGTTAGGCTTTTACTAGATAGCGGAGTTAAGTTTGACGAAGTAGAGATAGTGCAAGAAACCTACGGCATTAGAGATGTCGAAAATTGGATAGATTCTGTAAGCTTTGACGAAAACGCTACTCCGATCATACATTACCGCACGAAAGAGGTTCTTTTTAGCGGTGGAGGCGAGCCATATTATTTTATCAGCCACCTAGTTAGAAACAATATGTACGATATAATGAAAATGGTGCTAGAGAGTGGTTATAGACCGTATACCTACTCCACTTTCAATATGGGAGAGGTCTCCGTTTCAAATAAACTAGAGGAGATACCGAGCTATAGAAACATAAAGAATACCCATAAAAGATATGGAGTAGAGGAGTTTAGGCTTTATAAATCGGTATATGGCGATCTGTTAGACGTGCCCGAGCCCGGAGCTATGATAGATCTACTTTTGCAATATGATATAGGCGGAATCCCAAACGATGAATTTTTAAAAAGAATGTATGATGATAAATGCTATAAAGAATATAGGTATGATATAGAAAGCGAATATTATAAGAAAGCAACTAAAGCTAGGTTCGAACTTGCTTTTTTACAAAAACATTGTTCCGACAAGAACGCTACCTTTAAAAATATCAAAGAGTATATACTATTTGCGGTAGAGCGGAAAAAAGTTCGCGTGATAGAATTTACGGCAGATGAAAGAAATATAAAAAATCCCAACTTCCATATATCTAAAGAGGAAGTCGAGAGGCTAACTAACGACTATAAAGAATATAAAAGAAACTTATTTAGTAAGGAAGCGGAAAATCAAAAGCAGTAATCGGCTAGGCAACTCGCTGCGAAATAATTAAATTTAATCTCTAAATTTACAGCGCTTGTGCGAGTATAAATTTTGCAAAATCCTCGCGGGAGTTTGGGCATTTGCACACTTCGTAGTATTCATAACCCAGCTCGCGCGCTCGAGCTCGATAAAAAATATCCAGCTCAAAATCGGTCTCGGAATTATCTACGCAAAACGCGATCGGAAATATGAGCGCTTTTTTGCTCTGCAGATCCCGTAAAACGTCCGCGATATTGGGCTCTAGCCACTTCACGGGGCCAAGGCGCGATTGATACGCCAAAATGATCTCTTTAAATTTAATCCCGCGCGCAGCCAGCAGATCTTTTAAAATCTCCACGTGCGCCTCTACCTGCGCCTCGTAAGGATCGCCCGCGGTGATCATTTTTACCGGCAGCGAATGCGCGGAAAATATGAGCGAAATTTGCGAAATTTCATCCGCGCTAAATTTTGCGATGCAGCTCGCGATTAAATTTAGTAAAATTTCGTTGTAAGCGGCGCTGTCGTAGAAAATGTCGATGATTCTATAATTTTTTATACCGAGCCGTTTAAGTGCCGTCTCGGCAGAGCACAGGCTCGATTGCACCGTAGTTTTTGAGAAGTGCGGATACAAAGGCATCAAAATTATCTCGTCAAAATCCGCATATTTTTTAAACACATCCTCCGCAAAAGGCGGCGTGTAATTCATCGCATAATCGCAAATTAGCTCGTCTATCGGTTTTTCATCCTGCGGCACCTCGTTTTGTGGCAACTCGCCATGCGTCGGGACGTCTTGCGACGGTTTGCTCTGCAATGAAATCTCTTGCGGCGGCTCATTTGCAGCGCTTGCATCCGCCGTGCCTTCAAATTTTAACCCCGCGCCTAATTCGGCTCGCGCTAGTTCATTTACTCGCTCGCAAAGTGCCTCGGTGATGGAGCATATAGGCGAGCGTCCGCCCAGTTTTTCGTAGTTGCTACGCGCCGATGCGGTTCTGCTTTTTACGATGAGCGCGGCTAAAACGCTTCGCCAAAAATCACTTTTAATGCCTAAAATAAAGGGGTCGTTAAACATATTTTTTAAAAAAACTTCAACCTCACTCAGATTGTTCGGACCGCCCATGTTGAGTAAAATTAGGGCTTTTTTCATGAGATGATTTCTCTGATTTTTATCGCATCCTCTACGCTTGCAAGACCTGCGTTAGTACTGCTGTCGCACATCGCGCAAAACGCTTCGTGTTCGCGGCGTAGCGAAAAATCGTCGCGATCGACGCGCAGATTTACGCGCCCGTCAGGCGTAATTTTAAAAAGAGTTATTGAGATTAGATCGCCGAAATACACGCCGCTGTCGGTGCAAATCTCGATACCGTGGCGTCTGATCGGATAGAGATTGGACTGCATTAGCGTGCAATAGCAGCCGCTTTTTGTGTGAAGCGTCGCGCATGCGGCTAGAGTGCGCTCTTTAGAGATATTTTTGCTAAGTTCTATGCAAGCTATCTCGCTGTGAGAAAGCAGCCGCACAAGATCAATATCTCTAAAAAGGGCATTGGCTACGATATCTGCTCTATCATCGTTTGCAAAACCGCTTACGAAGCTCATCGAAAAAATTTTATCCCCCTTGGCAAGCTCGCGTAGCAAGGATACGATGACAGGATTGTAGCGGTCGGAGTAGCCTACGGCTAGGCGCGTGCCGTTAGTAGTGACTGCGTAGTTTATCTCTCTGGCTTCGGCTAGGCTTTGTGCGAGCGGAGATTCTACAAAGATATTTTTGGTAAACGGCAGGCATTTTAAAATCAGCTCTTTATGCGATGGCGGGGGAGCCGTGATGACTACGGCATCGGGCTTGGCGACGTTAAAAAGATCGGTTAGATTATCAAAGATCGGATAGCGCGGGCCGAAATTTTCACTGCTACCCTTATGATAAAGCGCTACAAGCTCGAAATAATCGCTCCTTCTTAGCTCGCTGAAGTGCTTTTGACCAAGCTCGTCCATGCCTATGATCGCTATCTTTTTTTTCATCGTTATGCCCTAAATTTAATCTTTCGCGCCATTATAACTAAGAATGGTTAAAATTTTATAGTTTTTAAAATCTAATTTGGCTAAAATGCGCCTTTAAAATTTAACTTGAAATAGGACAAATCATGGATATTAGAAGCGAATATTTAAATTTCTTTGCAAGTAAGGGGCATCAGATCGTTCCTAGCGCGCCGCTAGTGCCCGATGACGACAGCTTGCTTTTTACCAACGCGGGCATGGTGCCGTTTAAAAGCATATTCACCGGAGCCGTTCCGCGCCCGATCCCACCTATCCGCACGAGCTGTCAGACCTGCATCCGCGCCGGCGGCAAGCATAACGACCTAGACAACGTCGGCTATACCGCGCGCCACCATACGTTTTTTGAGATGCTTGGAAATTTCAGCTTCGGCGAGTATTTCAAAGAGCAGGCGATCGCCTATGCGTGGGAGTTTATCACTGAAATTTTAAAGCTTCCCAAAGACAAACTCTACGTTACCGTGCACGAAAAGGACGACGAAGCTTACGAGTTCTGGGCGCGCCACATAGCACAGGAGCGCATATATCGCTTCGGCGATCACGATAATTTTTGGGCGATGGGCGATACCGGACCGTGCGGGCCGTGCAGCGAAATTTTTTACGATCAGGGCGAGGAGCATTTTCACGGAAGCGAGGATTATATGGGCGGCGACGGCGACCGCTTTTTAGAGATTTGGAATTTAGTTTTCATGCAGTACGAGCGCAGCAAAGACGGCAAGCTTAGCCCGCTTCCAAAGCCTAGCATCGACACGGGCATGGGGCTTGAGCGCGTCACGGCGATCAAAGAGGGCAAATTTAGCAACTACGATAGCTCGCTTTTTATGCCGCTAATTGACGAGGTTGCAAAGCTTTGCGGCAAACCTTACATTTATGAAGGCGGCGCGAGCTACCGCGTCATCGCCGATCATATCCGCTCGGTTACGTTTTTGCTAGCGCAGGGAACAAATTTTAATCGCGAAGGCAGGGGATATGTTTTGCGTAGAATTCTGCGCCGTGCCGTTCGCCACGGCTATTTGCTCGGTATAAAAGAGCCCTTTATGTATCGCCTCGTGGATAAAGTATGCGAGCTGATGGGCGGGCACTATGCCTATCTGAACGAGAAAAAGCAAGCCGTAAAGGAGCAGATCAAGCTCGAAGAGGAGCGATTTTTCGCCACTCTTGCAAACGGTATCGAGCTTTTTAACGAGGAGCTTAAGCACACTAAAGAAATTTTTAGCGGCGAGGTCGCGTTTAAGCTATACGATACCTACGGCTTTCCGCTCGATCTAACCGCCGATATGCTGCGCGAGAAAAATTTGCGTGTGGATGAAGCTAAATTTGATGCGCTTATGAGCGAGCAAAGGCAGATAGCTAAAGCCGCATGGAAGGGCAGTGGCGATAAAAACGTCCGTGGCGATTTCAAGGCGCTGCTAGAGAAATTTGGTGAGAATAAATTTAGCGGTTATGAAGAGCTTAGCCGCACGAGCAAGGTTTTAGCGCTACTTAACGAGGATTTTGCGGAAGTGGATGAGCTCAAAGCCGGCGATATCGGCTGGGCGATGTTTGATATCACTCCGTTTTATGCACAAAGCGGCGGTCAAACGGGCGATAGCGGCGAAGTGGAGTCCATAGCCGATGTGTTTGATACGCAGAAATTTTATGGGCTAAATTTATCCCACTTGCGCCTTAATCGTAACCTGAAAATTGGCGATATCGTCGGGCTTAAGGTTTCTGAGGAGCGTGAGCAGATTGCACGCCATCACAGCGCGACACATCTTTTACACGCGGCGCTTCGTGCGGTGTTAGGGGCTCATATCGCTCAAGCAGGAAGCTTAGTCGAAGCAGACCGCTTAAGATTTGACTTCTCGCATCCTAAGGCACTTAGCGACGAGGAGCTAGCTAAAATCGAGGAATTTGTAAATAATGCCGTTTGCAAGGGCTGTGCGGCAAAAACTGAGATTATGGATATAGATGACTCTAAAAACAGCGGTGCAATCGCGCTTTTTGGCGAAAAATACGGCTCAAAAGTGCGCGTCGTGAGCTTCGGAGAGATTAGTAAGGAGCTTTGCGGCGGAATTCACGTGCATAATTTAAGCGAGATAGGACCGTTTTTTATAGTTAAAGAAAGCGGCGTAAGTGCGGGTGTTAGGCGTATCGAGGCAGTTTGTTCGCGCGCCGCTTTAAATTTGGCGCTTCAAAATCGCGCTAAGCTTGCTGAAATTTCTGCGGAGCTAAAAGGGATTGAGCCTCTCCGCGCGATTGAGAAATTAAAAGATGAGATCAGATCGCTAAAAGATCAGATCAAGCATGCAAGCAGTTCTCATGCACTGGCTTTTCTAAATGTCGGTGATACCAAACTTTGCGTAGCCTCGGTCGAAAGCGGTGATATAAAAACTATGATAGATGAGTTTAAAAATAGCCACGAAAAGGCGGCGATAATGCTGATGCAAGTAGGCACCGACGGCAAAATTTCAATCGCGGCGGGCGTTAAAAACGCGCCGATCAAAGCTGGCGAATGGGTTAAGCTCGCGGCGCAAATTTTAGGCGGCGGCGGCGGCGGACGCGACGATTTTGCGACCGCAGGCGGTAGGGACGTGCTAAAAATCGAAGAAGCGATCAAAGAGGCGATCTCTTACGCAAAAGGTAAAATTTGAACGAAATCGATACCGGCTTCATCAAAGCCTCGCAAATTTTGCCGCTGATTCACATTTTAAGCGTGATTTTTTTGGTCTGCGCGCAGATCTGCGTATTTTTGATCGCGCGGATTTTTATGAATTTAAGCAGTAAAAGTCAAGCGGATGCGAAGGATGTAAAATTTGCAGAAATTTTACGATATATGAAACGCTATGAGCAGTTCTTTGCACTATTTTTGGTGATCGTTTGCGTAAGTGGATTTTTTCTTGCGGACGGCGGAAGTTTTAAATTTTCAGATCCTATGGTAAAAGGCGCGATTGCGACGCTATGGGCTGGCGCCGGCTTTATACTACTAAATTTTATCTACATGCATTATAAAATTTCATCTTTGAAGCGAGCTTTGGATGCGGGAGATGAGCTTGAGGCGAATGAGCATTTAATCATCGTCGTTAAATATTTCATCCCGTTAAATATCGTAGTTACGCTGATTTGCGTTTATTTGGGCGTAACGGTGGGCGAGTTTTGATGATCTATTTAGCTTCCAGCTCGCCTGCTAGGGCACAAATTCTAAAGGATAGCGGCATAGAATTTACGCAAATTCCTTTTAATTTCGATGAAAGCGGCATTAGCAAGGATGATGCACGCACCTATGCTTATCGCGTTGCCGTAGCTAAGAAAGTGCAGTTTTTTAAAATTTATAAAAATTATGATAGAGTGCTGTTTGCCGATAGCTCTGTGCTTGCCGGCGGCGAAATTTTAGGCAAGGCGCGGGATGAAGCGGACGCGTTAAGGATGCTGCGGGCTCAAAGCGGTGCTAGCTGCGCCGTTTATACTGCGATGATTTTTTGCAGTAAGGCGCTAGAGCTTTCGGCACTTAGCGTCGCAAGCTTTGAATTTGCGGAATTTAATGAAGCGGATTTAAAAAGCTATATCGCTAGCGGTGATTGGCGCGGCAAGGCGGGTGCGATGAGTATCGAAGGCTTTAACGAAAAATATATCAAAAACTCGCGTGGGTCAAAATTCACGGCGATGGGGCTTGATCTGGAAATTTTAAAGAGGTTTGTATGGTAAGAGTTTTATTTAGTTTTATTACGGTTTGTGCGTTTGCCGCAGGCGGGATTTTTTTGTATTTTTACTCGCAAATCCGCTTGGAATCGGACTCGATCATAGATTATCATCCCGAGCTTACGACTAAAATTTATGACCGCAACGGCAATTTGATAGCCAACGTTTTCAATGAACAAAATAGAATTTACGTAAAATTCGACGAGATTCCAGGCCGCGTGATCGAGGCGCTCGTAGCTATCGAGGATACGGCGTTTTTCGAACACGGCGGCGTGAATGTCGAGGCGATTTTTAGGGCGATTATTAAAGACGTCAAAGCGATGAAATTCGTCGAAGGGGCTTCTACGATTACGCAGCAGATCACACGAAATTTAGTTCTTTCGAGCGAAAAGAAGCTTGATCGCAAGATCAAAGAAGCGATCCTATCGCTTAAGATAGAAAATGCCCTAAGCAAGGAACAAATTCTAGAGCGTTACTTCAACGAAGTGTATTTCGGGCACGGATATTACGGCATCCGCACGGCGGCTTTGGGATATTTCAAAAAGGATTTGCAAGATTTAAGCCTTAAAGAGATTGCGATTTTAGTGGGCTTGCCGAAAGCTCCTAGCAGCTTTGATCCTACTAAGCACCTGGATTTGTCGCTTTCGCGCGCCAATAACGTGATTTATAGGATGCATGAGCTCGGCTGGATAAATAAGACCGAATATGAGCTCGCGATGAACGAGCAGCCTACGATCTACAACGAAACGCTCACGCAAAACGCAGCGCCGTATGCCGTAGATGAGATCATAAAAGAAGCGGAAAAAATTCTACCGGATGTCCGCACAGGTGGATACCGCATAGATACGAGCCTTGATCTAAAGGCGCAGGCGATGGCGCAAGAGGCATTAGTTTTCGGCTACAATGAAATTTTAAAGCGCAACAAAGACGCCAATGCAAGCAACGTAAACGGCGCTATGGTCGTCACGCATCCGCAAAACGGCGAAATTTTAGCCTTAGTAGGCGGCGTGGATTACGCGAAATCAAATTTCAATCGCGCCAGCCAATCCCAGCGCCAAACTGGCTCCAGCTTTAAGCCTTTTGTCTATCAAATCGCCCTTGATATGGGCTACTCGACGATGACCGAAGTTCCCGATATAGCTAGAGAATTCGACGATGGCAGCGATAAAACGTGGAAGCCGAAAAATTACGACAAGACTTACAGCGGCTACATCACGATCAAAGAAGCTTTAACTCGCTCGCGCAACCTTGCCTCGATCAATTTGATGCAATCTATCGGCGTTGATCGCGCGGTAAAAAAGCTGGGCGAGTTCGGCTTTAAAAATGTCCCGCCTGCCCTGTCGGTGGCTATCGGCAGCTACGGAATTTCGCCGCTTGAATACTCCACGATGTATTCGATGTTCCCGGGGCTTGGGATTACTGCAAAATCAAAATTTATCGTTTCGATTACCGATAAGGACGGCAAAACTCGCTTTATAGAGCCTGAGCGCCGTCGCGTGCTGCGCCCTGAACAGGCGTATCTGATGACTACGCTGCTAAAAAATATCGTGCAGCGCGGCACCGGTACTCGCGCGCGCGTGCAAGGCATCGACATAGCGGGCAAAACAGGCACTTCAAACGATAGCATAGATGCATGGTTTTGCGGCTTTACGCCGGATTTGCAGATCATAATCTGGTATGGCAACGACGATTATAAACCTATGCGAAAGGTCGAGGGCGGCGGTCGTACCGCTGCGCCCGTTTTTGCGAAATTTTTAGATGCCTATTTAAAAGAATATCCGCAAACCAAGCGCAACTTCACCGTCCCGGACGGTGTATTTAGTCGCCCATACAACGGCAAGGAGGAGTATTACACTAAAATTTCGCCGCTTCCTAAACCCCGAGAAAGTAGCAGCGACGGATCGCTTTAAATTTGGATGCAAATCTAAATTTTAATCCGTTTTCGGAAGCCTTGCATGAATTGCGTTTATTACACAAACATAAATATGCTAATTTTTATAGTTTGTTTAAGGTTGTAGGCGCTAAAATGCGTAATCATTTTATTTAGGGGTTAAGATTGCAGAATTTAGATTTTGAAAGCAAAAAGATAAGAATAAAAAATACTCGTGTAAAATTCGGCAAATTTTTTACGAAATTATGTTTTATATATTTTTTATATTCTCTTAGCGCCTTTATAATTCCTAAAAATATTTTAGATATTTCTCCTGCGTGCTTGAATTTCGTAAATTTTATGAAAAGTTATTTTCCAAATATCGAAATTATCGGTAGTATTAGCCCATACACCCAACTTTCGGAATTTTACGTTAGTATTATGTTGGATATACGGGATTATTATTTTTGCGGTTTCTAGCTTATATTCATTGGTTTATTATATTTACTTTTGCAGATATGATGATGATTTTATATTGCTTTCAAAAAAGAAGTGTGAAAACGATTTTCCGTTTTTGTTGCTTCCGTTTATGTTCGGTCTCGGTATTTTTATGTTTGAGGTTTATTATACCGGATATTTTGCAAGCAGCGATATAAGCATAAGAACAAGCCATTTTATGCCGGAATTTCAAAGTAGATTTTCAATTTTTGGATATATTTTTTTCTTTCAATCCGGTTTTTCTCTTTCGAGTTCCGCAATATTAATGTCTGCATTTGAATTTATTTACAAAATATATTTCTATTTAAAAGGAGTGAAAGATGCAGAGCAGAGTCAATGAAAAGAGCGGCGTATTGAATTAAAAATTTGGAGTATTATCGTATGGAATTTCAAAGTTATAAATCGGAAATGCCGCTTTTTATGATCAAAGATTATTGGACTAAAATCAGCACAGAATGTTATTTAATATTAGCTGTATTTTTAGTTATATTTCTATTTTTCTGCAGAGGAAGTGCTTGGGCATATCAATTTTTAGGAGCTGTTACTTTTTTAGTGGGAATTTTATTTATTAATAAACATAAATTTTTAAATTTCTATTCCGATAGAATAGAATATAATTCTTTATGCAAAAATTATAACGATGTATATTCGGTACATAAAAGTGTAAAGACTTCTAATTTCGATAAAATCGCTATTTATAAATTTTCTGGACTCGTGATTGAAGACGCTTGCAAATACAATGCCAATATAACTAGGTTTAAAAAATTTCTCTTGCTAATTTTATCGTACGCTCTGCATCCGATAAATCTTCTTTGCTTCGGTGTACTTAAAATTTTAAGAAGAATAGATAGCATAAATTTAAATGTTCTAATTTTATTAGATAGTACTCATAGTAATTATTTTGCCATTCCGCTAACTATGTTAAGTGAGTATGAACGAGTAAATTTGAAAAAGTATTTAAAAGACAAACTAAATCTAAATCTTGATAACATTGAGATTAGGAATAGATTTATAGATATAAATTTTATATAAAATTTTCTAAAATACCTTATTCCAGTATACTTTAATAAATTTCAGCTTAAGCAGATAAATTTTATCTTTTTATTGACGAGCCTCAATGCTTATCGAAATTTAAATAGGTAAAATTCTCTCCTAATTTCAGTTAAAGGAGTGAAAATGGCAGAATTTAAAAAGCTCTGGATGGCGCTTGTAGCGGTGCTCATCGTGGGCTTTAGTTTCTTGGGTTTTTACGGCGGCGAGGTGTATAGGCAGTCTCCGCCAGTGGTAAAATTTACCGATGCTAGCGGAGCTGAGCTAATCAGTACCGAGCGCATTTACCGCGGGCAGGAGGCCTGGCAGAGCATCGGCGGTATGCAGGTGGGCTCTATCTGGGGTCACGGAGCGTATCAGGCGCCTGATTGGAGCGCAGATTGGCTGCATAAGGAGCTGGTCGCGTTTATGGATATCAAGGCGCAGGAGCATTTCGGTGTGAAATTTGACGCCTTAAATGACGAGCAAAAGGCGCAGATCAAGGCGCTTACCAAGGCCGAGTACCGCACCAACACCGTAAAAGACGGCACCGTCAAGCTAAGCGATGATCGCTTGAAAGCCATGGCGGTCGTAAAAGACGAGTACATGGGCGTTTTCGGAAACGATCCGCGCTTTAAAAAGCTTCGCGAGGATTACGCGATGAAGGAAAACACGCTCGCAAACGAGCAACATCGTGCCGAGCTTATGGATTTCATATTTTGGACCGCTTGGGCTGTTTCTACGGATCGTCCGAGCGGAGAGGCGACCTATACCAATAACTGGCCGCACGAGCCGCTGATAGATAATGTCCCTACCACGGAAAACGTCATTTGGACTATCGCGAGCCTCGTTGTTTTGCTTACCGGCATCGGTTTGCTGGTTTGGTTTGGAAATTTCTACGGCAAAAAGGACGAGGATTTCGAGACTCCTGCGAAGCTTAACGCCGATCCGATCGCCGCTTTAGCGCTTACGCCGTCGCAAAAGGCGCTTGGCAAATATCTTTTCGTAGCGATTGCGTTGTTTGCATTTCAAGCCTTCATCGGCGGCTTTGTTGCGCACTATACGATCGAGGGTCAGTCCTTTTTCGGGCTTGATATTTCGCAATATATCCCTTACTCGCTAGCTCGTACCTGGCACGTGCAGGCGTCCATTTTCTGGATCGCTACGGGCTTTTTGGCGGCGGGATTGTTTCTAGCTCCGATCATCAACGGCGGCAAGGATCCGAAATTTCAAAAGCTCGGCGTGGACGTGCTTTTCTACGCGCTTCTTTTCTTGGTCGTCGGCAGCTTCGCGGGCGAATACATGGCGATTGCGGGCAAGATGGATCCAAGCAGCAGCTTCTGGATCGGACATCAAGGATATGAGTATTTAGACCTCGGTAGAATTTGGCAGCTGATACTGTTCGTAGGCCTTGTGATCTGGATGGTACTCGTGCTTCGCGGCTTTATCGCAGGCTTTAGAGCCGATGGCGATAAGAATTTATTAGCGATCTTTACCGCTTCGGTTATCGCCGTGGGGCTTTTTTACGGCGCAGGGCTATTCTACGGACAGCGCTCGCCGATCCCTGTGATGGAGTATTGGCGCTGGTGGGTCGTGCACCTTTGGGTAGAGGGATTTTTCGAGGTTTTCGCGACGGCGTCTTTGGCGTTCGTATTCGCGTCCTTGGGCTTAGTAAGCAAGAAATTTGCCACCTACACCTCGATTGCTAGCGCATCGATTTTCCTAATCGGCGGAATTCCTGGCACCTTCCATCACCTCTATTTTGCGGGCACCACTACGCCGATAATGGCTGTGGGTGCGAGCTTTTCGGCGCTTGAAGTCGTGCCTTTGGTGCTTTTGGGTTCGGAAGCGTTTCATTACTACAAGCTTCAATTCGCGCAGGATTGGGCTAAGCGTTTAAAATGGCCGCTTTACTGCTTCATCGCCGTGGCGTTTTGGAATATGCTGGGCGCGGGCGTTTTCGGCTTTTTGATCAACCCGCCGCTTGCGCTATTTTACATCCAGGGCTTAAACACCACCGCGGTGCACGCTCATACGGCGCTATTTGGCGTATACGGCTTTTTGGCGCTCGGCTTCGTGTGGCTCGTGGCGCTGTATATTTACAAAGACAAAAACTTTGACGATACACTGATGAAGATCGGCTTTTGGGCGCTTAACGCGGGTCTGCTTCTAATGGTGCTGATTTCGCTATTGCCTGTCGGAATTTTGCAGGCATTCGCGGCGATCGACGTGGGTATGTGGTACGCAAGAAGCGCGGAATTTTTGCAAAAAGACAGCCTCTACGGGCTTCGCTGGGCGCGCATCATCGGCGATACGATCTTTTTGGTAGGAAGCGTGTGCTTCTTGCTTCAAATCGTGCGAATGATATTCTCACGCGCTAAATAGAGCTTTCGCGAGCTTTTATCGCCTGCTTTGCCTCGCGGGAATTTTATTTCTCGCGGGGCCTTTTAAATTTTACTAGGCTTTGCAAGAGCCTTTTATGCGTGAGCTTTTTGCCGCAAAGGGTAGCCGCGCGAGCTTTAAGCTTAGCCGCAAATCGCGATCAATCTTTAAAATTTTAAAATTTCATCCCCTTAAATTTACCCAAGCCAAATTTTAAATTTGCTAAAATTACCGCCGAAATTTTAATCTCAAGGAGTAGAAAATGGGTGTGCGAGAGCAAATTTTAGAAGACATTAAAACGGCGATGAAGAGCGGCGATCACTTCCGCAGAGACAGCCTGCGGATGCTTAACGCCGCGCTTAAGCAGGTCGAGGTGGACGAGCGCATCAGCCTTAGCGACGAGCGCGTCTTTAGCATACTTCAAAGCGAGATCAAGCGCCGAAACGACTCCGTACAGCAGTATCGCGCGGGCGGTCGCGAAGATCTGGTGCAAAAAGAACAGGGTGAGATCGAGATCATCGCGTCCTATCTGCCAGCGCAGCTAAGCGATGCCGAGCTTGCCGCAGAGGTTGGCTCGCTAATCGCGCAGCTCGGTGCGAGCGGCGCAAAGGACATGGGGCGCGTGATGAAAGCCGCCAAGGAAGCGCTCGGCTCAAGCGTGGACGGCAAGCGCCTAAGCGAGGCGGTCAAAGCGGCACTGAAGTAGCCTGCGTTTGAGGCTGAATTTAAGTCCGGCTACAGCTAAATCGTATCGGCGCAAAATTTTGCGGCCGAAATTCTTTCGGGATAGAATTTTGGTTACGGAGTTTATACGCTAATTTAAAATTTTAAAGGATTATCATGAAAAAATTTATCGCAGTTTTACTAGCTGTCCTGCTTGTGGGGTGCCAGTGCAAACAAAACGTAGTGCCTGGGGCGAACGAAACGCCCGAAAAGATCACGGCATTTTTCATAAACGACGGTAAAGAATACATCGTAGGCGAGAAACTCAGCTATGTGCTGACGGATGGCTCGTCGCTTAAGAAAATCTCGGAATTTTACGACGGCGGATACGCCAAAGGGCTTAAGCGCGAGTTTGTAAAGATCGAAGTAACCGATGCTAAAAACGGCGAGGCGCGCGGTAGCTTCAGTGCTTTTTTAAACTCTGCCACAGGAGCAGACGTCGCCAAAATCAAGGCTCTAGCAAACCGCATCGAAATCGATGAGAAAAAAGGCGAGATAGAAGCGATTTTCTACTTCGATGCGCGCGTCGTGCAGATCAAAAATCTTAGCGAAATAATGAAGCCAAGCGATAGGCTGCGCTCTCCGATTCCGGCAAACATCGAGGTTAAGCCCGAACGCTGCGAGGGCAACGCCCTATTGTATACGATAAGCACCATCGTAGCTGTGCCGATAATAATCGTGGGAACGGTACTGTTTCTGCCCGTGGTGATGATGCAGGAATATAGCCCGCGATAATAAAAGCCGTGAAATTGCGTATCTTGCAGCGAAACTTATAATGTAATGATCGATGAAGCTCGGCGAAATTTGGTATAACTTAGATCGCAAGTTCGATCTATTTATGATCGCATTTTATTTGGCGGCGATGTGGTACGGATTTCTTTTTAGCTTGAATCCGAAAAGCTTAGATGATCTGAAAATCGCAAATGGAATAATCATGGATGTCAGAAGCGATGATGGGCGCGAATATATGCAGATTTTTACGGATGAGCGCAAATTTATCAAAGTCTTTTTAAATGGCGATACGGATAACTTAACCTCTTTTTATAAAAATAAAATTTTGCTCAATGCGGCAATTGTTGAAGCTAATTTTAAGCGGTCAGGAGCGGACGAGTGGCAAGGCGTAAATATCAAGCCTTCTATCTCGCTAATCGCATACGAATGGCTGGAAGGCAAGCGAGTTAAAGCTTGGTATCAAAGCCGTCCGTTTCCGTTTCAGGGTCGCGGCACGGCATATCAGGTCTTATTTTTGGATTACAATGCAAGCATCGATCCGCAGCAGCGCGAGTATCTGATGAAATTCAGATATGACAAATACGCTACGACGGATGATAAATTTACAGCTACGATATTTGGAGCTTTGACGCTCATTTTTCTTGCGATTATGGCGGGTAAATTTTATCAAGCATGGCGCCAACTGCAATAAACATTGCGCCGCGAAATTTTAAGTAGCATCGGATAGGCTGAAAACACGGCGCTCAGTATTGATACGAAGCATTTTAAAAGGCGCTAGGCTTGCGGCGTGCATTTCATTGCGGATAGCGGCGCGAGCAGGATAAGCCTGCGGCGATAAATTTGAGGCGTCATTAAAATACAGATCGAAACGAGATTTAAAATTTTGATAAGCAGTGCGCGTCCTGCTTTAAAATTTTTAGGCTTCGGCTACGCCGGCAAGTGCAAAATTCTAAATTTTAAACTGCATAAAATTTTAAAATTTAAACTGCGCGAGATTTCAAAATTTCAAAATTTTAAATCTCGCGCTCGTTTAGCAGTATCCATAAATTTTAAGCGCCAAATGGGAGCGAATGGGCTAAAATAGCCCATTTATCAGCCCCTTAACCACGTCTGATTTCTCCTTTTTCGCGTCGTTTTTGCTGCTATTATCGTCCTTTTTCACGCCGAAAAGCTTGTCGATACCCTTGCCGATCTGCTTGTCGAGCTTGCCCTTTAGATAGTCCGATTGGATATTGTATTTCGGCTCTTTGATCGTGCCGGTGATGTTTATTTCAAGATCGGTTTTTTCGATGTTTGCCTTAACCGGCACCGAAATCGCGCCAGTTTTGCTATCCAGCGTGCCGCCGGTGACGTTTAGCTTGCTTTTTTGCGCGCTCATATCGGCGTTGAAATTGATTAAATTTTGCTTGATCGTGCCGTTTACTTTGGCGTCGTTATAGACCTCACCGCCTAGATCACGACCTAAAATTTTTCCGATTTTATCGATCAATCCGCCGCTAGGAAGGCGGCCGTTGTTGATGATCGCGTCGAATTTGCCGCTGTGCGAGCTCGTATTATACGTAAGATTCGCATTGCCCGTGCCGTCGTAGACGTGATCGATATTTAGAAGCGTCGTAAGCTCTTTTACGATGAAATTTTGGATTTTAAAATTTGCCTCATCGCCCGCGATCTGTCCGTTCAGCTCACCGCCCGCAACCTTGGAATTTATGGTCGCAAACAGGCTCTTGCCGTCGTGCGAAAGCTCGCCGGTCGCGGCAATCTTGCCGTTTAGTCTGCGATTTAAGAAAAACTCGAATCGTTGCAGGCTTGGGATCAGCAGCGCGTAGTTTGCCTTAAGCGCTTTGTTTTTGAGCTCGTAGGTGCCGTTTAAGCTCTGAAGCTGCGCTAGATCGGAGTTCGCGCTAGCGCTAAAGGTCGCGACGGAGTTTTTGATATTTGTCTGCGCCTGCGCGTCCGCTTTTAGATCGCTCGGGAAGTTCTTGTCCGTCACGCCGTCTAAAAATTTCTTAAAAATCACGCCGTTAGCAAGCGAAATTTGCGCCGTGCCGTTAATGCCGTCTTTTAAGCTTAACTTCGCATCGCCGTTTATCGTGCCGTTTCCGATCGCGTTGCCGTAAAACAGAGCCGAAAGCACGGCCAGATTTAGATTGCTCGCCTTAAGCTTTAGATCGCTCAAATTTCCGTTCGCGTTCAGGTTGCCGCCCATCGCGTTTAGATTTAAGTTTAGATTTTTAAGCTCATTTTGCGCTAGAGCCGCGCTAAGCTCGCCGTTTGCCTTGCCTTGCAGCTTCACTCCCAGGACGTTTTGCAGCGCGGCCAGATCGTTTGCGTTTAGCTTCGCGGACAGCTCGCCGTTTTTGTTTTTCAGATCGTATTTAGCCTCCGCATCCGCTTTAAGCGCGTCTTTAAACGCTGAAATTTGCGAGTTTGAAAGCTCAAGCGTAGAAAAATCGGTCTTTAAATTTCCGTTTGCTTTAACGTCGCCAGAAATTTTGCGCCCGATAAGGCTTTCGAGCTTCGCTAAATCGGGTAAGTTCAGATTAAAATCGGAATTTAAAGTTTTGCTTTTCAGATCAAATTCCGATTTTTCGGCGCTGATATTACCTAGCGTCGAATCGATCTTGCTTGCTGCTCGCAGGACGTTATTTTGCGCCGTGATGTCCGAGTTTAACGTGATCTGCACGCCCTTTGGGATGGAGATATTCATATCTTTAAACGCAGATTCGTTTAGGATCAAATTTGAGCTTTTGATGCTTGCGTTGCCCTCTGCGCCGCTACCACCGGCTTTGATATCCGAGAGCACGTCGATATTTCCTTTGGCGTATATCGGTAGCGAAGCCACGGCAAGGGCTTTTTCGACGTTTAGAGCTTTAGCGTCGATTTGTAGATCAAGCGGACTAAGGTCTTTTAAATTTGCTAAAAATTTTACGTTGCTATCAAAAATCCGCCCGCTGCCGTTGATGCCGAATTTGCTAAGATCGCCTAAAATTTGCCCTTTAAGGCTTAGCTCTTCGTCCATTTTTATGCCGAGCTTGGCTAGATCGTGCGCGTTTGCGTCGTAGCTAAGATCGAAGGAGCGCGCAAAAAGCGAGTATTTGCCCTTTACGTTTACGCTCGCAGCATCATTTACGTTGGCGCTAATATCCAAATCGCCGAAATTTAGATCGAATTTATCGAGCTTCACGTCAAGGCCGCTTTTTTCTTTGATCAAATTTTCTACGTAAGGCTTGGTGAGATTGTTGCCAAAATCGCTGAAAAATAGGCAGCCCGCGCCTACGATAAGCAGGATTAAAATTCCTGCGATTATGCCGAAAATTTTCATTTCGTCCCCTTAAAATTTAAAATTTGAGGGTATTATAGCCCTTAAAATTTAACGTTTGAAATCTCAATACTTGAGTTTAAATCACTAAAGTTTTATAAAAATTTTTCATAAACTATTGACAAGATTTTAAATTTTGCATATAATCTTAGCACTCAAACACATTGAGTGCTAATTTTAGAAATCACAAATCAAAGAAAGGACTGAAATGAAATTTCAACCACTTGGCAAGCGCGTTCTAATCGAGCGCGAGGAGGAAACCAAAAAGACCGCTTCGGGCATCATCATCCCCGACAATGCTTCAAAAGAGAAGCCTTCGACCGGCAAAATCGTAGCCGTCGGCAGCGAATGTGAAGGCGTCAAAAATGGCGATACCGTAGCGTTTGCAAAATACGCAGGCAGCGAGATCAGCTTAGACGATAAGAAATACCTTATCTTAAATTTAGAAGATGTTTTAGGCATAATTAAATAAAAAGGATTGAAAATGGCAAAAGAGATTATTTTTTCAGACGACGCAAGAAACAAGCTTTACGCGGGCGTTAGGAAGCTAAACGACGCTGTAAAAGTTACGATGGGACCTCGCGGTCGCAATGTCTTAATCCAAAAGAGCTTCGGCGCTCCTGCGATCACAAAAGACGGCGTGAGCGTGGCTAAAGAGATTGAGCTAAAAGATACGCTAGAGAATATGGGTGCTTCTTTGGTGCGCGAAGTAGCGAGTAAAACCAACGATCAAGCAGGAGATGGCACTACGACTGCGACCGTGCTAGCTCACGCGATCTTTAAAGAGGGCCTACGCAACGTAACTGCGGGCGCAAATCCGATCGAAGTTAAGCGCGGTATGGATAAATTTAGCGCTGCGATCATCGAGGAACTAAAAAAATCCTCTAAAAAAGTAAGCGGCAAAAAAGAGATCGCTCAGGTCGCTACGATCTCTGCGAACAACGATAGCTCCGTTGGCGATCTGATCGCGGATGCGATGGAGAAGGTCGGCAAGGACGGCGTCATCACCGTTGAAGAGGCAAAATCGATCAACGATGAGCTAACCGTTGTCGAGGGAATGCAGTTTGACCGCGGCTATCTAAGCCCGTATTTCATCACAAATGCAGAGAAAATGCTAGTTGAGCTTAGCTCGCCGCTGGTTTTACTATTCGATAAGAAAATTACGAATTTAAAAGATCTGCTACCGGTTTTGGAGCAGGTTCAAAAAAGCGGCAAACCGCTTCTAATCATCGCCGAGGATATCGAGGGCGAGGCGCTTGCGACTTTGGTCGTAAATAAACTTCGCGGTGTGCTAAACATCTCTGCGGTCAAAGCTCCGGGATTTGGCGATCGCAGAAAGGCGATGCTTGAAGATATCGCGATTTTAACAGGCGGCACCGTCATCAGCGAGGAGCTTGGCAGAACGCTAGAAAGCGCTTCTATGGCTGATCTCGGACAAGCCGAGCGCATCGTGATCGACAAAGACAACACCACCATCGTAGGCGGTGCGGGAAAGAAAAAAGATATCGACGCGCGCGTTTCGCAGATCAAAGCTCAGATCGCCGAGACTACGAGCGATTACGACAAAGAGAAGCTTCAAGAGCGTATGGCTAAGCTTAGTGGCGGCGTTGCGGTCATCAAGGTGGGCGCTGCGACCGAAACCGAGATGAAAGAGAAAAAAGACCGCGTGGACGATGCTCTAAACGCAACCAAAGCAGCCGTAGACGAGGGTATCGTAATCGGCGGCGGCGCTGCGCTAATCAGAGCGGGACTTAGCGTAAAACTAGCTCTAAGCGGCGACGAGCTTATCGGTGCGGACATCGTTAAGCGCGCGCTTTTCGCTCCACTTCGCCAGATCGCAGAGAATGCGGGATTTGACGCGGGTGTCGTAGCAAATAAGGTCGAGCAGGGCTCAGACAAAAAATTTGGCTTCAACGCCGCAAACGGCGAGTACGTCAATATGTTTGAGGCAGGTATCATCGATCCAGTCAAGGTTGAGCGTATCGCGCTTCAAAACGCGGTCTCCGTCGCAAGCCTGCTTCTAACGACCGAAGCGACCGTCAGCGAGATTAAAGAGGAGAAACCTGCAATGCCTCCAATGCCTGATATGGGCGGAATGGGTGGCATGGGCGGAATGATGTAGTCCCGCGGGGGCGTCATTCGGCGCTCCTATGCCATTGAAACGGCGCTGCGAGATTTTTACAGCGCCGCGAAATGCTTTATGCGCGGCGATATTTTTGCTATGCGCAGTAAAATGAGATGTGCCGCGTTTTGGATATGTCTAAGGCGCGGCGATTTATTATGAATTAGCGATTAAGCGGTGTAATTTTTAGTCACTGCATGATCTTATAAATTTCGTATCTCACCGCAAATTTACGGTTTTGCCGCATTATCCTTTAAATTTAAAAACTTTATCTGAGTTTGCTTTTTACCTTAAATTCTGACTTGTCACTCAAAATTTAAGCGCAGAATTCTAAAACTTTAAAATTTTCAGCTATCCCACCTAAACGCTTACAAGATAAAATTTTTTCGTGGCGTCATATTTTTAGTGTGATAAAATTCTATTACCAAACAGAATCCTAGCTGCGGAATTTTTAAAGCTTAGCCTTTTGTTTGGCGATACGGCTTGGAATTAGAGCTGAAATTTCATAGCCTCACTCATTAAATTTAACGCGGCTTAATCTAAGCTTTGCTAAATTTCGCCTAAAATCATAGAAAGGAAAACGATGAAAAATTTAGCTCGTATCTTTTTAATTGCGTTCATTTTGACGAGCTTCTCTAGCGTTTTTGCTGCGCAGCAAAACCATAAATCTACCGCCGCGCAGCAGAACCATAAATATAAAATTTCATCTCAAAATCTGCGAGCCAAAGATCATTCGAGTAAAAATATAGCGGCAAGATCCTCTGCCGAGCCACATGCTAAAAAACCTACAAATGCTAAAAGTCTTTCAAATTCCAAGCTCACAAAAAATACACGTGCATTTGGGAATCCTGCTAAAAATTCCACGCAAAAAAGTGCGAAAAATTTTACTAAAAATTCTGGACAAAATTCCGCATCGCATTCTGCGAGAAATAAAGCATCTAGGCTCCCAGCCAATCAATCAAGTAGTCAGAATGAAGCTAGCAAGAGTCTAGTTGCGACGCTGATGCGTTTGCCAAAGACCCGTATCTATGAGGACGAGGCGCCAAGCGCTCGCGATACCGCGCAAACTTACAGAGGCGCAGATGTGCGGAGAAATGCAAGCGCGCAAACTCACGGAGGCGCAGATGAGCAGACTGGCAAAATCGTAGACGCACAAGCTCGCAAATTAACGACGGCTCGAATTGCACAGCCGCAAGCTCGCCACGGCTATAGTGCAACTCGTTCTGGCGCTATGGAGCATACAGCTGCATCTCATTCGAGCGCCACGAAGTATACGGCTCGTCAAAATGCCCGCGCGCCCTATCTTCCCACATCTGCTCGCTCTAGCCGTGCGATAGGGCGCTCTGGCGGTAGCGCGCTTGGTAAAATACCGTCGCCGGAGCGGAGTAATGCGCTAGGGCAAGGTGCTGCGATGCGTTATGATGAGCGTTGGGCGAAGCCCGCTCCACAGCCGTACGAGCCTGCGCCTGAGACCGAGAAAAAGCGAGGGCTGATATTTTCGTCGCAGTGGGGCCCCGCCGCGCCGAAAAGTAAGTGGCAGCAGCACGAAGCCCCGACGGATGACGCTTCGTCGCGCAATGAGTCGGTGATGGATATGCTGCAGGACAAGATGAGCAGGGTCAAGGTGAATATGGAGCTAGTGCGCTAGCCTAGGCGGCACGCCGGCGCAATTTATATGCGTAGGCGGTTTAAATTTTGCTGCCTCTATAAGATCGCGATACTGGCGCGGTGTGCAAAACACGAACGGCTGACGTTTTTTTCGGCTTTGCCGCCGTGCGAAACAATGCCCTAATGCTGCAATTAAAGATAGAATGTTCATATTTCATCTACTTGCTTTGAATTTCACGGCTGCATGCCGCGCTGCTAGGATAAACCATACTGCACTCGTTTTGCGCGAGTGAGCGCTGCGACGATACTGTGGGTAAAATTTCGCGGAAATTTCAAAAGCTTAATTTTGTAATTTTATGTCGCAGGACTTCGCTTGCCTGCTAAGTTTGCGGAATTTTGCTTGGCTACGTGGTTTATTAAATTTCGCTTGCCATAAAATTTTGTATAGTTTTATTTGCTACCGGAATTTTTAGAATTTTATTAGATGGCGGAATTTTATAGAGCTCTATTCGCTAAAATTTCGCGGCAAAATGAAATTTTTCGTAGGCGCGAAAGCAAAATTCAGCGGGTTAAATTATACGGCGGGTGGCGAGCGCGAATTATTAAATTTTAACCCCGTTTTGAATAAAATAGCGCAAAAAATTCTAAAGGCTTAAATTTGAAAAATCGCTATCCGACCCGTCAAATCTCCGTCGGCTCCGTCAAAATCGGCGGCGGCGCGCCCATCTCCGTGCAGTCGATGAGCTTTTCTAAAACGAAGGACGTGGAGGGCACGCTAGAGCAGATTAACCGCCTGTATTTCGCTGGCTGCGACATCGTGCGCTGCGCTGTGCTCGATAAAGCGGATGCGGACGCGCTCGCACGCATCAAAAAAAGCTCGCCGCTTCCCATCGTAGCGGACATCCATTTTAATTTTCGCTTGGCGCTGCAGGTTGCGGAGTTTGTCGATGCTATCCGCATCAATCCCGGCAATATCGGCGGCAGGGACCGTATCAAAGAGGTCGTGCGCGCGTGCAAAGCTCGCAGCCTGCCTATCCGCATCGGCGTAAATTTGGGCTCACTCGAGGAGCAGTTTGAGCAAAAATACGGCCGCAGCGTGGAGGCGATGGTGCAAAGCGCGCTGTATAACGCCGCGCTGCTTGAAGATGAGGGCTTTAGCGACATTGCGATCTCGCTTAAGACTTCGGACGCGCCGAGCACGGTGGCTGCATATCGCGCGTTGCGCCCGCTATGCGAGTATCCTTTTCATCTGGGCGTGACCGAGGCGGGGACGAAATTTCACGCGAGCATCAAGAGCGCAATCGCGCTGGGAGCACTTCTGATGGAGGGGATCGGCGATACGATGCGCGTGAGCATGACGGGCGAGCTTGAGGAGGAGATCCGCGTCGCGCGCGCGATCCTGCAGGATGCGGGCGTGCAAAAAAGCGGCGTCAATATCATCTCGTGCCCTACCTGCGGGCGTTTGCAAAGTGATCTGCTAAGCGCGATCAAAATCGTCGAAGAAAAAACCGCGCATATCAAAACGCCGCTAAACATCAGCGTCATGGGCTGCGTCGTAAATGCGATCGGCGAGGCGAAGGGCGCAGACGTGGCGATCGCGTTCGGCAACGGGCGCGGCATCGTGATGCGTCACGGCGAAGTGGTCGCCAAACTCGATGAGAGCAAGCTCGTGGAGCGGTTTTTGCAAGAGGTCGAGGACGAGGTGCGGGCTCGCGAAGGAGCGTGAGAGCTGCGGAGCGTCTAGCCGGTTAAAGCGGTTAAAAGCCGCTACGGCGCGCGGCTCAGTTTCGCAGTTTGGTATTTCGGCGCGCTGGGCTCACCGCGGTTCGTCTAGGTTTATCGGTGCAGCGCGTCTGAGGCGTGAAATTTTAAAATTTCATCTTTAGGGCAACGTTTTTAAATTTGAGCTTTTGGGAATGCGGCTTGGAATTTTGGATTTAAATTTTAGCTCTGGAATTTCATTTTGAAATTTTTAACTTTGCAATTCGCCGTGAAATTTTATTTTAAAATTTGAGCCTCGCGATTCGGTGCTAAATTTGCGGCGTGAAATTTCAAGGCACGGCGCAGGAGTCGAGCCGCGTTAAATTTAGCGCGATTTATCGCGATAGACGCACTGTTTTGCGAAACAGCGGGCGAGCGTTAAATTTAAATGCCACGGCATTCGGCTCATTATTTAAGGCGTTTGAAAAATTTCAAATCGCGACGCTTCGGTTTAAATTTAGAAAGGTTCGCTCGCCGCAGCTTGGGCGCAAAATTTAATGCCCAAGCTTGTAGCGCTAAATTTTAATAGGCGGGCTTAAAATTTTAAAGAATTCTGAGCCCTAGCGAAATTTCAAGCTCTATGAAATTTCAAAATTTTAAATCCGTCGCGGCAGCCTTTGGGCGCAGCCTCAAATCGCCGCGGTGTGTGCGGCATAAGAGCGCAGCGGCTTAAAATCGTGTGACTTTTGGAAGCGTTAAGTTTCAAAATCGCGCGAGCTTTCAAGATCGCAAGCTGTTTGATCTAGAGAGGTTTTGGGTTGCTAGGCTCCGAGCCTTGCGGGCTTTTGGAAGCGTGAAATTTTCAAAGCTGCGATAGTTCCAAGACTGCGGCGGGCGTTCAAAGCCGCATCGGTTTTCAAAAGCGCCGAACCGGGGCTGCGGATTAAAATTTACGATTTTATAGAGCTTAAAATTTAGACGCGCAAAAGCGCGCGAAACGAGGGGAAGCGATGGCAACGAAGCAGAATGTGCCTGCAAATTTATACGATCTGGATATGGAGCGCGCTATTTTAAGCTCGCTTTTGCAAAACGAGGACGCATACGGCGAGCTGAGCGAGATAATCTCGGTCGGCGATTTTTTCTACAAGCCGCACGCCGACATCTACGAGGCGATCGTCAAGTGCTCCTCGCACAACGAGCCGATCGCGCCGAGCTTCGTTAAAAAATGGCTAGCCGAGCGCTACGACGATGGCGCATTTACCGAGGTCGTAGCCACCAGCGGCGTAGTCGATGCCCCAAAATACGCGCTTGAGCTGCGCGAAAAATCGATCAAGCGCTCGCTAATCAAGGTCGCGCACGAGATCCCTTCGATGGTAAACGAAGCCGTGCGCAGCAAGGACACCGCCGATAAAATCAGCTCCAAAATTTACGAGCTCATTGACGAGGAGCGTCACGGTGGCATCAAAAAATCGCACGAGATCATCGCTGACGTGGTAGAGGAGCTCAAGCGCCAAAAGGCGCTCGCAGGCTCGGAGCTCGTGGGGCTTGATACGGGCTTTCGTTTCCTAAACGACTGCACGAAGGGGCTAAAGCCCGGCGAGCTCATCATAATCGCCGCTCGCCCCGGCATGGGAAAGACCGCCTTTGCGCTAAATTTGATGATGAAAACGCTGCAAAGCGGCAAAGGCGTCGTATTTTTCTCGCTCGAGATGCCCTCTGTGCAGCTGATGTATCGCATACTAAGCGCGCTTAGCTCGATCCCGCTAAGCGACATAATGAGCGCCAAGCTCAGCGACGACGATTGGACGCGCTTCAACGACGCCTGCGACGCGGTGCTGAATATGCCGCTTTTCGTCTATGACAGCGGCTATGTAAACATCCACCAAGTCCGCACCCAGCTGCGCAAACTCAAAGCCGCGGACGCCAATATCGAGCTTTGCGTGATCGATTACATCGGACTTATGACGAGCACGAGCAACTACTCCGAGCGCCACCTGCAAATCGCCGAAATTTCACGCGGACTCAAGCTCTTGGCGCGCGAACTAAACATCCCGATCATCGCGCTGTCGCAGCTAAACCGCTCGCTTGAAGCGCGCTCGAACAAACGCCCGATGCTAAGCGATCTGCGCGAAAGCGGCGCGATCGAGCAGGACGCCGACATCATACTTTTCGTCTATCGCGACGAGGTTTATAAAGAACAGATGGAGCGCGAGCGCATTTCGCGGCTGGAGGCCGAGGGCAAGGACGCGGGCGAGCCCGTGTTTAGGCGCAACGACTATCAGGAAAAAGCCGAAATCATCGTCGGCAAAAACCGCTCGGGCGAGGCGGGCAGGACGATCGAGGTGGGCTTTCAGGGCAGATTTACCCGCTTCGTCGATACGAGCTTCGGCGGTGAACCCAGCGAGAGCGCGATCTTTAACGAAAATGACAATCTCGACTACGTCTCGCAGCTGCAAGATCAAGGCTTTGAGGAGCCTACTGCGCCGCGCCTCGATACGGCGCAGAATTTGCAGCAGAATTTTAATGAAGCTCAAAATTTTAACGAAGCGCAAAATAGCGGCGTAAGTTTAAATGAAAGCTCTGCCAGCACCCGAATTTCCGGAGTAAATATCGATTTTGATGAGATGCCTAGCTTCGGTCAAAGCGGTGCGCAGGACGGCGAGGAGATAGACGGCGAGTCTAAGCTTAGCGCAGAGCAGGGCTTGGCAGAGGCGCGGCACGCGGCACAGAACGCACCGCGAAAGCAAGAATTTGAGGAACAAAATTTAGATGATACGAGAGCGGGCGGCGTCGCGCCTCAAACAGAGGGCGCGCATAAAAATTTAGCGAGCACTCCGCGAGGCGCAAAAGACACATCTCCAGGCGCAACAGGCGCGCGGCAAGGTGCAGATGGCGTATCGCAAGGCGCAAAGAACACGCAGCAAGAGGATGCTACGTATTTTGAAAGAGGCGATAGCGATGAGCCGCCTTTTGAGACGCAGGAGCGGCAAGAGGACGAGGCGAAATTTAAACCCGCACCGCCTCTAAATATCGAAGAGATGGGCATTCCAAAGATCAATGAGGCAAACAGGCTCGATGACGACGACGCGCCGCTGGATCTGTGAAATAGCGCTTAGGCTCGCGCTGATCGTTAGCGTTTTTTGCTTCGCGCTTTACGCGCAGGATTTCAGTGACGCGGGCTTTTGCGCGCTGGCGGCGTTTTGGGCTTACGCACTATTTCGGGTGCTATTTAGCTTTTTTTATGAGGCGAAGCAGCGCGCCAATGCGGCGCTATTTCGCAGCGGCGGGACTTTGATTAAAATTTTTAGAGGTAGGCTGATAAGCGGGGTTTTTGCCTGCGCGGGCGCGATCCTCCTAAGCGTCACTTTGGCGCTAGGCCTAGCCGATCTGCGCGGCGCGGAGCTATTCGTGATGCTCGCGGCACTACCTGCAGCTCTTGCTCTGATGCGCCTAGCGGTGCTTAAGCTCAGCCTAAAAGAGATTAAAAATCCTAGAATTTTATCGCTCAAACTTAGCATTTTGCTGCTCGCCGCGCTTGCCGTAGAGGTAAATTTCGCCATAAATTTAGCCTATTTGCGGCTTGCGGACGGCGCAGATACTGCCGCACACTCTCAAAATTCCGCGATAAATTTTACTTCACTTGCCCGCAACGCCGCATCCGCCGAAGACTCCGCAAGGAATGACGCTTTCGCGCCGGCCGGAAATTTAGCTACGGATAATTCCGCTAAATCCGCTACGAATTCCGCGACGAATAACGTTGCCATAGTTGTCGGAAATTCCAAGGTTGATAATGCCGTCAAGTCCGCACTGGACGCTGCTAAAAATTTCACTGCTTCGCCCGCAAATTTTAAAGCGGGCTCCGTCAGAGCGCCGCAGACCTTCGCTAAAAATTCTACGACTAGCTCCGCTGCAGCGCAAAATTTAACTCAAAATTCCGCCGCACCGAGTATGGCTACCGACAATTCCGCCAAAAATTCCGCGGCAAGCTCTGCATCAATCCCTGAAATTTTTGAAATTTTAAAATCTACCGCGCCGCAAGTACACTTCAAATCCGCTCTGCTAAATGAAATTTACGCTTTGAAATTTTACAAAAACGCGCTGTTTGAGCTGGCGCTGTCGCAGAGCCCTAGCGCGCTAAAAATCGCTCTTTTGTTTCTGATCTGCGCGGGCGATTTCCTCTTTTACTGCGCGATCTTGCATCTTTGCGCCTTCGTGCTTTTTATGCCGCGAGCCACGTCCGCGCCCAAAATAGGGCGCTTTAGCGGTACGATCTTTGCGCTTGCCTACGTCACGTTGTGTTTGATCTGCGCCGCGCAGACGCGCACGGCAAGGGGTGAGGCGGAGCGCCCCAAAAGCGCGGTCGAGACGAGCGTGCAGATCGTGCTGCAAAGCGGCGAGCGGCTGATCTTAAGCGCGCGCGAGGCGGACGTTCTAAGAGGCGAGCTAAACGCTACGCGCTTCGCCGCGGAGGCAAACGCCGCATCTGCGCTGAATAGCTACATCGACGCCGTTTACGACGAGGGCGCGAGGCTCAGCGCGCAGAAAATGGCGGATTTTAATTACTCGTTTCTGAGCGATTATCTGGTGCTGTGGCACGGCGTGTGGGACGATGACGCGGGGGCGTATCTGAATGAGAAATTTGCGCTCTTCGTAAGCGAAAGCTTCCCGAAAGATTTTGGCGAAAATATCGCTAAAATCGCTGCGGCGAACGTCAAAAATTATGAGAGCTCGCTAAATTTTACGCTCAAAAAATACGGCGCGAAAATCGATCTCAACGTCACGCAGAGCTTCAGCCTAAAAAGCAAGGCGTATCGCGCGAGCGGGACGGGGCTGGGGGCGCTGGGCGGCGTGCTGGGCGCAAAGCTGATAAGCAAGAGCCTCGCTAAAACTGCGGCCAAGACGGGCGCGAAGACTATTACCAAGGCGGGCGCCAGTGCGACAAGCGGTAGTGCGGGGCTCGTGTGCGGTCCGGGCGCGGTGGTGTGCGTGCCTGCGTTTGCCGTGGCTACGTGGTTCGGGCTGGATTTTGCGTTTGCCAAGGGCGACGAGGCGCTCAATCGAGAGGAGTTTGAAGCTGCGATCGTGCGCGATATGATGGCGGCGAAAGAGGAGCTAAAGCGCGCGCTGGCGGAGGATTTCAACGCGACGATAGATGAAATTTCGAGCGAAATTTTAAATTTAGACGGGAAGTAGGGCGGCGGATTATGCCTGCGCAACTTAGACCTGTTGCGAGCGAAATTTAGCGGTGGATTATGGAGTTTTCGTGCGTGGCAGGCGGCGAAATTTTAAAATTTAATCTAAGTGTGGGCGGGCGGGATTACGGCGCACTTATTGCGCTACCGCGCCTCTTAAATTTTTAAGAAACAGCTAAAAATTTTTATATATAATCGCCGCTTAAAACAAGGAGTACTAATGAAAAAATTCTATCTTAAAATTTCGTTATTTACGTTTATAACGGCATTTGTAGTGATTCCTGCTGCGGCAAAATCGCATTTGACAAGCTTGATAAAGTTAGAGGATTTTAATAACGAAGAGCAAAGGATGCTTTTTAAATCCTGCGATTACGGTGACGGAAAATATGGATCGTGCAATAAACTCGTTGAAATTTTATCTAAAGAGTGCGAGGATGGTAATATGCGCTCATGTACTATACAGAGTGATTTTTTACAATCTTTGTTTAGAGAAGAGGAAGCTATGAAATATCTGATTAAGCTGTGCGATGCTAACCTTATCGAATATTGCATGGGGCTAGGTTGGGAAGATATAGAATTTAACGGCAATATACAAAGGGCAATTAGTAGTTTTGAAAAAGTATGCGATAGCAAGCTGAAGAATAGTGAGCTTTTTTGTAGAATGAATGAGGAATTAAAGAGCTGTTTAAAAGATAAAGAATGCAATCCGATAATAAAGGGCAAGGCTCTTTTAAAAAGAACTGTAGAGGAGCTAAAATGAGAAGTATTAGCGTTTTATTCTTATTGATTATGATATTGTCGTGTCCATTATCTGCCAAATCTACGGCAGAGGAACAAAATCTTTATAACGAATGCAATAAAGGAAACGGCAAATATAGCTCATGCACTAAACTAATAGAAATTTTATCTAAAAAATGCGATAGCGGTAATATGGAAAAATGTGATGATTTGGGCTATGTTATGGGTTTAGAGCTCGGTATGCGTGAAGCGGCTTTTGTGCCCTTAGAAAAATCTTGCAAGGCAGGTATTGCAGCCTCTTGTTTTAACCTCGGAATTCATGATATTGCGATAAGAGGCAATGTCAAAAGAGCGGCACATAATTACAGCATAGCTTGCGAAAAATATTCAGAGCATCTAGAAAAAGAAAGAATATTTAAACTAAAATCTTGCGCGCTAAAGACGGCTTTAGAAAACTGCTTACGAGATCAGGAGGAACACGATCCCGTAAAGTGTGCGAAAAGAGCCTTTTGGGAAATAAGCGATAAATACGACTCAAATTCAACCAAGGAGTAAAAGATGGCAAATCCAAAAAGGGGCAAAGAGCGATAATGAAAGAATTTTATCCCGCAATTTTGGCGCTTTTGATCTTAATGATGCCGGTCACGGCAGAGCGCAATCAAAGTGTAGCCGCTAGCAAAAGATAAAATTTACGTCGCTTTCTGATTTAAATTTATATCGTATGTAGGAGCTAACATGAAAGCGCTATTTTTTATACTCGTATCGGCTCTGTTTTTGAAAGCCGCGAGCGTAAGCGAAATTTATTCTCTAGGGGCGCCTGCGTGCGATACTTACGATTTAAATTTTAAGAAATGCAGTAGCGGCGACGGCAAAGCATGCTATTTGGCGGCTTTAATTCTAAATAATAAATCTTGCGCACAAAAAAACGACGATTTGGCATTAGAATTTTTTGAAAAATCATGTAGTTTGGGATATGCCAAGGGTTGCATTTTTATGGGGCGAGCGTATTCGCTTACGTCTTTGGATAAAAAACACGCGAAAATCAAGACATATTACGAAAGAGCTTGCGAGCTAGACGCGAAATTTTGTGATGACTACGGGCTTTTATATTTTTATGGTGAAGGCGTAAAAAAAGACGAGCTTGCGGCAAAAGAGTATTTTAAAAAATCCTGCGATGCGGAAAATCCTGCAGGATGCGGGCACTTTGCCACATCTTTAAACAGAGAGAATGAGAATATAAATGAGGTTATGAAATTTTATGAAATCGGCTGCAACGGAGAGCATTACCCTTCGTGCTACGCTTACGGACTGCTGTTGTGGGCTAAAGTAGATAAAAATAAAGGCAAAAATTTTTGCAAGAAGGCTTGCGACAGGGGTAATGTAAAGGAGGCGTGCAAATGGGTGCTTGATATGAGCGAGGAGGAGGAAGAGCAAATTTTATATTTAAGGCAGTATTTGGAACTGGGCTGCAAAGGCGGCGACACGCAAATGTGCAAGGATTTAGGAAAAATAGGGAATTAGGGCAGAATTTTAAATACTAAATTGCCCCACTTGCAAGCTCATGAAATTCGGACTTTAAAATTTAATCTTAATTGGGCTATAATCTTAGAATTAATATTCAAAAAGGAGTTTTTATGCAAACACAGAGTAATTTTATAAACCGCGAGCTAAGCTGGCTACGCTTCAATACTCGCGTGCTGGAACAATGCAAAAAGGATATCCCGCTAATTGAAAAATTAAAATTCCTAGCGATTTACAGCACGAATTTAGACGAATTTTATATGATCCGCGTGGCGGGCTTGAAGCAGCTTTTTACCGCCGGCGTTATAACCAGCGGAGATGACGAGATGACGCCTCTTGAGCAGCTGCGCGCGATCCGCTCCTATCTAAGAAACGAACAAACCGAGCTTGAGCAGCAGTATTTCGGCATCCAAAAGGAGCTTTGCAAAAACGGGCTTTTTATCAAAAGCTACGACGAGTTGCAGCCCGAGCTAAAGCCGGTGGCGGACGAGTTTTTCTTCTCGCAGATAATGCCAGTAATCGTCCCGATCGCAGTGGATGCGACCCATCCTTTCCCGCATCTAAACAATCTCAGCTTCTCCCTTGCGGTCAAGCTCTGCGATGAGGGCGCGCCCGAGTCGGTACATTTTGGAATGATTAGAATTCCGCGCGTGATCCCGCGCTTCGTGCAGGTGGCGCAAAACACCTACGTGCCGATCGGCACTATCGTAAAGCGCCACGCGGAGGAGATTTTCCCGGGCTACAAGCTTCTTAGCTCCGCAGCTTTCCGCGTCACGCGAAACGCGGATATCGTGATCGAAGAGGAGGAAGCGGACGATTTTATGATGATCCTAGAAGCGGGGCTTAAATTGCGCCGCAAAGGGGCTTTCGTACGGCTTCAGATCGAAAAAGATGCCGATGCCGAGCTTTTAGAATTTCTAAATTCTCATCTTAAAATTTTTTACAAAGATATATATGAATGCGCCGTGCCGCTTACGCTGGACGGGCTTTGGGAGATCGCTTCTAATAAGGATTTTTCCTTTCTAGCCCATCCTCAATACTTGCCAAAGACGCTGCCCCCCTTTAACGAAAACACCTCCGTTATGAGCGCGATGGAGAAGGAGGATATCCTGCTGATCCATCCTTACGAGAGCTTTGATCCCGTCCAAAAGCTCATCAAAGAGGCCGCCAAAGATCCAAAGGTCATCTCGATCCGCATGACGCTGTATCGCGTGGAGAAAAACTCCCCGATCGTCCAGAGCCTGATCGAGGCCGCAAGCGACGGCAAGCAGGTAACGGTGATGGTTGAGCTTAAGGCGAGGTTTGATGAGGAAAATAACCTGCACTGGGCGAAGGCGCTTGAAGACGCGGGCGCGCACGTGATCTACGGCATCACGGGCTTTAAAGTCCACGCCAAGGTAACTCAGATCATCAAAAAAGAGGACGGCAAGCTAAAATTTTATATCCACCTAGGCACGGGCAACTACAACGGCTCAAGCGCTAAAATTTACACCGACGTGAGCTTTTTTACCTGCGGCGACCGCTTCGATAAGGACACGACGAATTTCTTCCACATCCTCTCGGGCTACAACAAAAACCGCAAGCTTGACAACCTCGCTATGTCGCCGATGCAGATCAAAGAGCGACTCTTAGCGATGATAAAAAACGAGGAGAAGAAAGGCTCTGCCGGCAGGATCATCGCTAAGATGAACGCTCTTGTCGACGGCGATATGATCAAGGCGCTGTATAAAGCAAGCGCCGCGGGCGTAAAGATCGATCTCATCGTGCGCGGCATCTGCTGCTTGCGCCCGGCGCTTAAGGGCGTTAGCGAAAATATCCGCGTGATCTCGATCGTCGGCAAATACCTGGAGCACGCTAGAATTTTTTATTTCGCGCACGCGCAGCCCAGCCTATATATCGCGAGCGCGGATTGGATGCCGCGAAATTTAGAGCGTAGGCTGGAGCTGATGAGCCCGATTTACAACGAAAATCTGCAAAACAAGCTAAAAGAAATTTTAAAGCTTCAGCTAAGTGACAACGAGCTTGCATTCGAGCTGCAAAGCAGCGGCGAGTACCGAAAGATCGCACCGAAAAAGGGCGAAGATAAGATCAATGATCAGGAATTTTTAGAAGCTTATTTTAGTAAAATTTATAAAAATATCCGCAAACACGACGAAAGCGGCACGGTGCTAACCAAGCTTTTGAAGGAGAGCTAGGCGCGGCCTCGGTGTTCTGCTAGGGCTAGCCTCGCACTAAGCCCTCGCGCAAACCGAGCTTGTAAATGCTAAATGAGGAATTTTGCGCCGCAAACGCGCAATAAATTTACGGAAATTCGAAATTTTATAAATTTTGCAGGACGTAGCTTCGTAAAAATGCCGGTCCGCATGATGCCCAAAGTACTACGTGCGTAGATAAAATTCCGCTTGCTTATGATAAAATTTTGAAATTTCTCAAGTTAAAATTTCAAAATTTATTTACCCCGTCATCGTTTAGTATTTCATGAAAAACTTTAAAATTTAAAGTAAAAATTTCTGTTTTTAAAAAACGCAAATTTAGGAGATAAAGGCGTAAGGCTGGGATTTCTTTAAATTAAATTAAGCGCTATAATTACAAATGATAAATAAATTCTTTTTAATTTAAATTTAAAGAATTTTTCACTAATATACTGCTATTTTTAATAACGCCTATGAGAAATAGTATTATAAAAGGATTAAAATGAGCTTATTTAGGTTTTCTATTGCAGCGGCGGGAGCGCTTTGTTTATGCGCGGCCACTTTAGCTGCACAGGATGATAGCGAAGGTGGCTCCCAAAATTTAGGGCAGATCAATGTTACGGGAAACGTAGAAAGCGACCCGCTTACCAAAAAAGTCGGCGAAACTAAAAAGAGCGCCAAGCAACTCGCCAAAGAGCAAGTTAGCGATAGTAGAGATATGGTTCGTCACGAAACCGGCGTTTCAGTTGTCGAAAGCGGAAGATTCGGTGCTAGTGGCTACTCGATCCGTGGAGTAGATGAAAATCGTGTAGATATAAGTATTGATGGGCTTCGTCAGGCAGAGACGTTAAGCTCGCAAGGTTTTAAAGATCTCTTTGAAGGATATGGAAACTTTAATAACACTAGAAACGGCGTTGAGGTTGAAAACGTAAGACAGGTAGATATCACTAAAGGTGCAGATTCGGTAAAAAGAGGCTCGGGCGCGCTAGGTGGCTCAGTAGCGTTTGAGACAAAGGATGCGAGAGATTATCTAACGGAGAAGGATTGGTATTACGGATTTAAGCGCGGGTATCAAAGCGCCGATAGACAAAACTGGCAAAGCCACGCAGCTGCAGTTCGGTTTAAATGGTTTGATCTCTTGGCTATTCACACCGATAGAGAAGGACATGAACTAAAAAACTGGGGTTATAAAGACTATGACCCAACCGTCATCAGAAAAGTTAGAGAAAAGCCTGATCCTTATAGAATTTACAAAAAAAGCACATTGGTAAAATTTGGCTTTCAGCCTACCGATACCGATAGATTTAGCTTAGGATACGATAAGTCTAATATAAAATCAGAGGGAACAGACTGGTCGAATCAATTTGCTCTTTACAATACGCAAACCCCTTGGGGAGCATTGACTAATGATATACGACACACTAACGATAGAAGCGAAAGAAAGAATTACTCGTTTTCTTACGAAAATTTCGATGAAACGCCTTTATGGGATAGCTTAAAATTTAGCTATAACAAGCAACATATTAAGTTAAAAGCGAGAACGGATGAGTATTGCGAAGGCGATAACTGCGCAGGTATTTCAAATCCGTCCGGTCTACATATAAACGAAAACGGAAAAATGGTAGATAAATACGGAGGAGAAGTAAAGACATGGCTAAAGTGGGGATTTATGCCTACATTAGTAGACAGTCAATTTGATTTTTCAGATCCGGATAATCCAAAAAATGAACCTCATATATTAAATACGGACGCATATAGTAGTTATAAACCCAATGATGATGCCTATATCAATTGTGATGAATATGATTGTTCTAAAGGTATGACTCTTTTTGATACAAATAGCGGCACATATAAAACATATTCCATAAACAAAATAACTACACCTTATAGTAAAGGCAATTACGGCAAATTATCACCAGTTGGTTCGGATGAGGTACTTTTACCTAACCAAAACGGATACGTAGAAAATAACTGGAAGGATAGAGATTTAAATACCGATACTAAGCAGTTTAATCTCGATCTTACAAAAGATTTTCAGATAAAAAGCACAGAACACTCTCTAAGCTATGGCGGACTCTATAGCAAAAGCGATAAAAGTATGATAAATAAAGCGGGTTATTCTCCTCAAAATAAGCAATGGTGGGCTAAATATTTTGCCGGAGTTAGAAATACGAATCATGATTTTCCGATCTTAGGCACTTGGTATCCAGAAAAATGCCAATCATACACCAACGCTTCTTCTTATAATAATTCTTGCGGTCACGAAGATGATCCTTTTAGCTTCCTTATTCCGGTTGAGACCAAAACCGGGGCGCTTTATGTGGGAGATGACTTTCGTATAAACGATGTTTTAGCCTTTGATCTTAATTATAGGTATGATAAGGTTAAACACAATCCATCATATACCCCAGGCGTTACGCCAAAAATTCCAACTGATCTATTTATCGGAATGTTTGTTCCTTATACTCCACTTCCCGGTACGCCGTCTAGTGATGAGATAAAGGCGCATAAGGATGCAAATGCAGAAGCCAACGCCGTATATTTAGCTTCTCAGAAGAGAAAATATTCGGCAAATTCATATTCTTTATCTACAAGCATCGATCCACTTGATTTTTTCAGGCTTCAGCTTAAATATGCAAACGGATTTAGGGCGCCTACTTCGGATGAAATTTACTTCACTTTCCAGCATCCGGATTTTTCGATATATCCGAATTTGGATTTGAAAAAAGAAACGGCAAAGACTAAAGAGATTGCCTTTACGTTTCATAATTCGCCAAGCTTCGTTACATTGAATTTATTCCAAACGGATTATAGGAATTTTATAGATTTACAATATAAGGGGGAATTCCAGCTTCCTTACGGAAACGGCGGAAGTACAATGCCTACCTCTGTGTATCAAAACGTAAATCGTCCAAAAGCAAGAGTAAGAGGAATAGAGATAGATTCGAGACTGGCTTTGGATCAAATTTGGCAGCCATTGCAGGGTTTTAGCATTGGATACAAGCTAAGTATCCAAAAGGGTAGAATGGACATAGGTAATGGCAAAATAGATACTCCGATGAATGCGATCCAGCCTAGAACGGCGGTTTATAGTGTAAGCTACCAAAGCCCAGGCGATAAATTCGGCGCAGATCTATTTGTAACTGCGGTAGCTGCAAAAAAAGGAGACGACACCTATAATATGTATTGGTATGAGCAAGCGCGAAGCGGCAAAATCGTAAATGGCAAACCTGTAAGCAATAGCGAAGTGGAATGGAGAAGCGGTGGATATACGACGATAGACTTCGTAACATATGTAAAGCCGATAAAATATCTGACGCTTCGTGCAGGCGTATATAATATAACCGATCGTAAATATATCACTTGGGAAAGCGCCAGGTCAATAAGGCCTTTTGGAACTAGCAATCTGATAGATCAAGAAACAGGGCTTGGCATCAATCGCTTTTACTCGCCGGGTAGGAACTATAAACTCACGTGGGAGATGCAGTTTTAAATTTAATCAAGTGTTTGACGTCTTATTAAAACAAAAGCCTTTGGAATCAAAATTTATAGATTTATTACTAAATTTAAAAAGATGGCGATAGTAAATCATTTGGCATCATTTAGATTTCCGAATTTTATGTAGCGTGTAAATTTCAAATTTTATGTGACGCGGCAGACCAAAGGCTCCTGTCTGTGATGACATCAGCTTTGTAATTTTGCAATGACGCCCACGGTCTCTTTCAAAATAAAGATAGAGAATTTTGAAATTTTAACTGCGGTCTCTATGAAGCATTTTAGTTCGCAGAATTTCTCCACCGTTAGCGCGTAAATCTTCGATCCTCGTCATGCTATTTTGCGCAATGTAGTTTTAAAATCTTTATTTAATAACCCAAGACTGCTTAGCTCAACTGCCGAAAAACAAGCGAAAAAACCAAGCACAGGCTTCAGGTAAAATTTGCGCGGAATTAAAGATATTTTAAAATTTGAAAATTTATAGAATTAAAATTTAAAGATAAATTTGACCGAGCGGATCGGTCAAATTTTGATTAAATTTTAGCGCCGAATGCGCAAAAAAGGATTATTTATAAGCCTTGATCGCTTTGTCTAGAATTTTCTCCGCTTCCGCGGCGCTTGCGAAATCCTTCACTTTGACCCATTTATTCGGCTCTAAAAGCTTGTAGGTTTCGAAGAAATTTTTGATCTTATCCAGCGTCGCTTTAGGCAGATCGGAGATAGATTTAATGCCCTCATATCGCGGATCGATCTTGCTAACCGGCACGGCAAGCAGCTTCTCGTCCATGCCGCTTTCGTCCTCCATCATCAAAACGCCGATTAAGCGGCACGGGATCACGCTGCCTGCGGCAAGCGGGTATTCGTTTAGCACCAAAACATCCGCGGGATCGCCGTCGTCCGCTAGGGTGTTCGGCACGAAGCCGTAGTTTGCGGGATAAAACATCGCGCCGTATAGTACGCGATCTACGCAGAGCGCGCCGCTTGCTTTGTCGATCTCGTATTTGATATTCGAGCCGTAAGGGATCTCGATCACTGCGTTGATTTTATCGGGGTTTGAGCCCACTTTTATCTTTGAAAGATCCATAGTTTTTCCTTTATTTAGAATTTAAAATTTTGATATTTTTCACGTCTATCGTCGTTTTTGTAAAATCTTTGTCGATCTCGCCGCTAATTCGCACGAGCGTATTTTCATCCACGCTCACGCCGCGCCAAACGTCATCATCGATCTCAACCTCGATGCTATCGCCGTTTTGATCTACAAATCTATAATGTTCGCGTCTGAGTTGAGATTTTATCCTGCCGTCGATTACAACAAAAGAATCATCTCTTAATTTAAGCGCTTCTTTGACGCTTGACGGTTGAGTTTGCGCCGCGGAGCCGCTTGGGACAAACCCGCCAGCGCCGAATGCAGCCGCACATAAAGCCATACTAATTAAAAATTTTCTAACCATATCTATCCTTAAATTTTAATCTCTGCGTCCGCAAGCAGATCTGAAATTTCATCAATTTAAGAGCTGCTTGCATTTGACGATCGCATTTAAATTTACACAGCGAGCCGCTTAAATTTACGCTTAAAATTTGACTATAGCGCGACAGCGGGCTATAAATTTAAAAATGCGCTCGCACAGAGGCGCGTTAAATTTAAGCGCGATCTGTACCGCTTGCGGTATGAAAAAGAAGCCAAAGGCACTTAAAATTCAAGCCGCCATCCAAGCGCGCTAGCCTAATTTTTCGATCTGCGCGGCGATTATAGCGTTTATGTCCGCTACGATCTCCTCGACCGTGCGCTCGCCGTTTACGCTGTAAAATACGCCCGCGTCGCCGTAAAATTTACGGATATCCTCGATCGGCTCTGAAAATACCGCCATGCGGTTTTTAAAGACTTCCTTGTTATCGTCCGCCCCGCGAGCGCGCCCCAAAACGCGCTGCTCGGCGACCTCCTCGCTAACGCATACCTCGATTACCGCGCTAAGATTTACATCATCGTCTCCTCGCAGCACCTCGTCTAGCTTATTCATCTGTTCTACGCTTCTTGGATAGCCGTCGATGATGATGAAGTCTTTAGGTGAGCTTTTAATCGCGCTAACGATAGCATTTACGACGATATCAAGCGGCACGAGATTGCCTTTAGAAATGAAGCCATCTATCTGCCTGCCCAGAGCGCTGCCGCTTGCTACCTCGGCGCGTAGCAGATCGCCCGTGGAATAGTGCTCGATGCTTTGATTCATCTGAGCGATCATGCTCGCATCGGTCGTTTTGCCGCTGCCCGGAGCGCCGATGATTAGAAAAAGGCTTTTCATTTTTGCTCCTTCTTGTGAAGCCTAAGACCTAGCTCGCGAAGCTGCTCGTCTGTAACGACGCTAGGGGCTTTGGTAAGCGGGCACTGCGCGCGCTGCGTTTTAGGAAACGCGATAACCTCGCGAATACTGCTTGAGCCGGTAACCAGCATCATCAGCCTATCAAAGCCGATCGCGATACCTCCGTGCGGAGGCGCGCCGAAGCTTAGCGCATCGAGCAGGAAGCCAAATTTCTCTCTCTGCTCTGCAGGCTCGATCTTAAGTAGCCTAAAGACCTTTTCTTGAATGTCCGCCTTGTGGATCCTGATGCTGCCGCCGCCAAGTTCGATGCCGTTTAGCACGACGTCGTAGGCAATCGAGGTAATATCCTCTAAATCTGGCTCGTCGGGATTGTTCGGCATCGTAAAAGGATGGTGCATCGCGGAGTAGCTGCCGTCGTCGTTTTGCTCAAACATAGGGAAATTTACGACCCACAAAAACTCAAGCCTGTTCGGATCTATGAGACCAAGCTCGTTTGCGAGGAAAATTCTAAATCTGCCCATATAATCAAGCACGATTTTCTTTTTGCCCGCGCCGAAAAACACGACGTCGCCGACTTTAAGCTCGCAGCGCTTAATGAGTTCGTCCAGCTCGCTTTTTTCAAAGAATTTTATCAGCGGCCCCTTTAGACCGTCTTCTTTTACTTGAATAAACGCAAGGCCTTGCGCGCCGAATTTTTTCACGTATTCCTCAAAGCCTTGCATCTGGCGCTTACTAAATTTCAGATCGCCGCCCTCGACTTTGAGCGCTTTAACGCGGTTAGCCTTGCGGTCTTTGGCTAAATTTGAAAAAATTTCGTTGCTCGATTTTTCAAAAATATCGGCTACGTCGATGAAAGGCATATCGTAGCGCAGATCGGGTTTGTCGCTGCCGTAAAGCTCCATCGCGTCTTTATACTCCATATGTCTAAAAGGGGTGACGATCTCGCGACCGCAGGATTTGAAAATATCCTTTAAAACCTCCTCGGCTACGCGCATTACGTCGTATTGGGTATTGAAGCTCATCTCAATATCGATCTGCGTAAATTCCGGCTGGCGGTCGGCGCGCAGGTCCTCATCGCGGAAGCAACGCGCGATCTGGAAGTATTTATCAAAGCCCGAGCACATCAAAAGCTGCTTGAAAAGTTGCGGACTTTGCGGAAGCGCGTAGAAGCTGCCCGGATAGACGCGGCTAGGCACCAGATAGTCCCTAGCGCCCTCAGGCGTCGCGCGCGTTAAGATCGGCGTTTCGACCTCTACAAAGCCGAGCCTATCGAGCGCATTTCGCGCGGCGATCGCGGCCTTGGAGCGCATCTTAAATTTATCGAAGCTTCCGTCGGCGCGCAGATCCAAAAAGCGGTATTTCAGCTTCGTTTCTTCGTTGACGCTTTTATCGCCGATTACGAAAGGAAGCGGCTTGCTTGGATTTTCGATCTGCAGATCCTCTACTACGACTTCGATGTCGCCCGTTTTTAAATTTGGATTTTCCAGCCCTTCGCCGCGAGCTCGGATCTTGCCGACGGCTTTTAGGACGAATTCGTTTCGTACTTCGTTTGCAATTTCATACGCTTTTTTGCTATCTTTGGGATCGCACACGAGCTGAAGCAGACCGCTTCGGTCACGCAAATCTATAAAAATAACGCCGCCGTGGTCGCGGTAAGAATTTACCCAGCCGCACACGGTTACACTTTTGCCGATATCGTTTTTACTCAAATCGGCGCAATAATGACTTCGCAAATTTACTCCTTTAAAATTATTTGTAAAACGCAAGTATAGTTAAATTTTGCTTTTACAAAGCTAATTTTTTATAAAATAAAACTATGGAAAACAAAATTCATAAAAACCTTAAATTCGCGGGGCTAATAGTCAAAAAATCAGAAGAGATTCGCCCCGTCGTGGAGCAAATTTGCGAAATTTTAAAAGCGCAAGGTATTGAGCTTTTGCTTGAAGAGGACGGAGCAGAATTTTTCGGCCTTAAGCCGCATACGCTTGCAGAAATTTTAAAAAAGACCAATTTTTTAATCAGTCTCGGCGGAGACGGCACGCTTATCGGACTTGCGAGGCTGCTAAGCGACAAAAACGCCTTTATTTTGGGTATCAACGCGGGCACTCTCGGGTTTTTAACGGACGTACAGCCGAGCGAATTCGCAAAATTTTTAAAGGAATTTTTGCGTGGCGAATACGAGATCGAGCGCCCGTTTTTACTCGAAGTGATACTGGAAAACGGCGGCGGCAAGATCGTCCGCAAGACCGCATTTAACGACGTCGTAATCACCCGCAGCCGCATCTCTTCAATGGCGAAGATTGACGCATTTTTAAATAGAAAATATTTCAACACCTACTACGGCGACGGCGTGATCGTAAGCTCCGCCGTGGGCTCAACCGCGTATAATATGAGCGCGAACGGATCTATCGTCTATCCGCTGTGCGACGTGTTTTGCGTCACGCCGATCTGCTCGCATAGCCTGACGCAGCGGCCTTTGATCCTGCCAAAAGAATATCTCGCGAGCTTCAAAAACGCCGGAAGCTCCGAAGTTAGCGTCGTCATCGACGGACAAGACGTTTTTGATATGGCGGAATTTCACAGCGTAAGCGTTAAAATTTCACACGCCAAGGTAAATTTAATAAAACGCAGAAGCTACGATTATTTCGACGTTTTAAAAGCCAAACTCAGATGGGGGCACGGCGGATGCTAGAAAGAATTTATATTAAAAATAATCTAGGTTTTTGCGAGAGCGAGCTTAGTTTTGGCCCGGGACTTAGCGTATTTACAGGTATCAGCGGCGCGGGTAAATCGGTATTAATAGGCGCGATTTTAGCGGTGTTTGGGCTTAAAGAATGCGAGGCAGAGCTCATAGAAGCGGACGTAGAGCATCAATTTGATATGGAAAATTTCGGCTTGATAAACGATACACCAAATACCTTTCGCGTTCTAAAAGAGCGTAGCTTGCGATACTTTATAAATTCTCAATCGGTCTCGAAAAAAAATCTAAGCACGATCGCCGGCGAATACGTGAAATTTTTAGGCGCGAAAAACGCCGGCGAAATGAGTAGCGGCAGCTTGCTAAAATTACTTGATTTTATCGCCGCGAAAAAAGATGCGGCGCACGCTCAAAGCCTATCGGAGCTTCAAAGCGCTTTTGTGGAATTTAGCCGCACAAAAAAGCAGCTGGATGAAATTTTGGATCAAGAGCGCAAGATCGAGGAGTTAAAGGAATTCGCTCGCTTCGAGATTGAAAAAATCGAGCGTGTATCGCCTAAGATCGGTGAATATGAGGAGCTTTTGCAGATCAAAAAAAAGCTTAGTAAAAAAGATAAGATCGAGGAACTTTGGGCTAAGGCGCAGGGTGTTTTTGAGCTAGAACGCAGCGTCATCGAAGCGCTAAGTCTTAGCGGGCTGGATAGCGCATTTTTTGAGGATGCAATGAACGAGCTGCGGCTAAAGCAAGAAAGCTTGAATTTAGACGAGCTCGAAAATATCGACATAGAGAAAATTTTAGATCGCATCGAAGCTCTTAGCGCGCTAAATAGGCGCTACGGAAGCGTAGAGGAGGCGCTAGCTACGCTTGAAGCGCGCAAGAAGGAGCTTGAGCATTACGAGCAGTTAAGCTTTGAAAAAACCAAGTTGCAAGCGGAATTTAAACGCCTTAGTGAAAGCACCGCTACCCTTGCCGAAAAAATCAGCGAGGCTCGCAAGGGCACTAAAAAACGGCTCGAGGATCTGATAAATTCCTATCTAAAGCAGCTTTATATGGACGGAGTGGAGCTTAGTTTTAAGCCTACGGCGCTTAGTGAGTGCGGCACAGACGAAATTTGCGTCAGCTTGTGCAAGACGGAATTTAAAAATTTAAGCTCGGGCGAAACGAACCGCCTACGCCTTGCTTTCATCGCGGCAAGCTTGGAGCTTACAAATAACGGCGAGGGAATTTTAATCTTAGACGAGATTGATTCAAATTTAAGCGGAAAAGAGGCGATGAGTATCGCAAACGTGCTGGTAAAAATTTCAAAATTTTATCAAATTTTTGCGATCTCGCACCAGCCGCAGCTTAGCTCAAAGGCTGCGTCACACTTTTTAGTAAGTAAAACGAACGGCAAATCTAGCGTGAGGTTATTAAGCGAAAATGAGAAAATAACAGAGCTAGCTCGTATGATAAGCGGCGAGACTATTACTGCAGAAGCCCTGGAATTCGCTAAAAAACTAAGGCAAAGCTGAAGGAATTTTAAGCTTAAGTTTAAATCTGAAATTTTTTGCTACAATACCGCGTTTAATTTAAATTTAAGTGTGATTTTGCAAAACGACGTAAAATCCGCTTCGAAAAATTTTATCAAGTGAGTTTTATGATTATAGATACACATTGCCATTTAGACGATGCTAGTTTCGATGCTGATTTGGACGCGGTGATTGAGCGCGCCACGATTGCAGGCGTGCGCAGCATCATCATTCCCGGTGCCGATGTAGCAGACCTAGATAAGGCATGTAAAATTTCGCACGCGCGGAATAATGTGTATTTTGCCGTAGGGGTGCATCCATACGAGATAGATTCTTTCAATATGGAGGTGCTGAAGCGGTATGCTGACGATCCCAAATGCGTGGGCGTCGGCGAATGCGGTCTTGATTACTTCAGACTTAAGCAGCAAGAGAGCAAGGAAACCAAAGCCTTAGAAATCTCCCGCCAAAAAGACGCCTTCATCTCACAAATCGATCTAGCAGCACAACTTCAAAAACCACTTATAGTCCATATCCGAGAAGCAAACGAAGATAGCTTTGGAATTCTAAAAGATCGCGCCGGCGATTTATGCGGCGGTGTTTTACACTGCTTCAATGCCAGCAAGCTTTTGCTAGGTCTTAGCGAATACGGATTTTACTTCGGTATCGGCGGAGTTTTGACATTCAAAAATGCAAAAAACTTAGCTGAGATCTTACCGCAAATTCCGCAAGAGCGCCTTTTAATAGAGACGGATGCACCATATCTAACCCCGCATCCGCATCGCGGCGAGCGCAACGAGCCTGCATTTACGAGACTCGTGGTAGAAAAAGTCGCGGAAATTTTAAGCCTAAGCGTAGAAGAGGTTGAAGCAATAACGACTCAAAACGCCTGTAGGCTTTTTGGCGATAAAATCAAAGGAGAGATATGAAAGCCATAAAATTTATACTGCTAGCCCTACTTTTAGTGGGCGAAGCGTTTGCGAGCCAGCCCGGTCTGATGCGCGCAAATCACGACTATATTTTAAATCAATTCGGCATCGAAAATAACGAATCGAGCAAAAACGTAGTTGCGGGCATATTCCGTGCGATCAATGCAAGCGATCGCAAGCAGTTTAAGCATATCGTGACTTCACAGTCGCACAATGCCTACTTAGTCAAATCCGAGGTCGATAACATTGAAGCTCCGGAGTTCTTATTGTATTTGGCAATGGTAGAATCTCATCTTAAAAATACGGTCACATCAGGCGCTAGCGCAGGTGGTATGTGGCAGCTGATGCCGGCGACTGCGAAAAATTTCGGTCTTAGAGTAGATAACGCCGTGGATGAGCGTCGCGATCCCGCAGCCTCTACGGATGCTGCGTTTTCGTATATTTTGCATCTGAAGCAAAATTTTGGCAAGTGGTATTTAGCGCTAATGGCGTATAATTGTGGCGATCAAAAGCTTAAAAATGCGATTGCAGCTACTGGCAGCGATGATCTGGATCGCTTGCTAAAAAGTCCCGCACTTCCTAATGAGACTAAGAATTTTATCAAACGCATTATTAAGTACGCTTACATTGCTCAAAATGAAAATATGCGTAAAATTCTGCTTTTTGAAAGCGAGCCGTGGGGGCTAAAGCGTATCGCAGTAGCTCCAGGCACAAAGCTAAGCGCGGTTGCAAAACAGATCGGAATTTCGCCATCGCAGATGCAGGATTACAACGCGCATATTAAAAACGGAATTTCGCCGCTTAACGGCAAGTACTTCTTTTATATCCCACAAAGCAAATATGCAGAATTTGTCGTAAATCAAGGTGCGTTTCAAGCGTATGAACCACGTCTGAAACAGCGCAAGCCAGGACGCGTGTTAGCAGGTTTGGCGAACGAGCTTAGCCTCAAAGACAAAAACGAAATAGCGCTAAATAATATAAAATTCAACAAATAAGATCGGATCGTAGGTGTCGTACCAGAAAATCGCTCTTTTTAGTGCGCTTTTTGCGCTGATTCTTGCCGGTTGCTCGTTTCGCACCGCACCGTCGTCTAGATCGTCTGCGGGCGGTGCGGGCAAGATCGGCAAAAACTCTCCCGCCACCATGCGCCCTTATAAAATCAACGGCAAAACTTACTATCCAGAGCAAGTAAGCGTCGGTGACACTCAAATCGGTATCGCCAGCTGGTACGGGCCGAATTTCCACGGCAAATACACCTCAAACGGCGAAATTTACGATATGAACGGCATGACTGCCGCGCACAAAACCTATCCAATGAATACTATGGTAAAGGTCGTTAATCGCGACACCGGCGCTACCGCAACCGTACGCATCAACGATCGCGGTCCATTCGTGGATGGTCGCATCATCGATCTTAGCAAAACAGCTGCTAATTTAGTAGGCGTATTTGCCAAAGGTACGGCGCCGGTAAAACTCGAAGTAGTGGGCTTTTATGGACATACTATCGCCAAAGGCTCGCCGAAAGCGACCATTGTCGGCGGAAATTTTATGGTGCAAATCGGTGCGTTTAGAAACAGAAGCGGCGCACAAATTTATCAGCGCGATTACCACGGCACGGCGGGATATCCTGCGATCATCAAAGAATTTAGCATAGATGGCGCGCCGATTTATCGCGTCTTTTTAAGTGGATTTAAAAGCGAGGATGAGGCGAGAGATTTCGCGCATAATGGCAAGTTTACTGGAGCTTTCATCGTAAGAGAGTAGCAGTTTTCTTTGACGGCTTTTCCTTCGTTTTTTGCTTGATAAGGGCTTTGTTAAATTTATTTGTGAGCTACTTGCAGTAAAATTTCTCGTCATCTAATAGTTATCTGCTTTAGCTGCGGCGAAGTGCGAACTACTTGCAAGCTATTTGTAGCAAAAAGTGCGCCTGCCCGCTTGAGTTTTGCTTTTTAATAGGACGCCGCAGCTGATAAAATTTTATATTGCTAGGGGATAAAGCATGCAAAAATATCCGGAAGTTTATAGTTTAGAAAAGAGTTTGGCTATACTTGAAAAATATAAAGACGAGCTGAGCGCAGAACAATACGAGCAAAATAGATCTATCATCTGTAAACACGCGATAGAGGGTATGTTTGCAAATGAGCAAGATATAATCGATCTTATCAAGGTCGATAAGGGAGAAAAAACGCCCGATGAGATAATAAACGAATATCAAAAAGAGTGGGGCGTTTTATAGCGTAGTAGAAAATATTAAATTTAGATGGTGAAATATCAGAGGTATTTTGGTGCAGCTCATAGGTTCTTTAAATTTTAATCGTGCAGAAAAGTTACAACTTCATGCTCTTTTGGTAAATTCTCTCTACCTCTAATACCGCGATTACCATATTCCGTTAGAGCTTCTTTTAAAATTTTATAAAGCTCATCTAACGAAATTCCATCAAGACTAGAATTGATGCCTTCCAGCTTATATTTTATAAAAAAGGGGTTATCGACTAGCATTTTACTTGTGGTTTCGTCATAAATTCGCCTTATATCAAGCTCGATATTTTTATCTTTATAATGAAGCAACCAAATATCTTCACCCGTGTAGCCATCTCGCGGATCCGGCATAGATGCCAAACATACATGAATAAGCCAAGCATCTCTTTGCCTATCGATAACCCAATTCATCCAATCGGTATCATTATCCTGGATTGGGTATGTGTAATTGTGTTTCATCAGTAGCTCGTTCATATTGCTTAAAATATCATATTGCTTCAAGTCCTCTTTTGAAATATATTCTGCTACAAACGCCATCTAGCCCTCCTTGAGAAATTCTATAATTTAAATTTAATCACTCGTATACAGACCGAACAAAGACGAGAGCTCAAATTTAACGTCTTTGTCGCTCAACAATTTATTATTCGGCACTGCAATAATGCCCGATTTAAACCTATACAATATATACTTTTTAAATTTAAATCCATTGAGCGCCAAGAAAATGAAATGGCGCAACATGGTGATTAAAAAGTATAATGGGCTTGTCAAATACGCTATTATTTTGTCACTTTTATTTTTGATATCTTTCATCCATAAGCCAGCCCCTTCTTCATTGTATGGTATCAACGCCCAAGTTACCGATACGAGATCGTCTTTTTGTAAAATTTCGGTTTTAAATTTCATATGTTCGTCTATATGGTCGAATGAAATTTTATCATCATAAAATTTTGTAAAAAACTTATTGTAAAATTCTTGATAGGCTATTTTTATCTCCCAAAAAATACTAAATAAAATTCCGAAAATCCCTAGCGTTAATGACGCCCTTCTCATCATCTCTTTATGCGGATCCAGTTCCGGCGTCAAATTTAGCAAGACAAAAAACAAGAATATAAGCACGCCCGTTATTTTATTTGATATAGTAAGCCTAAAAAAGTAGTCGTTTTCTATGATTATCGGCTCTTTGTCGCGGTCTTTCATAATATTTTCCTTCTTTAAAATCGCGCATGATTTTACCTTAACAGCGCTTTGCGAGGGATTAAAATTTTAGCCTTGCCGTACCTCATAAATTTTTAAAATTATATTTCTATGCATATGCCGATTATTCAAAGACAAACTTCCCGCTCGTTTTCGATAGAATTTTAAAATTTCGATTTAAATTTCTAGCCCATGCAGAAAACGCGCTTTAATCCAAAAAGCATAGAAAAACGCAGCCTTACACAGAAATTCAAGCGCTTTGTCGCTCGCCATCTCTTTTAAATTTAGCGTCCAAAAATACGCAGAATTTCACGCCGTATAGGTAGAAAATCCAGCTTATGTAGATCCACAGAAAGAAAAATAGCGCGACCGAAAACGAGCCGTAGATGCTAAGATAGGTTTTGTTATAAAAGACGTATTGCGCAAAAACCAGTCTTGAAAGCCACCATAAAATCGATGCTACGAGCGATGAGGCAAGCACCGCTTTTGCGCGGATCTCGCGGTTGATCGCCGTAGCATAAGTAATCGCAAAGATCCCCCAAACGATTAAGTAGGGTAGAATTTTAAGCAAATTTATCCAGCTTGTAAGCTCGGTTTTATTTAGTAGCTCCTGAAGCTCGCCGCTGATATAAAACGATGCTCCAAGCCCCACGGGAGCGAGCGTCATCAGCGTCCAGTAGGTGCTTAGGCTCTTAAAAAAGCTTCGCTCGGGTGAATGCGAAATGCGCGCAATTATCGCTTCAAAATCTCCGAAAAACAGCACCGACGTAACTAACACTGCGCAAAAGCCCGTTACGCCAAGGCTTAGTCCGTTAGCCATAAATTCTTCGATATAGTGTGCCATGCTCGCTTGATTTGCGGGCAGGAAGTTTGAAAAGATAAAGCCCATAATCTTGTCGTAGTAGCCTTTAAAGCTTGGCAGCTGCATAAAAACGCTAAGCGAAACCATCAGCACCGGCAGTAGCGCCAAAATCGTGTGAAAGCTAAGGCTTGATGCATGGTGCATGAGCTCGGTATCGTAGAGGCGGAAGAAATTTTTGAGTCGGTTTTGCGCTTGCTTAAGCGCCGGTATTAGTTTTTTCATACGGGCGATTTTACATTAAAAATTTAGAATTTCATATAAATTTGCGCAATTTTTCTTTTGTATCGCGGTATATCGTCTATGAAATTTAAAGCTAAAAAATACGACTGAAAATATATAAATTTATATCTCGAATTTAGTCTAAATTTAGGAAAATTTTTCTAATATGCCGAAAAATAATATTAAATACATCCATAACGAAAGGAAAATAATGGAACGAAGGAAAACGATGAAATTTAAAATTTCATTAGCGGCATGTATGTGCCTACTATGCAGCAGTTTGGCTGCAGCGCAAAGTGGCGGTAATTCTGCGCCTGAAAAGTCGCAGAATATGGGCGTAATCGAGGTAAATTCCGTCGGCGATAATATCAGCGAGAGCGGTATCGACGAGGGCTTTTTGAGCAAAAATGTGCAACAAGGCCTGCTTGCGGGCAAGCGCGCACTTGATCTTCCCTATCAGATCAACACGATCAGTAAGGAGATCATAAATCACCAAGGCGTCACCGGCTACGAGGAGGCGGTCAAATACTTCCCCTCCGCGCAGATTCAGATGCGCGGCGGCGCTACGGTCGGACGCCCGCAGACACGCGGCTTTGAGGGTAGCGTCGTAGGCAACAGCTTCTGGGACGGCTTTTATACGATTTCGACGACGGCGATTCCGATGGCGATGTTTGAGAGCTTTCAGGTGCAAAACGGCGTCGCAGGCTCGCTCTACGGCGCACAAAACCCGGTTGGCATTTTCAGCTACACGCGCAAGCGCCCGGTAAAAGATCAATACATAATTTGGAGCGATTATATGTCGCGAAGCAACCTAGGTCTTGGTCTTGATCTATCCGATAAATTTGAAAAATTCGGCTACCGCGCGGTATTTTACGGATCAAACGGCGACAGACAGCCAAAGGGTTCAAATTTACAGCGCCGCTTAGCCAGCGTCACGATGGAATTTTATCCGACGGGCGATCTAACGTTTGAAACCGCAGCGAGCTATTACGAGCACAATACTAAGGGCTTTGCAGGGCAGTTTGCTCTGGGCGTGCGAGACGGCAAGATCGTAGACGGCATGGAGCTTCCAAAGGCGGTGGATTCCTCAAAACGCGGTCTTGGGCAGAGCTTTGGAGGAATGCATCTAAAAACCACTACCGCAAGCGCGAAATTTAAATACTCACCGACGGATAGGCTATATTTCGAGGGCGGCTTTCAGTTTCAGCGTGCCGATCGTGATACTCACGGCGTCGTAAACTACATCTTGCCTAGCACGCATCCGCAATATACGAAGCCGGGTGATTATTATACTCAACACAGTGGCGGTGCTACGGCAGCATATAGATATGACCTGCCAAGCGGCTATCTCAAGGCCAATACGCAGTTTAACACGGGCGATATCGAGCATGATTTCAGCGTGCAGACCAATGGCTATCACTGGACGCAGGATAGATATAAGATCGCAAGCACCAACTACACCTCGCCTACCATCGGCAATATCTACGATCCTAAAATTCTAAATTACACCGGCGCTAGGCGCGGAAGCGGGTTATATCATTTCGCAGTCATAGATATGTATAACGTCTCGGTGCTAGACGATATTACGATAAACGATAAATTTGACGTGATGTTAAGCGCATCTAAGGCGTGGATGAGGCAGGAATCCTACAATAAAAACGAGCAAAGACTTGTCAAAGCCTATAGCGATTTGGGCTATAGCTGGGCGGGCAGCTTGATCTTTCATCCGATAGAGGACGCTAGCATCTACTACACTTACGCAGATAGCTTACAGCAGGGCTCTACCTATGTTTATCCGGCGAGCAGCCCATATGTGGGCGAGGTCGCCTCTACGTCGCCGTATCGCTCCAAGCAGCACGAGATCGGCGCTAAGATCCGCGTAGCCGATATGATCGATTTTAGCGTGGCGTATTTTGATATCCGCAGACCTATCGCGTATCTAAACAGCTCTACCGGAATCTACGGCATAAACGGAGAGCAGCGCAACCGCGGATTTGAGTTTATGAGCGGCGGACGAATTACGCAAAATTTAAGCGTGCTGGGCGGCTTTACCTACATCGATCCTAAGATGCATAACGTAAGCATCGCGGGCGCTAACCGCAAGGTCGCAAACGGCATCCCTAAACTAAATGCAAATTTAATGCTTGATTACGTGATCCCAGGCACCGATAAGCTTGCGATCAGCACAAATTTTCACTACACCGGCAAGATGTATCTGGACGATCTAAACACTCAGCACACGCCTAGCTTTTTCGTTACCGATCTTGGTATCAGATATACGAGCGAGCATCTTTTGGGCGATAAGACCACTCTGCGCTTCAATGTAAATAACGTATTTAACAAAAAATACTGGGCGGGAATGTATCCTGCGAGTGCCGACGGTGCGGGCGGACTTAACGTAACTAGCGTGCTAGGCTCGGCAAACGGCGTAACGCTAGGCGAGAGCAGAAGCTTTATGCTCTCTGCGGAGGTGAAATTTTAAAATCTAGCGGGTTTAAAATTTCTACTTCGGCGGCGCGAATGGTTATAGCGCCGCTTTAAAATTTATGAAATTTTATCGCTCTAATCGAGAGATCAAATTTAACGAGGCTTGGTTTTAATATATTTTAAAATTTAAGCCTCGCTTTTGGAATTTCAAACTTTGATTTTAAAATTTAGATCTTTAAATTTTTAAGTCGCCGCGCCCCGGCTTGACCGCAAAATTTATCCGCACGCGGTTTAAAATTTAGCCGTTTTTGGTTATAATCTTTACAAAACCACGAAACGGAGAGCAATGAAACAAGTTTTAATCATCGCAAGCGGAAAGTTTGCACGCCATTTTTTATCCAAAGTTTGTAAAATCAAAGATGTCATCAGATCATATCGCGTCATAGCTAAAAATACGGATGCCGTGCCCTCAGAGCTTGAAAACGAGTCAAATTTTTCGGTCGAGATTTTTGATCCTACTAGCATTGAGCGGCTGCGCGTGGTGCTAGCAGAAGAGGAATTTGACCGCTGCATAGTGATAATGGATGATGAATTTGATACTAAAGTAACGCTTGAAAATTTAAAGACGCTCGCTCCCGATTTAGAGCTTTACGTGGCTGATTTTTGGGGGCTTTTGCGCGAGAATAAAAACGAGGCTCATGTAAAAATCGTAAATACCCTTGCGCTAAATTCCTCGCGCTTCATCGGCTTTTTGCCTGATAGCCCCGTTTTTGCTGATAACATCGGGCTTGGACGCGGAGAGATAATGGAGGTAAAAGTGCCCGTAGGAAGCTCGTTTGCGTATAAAAAAATCAGTACGCTTTCTAATACCAAATATCAAATTCCGATGATCTATCGTCACAACAATTACATCGTAACGACACCCGGCTCGCGGATATATCCGAATGATACGATCTTGGTTGTGGGCGAGCCTAGTGCGCTGCGAGCGGTGTTTGCTGAAGTAAAAAAGCAAAGCGGGCAATTTCCATCGCCGTTTGGGCTAAATATTTTCGCACTAATCGATATGAAAAAAATGAGCGGCGACGAGATAGCTAGGACGGTTAGGGCGCTTGAGTTTTTGGATTTGCATATTAGAAATCATAAAATTTATCTGCGAATTTTAAATCCTCTGCTAAACGACGCTTTTAGCGAGCTTAAAGCGCTGTGTGAGCGGGATAAATTTGAAATTCTCATCGATTACTCGGGCGAATTAAATTTAAAGCGCGACGTGAGCGAAAATAAAGCAGGCTTGGTAGTTTGCTCAAGCGGAGTTTTTGAGGCGAAAAAAGCGGCGCTTAAAGCGCTTGAAATTCCGGTGCTAAGCCTTGGAGAGGGCGAGCTAAAAGATGTGCGTAAAAGTGTCGTACTAAGTGCCGGTGAGCGGCTGCGCGAGGAATCAAGCATCGTCTTTGACATTAGCTCGCAGCTAGGGCTAGACGTGTATTTGTATCTTTTCGGCGAGAGCGAAAGGGGCGAGTTTGCGCAAAGCTACGTGAGCTTATCGAAGCTTTTTAAGCAAAGTTTATTCGTGATTCCTTGCGAGCGGCAAAATCCGATTTTAGCGCTAGGTAGCGAGCGAGATCTGCTGCAGTTCGTGCCATTTAATGATAGAATTTTGGCGCGCAAGCTCACGTCGATTTTTAATCAGGATTTGGATCAGATGTATTTTAAACTCGGCAAAAATCATCAAATTTTCGTTCCGAGCGATTACGGGTATGAAAAGTAATCGAAATTTATGTTACAATTACCCAAAAATCAAAGGCTAGCGTATGAAAATCGATCTTAATTTAGACAAAAAATACAGCGTTTTTATCGACGAATTGCATAGTTTAAAACTTAGCGGTAAGGTCGCTATTGTGACAAATCCCAAAGTAGGGGGGCTGTGGCTTGATTTCTTACTGCAGCGGCTAGATTGCGAGCAAAAATTTATCATCACGATCCCAGACGGCGAGGAGTATAAAAATACCGCGAGCGTGGAGCAAATTTTAGAGCAGCTTTTTAGTTCCAAGCTTGATCGCAAAAGCACGCTCATCGCCCTTGGCGGTGGTGTCATTAGCGATATAACGGGCTTTTGCGCGAGCATTTATGAGCGTGGCATCGATTTTATCAATTTTCCGACGACCTTGCTAGCGCAAGTGGACGCAAGCGTCGGCGGTAAGACTGGCGTAAATAATCGTTTCGGTAAAAATTTAATCGGCTCCTTTTATCAACCGCGAGCGGTTTATTGCGAGAGCAAATTTTTATCGACGCTTCCTGCGCGAGAATTTGCGGCGGGTGTTGCGGAGGCTGTAAAGATGGCTGTATGCTTTGATGTCGAACTATTTAAATTTTTCGAGACGCACGATCTAAAAAGCGCCGATGAAATTTCACACGTAATCGCTCGTTGCGTGGAGATTAAAGCAAACGTTGTAGAGCGAGACGAGCGCGAAAGCGGCGTGCGTGCAGTGTTAAACTACGGACACACCTTTGCTCACGCTATCGAAAAAATTACTAATTATAAAAAATTTTTGCACGGCGAGGCTGTGGCGATCGGTATGGTGATGGCAAATGCGCTAGCGCGTCGCCTCGGTAAACTAAGCGGCGAACAGGAGGAGCAGATCCGTAAAGTGCTTCAAAAATTCGCGCTTCCGATAAAATTCCACGTAGAGGATGCAGCGGAATTTTACGAGCTGTTTTTTCTCGATAAAAAAAGCGAAAACGGCAAGATAAAATTTATCCTGCCCGAGGGCATCGGTAAATTCTACGCTTCCAAAGAGATCGCAAAAGATGAAGTAATCGCAGCGCTGAAAGAGTTTGAATGAGAGCGCTTGCGGCTATTTTTTTGATTTTTAATCTTGCATTTTGCGAGGTAAATTCTACGCTCTCCGCCGCGCATACGCGCTTAGAATCTAACGCTAGCTCCGCCGCTAGTGAGAAGAAAGATGAAAATTCCAAGCTATCCGCGTCGCTAAAAGATCAGATCCGTGTTATTGACGATGATATCAAAAATAATATCTGGATCTCGCGCTTTTCAAATTTCATCGGCTATCAAAATTTACAAAAGCAATCCAGCCAGCTCGAAGCGGAGCTAAAAAAGAGCGCCGGCACCGATAAGATCGCGGAGATTCAAAAAAGACTTCGCGCCGTAAAAGAGCAGCTCATACTGCTAAAAGAGTATGAAAAATCTCCGTTTTTAGATATCATCGCGATGCCTGAAACTCCCGAGCCCGCGCGCATTACAAATCCTTTTTCGATAATTTCCGGTTTTTCTACGATTAGAAATTTGCAAGCTCAAAAGATGGAGCGGAAAAACGCCATCGAAAATATTAAAGCTTTAATCGATAAACTTGAAGCAAAAAGGGCGCTATATGAGCGTTTGATGCAGATCGATACGGACGCAAGCGCCGCGGCGGAGCTTAAAAGCTTAGATTACGAGCTTAGCGAGTTTAGCTCCGCGTACGAGATCGCGCAGACCACGTACGACGTTTACGAAAAAAAGATCAACTCCCAAATCGCCGTGCAGACCGCCGATATAAAAGCTCAAATCAAGCGCGCGGGAAACATCGCTGTGTGGATTTTAATCGTCATCGCGCTGTCCTTTTTCTGCAAAGTGGTGGCGAAAAAATATATCAAAAACGACGAGAATTTCTACATCGTAAATAAAGCTATCAATGTTTTAAATTTCACGCTGATTGCGCTGATACTGCTCTTTTCTTACATCGAGAATATGACGCATTTCGTGACGGTTCTGGGCTTTGCCTCGGCAGGTCTTGCGATTGCAATGAAAGATATGTTTATGAGCTCCTTAGGCTGGCTTACGATCGTGCTTGGCGGCAGCTTTCGCGTGGGCGATCGCATCAGAGTACATAAAAACGGCGAGACCTACGTAGGCGATATCATCGATATTTCGGTGCTTAGGATGACGATTTTCGAGGACGTTACTATGACTACGTGGAGAGAAAATAAACGCGCAGGCAGGGTAATTTTCATACCGAATAATTATATTTTTACCGATCTTATCTCAAACTACACCCACAGCGGACTTAAGACCGTCTGGGACGGCATTAGCATACTTTTAACATTTGATAGCAACCATAAAAAGGCGATGTATCTCATAAAAAACATCGTGCGGAAGTATTCTAAGGGCTATACCGACATCGCCAAAAAGCAGATGGGCAAGCTTCGTTCGCAATACAGTATCAAAAATCCAAACGTCGAGCCTAGAATTTTCAGCTTTTTTGAGCCATACGGCATTGAAATTTCGGTTTGGTATATGACGAACTCTTACGCGACGCTCGGGCTTCGCAGCAACATCTCGGCTGAAATTTTAGACGCCCTAAGAAGTGAGCCCGATATCAAGATCGCCTATCCTGCCTACACGCTTTTTAACGGCAAAAATTATGCGGCTGCGGCCGGAAATTTTGCGGCGCAAGATCTCGGCTCCGAGCAACAAGGCTCACAAAATTTAAACGCAGCGGCGCAGGGCGCGGGCTTTTCCACAGGAAGCGGATCTGGGAGCGAAATTTGAAAATTTATTTTAAAACGTTTGGATGCCGCACAAATATCTACGACACGCAGCTTATCAAAAGCAATCTAAAATCGGGCGAGATCACGCACGACGAGCAGAGCGCGGACGTCGTCGTGATAAACTCCTGCACCGTTACGAACGGCGCTGACGCAGACGTACGAAACTACGTAAATAAGATGAGCCGCCTCGGCAAAAAGATATTGCTAACCGGCTGCGGTGCGGTCTCGCGCGGCGAAGAGCTGTATAAAAACGGCGCGGTCTTTGGTGTATTCGGGATGTCGCAAAAGGAAAAGATCGACGAGTTTTTGGGCTCGGAATCGAAATTTTACGATATCGGCGATCTAAGTAGTGTCGAAAAAAACCTGGTAAGCGACTACGAGGATCACACCAAGGCCTTTATTAAAATTCAGGAGGGGTGCGATTTTAACTGCAGCTACTGCATAATCCCCTCGGTGCGCGGCCGCTCGCGCAGCAGCTCTGAAGACGCGATCTTAAAAGAGGCGGCGAGCCTTGCCGCAAACGGCTTTAGCGAGATCGTGCTAACCGGCACCAATATCGGCAGCTACGGCAAAGTTGCGGGCACGAGCCTGGGCGCGCTGCTTCAAAAGCTGGGCTCGATCCGCGGAATTCGCCGTATCCGCCTAGGCAGTATCGAGCCCTCGCAGATCGATGAGAGCTTTCGCGAAATTTTATCCGAGCCCTGGCTGGAGCGGCATCTGCACATCGCGCTTCAGCACACTTCGCAAAAGATGCTTAGCATAATGCGCCGCCGAAATTCCGCGCTAAGGGATTTGGAGCTTTTTTGCGAGCTTGCGGAGCGCGGATTTGCGCTGGGGACGGACTTTATCGTCGCGCACCCGGGCGAGAGCGAAGAGATTTGGCTCGAAGCGGTAGAAAATTTCAAAAAATTTCCGCTCACGCATCTGCACGCCTTTATCTTTTCGCCGCGGCAAGGCACCGCTTCGGCATCGCTAAAAGGTCGCATAGACGGCAAAACGGCGAAGGCGCGGCTGAAGATGCTGCAGAACATAACGGCGCTGAATAATTATAAATTTCGTCTTTCGCACAAGGTGCCGCTAAATGTGCTGATCGAGCGGAAAAATGGAGAGTTTTATGAAGGATATGATCAATTTTATGATAAAATTTGGATCAAAAGCGATGAGGATTTGTCGAAAAAATGGATGGAGATAAGAGATTATGAGGTTAAATTTGATGGAAATTTTGCATAAAATCAAAAAAAGCAAGCTAAATATAATTCTGATTTTTTTAGTGCTGCTTATCGTTTTGCTCTCGATCGTTTATTTTAAAGACGATTCGCGATACATCACCGAGCGCGAATTTAGCGAGCTGGTGCGAAAAGATCAGATCAAACGCGCGCATATCGAGGACGGCAATTTAAATTTTACCTACGACGGCAAACGCTATAAAATTTTAACCGATATCGTTAATTTAAAAGAGCTCTCCAACCACGCTTTGATTACGAAGGAAGAGGATAACGAAAGCGGCGGTATCAGCGCGATCTTGGTAATTTTTACGTTCGCATTTTTTCTATTCGTGTATTATTTTGAAACCGTTTTGGCGCGGCGCCGTAGGCTGGACGGCGTAGGCGCTGCGCGTCAAGGCGGCGCAAACGCAGAGCTCGGCGATCTTTCGCCGAGCGTTAGCGACGTGAGATTTAGCGATGTCGCGGGCATCAGCGAGGTCAAGGACGAACTCATAGAGATCGTGGATTTTTTAAAAAATCCCGCAAAATATCGAAATTTCGGCATCAAATTGCCAAAAGGAATTTTAATGATCGGCGAGCCCGGCGTCGGCAAGACCCTTATCGCAAAAGCGGTAGCCGGTGAGGCGGACGTGCCGTTTTTTTACCAAAGCGGCGCAAGCTTCGCCGAGGTCTTTGTGGGCGTCGGCGCTAGGCGGGTTCGCGAGCTGTTTGCGAAAGCCAAATCCTGCGCACCCGCGATTATTTTTATCGACGAGATCGACGCGGTCGGCGGAAAGCGCGGTATAGGGCGCAACGACGAGCGGGAAGCGACGCTAAATCAGCTGCTGACCGAGATGGATGGATTTGAGGAAAATAGCGGCGTGATGGTAATCGGCGCGACCAATAAAATAAATTTGATCGACGATGCGCTGCTGCGCTCGGGGCGCTTTGATAGGCGCGTTTTTATCGGGCTTCCGAACTACAAAGACCGCATCGAAATTTTAAAAATTTACCTCGAGGGCAAAAGATGCAGCGCGAATATCAACAAAGTAAGTCGCCTCTGTGTGGGCTTTAGCGGCGCGGGAGTAGCGACGCTGGTAAATGAAGCCGCGATCAACGCTCTTAAGCGCGGCAGCGATACGATCGAGCTTAGCGATTTTGAAAACGTGCGGATGAGGGTCTTTTACGGCGTGCAAAAAAGTAGAATTCTAACCGAATACGAAAAGGAGATCCAGGCGTTCTATCAGGGCGCAAAGGCGCTTAGCGCGTATTGGTATTCGTTTGATTTCGAAAAGATCGAGCTTTTAAACGATAAATTTTTAAACGAGGATTTCGAGATCGAATCCAAAACGCAAATTTTAAATCAAATCAAAGTGCTTTTAAGCGGTATGGCGGCGCTACAGATTCATAAAAACGACGCTTTTTCAAATTCCGCTAGCGACGTAAAGCAGGCTATCGCGCTGGCGCAAAAGATGGTTTTTGAGCTCGCGATGGGCGATAGTTTTACCCCTAGCGCGCAGAGCGTGAATAAAATTTTGCAAGATTGCTACGACGAGGTAAGCGAGATAATCCGCACGATGCAGGATAAGCTAAATCAAATTTCAAAGCAAATTTTCGTCTATGAGTTCATAACTTTCGAGGATGTTCAAAAGATTTGCGAATCCGATGGTGTGGAGCAAGAAGGCGTCTCTACGCAAGAGCAAGATTTACAAAAGCCGGAAAAAGATAGTGAAAGCTCTGAAGAAAAGCCGCAAGACGGCACGCTAAATTTCGATTAAATTTTAAAATTCCAATAAAGGAGAGGAAAATGGTAAAAATAGGTGTTTTAACAATAAGTGATCGCGCTAGCGGTGGCGTTTACGAGGATTTAGGAGGCAAAGAAATAATTGCCGTGATGGATGATTGGCTAACTTGCGAGAAAGAGTATTTTTATGAAATAGTTCCAGATGAGCTGGAGCTGATCAAAGATAAGCTGATTTATCTTTGCGACGAAGCAGATTGTGATTTGGTGCTAACTACGGGCGGTACGGGTCCTGCTCCACGCGATGTAACGCCTGAAGCGACCGAGGCGGTAAGTGAGAAATTAATGCCAGGCTTTGGCGAACTAATGCGCGCAGAGAGCCAAAAGATCGTGCCTACGGCAATTTTATCTCGCCAGATAGCAGCGATCCGCAAAAAATCTCTGATTATAAATTTGCCGGGCAATCCAAAAGCGATTAAAGAGTGCCTTCTGCCGGTATTTCCTGCCGTGCCGTATTGTATTGATCTAATGGGAGGGAATTACATAACAGCGGATGAAAATAAGATAAAAATATTTCGCCCTAAACGCAAATAATTCGCAAAATTTAGCAGGAATTAAATGATTTATGATATTATTTGGGCGCAAATTTAAGGAAAAATATGAAAATAAATCACAACGATATTTTGGAATTTCATAAGTATTTTAGCAAAATCAGCCACAGCAAAGGTCGTATCCGTATCCGCGTAAGTCCCAAAATTAGGGAGTTGCGAGATAGCGTGAGCGAGGAGAGCCTGAAGGCTAAAATAGCTGCAATTCGCGGGATAAAAGAGTATAAATTTAACTCTCTAATCGGCTCGCTGACGATTCATTATGATGAAAGCGTTTTTCCGATGCACCTTTGGGAGCAGTTTTTAAGCGGCATCAGTTCGCCGGAGCTAGTAGCGCTTGTAAATTCCAATATAGAGGCGATTTCTTGAACGAAGAAGTATTGCGTAGTACTAAAAAATCGCGCAAATTTTCTAATAAATCTCGGAATTTAAATGAGGCGAAAATTGTAGATATCGCTCTTTTGCTCGAAAAAGAGGCACAAATTTTGCAGTTTTATTCGCTGGGCGCAGTTAAATTTCAAGATAAAAAGCTAGGAGAAATTCTATCTTTACGAGCTGGATTACTTGAGCGGGTGTTAGATTTTGCAAATTCTTGCGGGCTTGGCGCCACGCCTCCTGAAAATAGCAGTGAGGCACTGGCTGCAAAAGGTATGAATGAGTTTTTGGCTTCCGCGCTTTTGATAGAAAAAAGCTCTATGATGTTTTATGACGATCTAATTAATTCGTGCAAGAACGCGCAATTTAAAGAGCTGCTGTATAAGGCGCAGGCGGTTTCGTATAATGAAATTTTGCCGATTCTAAAGGAATTAAATTCTAAATACGAGGCTGATTTAAATTCTTTGAATTTCACTGATTTATTAAATGAAATTTTAAAAAATCCGCAGGGATTAGAGCGGATATTTCAAAAATACGATTTGCAAAATATTTTAAATAGCGCATTTTCTAATTTAATTAAAGGAATTTTGCAGAAAAATTAAATTAGGATTGCAAAAATCTAAAAAAGTCGCTATAATATCAAAATCTATGTAAAGTTGATAAAATGACTTTATAATCTTAACACAAGGAGAATGAAATGCCGATCCCATTTCTAGCAGGTTTTGCGCTTGGTTGCGCGGCGGTTTACGCTTATAACAATCGAGATAAAATCAAAGAAGGTGCGAATAAAATCGTTAGCAGTAAAAGCGTCGAGGAGCTAAAAAATAGCGTCAAAGGCGGAGCAGAAAAATTAAGCAAAAAATCAAAAGAAATTTTTGCGGAAGCCAAAGAGGGCTTAGACGATGTCGCCGAGGCGGTAAAAAATAAAAGAAAGTCTGGTAGCAAAAAAGCTGCGACAAGTAGTACTAGCACTGAAACTAGCACTGCAAAAAAAACCAGAAAAAAGCCGGGACCAAAACCTGGATTTAAAAGAACTAAAAAATCCACCGCGAGCGCTAAGACTGGCGCAACTCCGGTAGGTGAGACATCCGCAGCATCTACTACTCCGCTTAATATCCCGCAGATCGTAAAAATGGACGATAATCCTTCGGCTAAATTTACGTCCGCAGACGATAAATCAGAAAAATAGAGGCCTAAATGAATAGATCACTTACGACACAGCGTTCGCCGCTGGATCACGTTTTAAGCGGCGCTATAGCAGGGGCGATCGGCGGTTGCGCCGTAGAGCTCGTTAAAGCCAAAGAAGGCAAGAGCAAATCTAAAGCGATTCGCGATGCGCTGGATATTGCGCTAAGCGGCGGTATCATCGGCGGCGGCGCGATTTACAGCGCAAATAAGCTCGTACAAGGCGAGTATCTACGCGCAGCGGCAGGCGTCGCAGTATGCGTAGGCGCGCTCATTGCGGGTAGAAATTTTATTCTTAAGGTAGGTAATGAGTAATCCGTATATCACAAAAAAAGATTTGAAAGAAATTCTAGACGATTACGATTTTGGTGACAACAAATATGCTAGCGGCTCTGCGGGTAGCTTTGCCGGTGACGAAAAGCTCGGCGGTTGGGCTAAATGGATAAACGAGCGGGTAAATTCTACGCCTTTTAATAGCTCTGCTTCCAGCAATAACTCGGATAATAAAGATTCCGCCGCTCAAAGCTCAAGCGATGTAAATTCTACTCAGGGCTCCGCTTTCGGTGGAATTTTTAATTCCTTGGGTGGCAGGCAAAACGCGAACGGCTTATTTGGTAGCAACTCATTTATCACAGGCATCGTTCTAGGGGCTGCGGCGACCTATTTTCTCACTGACGAAAACGCGCAAAAAAAGCTTTTTAAGCTCATTGCAAAGGGTACCGAGATGTTTCAGATGGGCGTTGAAGAGATGAAGGAGCGATTCGAAGACGCCAAGGCAGAGATGCAAGAGTAGTCGATGCAAAATTTTAAAATTTTACATGAAACTAAATCCAGACTGCGGCTAAAAATCGTCGGTTTTAGAGAGATTGATGCGAGCGCTTTTACTAGAAGCGTGGCGAAATTTCAGGGCGTGCAGGACGCGAGATTTAACGCTAAAATCGGCTCTTTGATCCTTAAGTTTGACGCGGGTGTAGATAAGGCAGGAATTCTAAAGCAACTTGAAGCTTTAAATTTAAGCGAGCTAAAATCAATTATCCCCGCTAACCATAAAAATTTGCCAAGCAAAAACGAATTTATTTTAGCGCTTCTTGCGTTGGGGGGAAATTTAATCTTTCGCACTTCGCCTTTAGTGCGCGCATTTAGCATCGTAGCGTGCATGCCTATCTTAAAAGAGGGCATTAAAGAAAGCTTTCGCCACGGGCTTACTTCAAAGGGCTTGGAGGCTGCTGCTGTGGGGATTTCGCTCGCTCGCGGCGACGTATTTGCCGCAAACAGCACCAACGCGATGCTCGCTCTTGGCGAATACATGGAGGAAAGCACCGTTTATAAAAGCGACGATCTGATCCGCGAGCTCGCCCGTCCTGACATCGCCGAGGCGTGGGTCGAGATAGATCAAGACGGCAAAAAGACCGAAGTCAAAATCGCAACTTCCAAGCTAAAGGTGGGCGACATCGTGGTCGTGGGCGCAGGCGACGTCATAGCCGTGGACGGGCACGTCGTAAGCGGCGAAGCGATGATAAATCAAGCCAATATGACGGGCGAATCGGTTGCGGTGAAAAAATCTCGCGGCGATAGCGTGCTGAGCGGCACGATCGTGGAGGAGGGTAGGATCCGTATCTGGGCGGAAAATGTCGGAGAAAACACGTCCACGCAGCGCATAAAGCACTACATCACGGCATCTCTTAACGAGCGCTCCAGCATCGGCATGCATACGACTCACTTAGCCGACAAGCTCGTGCCGGTAACCTTCGGGCTTGCGGGCGTGTCCTATCTGATAAATCGAAATTTTATGAGCGTAGCTTCGGTGCTGCAGGCGGACTACTCGTGCGCGCTTAAGCTGCCTACGCCGGTTGCTTTTAAGTCGAGCATTTCAAAAGCGGGCAAGAACGGGATTTTGATCAAAGGCGCCAAGGCTCTTGAGTCGCTTGCGAGTGCCGACACCTTCGTATTTGATAAGACGGGCACGCTTACGTACGGCAACCTGGAGGTCGCCGAGATCATATCGTTTGACGAGCGCTTCAGCAAAAACGATATTTTAAATTTAACCGCGAGCGCCGAGGAGCATTACTTTCACCCCGTAGCCGAGGCGATCGTGGATGCTGCCAAAAAGCATGGCTTTATCCATAAACACCACGACGAGGTGGAATTCGTCGTCGCTCACGGCGTAAAGACCAGCATCGAGGGCAAAAAGCTCATCATCGGCTCGCGCCACTTTCTGGAGGACGACGAGATGATCTCGTTTGCGGCGCATGAGCAGACCATCGATCTTGCGATGCAAAAGGGGCTCGCGTTGCTTTACATCGCATTTGACGGCAGACTTTTGGGCGTCATCGGGCTTAGAGATGAGGTACGCGCAAACGCCCGCACCGTCATCGCTAGGCTCCGCGAGTTGGGCGTTAAACAGATCGTCATGCTAAGCGGCGACGTGAAATCAAAAGCTCGCGCCGTAGCCAAAAAGCTCGGTGTAGATCGCTATTATGGCGAATTGCTGCCTACGCAAAAGACCGAAATTTTAGAGCAGTTAAAAGCTGAGGGACGGAAGGTGGTCTTCGTGGGCGACGGTATAAACGATGCGCCGAGCCTGATGAAAGCGGACATCGGCATCAGCATGCTAAACGGCGCCGAGATCGCCAAGGCTTCCGCTCAGATCGGGCTTTTGAAAAACGACATCGAGGGCGTCGCGCAGGTAAAGGCGCTGGCCAACGACACGCTGCGGCTCGTAAATCGAAATTTCAACGCCACCGTGGGGATAAATTCGATCATTTTATTTTTGGCGACCTTCGGCGCGCTAAGTCCCGTAGCTACGGCGCTGCTGCATAACGGCACGACGATCGGGCTATTACTAAATTCCATTAGAGGGGTAAAATTTGAGCATTGAAGATAAAATTTTGGATCTAAATTTTCAGCGCAAAGTGGCTAAAACGGCGCTTGGAGTGAGTATGGGCATCACGGCTCTAACCGCGCTAAATATGGACTCGCGCACGTCGCGGCTGCATAAAATTTCGGGACTAGTGATGCTTGCTAGCGCGATCTGGCACGCTAGCCTTTACGGCTCGCCATACAGCGAGTTTTTGCAAAATAGAAAAGCAAAGAGCAGGGGCAGAAAGAGATCCGTAGCAAATTTAGCTTTGGAAAATCTGCCGGACGGCAAAAGCTCGCCTGCAAAAAGTGCTCCCGCGAAAAGAAAGCCTCGCGTGCGCAAAAGCGCCTAGCGGCATAGCGCGTCGCGGCTTTTAGGCGCAAAGATAAACTCTAAAGCCGCTAAATTTCTTTGAGACGCAGCCGCAGAATAAGACGCTGCAAGCGATGAAATTTGCACCGTTTGCGGCTAAATTTGCTATCAATAATCTCACTTGTAAATTTAATCGAATTTGTATTTTTAAATTTTGCAGTCATAGCTCCGCTTGTAAATTCTACGTTTCGCAGTTGCGGTGGCTCCGCTACTTAAATTTTAATCCGCAAACGCTTCATAATATCCTCAAATTTGCCCGCCTTTACCTGCCGCAAATTTAAATTTCGCTACAATCGCTTTTTAAAATTTTGCGCCGAATGTGCGTAAAGAGGCTAAAAAGCCAAAAAAGCTAAATTTAAAGGATCAAGATGGATTTTCAAATAGACGCCGCAGACGGCGCGGCGCGCGCCTGCACGATCCGCACTGCGCACAGCACGATTCGCACCCCCGTTTTTATGCCGGTCGGCACCGTGGGCGCGGTAAAGGCGCTCGATGCTACGGACGTAGCCGAAATTTTAGACGCGCAGATCATCCTTGCTAACACCTATCATATGTATCTGCGTCCGGGCTCGCGGGTAGTGGCGGGCTTCGGCGGGCTGCACGGATTTACGAAATTTCCCCGCAGCTTTCTGACTGACAGCGGCGGCTTTCAGGCTTTTAGCTTGCGTGCAAACACCAAAAACGACGAGGGCGGCATAAAATTTAAAAGCCACATTGACGGCAGCATGCATTATTTCACGCCGCGCTCGGTGCTAGATACGCAGTATGAGCTAAACTCCGATATTATGATGATTTTAGACGATTTGGTGGAGCTGCCGCGCGAGCCTGGCGCATTGAGCTGCGATGAGAGATCGCGGCTTAAAAAGCGGATCGATCTAAGCGTCGCGCGCACGATAAAATGGGCTCGCGAGGCGATAGATTATCACGAGACCATGAAATCTCGCGGCCTGCACGCTCATCAAAACATCTTCGGTATCATACAAGGCGGCACCGATGCGCAGGCGCGCAAATTTTGCGCCGAAGCGCTGTGCAAGATGAGCTTCGACGGGCTTGCGATCGGAGGGCTTAGCGTAGGCGAGAAAAACGAGCTGATGTACGACACGGTAGAAGCCATGATGCCATACGTCGATGCGGCGCGCCCGCGATATTTGATGGGGGTCGGCACGCCCGAGGATCTCGTCGAAAACGTCGCTCGCGGCGTAGATATGTTCGACTGCGTGATGCCTACGCGCAATGCCCGCAACGGCACGCTATTTACGAGCTTCGGCAAGATCAGCATCAAAAACGCGGGCTTTATCAGCGATCACGATCCGATCGATCCGCACTGCGACTGCTACACGTGCAAGCGCTTCAGTCGCGGCTATCTAAATCATCTATTTCGCGCGCGCGAGCTTAGTTTTTACCGCCTCGCGAGCATTCACAATCTGCACTACTACCTGCGCCTTGCCGCGGATATGAGAGAGGCGATCATGCACGGGCGGTTTGCCGAGTTTAGGCGGGAATTCTACGCCGCACGAAACGGGGCGCGAGATTAAATTTCAGCAGGCGAGGGCGTGGAATTTAGCGCGATAGTTAAATTTAGCCGCGGCAGCGGGCGGAATTTTAATACGGCGCGCGGCTAAATTTAAACGCGACAAAATTCGGGCAGTGAAATTTTAAGAGCTGCGTAGCGTGGAGCTTGTAGCTTTAAATTTGATTTAAATTCTGAGCTTAGGCTTTCGTATCGATTAGAATTTTATTTCGGCAAAATTTTATTATGATAGAGTTATGTCTTGGAATTTTGCCGTAGAATGCGATGTGAAATTTAGCTTTGAATTTCGCGCCGAATTGCGTGGATAAAATTCTGCGTCGATATGTGCTGAGCGCGTGAGATTTAAAGATGGATTTTAGCGGTAGGATTTTACAGACGCGATGTCAATTGCCGCGGCTTTTATCAAATAAAAGGGGAGACATTGCATCGAAATTTCTCAGGCATTGGTGTATTTTTGTAAGCGCGCGTTAACGCGTATAAAAGACATATATTGCTTTAGGGCGTGCGATCTGCGCCTACAATTGCGGAATTTTATTGCGATAAAATTTTACTTTGATAAAGTTCAAATCCCCGCTAAATTCTGTCTTCGTGCTAAATTTTGTGATGAAATTTTGAGTGGAATTCTATCGTAGTAAAATTTCATCATAGCGAGATTTGCAGCAAAATTTTGTAAAATTATTTTTTAATTCGTCTTAGCATACAAAATCCAAGGAAATAAAGCGGCGACATAACGATAAAAATTATGATGTATCTCCACACCGTGCTCGCAAAAAATAGCCCTGTAAGCTCCATAAATTTCATCGACGCGCCAGTATAGCGGTCGCCGATGCCGATGAAAATAATAGCCGCGAGCTCCACAAGCAGCGCAGGAGCAAATAGGATTGAGCCTGCAGTTTTGAAAAACATAAACGCAAACGCCTTGAACTTATAATAAAACGAAATGAGCCCAAGTCCGATCACGCCGCAGATGAAAAACTGCTCGAACTCATCTAGCCCCAGGCTCTTATCCTGCAGGATCGTAGAGATGACGCACAGGATGATAAAGACGTTGTAGTTCGCCATTTGACGCATCGGGTATTGATCGTGCGTCGCTATGGAGAGTAGGTTTATCGCGCGGTTAAGCGGCAACAGATAAAATAGCGCAAAACTAAGAAAAATCAGCAGGTCCATTACCATATAAACCGTGTCTTGATTAACGTAAGCTTCGATCTGTGAAAAAGATAGAAATATGCTTGCGATTTGCGAGCGGAATATCAAAATAATGACTATCGGCGCTATGGGCAGGATTATGGATTTAAGCCCTTCCTTACGGATGGATGAAGTATAAATTTTACTCTCGACGCTTTGCATAGTGCGTAGGTCGTCTGTTTGGACGAACTCAAATCCAAAGAATTTCGGTTTTTTTGCACTCGTAGGCTTGGCTTTGCGGTTAAATTTAAATTTATTAAATTTTTTTGCGATTTTTGTTACTTTTGTGGTGGATCTATCCTCTGCGATATTTTCGGCGGAATTTTGAGGAGACGACTGCTCTGCTGCGTCTATCTCTATGAAATTTTTAGGATCAGAAATCCAGTCGTTATTTTGCTTTGTGGCTTCTTTTGCCTGTGAAGCCGCTTTTTGCGCCGCACGATCCTTGGATTTGGACGTGTCCACGCGCTCGATATTTATCGCGCTGGATGCTAGCGTGTCGAAGCTTACCTCATCGCCGTCGGTTAGGCTAGGATCGCGCTCGCCTAGCATTTCGTAGCTATACTCGACCCCGCCCGTGGCGACTATGACATTTTCACCTCTGATAAATCCGATAAGTCTCATATACTAACATTCCCCGATTTTTTAATGAGAAATATTAGTCAAAATGAACTTAAAAAACGATTATTCTACGGTGACACTTTTGGCTAAATTTCGCGGCATATCCACATCATTGCCAAGTCTGACGGAGATTTCAAGAGCTAGAATTTGTAAAATTATCATCATCTCAAAAAACTCGCTCATCGCGTGGCTCTGCTCGCTCGTTTTGATAAAATCATCCGCGATTTCCGGCTCTTCCGGGCTGATAGCTAAAATATACGCATCGCGCGCGGCAAGCTCTTCGACATTGCTTTTCGTTTTTTCGTAGAGCAAATGCTTTGGCATCAGCGCAACCGTAAAGAGATTAGAATCCGCAAGCGCGATCGGACCGTGTTTCATCTCGCCGCTCGGATAGCCCTCCGCGTGCAGATAGGAGATCTCTTTGAGCTTGAGCGCGCCCTCAAGAGCGAGCGGATAGAAAATATCGCGCCCGATAAAGAAAAAGCCGTGTCCGTGCAGATAGTGCTTACTCATGCGGTAAATTTTATCCTGCAAGCCGTCCTTAATCTTTAAAATTTGCGGGATATGAAGCATCGCTGAAATTTCAGCGGAATTCATGCGCGCTGAGATGACCTCGCGCAGATTTGCAAGATACACCACAAACATCCATAGCACCATAACTTGCGTCGCAAAAGCCTTCGTAGATGCTACGCCCTTTTCGATGCCTGCGCGGGTGAGGATCACGCTGCCTGCCATGCGCACGATCGAGCTGTTATCGACGTTGCAGATCGCAAGCGTCCTAAGACCGGCCTTTTTAGCGATATGCAGCGCCTCTAGGGTATCGGCGGTCTCGCCACTTTGCGAGATCACGATAAATAAGGAATTCTTGTTTAAAAAGGGTTCTTTATAGCGGAATTCGCTAGCAACTTCCACTTTCGTACGGATTTTAGCGATGCGCTCGAAAAGATACGAACTTACGAGCGCGGCGTGATAGCTCGTACCGCAAGCGCATAGTACAACCTCGTCGATGCCCTCAAACATCGCCGCATCAAGTTCGTCAAATTTTATCTTGCCGCCCTTTATTACGCGCCCCATCATTGCTTCAGTTACTACTTGCGCTTGCTCGTAAATTTCTTTTTCCATAAAAAATCTAAAGCCCTCTTTTTGCGCATAGCCTTTATCTTTCGGAAGCTCACTAAAGGCGCAATTATGCGGTTTAGAGTTTTTAAAAATGTCGATTTGCCCAAGCTTTGCAACGCCGTAAATTTGATCGTCCAGATATGCAGCCGTATTCGCAAGCCCGATGAGCGGAGCATCCGAGGAGCTAAAGAAAATTTCGTTTTTATCGTTTTTTGCGACGATCAGCGGAGCTGCGTTTTTGGCAAAGAAAATTTCTCCGGGTGCTGCTTTCGTGATCAAAAGCGTTGCATATGCGCCTTTTAGTCGTTTAATTGTAGCTTCGTACGCTTTAAATGCGTCGTTACTAGCCTTGAAATTTTTCTCAAAAAGATGCACGATCACTTCAGTATCGGTCTGGCTTAAAAATTTCACGCCATCCGCTTCGAGCTCGTCCTTTAGCTCGATGTAGTTTTCGATGATGCCGTTATGTACGACGAAGCTAAAATCTCCAAAATGCGGATGCGCGTTAAGCTCGGTGGGCTTTCCGTGCGTCGCCCAGCGAGTATGCCCGATCGCAACGCCAAAGCCTTGCGAAGTGAAATCTTTCATCTTTTCTTCGAGATTATTTAGCTTGCCGACCGCTTTGAAGTACTTTATATTCGCACTCTCATCCATCACGGCAAGCCCAGCGCTGTCGTATCCGCGATACTCGAGTTCCTTCAGTCCGTTTATTATGATTTTTTTCTTTTCGGCATTTCCTATGTAGCCTACGATTCCACACATTTTGCTTTCCTTATTTAAAATTTGGCGCCCATTTTACTACGCTATTTTAAATTAACGAAATTCGGCTCTAAATTTAGTCCGCTTATCCGTTTTGTAAGCAAAAAATTATATAATTAGCACAAAATTTGGCTTGGGAAATCGATGGAAATTTTAGAAAAACTACAAAGCGGCGAGAGATTAAATTACGAAGACGGCGTGAAATTATGGGATTTAGATCTTTTCGATCTGGGCAAATTCGCCTTTGCTATTCGCAAAGAAAAAAACGGCAAAAACGTCTATTTTAACGCAAATCGTCATATCAATCCTTCGAATTTATGCGCAGATACCTGTAAATTTTGCGCATTTTCGGCGCACCGCAAGAACGAAAACGCCTATACGATGAGCGATGATGAGATCATGCGTATCGTGGATGAGACGGTAGCGCGCGGCACGAAGGAGATTCATATCGTAAGCTCGCACAACCCATTCGTTACGCCGCAGCAATATTTGGGAATTTTCAAAGCGATAAAGCAAAAATATCCGCTTTTGCACATCAAGGCGATGACCGCGGCGGAGATCGATTACTGGCGGCGAAAGTGGAATATGAGCTACGAAGAGACGATAGAACTGATGATGCAAAGCGGCGTGGATTCGATGCCGGGCGGCGGCGCCGAAATTTTTGACGAGGACGTGCGCGATAAAATTTGCAAAGGCAAGGTCTCAAGCGAGCAGTGGCTGCAAATCCACTCGCTGTGGCATGCGCGCGGGCGTCAGAGCAACGCCACGATGCTCTTTGGACATATCGAAAGCCGCGCTCACCGCATCGATCACATCTTGCGCATCCGTGCGCTGCAAGATGAGAGCCTAGCTCGCGCTAACGGCGGCGGTTTCAACGCCTTCATTCCGCTCGTGTATCAGCGCGAGAATAACTACTTGGATGTGAAGGGCTTTTTGGGCTCGGTCGAAATTTTAAAAACGATCGCGATTAGTAGAATTTTGCTCGACAACGTCGCGCACATCAAGGCGTATTGGGCGACCTCGACGCTAAGCTTAGCTCTCGTAGCGCAGGATTTCGGCGCGGACGATCTTGACGGCACGATCGAGAACGAAAGCATTCAAAGCAGCGCCGGCGCCGGCAGCAAAAAAGGGCAGAGCAAGCGCGATTTTATCGATATGATCGGCACCGCGGGCTTTGTGCCCGTAGAGCGCGACAGCTTATATAATCAGATCGAAATTTACGAATAAATTCTAAAGGAGGAGCAAGTGGAGAAATTCTTTCATCTCGCCGCGGCAAAAACGTCGGTAAGGCAGGAGCTTATCGCAGGGCTTACTACGTTTTTGGCGATGATTTACATCGTGCCGGTAAACGCTAACATTATGAGCATTGCAGGCATGCCGTTTGATGCGCTGGTTACGGCAACCGCGCTTATTACGATAATCGCGACGTTATTTAACGGGCTTTTTGCAAATACCCCCGTAGCGCTTAGCGTCGGCATGGGGCTAAATGCGTATTTTACCTTTGCGTTGTGCGTGGATGCGAAGATGCCGTGGCAGAGTGCACTTGGCATCGTAGCGATAAGCGGAGCGCTTTTTACCGTGCTTTCGTTTACCAATTTTCGCGTTTGGGTTATCAAATCTATCCCACTTGATCTGCGTCGCGCAATAAGTGCGGGTATCGGGGCTTTCATCTGCTTCATCGGACTTAAGCAGATGGGCGTCATCGCGCCTAGTCAGGCGACGCTAGTAACTTTAGGAAATTTAAAAGATCTAAACGTTTTGCTTGGAATTTTAGGCTTAGCGGTCGTGCTGGTGCTCTTCGTGCTTAGAATCAAGGCGGCGTTTATCTTAAGCATTTTGATTACTTCGTGCGTTGCGTGGGTGGCTGGAATTTCGCCCGCACCGCATGGCATAGTAAGCGCGCCAAGCGGCATAACGCCGATATTTGCTAAGCTAGATATCCCCGGAGCGCTAAAGCTCGCGTTCGTACCTTTTATAATCACATTTTTCGTTACGCATCTATTCGATAGCATCGGTACTCTAACCGGCGTGGGAAACCGCGCGGGGCTTTTTGGAGAGAATAGCAAAGACGGCATGAAAAAACTATCTAGAAATTTAACCTCCGATGCGATAGGCAGCGTTGCGGGCGCCGTTATAGGAACGAGTACGGTTACTGCATTTGCTGAGAGCGCCAGCGGAGTAGAAGCGGGCGGCCGCACGGGGCTAACGGCGGTATTTTGCGCTATATTTTTCGTGCTGACGCTGTTTATGCTACCGCTATTTAAGGCGATCCCCGCAAATGCGATCTATCCGATCCTCGTAATGGTCGGGGTTTTAATGTTTAGCGAGCTTGGCAAGATCGATTATAGCGACGCGGGAATTCTAATCCCTGCGTTTTTTATAGTATTTTTGATGCCCTTTACCTACTCGATCACCAACGGCTTAAGCTTCGGCTTCATCGCATATATCGTAGTTAGACTCGCTCAGCGCAGGATAAAAGATTTAAATTTCGGCGTTTTGACGCTTGGATTTATCAGCGTTTTAGTATTTTTAATGCATTAAATTTTAAGGAAAGATATGAGATTTTATAGTTTTGACGAGATGGACCGCGACGCAAGAGTTATAGCAAAGCAGGTTAGGGACGAATTTATGCCCGATGCAATCGTGGCGATCGCTAGAGGCGGGCTCACATTCGGTCATGCACTAGCCAACGCGCTTGATATGCGGACGATATTTTCGATAAATTCCATCCACTACGCAGACACCAAAAAGCTCGACACCATCGACGTTTTCAACGTGCCCGATCTGGAGCTTTACAAGCGCGTGCTGCTGGTGGACGATATCATCGACAGCGGCGACAGCATGGTCGAGATCAAGCGCGTGCTGCTGGAGAAATTTCCGCAAATAGAGCTTAAAACCGCGGTGATTTTTTACAAACCCAAGGCGCTTATCCAGCCCGATTTTAAAATTTCAAAGACGGATGAGTGGATAAATTTCTTTTGGGAAAATTATACGATAGAGGAATGAAGCGGCACGCGGTTAAATTTAGCGGCTAAATTTTAAAAGATTCGACGGCTTAAATTTTATAAATTTCGGCCGTAAAATTTAGGCTGTAAATTTAAAGTGCCCGTAGCAAGGATGAGAGTGAAGAAGCTTTATCAAAACGAAATTTTCGTAATCTCCATAATGTACCTGTTTCAGGGCATATTTCTGCTTTATGCGATCTCAAATTTAAGCATCAGCTACTACGAAGCCGAAATTTTTTACGATAAAAAATCCCTCGTTTCGCTAATCGCAAATTTAAGCTGCGAAATTTTCGGGCGCAACGACTACGCCTTGCGCATACCGTTTATTTTGATCCACTTCGCAAACGCCGCGATGATCTATAAAATTTCAAAATTTATTCTAAAGCGTCGCTTCGATAGAGTGGTCGCTACGGCGCTATTTATGGCGCTTCCTGCGTCTATGAGTAGCGCGATTTTGCTAAATCCCGCGGGCATCATCGTTTTTTTCACACTGCTGGCGATCTATTTTGCAAAGAGCGAATACAATATCGCGCTTTTCGTGCTTCTATCCGTTTGCGCCCTGATCGACCGCGCGTTTTTTATGCTATACGTCGGCTTTGGAATTTGGGCGCTTTATACGCGCAAAAAGGAGCTTTTGCTACTTTGCATAGCGCTATTTAGCTTCAGCGTGATTTTTTACGACGTGAGCTCTGAGGGCAAGCCGAAGGGGTATTTTTTAGACACCGTGGGCGTTTTTGCGGGCGCGTTTTCGCCTTTAGTGTTTTTATTTTTCATCTACACTATCTATAGAATTTGGATCAAAGAGGAAAAGAGCCTGCTATGGTTCATCGCTACAAGTGCGCTTTGTCTAACGATGCTTTTTTCTCTAAGACAGCGCGTGCCGCTTGAGATGATGCTGCCGTATTGCGTCATCGCTACGCCTTTGATTATTCGGGTTTTATTTAATTCATACCGCGTTAGATTGCCTAAATTTCGTACTTTTCATAAGATTGCCGTAGGTGTGACGCTGGTAAGCTTAGCGGTAAGTTATTTTGCAGTGATTTTTAGCGATGTGATGTATGGGGCGATGTTCGCAAACAAACCGCAGCGGCATTTTATCTATAAATTTGACGTAGCTAGGCAGCTGGCAAGTGAGTTAAAAAATCGCGGAGTAAAAAGCGTAAGCTGCGAGGACGAGAGGCTCTGCCTGCGCCTAAAATTTTACGGACTGCCTAGCGGGGACAGCGCTTTTATCTATGCGGATGAGTCGGAATATGTCTCGGATCATAAAAATTCGATACAAAATATAGATATTTACAAGCGAGGCGTGCGAATTGCGAAATTTTATGTTAAAATATAAACAAAATTTTTATGAAAGGTAAAAATTATGAAAAAAGCATTTACTATGATAGAGCTGATTTTCATCATCGTGGTGGTTGGAATTCTAGCGGCGGTGGCGGTGCCTCAAATCAATCGAAATAGCCTTGTGGAGGCGGCAGATCAAGTAGCTGCTCATATTCGCTATACTCAGCAGCTGGCTATGAATGATAACAAATTCGATCCTAATGACCCGGATTGGTTTAAGAGATTTTGGAGGATTCAATTTACTGATCAAGGAGCACCGGGCTCTGCAGCAGGATGGCGATATAATATATATTGGGATAACGGAGCTTTCCCGGGTTCAAACGGACAACCAAATAGCCTAAATTCTATGGCAGCTGATCCGCAAAATCCCAACAAACTGCTTACTTCGGGCTTTGCTAGGCAACCTGCCAATACTGATGGTGCAAGGATGAATCAAAAGCTAAATTTAGGAGCAACATATAATATAAGAAATATACAATTTACTAATTGCGGTAATGGAAACAATCACACCATCTCCTTTGATTCTTACGGTCGCCCAATGGGGCAGTTAGCGAACTCTAATGTGCCATATGATAGGCTTTTTGTGGGCCAGTGCGTTATTACACTTACTAATGATGCAAGAGAGACCGCTAGTATTACTATCGAGCCGGAGACCGGATACGTAAGATACACGCTAAATTCTAATACTGGCACAGCCGCACAATAGGACTAATAAAATTTTTAGTCAAATTTAAGTAAGCGCAAGGAAAATAATGAAAAAATACATAATGACGCCGATTTATTACGTAAACGACGTCCCGCACATCGGTCACGCATACACGACGATCATCGCCGATACGATGGCTAGATTTTACCGCCTGCAAGGACACGAGGTGTTTTTTAAAACGGGCACCGACGAGCACGGCCAAAAGATCGAGGAGGCCGCAGCTAAGCACGGTCAGAGCCCAAAGCAGTATGCAGACGGCGTGAGCGCTAAATTTAAAGACCTGTGGGACGAGTTTGACATCAGCTATGATATGTTTTCGCGCACTACCGATGCCGCGCACGAGGCGGCGGTGCAAAACGTATTTCGCAAGATGTATGAAAAGGGCGACATTTATAAGGGCGAATACGAGGGCAACTACTGCGTAAGCTGCGAGAGTTTTTTCCCTTCCGCTCAGCTAATCGACGGCGAGTATTGCCCCGACTGCGGCAAAAAGACTAAAATTTTAAAAGAGGAGAGCTATTTTTTCAGGCTTAGCGCCTACGCAGAGCGGCTTTTGAAATGGTACGAGGATGAAAAGTGCATCCTGCCGCTAGGCAAAAAAAACGAGGTGATAAGCTTCGTAAAAAGCGGACTAAAAGATCTTTCGATCACGAGAACGGGCTTTGATTGGGGCGTTAAAATTCCGCCCGAGCTGAACGATCCGAAGCACGTGATTTACGTCTGGCTGGACGCGCTGATGGATTATCTTAGCTCGCTCGGATTTTGCGCGGGCGGCGAACGAATGGAGTATTGGAGCGACGCGCTGCACATCGTGGGCAAGGACATTTTGCGCTTTCACGCCGTTTATTGGCCTGCGTTTTTGATGAGCCTGGGGCTAAATATGCCGCGCAGCGTCGCAGCTCACGGCTGGTGGACGCGCGACGGCAAAAAGATGAGCAAGAGCCTTGGCAACGTTGTGAATCCGCGCGAGGTCGCAAACGCCTACGGGCTGGAGCAGTTTAGGTATTTTTTGCTGCGCGAGGTACCGTTCGGTCAAGATGGCGATTTTTCGCAAAAAGCGATCATCAACCGCGTAAATTCCGAGCTTGCCAACGAGCTTGGAAATCTACTCAGCCGCATCGTCGGCATGAGCGCAAAATACTCGGATTACGTTATAAATTCTAAAGACGTGATGAAATTTTTCACCGCCGAGATCGAGGAAGCGAACTCCTATCTGAGCGCCGCACTTAACGCGCTTGAGGAAGTCGCTACCAATAGATATTTAGAGGAGCTTTGGAGAGCGCTTGCGCTCGCAAACGCTTCGATCGCGAAATACGAGCCGTGGAATTTGATGAAAAACGGCGAGCAGGCTAAGGCGCTGGCTCTCGTCGCATTGGTCGCAAATATTCTGGCTAAAGTCGCCGTGCTGCTAAGCCCTGCAATGCCGAAGACGGCGGCACGTATCGCGGGCACGCTCGGCTTTGAAATATCCACTCCGCTTTATGAAAAGCTCATACTTCGCGGCGAAATTTTAGATTTTAAGGCCAAGCCGTGCGAGCCGCTTTTTACCAAGATCGATCACGAGCTAATGCCGAAGGCGGACTACGATAGACTGGACGGCATTGCAAATTCTGCAAGCGGTTCCGGTACGGATGCCGCGGCAAAAGGCGCACCAAGCTTAAACGCAAACGCTTCAGGTTTGGGCACTACGGCGCAAGAAGCCCAAAGAACGGTATCTGAAGCTCAAATAAAAATCGACGAT
>NZ_CALJPC010000060.1 GCF_937981295.1 uncultured Campylobacter sp.
AAATTCCAAAAATTCCAAAAATTCCAAAAATTCCAAAAATTCCAAAAATTCCAAATCTTTGGCAAAATTTCACCTATAACGAAGCTAGCAAAATCATACTTTAAACTAGCTTTTGTTACAATCGCAAGTTTTTAAATCCAAGGACAATTATGAAAAAGCTTATATTTTTTATCGCCACCCTGCTTTGCTCTTTGAGCCTTTACTCCGCAGATACCAACCCGAATATGCCGCTTAAGCTCGATCCTAGCGTAGTATACGGCGAGCTGGCAAATGGCGTGAAATTTTATATCCTCAAAAACGATGTGCCGAAAAATAGCGCGCTTTTTTACCTCAACGTAGCCGCAGGTAGTGTTGATGAAAATGATGACGAACAGGGTCTTGCGCATTTCGTCGAGCATATGGCGTTCAACGGCAGCGAACATTTTGATAAAAATGAACTAGTCCACACTCTGCAGCGCCTAGGGGTGAAATTCGGCGCCGATCTCAATGCACAGACTGGCTTTGAAAACACCACCTACAACATCCAAGCCCAAGTGAGCGACGAGACGCTAAAGGATATATTTTTGGTACTGCGAGATTATGCAGGCGGCGTAAAATTTGACGAGAACGAAACACAAAAGGAAAAAGGCGTCATCTTAGAGGAAGCAAAAAAAGGCTTTGAGAGGCGATTTTATGAAAAGCGTGCCACATATTTATACCCTAATTCCATATTTTCCAGACGCTTTCCGATCGGACAAAATGAAATCATCAAAGGCGCCACCAGCGAGCAACTAAAAAAATTCTACGCGCGCAACTACCTTCCTAGCGCCGTTAGCATCATAGTCGTGGGCGACGTAAACGTTGAGCAGATTAAAAACCTAATCAAGCAAAATTTTAGCTCTCTTTCCGCGCACGGCGAAAAAATCCCGCGCGATCTTAGCCTACGCCCATTTGAAGGCGGGCTAGCAAGCACCGTAGAGCCCGAGCTCGGCGCCAATGTCGCTAGCGTGCTTTACGCAGGCAAATATGAGCCGCTAAGAAGCTACGGTGCGCTTAAAAATGAGTGGCTGCAAGCCTACGTATCGAGGCTGATGGAGCTTGGATACGACGCGATGAATGTAAATGCCAAAATTCCGCTTAAAGCCTATTTCGGCTCGGACGATCTGTTTAAAAACCGCAGACTATACAGCATAAGCGCGAATATTTTTAATTTCGACGTCAACGCCACATTAAGTAGTCTTTTTAGCGCGATCAAAGGGGTGCGCGAACACGGATTTAACAATGACGATTTTGATAGCGTTAAGGCGGAATTTAAACATCAAGTGCAAGCCGATCTACTTAAAAACGATACGCAAAGTGCGCAAATAGGAGCATTACTTGATTTCGTACAAAACGGCAATGTAAAGCTTAGTAAGCAAGACGAGCACGATCTAAGCCTCAAGGCCTTAGAAGAAATAACGCTAGCAGATGTTAATAAATTTTTCTCAAAGATAACGGATGGAGCGAGATTTACAGAGATTATCTCGGCAAAGGATTTAGGCATTAGCCAAAAAGACGCGAAGCTGCTCTACGAAAAAGCGCTGCCGTTTAATTTCGCTGCTTCGAAGCTTGCTTCCAAGCAGCTTGCGGGAGCAGATTTAAAAGAGACGGAATTTAAAACGCAAAAAGGCGCTAGCGGCACTGAAATTTTGGAGTTTAAAAACGGCGCTCGCGTAATTTTAAAACCCCTTAAAAGCGAGAAAAATAAAATCGTCCTCGCAGCCGTTAAAAAAGGTGGCTACGCGCATTTCGGCAAGGCTCGTGGCGAAATTCTAACCGCGCTGCTAAACTCAGGCACCATAGGCGAGCTAAACGAATACGAGGCGGGACGCTTGACCTCAAAATTTGATTATAAGCTAAGATTTAGGATGGATGACGCAGACTGCGGTTTTAGAGGCGCAGGAGCGGATCTGGAAGCGATGGCACACGAGCTTTACGCGAGATTTAGCGAGCCGCTAATTCATGCAAGCTCGCTTACAAAATATAAAACCGACGCGCTTTCGGCGATTGCGCTACGAGACGAGACGGCGGAATTTAAATTCGGCGAGCAAATTTTAAAATCTCTATATTCAGGAGATATAGCTCGTAAGCAGCCGCTTAGCGTAGATGACGTAAAGAGCGCAAATCTTGCCGATTTACAGCGCGATGCGGATGAAATTTTTTCAGGTGCTGGAGATTTTATCTTTGTGCTTAGCGGCGATTTTGAGCCTGCGCGCGCAAAACAAATTCTAGCCAAATATATCGGCAATCTAAAGCCCGGCACAAGCAGCGCTACGCCTAAAACTTTGATGCTAAATACTTCTAGCGGCGAGATTGTGCAAGACTACGGCGATAGTGATAAAAGCGAAGTTCGGATGATTTTTTCAAACTATGAGCTGCAAAATTTTGACTTTTCAGACACTTATAAATTTCAAGCTTTAAAAAGCGTGCTAAGCAATCGCATCGTCAAACAGATCCGCGAGGCGCGCGGACAAATTTACTCGGCGATGGTGCATAGCACCTATGTGCGTGAGCCACAAATCGCAGCGAGCTTGAACGTATCGTTTTCTACCGAGCCGAAAGATGCCCGTGCCGTTGCAGCAAGCGTGAGTGAAATTTTAAAACAGATCGAAAGCTCCGGTGCGAAAGATAGCGAGCTTTCAAATTTTAAAAAAGCGCAAATTTTATCGACCAAAAGAGCTGCGCAGACGAACGATTTTTGGCTTGCTAATATCACTGCGCACGAGCTTTACGGCTATCCGCTCTATGATGAAAAAAGTTATGCGGCAAGCATAAACGCAGTAAAAAGCGCGGATGTGCAGGAAGCGGCGCAAATGCTAAGCGATAGGCTATTTACAGCGATTTTGAATCCAAAGGAGCATTGATGTTTGCTTCATTTTTTAAAAACAAAAAATGGGCATTTTGGGCATATTCTGGAATATTTTTTCTAATTGCGATTAATTGGTATCAAACTACCTTAAATGTGAGAATAAACGAATGGTACCGCGCGTTTTATGATATGTGCCAAAACATAGATCGTCATACACTAAATGATTTCTATACGCAGATGAAAGTTTTTTTATGGATAGCGATGCCCTACGTAGTCTCTGCGATTTCAGAACGATATGCAGCTCGTATTTGGACATTTAAATGGCGGGAAGCGATGACCTTTTCTTATTTTTCATACTGGAAAAAGGTAAGTAAAGATATCGAGGGAAGCTCGCAACGTATCCAAGAAGATATCTTTCGCTTCTCAAGAACTATCGAGGAAATGGGTACGAGAGTGCTTTCGGCAGCTATGACACTGTTTGCATTCATACCTGTGCTATGGGGGCTTAGTAGCAACGTTCCTTTTGAATTTCTAAAAAAAATCCCGGGCTCACTTGTTTGGATTGCACTTGCAATCAGCATCGGTGGGCTAATAATTTCTTGGCTGGTTGGCTGGTATCTACCGAGGCTGGAATACAACAATCAAAAGGTCGAGGCGGCCTTTAGAAAAGAACTTGTTTTTGCGGAGGAGGATAAGATAAATTACGCAAGCGAGGAAAAAATTCTTTCATTATTTGATAAGATCAAATATAACTATTTTAAACTGTATCTGCATTACTGCTATTTTGATATGTGGTTCAACTCATTTTCGCAGTTTCTAATGATCGTGCCTTACTTGATAATGGGTCCTGGGTTATTTACTAAGGTAATTACGCTTGGAGTTATGGTTCAGGTAAGCAATGCTTTTAATCAGGTGCGCGGTAGTTTTAGTATTTTTATGAATAACTGGACGACGATCACGGAGCTTCGCTCAATCCATATGCGACTTAAAGAGTTTGAAAAAAATATCGATTACAAGGGCTAGATAAAATTTCGCCCGTATCTTGCGGCCCAAAATTTCACTTTCTAAATTTAAAGTGAAATCCCAGGCCGCAAGCTTTTAAAATTTCTATCCTTTTACTGCTCTCTTTTTTCGTGATGAGTAATGTTTAGCTTTATAAATTTATAGCTTCCTACGAGCAAGATCATCCAAATCGCGATGAAAACTAAAGATTTGACCATTTTTAATCCTTAAAATTTTTTATAAATGCGGCGCGTAAAAAGCGCCGCCGATATGAAATTTAACCAAGCGCAAAAGCACGCAATGCCTCGCACTAGAGCAACTCCTCGTCGCCGCACGACGTGCAAAAGCCGCGCTAGAGCGGGCGCGCCTAATAATGCTCGTTTGAAAGCCCCTCTTTATCGAGTTTTTTAGCATCCATCAGCCACCAAACGTAGCTAATATAGCCCAGCACGAAAGGCACTAGAAACGACACGTAAAACATCATCTTAAGCGTATAGAGGCTCGAGCTTGCGTTGCTTATCGAAAGCGAGCTTTGCAGGTCGAAATTTGACGGATAAAACGCCGTGTTGTTTAACCCTAGGATCAAAAATACGCTCGTTACCGCGCATACGACGCCCACGCCATAGAAAAATATTCCGCGTACGCTGCTTGTAAATGCGCCTTTGAATATCCCCGCTAGCACCAGCACTACACCCAGCAGCAGCAAGATTAGCGCCGCAGGCAGGCTTAGGTAGTTATGTAAATACTTAAAGCTCTCGAGGCTTACGACGCCGCCGGCGCCTACTGCATAGCCCTGCTTTAGCAAGATCCACGCCAAAAACGCGATGAAAAAAACCAAAAACGCGCTAGCGTTAAATTTAAGCGAAGCTTTGAGCTTAGCGATCATTTCGGGCTCGGCTATATTATTCATCAAATATAAGCTCGCTCCCGTCCTAGCGCAGAAAAATAACGCAACTCCCAAGATGTAATTAAACGGATTTACCAGCGCTTCAAGCCCGCGAGCGGGATTTTTCCACTGCACGAAATTATTATCGCCCAGCGCGAACTCGCTGCCGCTAAAAAGCGTCGAGACGATGATGCCAAGCAGGATAGTGCCCAATGAGCCGTTTATGAAAAGAAAGGCTTCATAAGTTTTAGCGCCCAAGAAATTATCGGGCTTTTTTCTGTATTCGTAAGCGACGGCTTGGATTATGAAGCAAAAAAGCAGAGCCATCCACGCCCAATACGCCCCGCCGAAGCTGGTCGCATAAAATAGCGGAAACGCCGCAAAGCACGCCCCGCCGAACATCACGAGCGTAGTAAATGTAAGCTCCCATTTCTTGCCGATGGAATTTATTATAAAATCCTTCTCGGTCTCATTTTTCGCCAGCGTAAAAAGCAGCGTCTGACCGCCCTGCACGAAGAGCATAAAAACTAAAATTCCGCCCAGGAGCGAAACCACGCACCACCAATAAATTTGAAAAATTTCGTGCATCTTAAAATCCTATCTTTATCTGTTTTAGCATGATCTTTATCTCGGCTATGAATAAAATCGTAAATAAAACCGCAAAGAGCGCAAACGAGATCATTATGTTCGTCCCCGCTAGGCTCGTAGCCGCGACGCCCACCGGCATGAGATCCTGTATAGCCCACGGCTGGCGCCCTACTTCGGCTACGATCCAGCCCGCCTCGCACGCTACGTATCCCAAAGGAATGCTAAATACGCAAAGCCATAAAATTTTCTTGTATTCGGCGAGGTTCTTTCGCATCGCTAAAAATAGCGTCACAAAAAATAGCAAGATAAAATAGCTTCCCAAAGCCACCATCACGTGAAAGCTATAAAAGGTAAGCGCCACGGGAGGGACGACCTGCTTCGCGTCGTCAAGGTAGCCGTAGCCTAAATTTTGCATATTTTGGTTGCCGAATAAAATTTCGCGCGCCTGCTGCATCGCTGCGGTATCATTGGCGTCTTTGGCGATCTTATAATCCTTCAGCGCTTGCAGGGCGATTTTGCCTTTTTCGATCTTTTTATCCGCGCCTTCGATGCCGAATTTTTCGTTTCCAAATACCAAATCATCGATGCCCGGAGTGAAATTATCAAGTCCTCTCGTAGCCATTAGTCCTAGCGCGTAAGGCGCCTTGATCTCAAATAAAAACGGCTCCTTATCGTCTCCCGCGGTTTTGCTCGGATTTAAAACTCCCGCCGCGACGATGCCCGCGTTTACTTCGCCTTTATATAGCCCCTCCATCGCCGCAAGCTTCATCGGCTGCTTTTGCGCGACCTGATAGGCGCTCTCGTCGCCGCTAAATAGCACGAAAAGCGAGCTTAACATACCGAAGCTTGCCGCTACGATGAAGCTTTTTTTAGCAATCGCGAAGTCTTTGTTTTTTAGCATATAAAACGCCGAAATTCCAAGCACGAAAAGCGCCGCGGTAATATAGCCGCCGCCGACAGTATGTAAAAATTTAGCCACTCCGAAGTGAGATAGCGCGATATCTAAAAAATTGCTCATCTCGTTGCGCATCGTATCTGGATTAAAACTCGTACCCACCGGATTTTGCATCCAGGCATTCGCGATTAGTATCCAATACGCGCTTAAATTTGATCCGATCGCCACGAGCCAGGTCGAGAGAAGATGAAATTTCTTGCTCACGCGGTCCCAGCCGAAGAACATTACCGCAAAGAAGGTGGCCTCCAAGAAAAACGCGAGCAAGCCCTCGATCGCAAGCGGCGCGCCGAAGATGTCGCCCACGAACCAGCTATAATTCGCCCAGTTGGTGCCGAACTCAAACTCCATTATGATGCCGGTCGCGACGCCGATGGCAAAATTTATACCGAAAAGGCGCAGCCAAAATTTAGTGATCTTGAGCCACTCCTGTTTGCCGGTCGCGACATATAGACTCTCCATAAATGCCACGATAAAGCTAAGCCCCAGCGTTAGGGGCACGAAAAGAAAGTGATAAAGCGCCGTGAGCGCAAACTGCGCCCTCGACCAATCCACGCTAGCAAGCTCTTGCATTCCTACTCCTTAGTCAAATTTTTATAGATGAAATCGATTTTTTCTTGATCGGTTTTAAATTTAGAATCTAAATTTTCGTCGAAAATGAAAAATTTAAGTAGCACAAAAATTATAAATAGCTTGATCAAAATCACCGCCCATAGCGTTTTGCCAAGCTTCATCGAAGCAAATCCGTGCGCATAAAATTTTAAAATTTTGCCGAAAAACATCAAATTTTAACCTTTAGCAATTATTAGTTTATATTTTTTATTGTATAACAATTAATTAAAATTTAGCTTTAAATTTTGAAAAATTCACGCTGATTTTATCCTATTTCGGAAAAAATTCCAAACTCTATCGCGGTGCGCCGTAGCGCGCGTTTTCAAAAAAATCGTGCGGTATCGCCGCTTTTTAGATTAAAATTTCACTTCGCTCCGGGCGGCGCGAAAGATAAAGCTAGCGGATTATCTCGTTTAACGCGGTAAATTTAAAGCAGGACAAAATTTTAATCGTTTGAGCAATATAGAATTTAGCGTCGTATTCAACTCTAAATTTAGCGAAGATTTGCGGCATAACTCATAAGTTTAACTATCTCTTGGAGATCAAATTTGCCGCTGAAAAAGAGATTGAAAGCAAGCGCGCCCTGATTTATCAGCATCTCCTTGCCGTCTTTTACGGGCAGATTTTTTGTGCGCGCGGCTTGTAAAAACGGAGTCTGTTTGCCGTAGATCGCATCAAAGGCGAATTTTGCGCGGGATAAAATTTCATCTATTACCCCCTCGGGCGCTGGTAGCGCGTCATCTTTGAGACCTGCGCCAGTGGCATTGACGATCAGATCGTAATCTTTAAATTTGAAATTTTCATAGGTAAAAAATTCCTCGCAGCCGAAGTCAAAATCTTTTGCGCTGCGGTTTAGAATGTCGAATTTCACGCCGTTTTTGCTTAGCGCGTAGCCGATCGCCCGCGTCGTGCCGCCCGCGCCTAAAATAAGCGCGTTGCGAATCTCGCCAAAATCCAAGATCGCGCAGAAAAACCCCTGGGCGTCGGTGTTAAAGCCGTGCAGCGCACTGCCTTTTAGCACCAGCGTATTTACCGAGCCGATCCTTTGCGCCGCCTCGCTTAGGACATCGCAGGCTTTGAGCGCGTCAAGCTTAAAAGGCACGGTCGCGTTCGCGCCCGTAAGCCTTAAAGCTTCAAATTTAGCTCGCAGTTCCTCGCCGCGCTGCAGCAAAACCCGCCCGTAGTAGGCGTCCAGCTCCAAAAATTTTATAGCGTAATTATGAAGTAGCGGCGAGAGTGAGTGGGCGATCGGGTTGCCGAAAACCGCAAATCTGTCCACTATTTCACTCGGTAGATATACGCGCCGCTGTTGATTGAGCGCATATCGCTAAGCGCCTTTTGTAGCGCCTCACCCTCGAAAGGTCCGACTAAAATTTTAGTCACGCTCTTGCTTCCGACGTGAGTTTGCAGCGCAATTGGGCTGTAGCCTTTTTTGGTGATTTTTTTGGTATCAGACCCATTTGGATCGTAGGCATTGGATGCGAAAACCTGCACATAACTGCCGTTTGCCACGCTAGTGCTGGTGCTCTTTGCTGCAACGCCAGCCTTTACGTTCTCGCTTTTAGACTCTGGTTTGCTAGCTTCTTTTTTAGACTCAGGTTTTGCTGGCTCTTTCTTGGTCTCAGCTTTCGCATGTTCCTTTTTAGCTTCCGTTTTTGAAGGCTCTTTTTTAACTTCTGCTTTTGCTTGTTTTTCAGGTTCTTTTTTAGGCTCTACTTTTTGCTCGACTTTTCTAATTTCGGTTTTAGAAGGTTCTTTTTTGATCTCGTCTTTTGCAGACTCTTTTTTAGGCTCGGACTTTTTTACGTCCGTTTTTTCAGACTTTTTAGCTTCGTCTTTAGGCTCAATCTTTTTACTTTCTATTTTAACTTCGGATTTTTTTAGCTCTTCTTTGATTTCGGGCTTTTGGATTTCTACTTTCTGTGCTTCAGGCTGAGCGCTTGCAACAACCTTACTTTCGGAATTAGGCTCCTGGGTTTTTATCTCTACTTTGGTTGGAGCTGCAGATGCTGTATTGGGTTCTGATTTCACCTCTACAGGCTCAGGCTGCGAAGGCTCAGGTTTTTGAACTTGTACGGCAGGCTTTTGCTCCGCTTTGGCAAGCTCTTCTTCACTAGGCATAGTAAGACCTGCGTTAGTATCAATATCGTCTTTATTAATAGCCTTCATTATGATTAAAATGATTAAGAATAAAACTACGACGCTGGCTGCGACGGTAAGACCCTTTTTCAAATTCGTGTTCTTATCGACATTGCCGCTATTGATCACTATGTCGTCTATGCTGCTCATATCGAAATTTTTGTCGTTCATACTCTCTCCTAAGATTATTATTTACTTTGTAAATTCTACCACGCAAAATTTACGAAATAAATAATTCGGGTAAGCTTACCCGAATTTATTAAATTTAATACATCGCGCGGTCGTAGATGATAAAGCGATGCGCCAAATCCCGCACTTCCTCTTTAACCTGCGCCTGAAGCTTGGAATTTGAGATGTCGCTTAGTACGTCGGCGATTTTATTTCCGATAAACTCAAATTCTTTCTCCTTCATGCCGCGCGCGGTAAGTGCGGGGCTGCCGACGCGAATGCCGCTAGTGACGAACGGGCTGCGCGTCTCGCCCGGCACGGTATTTTTATTCGTCGTAATACCTGCGTTTTCAAGCGCGGCGCTAGCGTCCTTGCCGCTAAAATCTCTATTTAAAAAGCTCATCAAAATCAGATGGTTATCGGTGCCGCCGCTAACGAGATCAAAGCCGCGCTTAACCAGCGTCTCGCCCAAAACTCTAACGTTTGCTTTGACCTGCTTAGCATAGAGCTTCCACTCGGGGCTTAGATTGTGTTTAAAGCCGACCGCCTTAGCAGCGATGACGTGCATTAGCGGGCCGCCCTGGATGCCAGGGAAGATCGCCGAGTTGATCTTTTTAGCAAATTCCTCGTCGTTGGTCATTATAATGCCGCCGCGCGGACCGCGAAGCGTCTTGTGCGTGGTCGAGCTTACGACGTGGCAGTGCGGGAACGGATTAGCGTGTTCGCCCGCGACGACGAGCCCTGCGACATGCGCTACGTCGGCGAAAAGAAACGCGCCCACGCTATCTGCGATCTGTCTAAATTTAGCAAAATCTATCTCGCGCGTATAGGCGCTCGCACCGCAAACGATCATCTTCGGCTTTACGATCTGAGCGATCTCAAGCACCTTATCGTAGTTTATGCGGCCGTCGAGCTCCACGCCGTATTCGAAGCTCTCATACATCTTTCCGCTGCTTGAAACCTTTGCGCCGTGCGTCAAATGCCCGCCGTGGCTGAGCGCCATGCCCAAAATTTTCTCGCCCGGTTTCAAAAACGCGGCGTAAACGCCTTGATTGGCTTGACTGCCGCTGTTTGGCTGGACGTTTGCAAACTCACAGCCGAAGAGCTTTTTGCAGCGATCGATCGCGATCTGCTCAATCTCATCTACGAACTCGCAGCCGCCGTAGTAGCGCTTGCCGGGATAGCCCTCGGCGTATTTGTTCGTTAGCACCGAGCCCATCGCCTCCATTACCTCGGGATAGGTAAAATTTTCGCTCGCGATCATCTCTAAATAATCGCACTGGCGGGCAAGCTCTTTGTTGGTTAGACTAAAAATTTCATTATCGAATTTTTCTAAATTTGACATTACTGCTCCTTTTCAGAATTTAGCGGCCTCATCGCGGGGAACAAAATCACATCGCGGATCGATTTTTTATTCAGCAAAATCATCGCCAAGCGGTCGATTCCAAGCCCCCAGCCGGTAGTCGGCGGCATCGCGTAGCTAAGCGCGCGGACGTAATCCTCGTCCATCTCGTGAGCTTCGTCGTCGCCAGCGTTTTTAGCGTCGATTTGAGCCTTAAATCTGGCGTATTGATCGAGCGGATCGTTCAGCTCGTTAAAGGCGTTGGCTAGCTCCTTGCCTGCGATGTAGAGCTCAAATCTCTCGGCTATCTGCGGATTTTCGTCGCTTCTGCGCGAAAGCGGGCTGATCGAGATCGGAAAATCCACGATGAAGGTCGGATTTATGAGCTTAGCTTCTACGTAATTATCAAAAAGTTCGCTCTGCAGGTGGCCTAGATCGAGCTTTTCATTGACTTCAAATTTATCGGCTTTGAGTTTGGCGATGATCTTTTCGCGATCATTTACGATACGTGGCTCGATGCCGCCTATCTGAGTAAGCGCGTCGAGATACTTTATGCGCGCAAAAGGCTTTGAAAAATCGATCTCGCGCTCATCGTAGGTTAAAATTTCGCCCAGCCCAAGCCTCTTAAATAGTGCTTTAAATAGCTCCTCGGTTAGGTTCATCGCGTCGTTATAATCATGCCACGCCCAGTAGAATTCTATGCTTGTAAATTCCGGATTGTGCGTCAGATCCATACCCTCGTTGCGGAAGTTTCGGTTGATCTCAAAGACCGCCTCCATGCCGCCTACGACGAGGCGCTTGAGATACAGCTCCGGCGCGATACGTAGGTAGCGATCGACATCGAGAGCATTGTGGTGCGTGATGAAAGGCTTAGCATTCGCGCCGCCCGCGATTGGGTGCATCATCGGCGTTTCGACCTCTAAAAATCCATGCTTTTCAAAAAAGCTGCGGATCTCGCTAACGATGATCGAGCGCTTGATGAAATCCGCGCGGATCTCGGGGTTCATTATCATATCGAGGTATCTTTGGCGGTAGCGCATCTCGATGTCGGTTAGTCCGTGAAATTTCTCCGGAAGCGGCGAGATTGCTTTGGACGCAAGCGTTATTTTGCCAGCATGGATCGAAAACTCGCCCGTTTGGGTGACGAAGGCGTATCCGCACACCAAAATTATATCGCCCACTTCGAGATTTTTCTTAAATTTAGCGTAATCCTCCTCGCCGATGCTGTCGCGCGAGTAATAAATTTGAATATTGCCGCTTTGATCTTCTATGTTTGCAAAGGTGGATTTGCCCGCGACGCGCTTTAGCTTTAGCCTCCCGGCGAGGCTTACCTCCTCGCTCGCTTTTTTATCCTCGGTATCTTTTATGAAGCCGAATTTTTCTTTGAACTCGGCTATGCTCATATCTTTTTTTAGAAAGTGCGGATAGGGATTAGCCCCCAAATTCCGAAGTTCCGACGCCTTGTCTATCCTTTGGATTTCTAACTGGCTATCAAACAATCTACTTCCTTTTTGCCGCGCATTCAGGGCAAATTCCATACAGCTGCATCATGTGCCCCGTAAGCGTAAAACCGTGCTCTTTGGCGACGGCAAGCTGTTTTCGCTCAATAGTGGCGTCTTGAAATTCTATGATCTTATTGCAGCTTTTGCAGATTAAATGGTCGTGGTGAGGCTTGTTCGCAAGCTCAAATTTCTTACCCTGCGCGCCGAATGAGATCGACGTAGCCATCCCCGAATCCTCAAGCAAATTTAAGGTGCGATACACCGTCGCTATGCCTACGTTTAGTTCGGGGAATTTCGCTTTGATCTCGTTGTGAAGCGCCTCAGGTGTAAAGTGTTTGTTATTGTTATAAAGCGTGCGGAGCAAAACCTCGCGCTGCTTGGTATATTTTAGACCGCTAGCGGCAAGTGCCTTTTTAAACTCAACAATTAGAGCGTCAAACTCTAAATTTTCGATTTTTGCATTCATAATTTTGTCCTTTCTGTAGAATTTACTTCTGAACTGGCGTTAAAATCGCTAGGTTCAGTGCTTTGATTTTGATCCGAGTTCATACGAGCAGTAGAATTTTGATCTTTTAAGAGTTTATCATCCATCTTAGAACCGATAGAATCCAAGCTTTGCTTGATCTTCGGATCGTCTTTGAGATTTAAAATCCAGTTTCCGATTTTTAAGAAAATCGGCGCAGTTTTACTGCTTTCAAAATACTTTTTGGTCTGTTCATTCATCGACATAGGACCGCTTGCAAGTGTAACAATAACGGCAAAAATCAAGAAAATTTTACTTACGCTAAACACGAAACCGCCGATCTTATCGACAAATCCGAGTCCACTCCATTTAAAGAATTTTGAAATGATTTCGCCTATAATTAGACACGAGATCCATACGCCAAAAAGCACAGCGATAAAGCCGATGAGAACCTGCGTCGTGTCGCCCGAAAGCACGCCGTTTGCATTCTGCAAAGCTGGAATTTTTGCTGCAATCCACTCGCCTGCCATAGTTTTATAACGCATCGCGGCAAAAAGACCGCCGATGAGACCCAAAATTCCAAAAATTTCTTTTACAATGCCATTAGTGATGCCGCGCAATCCGAAGAGCACTACGAGTACCAAACAGCCGACGTCGAACCAATTAATACCTTCCATCAAGCACCCACCACGCCTATTAACTCTTGCAGGTTAGTCGAGTACCTAAACGCCGTATCTTTTGAAATTTGATTTGCACGGATCGCTTTAACCATCGCTTGAGTTTGAGTTATCATACCGGTAGATTGCTGATTTAGCTGCATTTGAGAGTAAATTTGATGCACCTTGTTTTCGCGGATTAGATTCGCTACGGCATTGTTATTTAGCAAAATTTCATGGATCGCGATACGTCCGCCGCCAAGCTTTGGCAAAAGCGATTGCGAAATGACCGCGGTAAGTGACACGGAGAGCATATTTCGCACTTGGAGCTGCTCGCCGCCATCAAAGCTATCTATAATACGGTTGATCGTCTGCATCGCGGAGTTGGTGTGTAGGGTACCAAATACCAAGTGACCGGTTTCAGCCGCGGTAATAGCAATCGAGATAGTCTCTCTATCACGCATCTCGCCCACAAGGATAATGTCCGGGTCCTCACGCAAGGCAAATTTTAACGCATTAGCGTAGGAATGGGTATCGGTGCCAATATTTCTGTGAGAGAAAAGCGCTTTTTTATTGGTATGGACGAACTCGACCGGATCTTCAACGGTGATGATGTGCTTGCGCTCTTTTTCGTTGATCTCGTTTAGCATCGCGGCAAGAGTAGTTGATTTACCGCTACCCGTAGGTCCGGTAACCAAAATCATGCCTTTTTCGTGCTTAACTACCTCTTTAAAAATCGTAGGGGCTTTTAAATCGTCCAGGCTAGGAATATCGATAGGAATAATACGAAATGCGGCAGCCAAATCGCCGTTCATAGTGTAGTAGTAGTTGCCACGGAAGCGTCCTATATTAGGAAGCTCGATCGCAAAGTCGAGCTCTTTATTTTCCTCGAGCGCACTTTTTTGAGCATCGGTAATGAGCGCGTAGCAAATATACTCTATATCCGTGCCCTTAAGCGGATCCATGGCAAGCGGGCGCAATGTTCCGTCGATACGTATTTGAGGCGCCGAGCGCGAAACTAAGTGAAGGTCGCTCGCTTTGTTAAAAACGACGGTTTTTAGTAGGGTTTCGATATCTACTAAATTTCTTTGAACTTCTTCCATAAAATTCCTTTCAATCTATGATTTTCGGTACTACGAAGTAGCCGCCTTCGGACTGCGGAGCATGCTTTAAGACGCTTTCTGCGACGTCGCTTTTGCGTGGAATATCTTTGCGAAACGGAGTACCACCTTTTAGCGTAGTGATAGCCGCCTCGCCGCTTTGTAAATCCAGTTCATTTAGAATTTCTACAAAATCTACAATATTATTTAATTGACCTTTAAATTCTTCTCGCTTAGCATCTGGAATTTTAAGAGCAGATAGCCTTTCCAGCTTACTTAGCAAGGCGTCATCTATTATCATAACTTTCCTTTTTCTGATAAATGCGACATTATATCATAAAAATTCTTTATCTTAGGCGGTATTTAAAATTTTTTATGCTACAATTACGCCGATTTTCTCAAACAAAGGACTGAATTTTGGCTTTAAAAGACGACATCGAAGGCGTGAAAAAAGAGATTGGCACAGAAGAGCAGTTTCTAGAAAGCGTCATAAAAAGTGAAATTTTCGTAAAAAAATACAAAAAGCCGCTGATATTTTTGGCTGCGGTTTTGATCGTAGCATTTATCGGATATTACGCAAATGAATTTCTAAGCGATCGCCGCATAGCAAGTGCTAATGCGATCTATGACGAACTGCTTAACAAGCGCGACGACACTAAGCTAGCCGAGCTTAAGCAAAAAGATATAAATCTATACGCTCTTTATATTTTGCAAAACGGCTCTGCAGACGAGCGAGCGGCGCTAGAAAATACCCAAGGCATCGATGTTATGCTAAAAGAGATAATAAATCTACAAAACGGCAAACAAGGCGGAGTGCTACTCGCCGATTACGATTCTTTGCTCAAAGGCTACGACCTACTAAAAGAGGGCAAAATCGAGCAAGCTCACGCAGAGCTAGATAAAATTCCACTCAACTCACCCGTTCGTCAAATCGCACTTGCTTTGAAACACTATGGAGGCAATAAATAATGAAAAAAACACTAATATTTACGCTTTTACTATCGTTTTTATTTTTAGGCTGCTCGACGAAGCGCCAGTATTTTGACCCCAGCGACGAAAACATCACAGGCGATATGAAATTTAACGGTTCACTGCCGTCGGAAATCGTAGCGGTTAGTAAAGATGGCGCTACGCTAAAAAACGGCGAAGTCATCTCTAAAAACGGATTGGTGAAAAATTTCAAAGTCCTAAAAAGTGAGAAATTTTTAGGCGAATATGACGGAAATTTCGTCGTAACCGATATCAATGGCACGCTTAAAGTAGTTAGTGGCACAGGCGCCGTAAAATTTGAAAAAGCCCTCGGCAGACAAGCGCTCAGTGCAAATATACGCGGCGATGATTTGGCTTTAGTAATGAGTGATGACTCGATCATGCTTATCAAGCTAAGCTCTGGCGCAGTGGTACTCGATCATAAAGTAGGCGATGCATTCGCAATCGATTCGCGCGTAGCGTCACCGCTATTTATCAACCAACTTATCGCTTATCCTGCGCTAGACGGACTAGTCAGCATCGCAGAAAACGTAGGTGGGCGCTCGGCACGCGATTTTGTCGTGAGTAACCAGCCGTTTTTTAACAACATTATCGCCTTGGAAAACAAGGGCGATAACCTTTATGCTGTGACCGCCACTAGGCTAATGCTGGTAAGTCCTGCGGGCAATAAAAACCATAACGTAGACATCAAAGACGTGATTTTTAGCGGCGATAGAATTTATCTTTTCTTAAAAGACGGCAGAGTTGAGCTACTGGATCGCGGGCTAAATTTGATCAAATCGCGCAAATTCACATTCGCACAATTTAGTGGCGCGCTGCTTAGCGGCGGCTATTTGTATATCATCGAGCGCAACGGCTACGTCATTCGCGTGGACGAAAATTTAGAGGGACAAGCGATCTACGAGCTAAATGGCGAGTTCGATGATAAGTCCTTTATCGCGGGTAGCTCGTTTTACTACGACGATAAAATTTTAAATTTTGATGCTAGATAAAATTTCAAAACTCTGCGTTCGCGAAGGCCTTTTGCTTCAAAAATTCCAAACGCTAGATATTGCTAGCTTCACGCACTCGCGATCATACGGCGCGTATTTCGGCGTGGATCTAAAAAGCTACAACGTCCTTTTATTTATGCGCGACGCAAAATCTCGCTTTGTAATGCGCGACGCGGAATTTCTGCTCTCACTCGCAAGCGACATTAGCGCAAGCCTAGGCAAGGTCGTAAAAAAGCGCGTGCTGTTTTACAACTCGCAGATGTGCTCTAAAAGCGCGAAATTTTTAAAAGAAAACGGATTTAGCCTCTATGCTTTTGTGTGACGTAGGAAATTCCAGGGTTAAATTTTATAAAGGCGGCGTAACGCAAAGTATGCCCGTAGCGGAGTTTATGCGGTACGAGCCGAAGGAGCGAATTTTTTTCATTAGCGTCAATGATAGCGTGAAAAAAAAGCTGAAAAACCCTCTGTTTGTCGATCTGGCGCCGCACTTTGAGCTAAAAACCGCCTACCGCGGGCTTGGGATCGACCGCATAGCGGCGTGCTCGGCGGTGACGACGGGCGTCGTCGTCGATGCGGGCAGCGCAATCACCGTGGATTTGATGTTTAAAAGCTCGCACCTAGGCGGATTTATAATGCCTGGTATCGGCACGCTTTTAAAGTCGTTCGCGAGCATCGCACCCGTGCTAGACGTCACGCTTTCAACCAATATCGATCTGGACCCGCTACCGCAAAAGACCGTAAACGCCGTAAACTACGGGATTTTAAAGCCGATAGTGCTTGCGATCGAAAATATCGCGGGAAATAATAAAATTTACTTCACTGGCGGCGACGGAGCCTATCTGATGCGGTATTTTCGCAACTCGATCTACGAAAAGGATCTGATCTTTAAATCGATGGTGAGCTTAATCGCAAAAAAGGGGCTAGCATGATAACCATAGCGCTTCCCAAAGGCCGCATAGCCGACGATACGCTTAAAATTTTCAAAACCATCTTCGGGCTTGATTTTGCTTTCGAGGATCGCAAACTCATAATGCAAGAGGGCGATTTTAAATTCCTCTACGTCCGCAACCAAGATATCCCTACTTACGTTATGGGAGGTGCGGCGGATATCGGCGTAGTGGGACTTGACGTGCTTGAGGAGCATCGCCCGGACGTGCTTACGCTGCTTGATCTTAAAATCGGAAAATGCCGCGTCTGCGTGGGCGTACATGCGGGCACTCAGCTAAACTACGGCGCTCCGAGCCTTAAGATCGCTACGAAAATGCCCAACATCACTCGCGAATACTTCGCCTCCAAGGCCGTCGCCGTAAATATCATCAAACTCTACGGCTCGATCGAGCTAGCCCCGCTCATAGGGCTTGCCGACGCTATCGTCGATGTCGTGGAGACCGGCGCTACGATGAAGCAAAACGGGCTGCAGCCCGCAGAAACCGTAATGCAAAGCTCCGCGCACCTCATCGCCAACAAAAACAGCTTCGTGTTAAAACGCGATGAAATTTTAAACCTGCGAGATAAACTAGCTCGCATTCTTTGAGTTTAACTGATGAGTTGGTAAATTAATTGTCTGATTTGCTAAAAAGTAGTGAGATAACTAAGAATTTACAAAAAATCATAGACGATGACCTCGACAGTCCAAACGATACTTTCCCTGGATATGACTCCGGCTTCAACCAAAACTTCACCCATTGTGATTGATTTAAACGGTGACGGTGTAAAAACAATATCAAGAAAAAACGGTAAAACATACTTCGACCTAGATAATAACGAATTCGCAGAAAATACCTCTTGGATAGATAAAAATGACGGGATTTTAATCAACAAAACCTTAATCGCAAATAGCATAACAAGCGGAAGCGAACTATTTGGAAATCATACTTTACTAAGAGATGGAAGCTTGGCTAATAACGGCTTTGAGGCCCTAAAAGAATTTGCAAATTTAAATTTACTTGTTGCTTGAATTTAAAAGCAATAGCGAGTTTAAATTTGTAAATTCATAAAATTCAGTATCAAACGATACTGACCGAGATTGAATTTGCTAGGAAATTTTATAAAAAGGATAAAATTTGGAAAAACTAAAAGAAAATTCGGAAAATAATCAAAATTTAGATAAAAATACGAATTTGGAAAATCAAAACGAACCAAAACTACTTTATAGACTTGATAAAAGAAATCCGTTTTATATGGTTTTTGATTTAATTGTTTATTTGTTGATAGCTTGGATACCGATAATATTTGCTATATCAAATTTTGTTTTTGATATTGGCATATTTAGTCTGATTTTAAATACGTTTTGTGCCTATATTTCGTTTATAGTTTTACAAATTTTATATTCGATAATCTTTTTTGATTATTTTGAAATTTATGAAGATAAAATGGTTTATAAGGATATTTTTGGTTTTAAAATTATATTACATGCGAAACAAATTGATAGATTTTTTTCGTATGGATATTGTGGAGTTACAGAATTAATGGCCATTTTTAGAAAAAGAAGATTTAAAATTTCCCCAACAATATTAATTCTTAGTTTAACTTCTGAACAAGAAAACGAAATAAGAAAAAACTTAGCATATTTAAATATAAAAAATTTTAATAAAAAGGATAAAAAATGAGTAATTCAAGTAGAATTGGCAAGGCAACAAACGAGTTGGATAAAGCATAAGAAAGACTGGCGCTATCGCTTAATGCTCGCTTGCCTGCCGCACAGTGCTTGCGACCGGCGCAGCGCACTTCCGTAAATCATTATTGTTCGCCTTGCCGCTGTCGTTTAAAAACTGCCGTTGCAGATAGAATTTTTTGGCAGCAACCGCACCGCTTAATTTAGAAATCCTGCGAATTTGATTTATCAAGAAACGGAATATTTTGCCAAGCCGCACAGCGTAAAATTTTAAAATTCTATCGCTATAAATTTTAAAATTTAGCCCTAAATTTACAGCTCGCAAAATTTCAAAGCACAAACCTCCGCGGCGCAGAGTTTAAAATTCCAAAACCCCGCTCTGTATTTCGTGCGGTAAAATTTTACGCTACGCGCAGAGCTCTGCCAAAGTAAAACTTCGCAAAATTTTAGCTTTAATTTAAAAGCGCGCATACCATCTGCTGTACCGTAAGCAAACCACGACGGAGAGTCGAGGTACGGCGAGCGATTATTGCGGCAGTATAAACGGCACGCTGCAAGCCTTGCCACAATAAAGCAGAGGCGATCTGTATTTTTGTAAATTTATAGCACATAAAATTTCGCCGCGATAAATGCAATAAATTTAGATATCGGGAGCGATCCGTGCGGTTTTGGTTTTTGCGCGCCGCGCCGCAAATTTTGCACGCGGCAAATTTCTAGCCAAATAACCGCGACCGCGATAAAGTTTATAGCTCTCTGCGCGCTAAGGTGGCTTGCATGCAGCGCTAGCTAGAATGAAATTTAATCGGCAGTTGAGACTGGCTGTCGCTTCATAAAATGCTTGCGTGCAGCGCAGACAAAAATAAAATTAACCGATCCAGCGCGGCGAGAGAGCCGCACCGCGCCTACGCCGCGATGATTTCGCGCACCTTTTCGCTGAAATTATCGCTCACGATGTATTCGGTCGGATAAACGAGCACCTCGCTGCCGTTGCGGATCCGCAGGATCAGCCGCTTGGTATTTTTTAGCGCCGTGTCGCAAAATGCGAGGTGGTAAATTTTATAAATTTTCTCGCGGCTAAGCTCGCCCAAATTTAGCTCAAACTCGAAATCCTGCGCGTTTTTGCGCTGCGTCTCGCGCTCTTTGCGCGCCTTAAGAGCAGGATCCTCCGCAGCAAACCCGCCCCTTCGCTCAGCAAAATTCCCGCCGTCGTAGCTGCCACCTCGTTCGCCACCAAAGTTTCTGCTGGAGCCGGAATTACCGCCGTTAAAGCCTCCGCGCTCCCTACCGCCAAAGCCTCGCACCTTGCTAGGTGCGTAGCCGTCGATATTTTGCGCGGCATCTAGAGTTAAAATTTCATCCAGATAAATTTGAAATTTCCCGCCGTAAGGGCTAGTGTTTTTGCTAAGCCGCGCCCAAAACGCCATCGGGCGCTCTAGCTCCACGTCCCCTAGCGCAGTGACCGCATCGCAAATATCGCCGAATGCGCTCATCTCGAAGCTGCCCGCAAGATCGAGCACCGTAAGATTTGCCATCTGCTTACCCGATTTGGTCGTGCGGGTGTGGACGTTTTCGATCTTGCCGACGCACAAAATTTTAACGCTCGCGTCCTCTTCGCCCACCAGTTCGTCGAATTCGTTCGATTTAGTATGCGCGATCGCGCCAAGCTGCGCGGCGTAGGCTTTGAGTGGATTCTCGCTCAAAAATACTCCCGCGTGCGGACGGAAGCTCACATCTCGAGCGTTTTGCAGGCTCATCATCGAAAGAAACGACAGCTGATACGCCGCGCCGCCGACCGCGCTTTTTGAAATTTTAATCATAAAGGCGTACGGGCGCTCCCTCTCCTGCGGGCTTAAATTTTCGATCGCCTTTAGCGCGTTATCGAACACCGCGAGCTCGAAGCTGCCGTGCAGATCAAGCACGTTTAAAATCCCCATTTTTTTGCCCGTTTTCGTCATGCGCGTGGATAGATCCTCGATCCGCCCCACGCTAAGCACCTCGGCGCTATCGCCCTCGATCTCGCTAAACGCCGAGGATAGCGTGTAGTCGATACCTTCCATCTCCTCTTTATAATCATCTAGCGGATGTCCCGAAAGATACACGCCCACGGTCTGCTGCTCAAATTTTAAAATTTCGCCCTGCGGAAATTCCTTGTCGGTATCGACGAAGCTCACGCTCATGCCGCTCGTCATATCCTCATCCTCGCCAAAAAGCGAGCTTGCGGCGTCCTTTTTAATCTCGGTGATCTTTTTCATTACCTCAAGGATATTTTCCATATTTTGAATCATCGCCAGGCGACTCTTGCCCAGGCAATCCATCGCGCCTGCGTAGATCAGCGACTCGATGACCTTTTTATTGACGCGGAAATTATCCACGCGCGAAGCAAAATCGTTGATGCTTTGAAATTCAGCCTCGCTTTGAAGCTCTAAGATATTCTCGATCGCGGCACCGCCCACGCCCTTAATTGCTCCTAGGCCGTAGATGATCGAGGTGCCCGATTTGGAGTTTTCGTCGTCCACGACGCTAAAGCCTCTTAAGCTTTGATTGATCGACGGCGGCAAAAGCCCGATGCCTAGACGGCTTGCCTCGTCGATATATTTTGAAATTTTATCGGTGTTGCCCTCTTCCGAAGTAAGCAGCGCCGCCATAAACTCCGCCGGATAGTAGGTCTTAAGATAGGCTGTTTGAAAGGTGATCATCGAATACGCCGCGGCATGGGATTTGTTAAAGCCGTAGGAGGCAAATTTCATAATCAGATCAAATAGCTCATCTGCTTTTGCTACGTCAAAGCCCAGCTCTTTAGCGCCACTTAGATACTGCTCGCGCATGTGGGCAAGCTTCTTCTCATCCTTTTTACCCATCGCGCGGCGCACCAGATCGGCATCGCCCAAGCTAAAGCCGCCTACCTTCTGCACGATCTGCATGACCTGCTCTTGATAGACGATGATGCCATATGTTGGCTCTAAAATTTCTTTTATCTGCGGAAAAATATAGCTTGCTTTTAGCTCGCCGTGCTTGATCCTGATAAAATCAGGGATTAGATCCATCGGTCCCGGGCGGTAGAGTGAGATCATCGCGATGATATCCTCGAAGCGGTCGGGGCGCAGGTTCATCGCCAGATCCTGCATGCCCGCGCCCTCGATTTGGAAAATCCCTAGCGTGTTGCCGCTTTGAATCGTTTTGTAAGTTTGCGGATCGTTAAAGTCTATCTCCTCCCAAACTATGTCGCGATTATAGCGGCGCTTGACGAGCTTGATGGCGTTATCGATCACATCGAGGTTTTTAAGGCCAAGGAAGTCAAATTTTATCAGATCGACGTCCTCGAGATAGTTTTTGGTGTATTGCGTGACCAGGCGCGCATCCTCGCCCTTATCCTGCTTAAATAGCGGCGCTTTGTTCCACAGCGGCTCGTTTGAGATCACCACTCCCGCGGCGTGCATGCCCGCGTTGCGATTTAGCCCTTCAAGGCCCAGCGCAAACTCCCAAACCTGCTGTGCGATCGGATCTGCGTCGATAAATTCTTTCAGCTTCGGCTCGGCGTCGTAAGCCTGCTTGAGCGTGATGCCGAGCTTGTCGGGGATCAGCTTCGCCATCTTATCGGCTTGCGAAAGCGGCATATCGCAGACGCGAGCCACGTCGCGGATGACGCCGCGCGCAAGTAGCTTACCGAAGGTCGCAACCTGCGCGACGTTGTATTTGCCGTACTGATCGATGACGTAGTCGATCACCTCGCCCCTACGCGCCTGGCAAAAGTCCACATCGATGTCGGGCATCGAGATACGCGACGGATTTAAAAATCGCTCAAAAAGCAGATTATACGGGATCGGATCGAGGTCGGTAATGCGAAGCGCATACGCGCAGATGCTCCCCGCCGCAGAGCCGCGACCTGGGCCAACCGGGATATCGTGATCCTTCGCCCAGTTGATGAAATCCTGCACGATGACCATATAGCCCGAAAAATGCATGTTTTTGATGATGGCAAGCTCCTTTTCCAGGCGCTCGCGATAAATTTCGTGTTTCTGTGGATTGATAAATTTAAGGCGCTCTTTAAGCCCCTCGCGGCACAGATGATCAAATAAAAAATCGTCATTTGCAAAGCTATAGCGCTCCGAGGGCTGCGGCAGCGAAAGCCCGAGCCTAGCGGCGTATTCGATCGTAAATTTAAAATTCGGCGGCGTCGGCGCGTAGTCCTTCTCGTCGAAAGCAAATTTGAGATTGCACTTTTGCACGATCTCGGCGGTATTTTCGATCACTTCGGGGATGTCCGCAAAAAGCCGCCTCATCTCCTCGTCGCTTTTTACGTAAAATTCCGAAACGACGTGTTTTAGGCGGTCGCCGTCGTTGATCGTCTTGCCCATCGAGATGCACTGATAGACGTCGTGGGCTTTAGCGCGATCCTTGCGCGAGTAGTGAGCGTCGTTGGTGGCGATGATCTTGACGCCGATTTCGCGCGAAAGGCGGATAAGCTCCTTATCTACGTTTAACTGCTCGCCGATGCCGTGGCGCATGATCTCTAGATAAAAATCCTCGCCGAAAATTTCCTTATACTCAAGCGCCGCTTTTTTCGCCGCTTCGTAGCCGCCCGCGCCGCGCTTTAAATTTCGCTCGCTTCTGTTTAGATGAAATTCCACCTCGCCCGCTAGGCATGCCGAGGAGCAGATGAGCCCCTCGCTGTGCTCTTTTAAAATTTTTTTGTTGATCCTCGGGTAGTAGTAGAAGCCGTCCAAAAACGCGCGCGAGCTAAGATACATTAAATTTTTATAGCCCGTCTCGTTTTTGGCAAGCAGTATCAAGTGATAGCGCTGGCGGTCGCTTTTATCGCCGATGTCATCGTGGTTGTGCAGGTAGGTCTCGATGCCGATGATCGGCTTGATGCCGTGCTTTTTCATCGTCTGATAAAAGTCTATCGCACCGAACATATTGCCGTGATCGGTGATCGCGCATGCCTTGGTGCCGCGGCTCTGCAAAAGCTCGGCGAGCTCGCTTACTTTATTCGCGCCGTCTAGCAGCGAATACTCGGTGTGAAGGTGCAGGTGGGTGTAGTCACTCATTTTGATCCTTTTTTCGGTTGGAGCGATTATAGTAAATTCGGGCTTTAGAAACGGTCAAATTTAATGGAATTTTAGCTTAAATTTCAGCACGAAATTTTACGAGCAAATTTTGTTACGGAATTTTACTTCGGAGGTTTTACATTCTGGGTTTTGCGGATTAAATTTTGATAAAATTTTAAGTTTAAAATGCTGTGATGAAATTTTGCTATCATATAAATTCCGCTTACCTGGAATTTTGAGCCAACGCAATTCCGCAAAATTCTATGACTTAAATCATCGTAAAATTTTGCGGTTTAGAATTCCGCTTGCAAAGCCTTGCGGCTCTACGATCTTGAGAATTCCACGATCGCTTTGGCAAGCTCTCTAGTAGGATCAACGAAAATTTTATCGCTTTTGATTAACGGCAAAAATAGCGGCAGCTCGGTGCAGGCAACGACGTAAATATCAGCATCGATTTTGCCTAGCAAATTCTCAAAAGCCCCCACGTATTCGGCAGTCTTGCCCGCCTTAACGCCTTTGTAGATGCAATCCATCAAAACCGCTTGATTTTCTTCACCAAGCTCCACGCTGATTAGCCCCGCTTCTTTGAGCGGATCGTCGTAAATTTTAGCTTTTTTTGTACCGATAGTGGCTAGCACAGCGATTTTATGGGCGTTTGGATAATTTTTGCGGATCGCTTTTACGGTGACCTCAGCGATATGAATTAGCGGGATTTCCGCCGCAGCTTCTACATCGTCTGCGAAAAAATGCGCCGTGTTGCACGCCATCGCAAACGCCTTGCAGCCTGCATTTTTGAGCCTAACAGCGCTCTCGCTTAGGCGCGGAAGCGGATTTTCACCTTTGCCTAAGATAAACGCCGTGCGATCTTCGATCTGCGGATAGCTATCGATTACAAGCGGAATATTTTCTTGATCGCTGCTCGCCGCAGTCTCTTCTATGATCTTCATATACAGATCCGCACTCGCCAAAGGCCCCATTCCGCCGATAATTCCAACTCTTTTCATAGCTCGTCCTTTCTAAATTTTACTTGGGTTAATTCTCCCACTTACTCATATCCATTTCGTTTTCGCTCTTTGCGACGTAGATCGACGCGACAACATCGCCCGTTACGTTCATCGAGGTTCGCCCCATATCCAAAATCGCATCAATGCCCAAAATCATTCCGTAAGCGATCGCTACGTTACCACTTACCTTGACGCCGATAGATTCGAGCACTAAAAGCAGCATTAGCGCACCGGCTCCCGGAACTCCAGCAGTTCCAATCGCCGCAAGCATCGAAGTGATGATGATCGTGAGGTAGTGGCTGCTGTTTAGATCGATACCGCAAGCATTAGCGATAAAGAGCGTGCACACGCCCAAATACACGGTCGTGCCGTTCATATTCACCGTAGCACCCACAGGTAAAACAAAGCCGTAGATCGCCTTTGGAATGCCCATATCTTCGGCGGTTTGCATCGTAATCGGAAGCGTGCCGTTGGAGCTGCGGGTAACAAAAGCCGTAAGCATCGGCGGGCGCACTTTTTTAAGAAATTTAATCGGGCTGACTCCGATAAGCATACAAATAACGCAATAAACTGCAAATACTTGAATCGCAAGTCCTACGTATAGGGTAATCGTGACATTTAATAGCGAGCTGAAAGCCTCGATACCGCTTTTATTAAACACTACAAACATTAGCGCAAAAACGCCAATTGGTGCGTATTGCATCACCCAGTGCACGACCTTAAACATAATCTCGCTCATTCCGTCGAAAAAATTATAAACCGTATCAGCGGAATTTTTAATACGAGCATCACTACTATCGCGGCAAAACGCAAGCCCTACGCCAAGAAATAAGCAAAACGCGATGATCGGCAAAATTTCGCCCTTGGCTATGGAATCAAAAGGATTCGTAGGAATTATATTAAGCAAAATTTTACTCATACTAGGCGCGTTCGCTGCCTTTTCGACAGCCTTGGACGCATCGCTTAGATCAAGCCCGCTACCTGGAGAAAATACAAACGCACACGCTAGGCCGATGACGATCGCAAAAAGCGTCGTTATAGCGTAAAATATGATCGCCTTAACGCCTACTTTGCCCAGGTGCGCTGGCGAGATGCTGCTCGTGCCCACGATGAGCGAGCAGATGATGATAGGCACCATAATCATCTTTAAAAGTCTCACGAAAAGATCTCCCAAAGGCGTTAAAATCGCCACCCACGTGGTATCACCCACCGGCATATTTTTAGGTAGTAACATACCAATCGCAGAGCCCAACACTAAAGCGATAATGATGCGCCAAAGCAAGCTTGAGTTAAAATAAAAGGCTAAAATTCCGCCTTTTTTCGTTTGATTTTCTGACATGGACATCTCCCTGCACTAAGAATTTTAACGGAATTCTACTGCAACTTGCCATAAAATAAAATTTAATCGGTCGCCAAATGAAAGTTAAATTTGAAAATTCAATCGCGAGCTTAACCAAATTTTAAAGCTGAAATTATGCGGCAAGCTTTGTCTTTTGAAGTTATGAAGCGGAATTTCAAAGGAAAAACGACGCATAAAATTTTATAGAATTTTGCGAATTTCGATGCGGTAAAAAGCTAAAATTTTGTGGTGGTGGGCTCACTAGGACTTGAACCTAGGACCATCCGGTTATGAGCCGGATGCTCTAACCAACTGAGCTATGAGCCCGCCAGCGGTGAAAAAGAGATGTGATTTTACAAAAATAATCTTAAAACGGCGTTAAAATTCTAACCGCGTAATTTTATGGAACTTAGACCCGCCCAAATCGTGGCTAAATTTCACGCCAGAGCGCGCGACTTTATCTGATCGGAAATCAGATAAAGTCGCGCGCACAAGGCGACGTAAATTTAAGACGAAATTTTATATAAAATTTCAGGGCTCTTAAATCCGCCGCCATAATCTAATTCGCCCTTAAATCGTGTGAATTAATAGCTTTTTTTCACGCTAATAGGCTCCGATAGCATTTTAGGGACGCCGGGTAGCTCATACGTTCCCCGGCAGATGTTATTTTCGGCATCGGGACCTTTTGCTATAGAGATAGTTTTCTTTTCGCCGTCTACGCTGATTAGAAAGCATTTATCCCCTTTTAAGCTTTTAAGATATGCGGAATTCGCTCCGTTAGGCTCTAGCGGAACATTCGTCATAACCGAAAAATCGGATGCGAATTTGCCTTGAGAGATATAGTAAGCGTCTAGATCGTATTTAACGGTACTTAAATTTGTCGCTAATCTAGAAATCTCCGCATCATCTCTAGTAGTCAGCCCCGGTTCCGCAATCGCTACTGCAGGCAAAGCAATCGCTACGATACAAACCGCAGCTATTATCGTCGCTACGGATACTTTTTGGGGCGTTACGTCATATTCGCAGTTTTGTAGCGGCACTGCGGCGACGGCAAGCGAGCTTTTATTTTTGCGCACTATATCGTTGGCGAAGGGCAAAGATAGAAATTTGCCGTATTCCATAAGACCTAATCCCGCGGGAGCAGTCCGACTAAAACAGTTAAGGATTAAACCCGACAAATAAGTTAAAATAGCCAAGATCCAACCGCCTAGAAAAAACCAAATAATGTTGCCTAAAATACGCATATTTTACCTCTTTTAAATTATGCAAATCAAGCGAGCCGTCTACCTCAGACAGCTCACACAGCCTCTCTCACCCGTTTTGTAGAGTATTTTCGCAACTCGCGCGGAAGGATGCGCCGAAATACTATGGCGCAGCAAAGCGCCAAGAGATGCTAAGGTGCACACTGCACGCGGCGCAACTGCACCTGCGGCTACGGCGTACAAAACGAGCCTTGTGCGTGCAAACCCCCGTATGTAAAACAACTGCGGAATGATAGGGGGGGGTTAACGATTGGCAACAAACGCTTTTCATCGATAAAATTTTAGTATGCAAATAACTGCGGCAAGAGTGTTTAAAAAATTTAAATTTGTTTTAAAAAATATTAGAAATTCTAAGATTTCGACGCCGAATTTTAAAAAATTTCATAAATTTAATTAAATTTGCGGATCAAAATTTTAAAATTTTTACGGTACAACAAAGTGAATTCTTAAAATTTTGCTATAGCTTTTAGTGCAAAATCTTCCTAATTGGGATACAAGATAGAAATTCCAAATCAAATTTTCTCGACGTGAAGCGCTTCCTTAAATTATGAATTTAAAATTTTACATGTGAAATTTCCACTCTACACAGTGCGGCATATTTCTGCCGAGATAAAATTCGCAAGTAAAATTCCAACCTCGCAAACCCAAAAGCATACAACAATTATTTCTTGAAATTTTAGCACCACTTGTCCGCGGACAAATATCGTGTTACTTTACAAAATTTGAGCCTCATGACGCAAGGCCGCCTCGCATTTCGTTCAGACGGCGACCCGTCCGCACGCCGCTATGGCGTCTCGTCGCCGTCTTGGTTTTGAAGCGCGTCCGCTTCGCTCTCCGCCGCGATCGCCTCGAGGCTTAAAATTTCATCGACATCCTCCAGCTGCGCTACGCCGCTTCCTGCGATGCTTCTGATGCTTGCGTGCATCGCGATCGCTCCATCTCGCGCACGCGCTATCTGTTTTTCGCGCTGTTTCCAGATGCGCTCCATCGCGTTGCGCTCCTTATTTAGGCTCTCTTGCATGCCGACGAATGCCGAGACGATCGTCTTTATCTGGTTGGCAAACTCGGGCGAGGTCAGATAGTCGTAGAGCATCGCCGTTTTGCTGTCTTGATTTTGACCCGATCTTTTGGCAAACGCAAGCGCCACGACGTGCTCGCGCAAGACGGCGCAAAGCCCCTTAAATTCCTCAAACGAACAGATCCAGATGCTAGCATCGCTCGGTGCTTGGTGCAGCCTAGGGCTGTGAGGCGGCATCTGCTCGGTGACGATAACGCCGATCTGCGCGCCCTCGCCTATCATATCGTCTTTGAGTTTGTCGATCCATTTGGGCTCGAAGCTTTTCGTGCGCTTGCTCTCGTATAAAATTTTACCGCAGCCCGCAAACTCCCTCGTATGCACCATCTGCACGCAGTCCGCGCCGCGCGCGCCCTTTTTGACCTCATCTATCTCGTCCAAAGGAAAGTTTAGCCGCAGATACTCCTGCAGCGCGAGCTCCTGTACCTCGCCCTGAAGCTGCTGCGAGCCCACCTCAGAGCGGCGCTTGAGCTCGTTTATTTGACCGATCAGGCTTTGGATCTGCTCATCTTTTTGGCGGAATTTCAGCTCGTTTTCCTGCGAAATTTGCTTCGAAAGCCGCTCGCGCTCTTGGTTTACGCGGTTGGTTAGCTCGATCTCGGATTTAGCTTTATTCTCGGCTTCAAGCTCGCTAAATTTACGCTTCTGCGCTTCCATTTCGGCCTTTATTAAATTTAGCTCGGAAATTCTTTGCGATTTTTCTTGCAGCTCCTTTTGTAAAATTTCAAATTTCGCCGCGTTTTCGCTCTCGATCTGAGATTTTGCGAGCGCTAAAATTTTCTCCCGCTCGCTGTTTAGCGCGGAATCGGTCGCCGCTTTTACGCGCTGCTCGAATGCGTTTTCCTTCGCTTGCAGCTGCGCCAGATGCTTCGCGTACTCCTCGCGCTTAGCGGCGATTTCGGCTTCAAATTTAAGCGTGGCTTCGTTTTGTTGCTGCTGCCACTTTCGCTTCTGCTGCAAAATTTCATCTTCAAATTTAGCTTTGATATCGCGCTGCAGCGCTTCGTCTATATCAATCTGCGAGCCGCAGTGCGGGCACTTTACGTTAGCCATTTTTGCTTCCTAAACTCTGCTCTTTCATCTTTTCAAATTCCTGCGAAATTTGCGCGGCATTAGGCTCATCTGCCATCTTATCGAGCACGGAGTTGTAGCGATTTACGAGCAGTATCGCAAGCGCCGAAAAGCAAAAGCCCGGCAGCAGCTCGTAAACGAGGGCCGAAAGCCCCGATAAGATCCAGCAAATGACCGTGATGCCGCCTACTAGCATACCCACTAGAGCCGAGAGCGCGCTCATTTTTTTAGAATACAGGCTGAAAAGCAGCACCGCTCCAAAGCTCGCGCCAAATCCCGCCCAAGCGTTACCCACGACGTTTAGCACCGTATCGTTTGAGCCAAACGCCAAGATCGCGGCGACCGCGGCGATGATCACGACGGCGATACGGCTGCTTAGCGTCTGCGTACGCTCGCTTACCTCTTTTTTATAAAACGCGAAAATAAAATCCTTCGTAACCGCGCTCGCGCTTACCAAAAGCTGACTTGAGATGGTGCTCATAATCGCCGCCAGCACCGCAGAGATTATGACACCTAGGATGAACGGATGAAAGAAAATTTTACCGAGCTCTAGGAAAATTTTTTCGGGATCGTCTATGCTAAGACCTTTTTGCGAAAAATACACAAAGCCTATCAGGCCGCTAAGCATCGCGCCTACTAGTCCTAGCACCATCCACGAAATTCCGATGCGGCGCGCACTATCAAGCTCGCGCGAGCTTCTAATCGCCATAAAGCGCACGATAATATGCGGCTGTCCGAAGTATCCGAGCCCCCAAGCAAGTAGGCCCAAAACGCCCAAGAAGCTTTGATTGTAAAATAGATCGAGGTGGCTTGCGCCGTAGAGCCGCACCTGCGCCAAAAAGGAGCTGTCCGCAGGGATCTGCAGCGCGCGGTAAGAAAACAGAGGGATCAAAATAAGCACCGCAAACATCAGCGCACCCTGAAATGCGTCCGTGATCGCGACGGCCTTAAATCCGCCGAAAAAGGTATAAAACACGACGATTAAGATCGTAGCGACCGCGCCGTAGGTGAAATTTAGCCCGAAAAAGCTCTCAAAGGTCTTGCCGCCTGCGATGATGCCGCTGCTAACATAGAGCGTAAAAAATATGATGATCAAAAGCCCCGAGATAATGCGAAGCGTCTTGGTATGGTCTTTGAAGCGGTTTTCTAAAAAATCCGGGATCGTGACGCTGTCGCTTGCTACCTCGGTGTAAATTCTAAGCCTTTTGGCAAGGAATTTATAGTTGCACCACGCGCCCACGCAAAGCCCTAGGGCTATCCAGATATTGCAAATCCCTGTCGCGAACATCGCTCCCGGCACTCCCAAAAGCATCCAGCCGCTCATATCGCTAGCGCCCGCGCTAAGCGCCGTTACGAATGGCCCTAGGCGGCGATTATCCAGCAGATACTCGCTTAAGCTCGCATTCTTGTCATAATAATACCTGCCTATAAAAATAAGCGCGCCGAAATATATCGCGATTGCGCAATAGGTCCAAAAGCTCATCCTGTCATCCTTTTAAAAAGGCTAATTCTACCCTACTTCAAATAAAATTTCGCTTTTGAAATTTAGCCAGATTTTAACGAAATTTTAGTATTCTTCGCTTTTAAATTTAACCAAAAGGCGTCTGTGTTGAACGAGAAAATTTTTAAAATCGCGTTTTTTTTGGTAGTAGTTTGCGCAGGGCTCTATTTCACCTACCCTGTCGAACTAACTCAGGCGCAAAAAATTTCATATCTCAGAAGTTACGGCATCACGCTCATTTTAACCTCCGGCGGTATCGCCATCGGTATAGTTTTGGGCTTTATTTTGGCATTTTTGAGATTTTTAGATATTAAACCGATAAGGCTCATCATCGACGAGTACGTAGACATCATCCGCGGCACGCCGATCGTAATCCAGCTGATGGTGTTCGTATTTATAATATTCGCTACCTGGTCGAATAATATCCTCTCGGCGATCTTCGCGCTGGGGCTTAACAGCTCCGCCTACGTCGCAGAGATCGTGCGCAGCGGTATAAACAGCGTCGATCGCGGCCAGATGGAAGCCGCGCGCGCGATGGGTCTAGGCTACGGCACGGCGATGAAAGAGATCGTCTTTCCGCAGGCGATAAAAAACATCTTGCCCGCGCTTGCAAATGAGTTTATAAGCCTTTTTAAAGAAACCTCGGTCGTAGGTTTGGTCGCAATCACCGACCTTACGTTTTTTTCAAAAAGTATGCAGGCGGCGCTTTATACCGTCCAACCGATACTTTTTGCCGCGGTGATCTACTATGCGAGCGTGAAATTTTTCTCGCTTCTGGCAAAAATGCTGGAGAGAAGGTTAAATAGAAATGATTGAGATCTCAAATTTAACGAAATACTACGGCGAGCTGCTCGTTTTAGACGGCATCAGCAAGACGATAAATAAAGGCGATATCGTAGCGATAATCGGCCCTAGCGGCGGAGGGAAATCGACATTTTTGCGCTGCTTAAATTTGCTCGAAACCCCGACTAGCGGCACGATCAAAATAGACGGCAAGGATATTACCGACAAAGGCACGAATATCAATGAAATTCGCCGCAAGGTAAGCATGGTGTTTCAGCATTTCAATCTTTTTGCGAATAAAAACGTATTGCAAAATTTAACCCTAGCGCCGATAAAGGCGGGGATCTATACCGAAAGCGAAGCGGTACAAAAAGCCGAGGAGCTGCTAGCTAAAGTAGGTCTTAGCGACAAAGCTTACGCCTATCCGCACAAGCTTAGCGGCGGGCAGAAACAGCGCATCGCGATCGCCAGAAGCCTGGCGATGAGCCCGGATGTTATTTTGTTTGACGAGCCCACCTCAGCGCTGGATCCCGAGATGATCGGCGAGGTTTTGAGCCTCATGAAAGAGGTCGCCAAAGAGGGGATCACGATGCTTGTGGTAACGCACGAAATGGGCTTTGCACGCAATGTCGCAAATAGGATTTTTTTTATGGAGGGCGGCAAGATCGCTGTGGATGATACACCTAAAAACGTATTTGAAAATCCGCAAAATCCGAGATTGAAAGAATTTTTAAATAAAATTTTAAACCACTAAAGGAGAGGGAAATGAAAAAATTTATTAGATTTCTAGTTGCGGGCGCTTTGCTTTGCGGCTCGCTGGTCGCTAAGGACATCACCAAAGATACGCTCATCGTGGGCACGAACGCCGAGTATCCGCCGTTTGAGTTCGTGGATGAAAACTCCAAAGTCACCGGCTTTGATATGGATCTGGTAGCCGAGCTTGCCAAACGCGCGGGCGTGAAATACGAAATTTTAAATATGAGCTTTGACGGGCTAATCCCTGCGATTAAAAGCGGCAAGATCGATATGATCGCCTCGGGTATGAGCGCGACGCCTGCTCGTAAAAAGGCGATCGATTTTACTAATCCTTACTACAAGGTCGAAAATTTATATGTCAAACGTAAGGACGATAGCTCGTTAAATTCTAAGGCGGATCTGCAGGGCAAGCGCCTTGCCGCGCAGCTAGGCACCATTCAAGAGCTTGCGATCAGAGATATCAAAGGCGCCGAAGTTAGCGCTACGGAGAACGTTTTTGTAGCCGTCATGTCGCTTAAAAACAAAAAGATCGACGCGCTTTGCGTGGATTCATCCGTGGGCTATGAGTATCTTAAGAAAAATGACGATCTCGTAGCGTTTTTTAAAGAATCCGACGGCAGCGAGGGCTTTTCGATCGCATTCGATAAGGGTAAGTATCCCGAGCTACTCGCTAAATTTAACGCGGCGCTTGAAGAGATGAAAAAGGACGGAAGTTACGAAAAGCTTTTGGAAAAGTATAATTTAAAATAATCCGCAAAATTTAGGCGCAAATTCTGCAATAGGAATTTGCGCCGCCTAAGAGGAATCCTATGAAAAAGATATTTCCAGCACTTGCGATTTTGCTCTGCACGCAGAGCTTTGCGGAGCAAAAAGACAGATACGGCATCGCTGCGTTTGCAGGTCTTGGCAATGACGGCAGAAGCTTAGTTTTTACCTTCAGAAAGGCTCAAAAAGATCGTTTCTTCCCCTGCGACTTAAAAAATTTAAATATAATCGCCGCGGGTGCTTCTAGGTGCATAACGGATGCTAAGGAGCTGAAGAAATTCGACAAAGAATATAAAAAAGCTCTCGAGTCTGTGATAAAACCCGGCAAGCGCTACTACGTAAATTTAATCGATCGCGGCAATGACGCCTATGTCTGCGACGCAAGCGATCCTAAAAGCAATCTGCGATTGGACCTAGTGGCGGCGGGATTTGCCGTGCCGACAACCGACGATAGCGAACTTCTTTTAAAAGCCGCCGAGGAAGCCAAAGAGGCTAAGCGCGGAATGTATAGCGCAAAATTTTGGGACGTTACCAACTGCATTCTAAACGGCGTGCCAATGCCGAAAAAAGATAGATGAGCGAAATTTATGCGCTTAGTGACGATGTCTTAACGCCGCCGCAAACTATCTTTTCGCAGATAGATGAAATTTTGCACTGCGGCGTAAAACTCGTGCAGTATCGCAGCAAGCTCGCCGTGAGGGATGAAGCCTTAATCCGCTCTCTCATCGGCCTTTGCGAAGATTACGGCGCCAAACTCATTATCAACGACGATGCGGCGCTTGCCAAAAAGTTTGACGCGCACGGTGTGCATATCGGAAAGGATGACGGCGAGACGGCGCAGGTGCGTGAGTTTTTAGGCGTAGATAAGCTCATCGGCGTTAGCTGCTACGCTGATCTTGCTCGCGCGCAAAAGGCCGAGGCGCAGGGCGCTAGCTACGTAGCCTTCGGCTCGCTAAGACGCGGCAAGACAAAGCCTGATGCGCCGCTTTGCCCCGATGAGCTCGTGCAAGAGGCGCGAAAATCTTTAAACCTTCCAATCGCCGTAATCGGCGGTATAAATTTAGAAAATTTAAATGAAATTTTAGCCCTCAAGCCCGATTATATCGCGATGGTAGAGGCGATCTACAAACCCGCCTCGATAACGCAGAATTTAGCAAATTTAAAGGAAAAAATGGATGAATATATTTGACGCCGTGATTTTAGGCATCGTCGAGGGGCTGACTGAGTTTCTGCCCGTAAGCTCGACCGGACACATGATCCTGGCTGCAAAACTGATGGGCCTGCAGCAAACTGACACCCTTAAATGCTTCGAGGTCGTTATACAGCTAGGCTCGATCTTAGCGGTCGTCGCGATGTTTTACAAGCGGCTTTTAGTCGATTTTAAGCTCTGGTGCAAGCTCATCGTGGGCTTCATCCCCACCGCTGCGATCGGATTTTTGCTCTATAAAAGTATCAAATCTCTATTCGCGCCGCAGACCGTCGCCTACGCGCTGATCGGCTGGGGTATTATTTTTATCGCGGTCGAGCTCTTTCGCAAGGCGCGCCCGAGAGAAAGCGAGCTAGAGCATCTGGATCAAATTTCATACGTTCAGGCCTTTATCATCGGACTTTCGCAATGTTTTGCGATGGTGCCGGGCACTTCGCGCAGCGGCGCTACCATCATCGCAGGGCTTTTGTGCGGGCTAAGCAGGAACCTAGCCGCGCGCTTTAGCTTCCTGCTCGCGATCCCTACGATGTTTGCGGCGACTTTTTACGACACCTATAAAAATTTAGACACCTTCGCGCAAAACTCCGACAATATCACGACCTTTCTCGTAGGCGGCGTAGTGGCGTTCGTCGTGGCGCTTGCGGCGATCAAGCTATTTCTAAGCTTCGTCTCGAAGTTCGATTTCATCCCGTTTGGAATTTATAGAATTCTAATCGGCGTCATATTTTTCATCTTCGTTTTTTAAACGCAATCATCAAAGGAATTTCATGAGCCTCGTAAAAAATATCGGCGCATTTTTAAAAGACAGATTCAGCCTCCTATCGGTATTCGGCGGCGCGGTGCTAAACGCATACACGCTAGTCTTGGTATTAAATTTAGCGCTCGGGTTGCTTCTTATCGCGCGCAGCGGCGAGCTGCTCTCTGCGCAGGCGCTGTTTTTTGCGGCATCTGCGATCTGCGGCGTGACGATACTTTTTTTCGCGCTTTACGCGCTTAGCTTTTACAGCGCCAGGCTATATAAAATTCTAGCCTTTGCGCTTCTGGCGATAAACGTAATCTTTGCGATCGCTCAGATTTTTTTGATCTTTAGCTTGGAGCTTATCTACTCGCACGGCACGCTGGATGCGCTGGTGCAAACGACGCCCAAGGAGGCCTTTGAGTTCGCGCATGCGTTTTTAAATTTCAAGCTGATCGCGGCTTTTTTAGCGCTTTTAATATTCGTCATCGCTGTGCTTAGGCTTAGAGTGAGCGAGCGAGTGCGGATGAAGCTATGTCGCGCGATAAAGCTAGCCTTTTTGCTTAGCTTGCTTGTTTTTATCGCGCATGCGGCGTTTAAAAGCTACGTAGCCAAAAGCTCGAAAATGCGCGCTAGCGTCATAATCGCGCTAAATAAAATTCCGATTTATAACTTTGCTTTCGTTACGAAGGATTATTTCGGCGCCGATTTTAAAAGCGTGCGCGAGCTGCAAGCTGGATACCAAAGCATTTACGCCTCACATTCGCATAAAACCGCGCCAAACCGCATCTCAAACGTCGTTTTCATCATCGGAGAGAGCCTGCAGCGAAATTTCATGAGCCTATACGGCTACTATCTGCCCACCACACCGAATCTGCAAGCGCTTGAGCAAAGCGGAAATTTAATCGCCTTTAGCGATGTCGTATCGCCTGGAGCTAAGACCAACGACGTGTTAAAATACGTGCTAAATTTTGGAAATTACGAGAGCGAAAAGCACCGCCCGTGGAGCGCCAACCTCGACATCGTAAATCTCGCGCGGCTGGCAAACTACGAGACCTTTTGGATCAGCAATCAGGAGCGCTACGGGCAGTGGGCGGTCGCAAGCGGCGCGAGCGCGCAAATGACGGATCACTCGGACTTTACGAATCAAATCCCGGTTTACAAATACGCCTACTCGCTCGACGAAGTTATGCTTCCGAGTATAAAAAATTTCAAATCGGGTGCGAAAAGATCACCTCTTGCGCACAAGGACGCAAGCTCCGCCGCAGAGGTAAATGGCACGCAGAAAAAGGATAAATTTTTCATCCTTCATCTGATGGGCTCGCACCCGAGCTACGAGTTTCGCTATCCAAAAAGCTTTGCTAAATTTAGCGCCGCGGATATCTCGCGCGAGCCGCTTGATGAGGGGCAGAAAAAAGAGCTCGCGCACTACCTAAACACCGTGGCTTATAACGATTTTATCGTGAGCGAAATTTATAAAATTTTTGCGAGCGACAACACGCTGATAGTCTATTTCAGCGACCACGCCCAGAGCCTTTATCAATACCGCGGCAAGCTGATCCACGGCGGCATAAACCGCTTCACGCTCGAAATCCCACTGATTTTCATGGCGTCGGATAAGTTCAAAGAGCAAAACGCTGATCTTTGGGCGCGCATCGCAGCAGCCAAAGACAGACCGTTTTTAAACGACGATCTCATCCACGCGATCACGGAAATTTTAGAGATGACCGAGCTGCCCGAGTTTGACCCCGCTCGCTCGGTGATCAATGCCGATTTCAATGCCTCGCGCCCGCGCATCATCGAGGGGGTCGATTATGATAAGGTTTATAGGCTGCAAAAGGAATTCGGCGAGTAAATTTAGTGAAATTTTGCGCCTTTTAGCGGCGCAGAATTTCGCATCTTAAAATCTGCGCCCTTATCGCAAGCGGCTTGCGCCCTAATTTAGCTTTCAGACGAGCGCATCAATTTTCGCCGCCGCGGGCTCTGCGGTAAAATTTCTCGCCGTGAAATTCTACAGAGTAAAATTAGGTTTTGCGGAATTTTAAATTTTGCGGCTAAAATTCCACGGCGCAGAATTTTCCATGTGTTCACGAAATACAAAATTTGCGAAGCTTATTTGAATAGCTAAATTTTGAAATTTAGCTGCGCCGAGATTTATCCGCGCAGCACGGAATTCTAGCGCTCAAATTTCACAGCGTAAAATTCCATAAAACAAAATTTTACGGATAAAATTCCGTCGGCAAATTTAAAATTTTAAAATTCCAAGCTTTTAAATTTTATGTCACAAAATCCCACACCTTAAAATTTAAAAGCAGTTATTGCTATAAAATTTCGCGAGCTCAATTTACGCTGCCGCAGCGATATTTGCCCGCTACGAAGGTGATTTTATCGCGGATCTGAGCGATCTGTCTTAGCGCCTCTGCTAAGAAATCCACGTCGCTTTCGTCGTGGATGAACGAGAAGCTAGCCCGTACCCAAGCGGGTTTGCGCGACATTTCGGTATCGGGTTGCAAGCCGAGCAGATCAAAGCCGTAAGGTGCTGCACAGTCGCATCCTGCGCGGGTCTGGATCTCAAATTTCTGCCCGAGCACTCCGGCTAGCGCGTCTGCACCGAGCCCTTTCATATTAAAAGCAAAGATCGGCACGCGCGGCGCGGTGAGATTGCCGTAAATTTCAATCTCGGGGATTTTTGAAATTTCACTTATGAAGCGCCTGCAAATAGCCTCTTCGCGCGACTTGATCGCCTCTAGCCCCGCGCTTTTGCGAAGCTTTAGAGCGAGGTATGCCCGCACCAGCGCGATGATGCCCGGCGTGCCCGCTTCCTCCAAGCGCTCCTTGTCGATTATAAAGCGCTGCGTTAGGGCGTCCGCGTATTTGATCGTGCCGCCTCCCGCGAATGTCGGCTCCTCGCCGCGCAAAAACTCCTTTCGCACTGCTAAAATTCCGCTAGCGCCCACGCCGCCCAAAAGCTTGTGCGCGCCGAAAAACACGCCGTCGCAAAAGCCGAGATCTACGTTTTCGTGCGCGATGAGCGCGCTAGCGTCCACAAACAGCCGCCCGCCGTGCGCCTTAAGCATCAAATAAGCGCGTTTGTAATCTAGCTTAAGCCCCGTCACGTTCGATGCCGCGGTAAGCACGCCGTAAATTTCGCGCCCTTTGTTTGCGGATAAAATTTCGCCCAAGCGCGCAAAATCCATCAGCCCGCTTGGATCCAGCGGCACGCGCACGATCTCGCAAAGCCCCTGCCGTAGGCTGATCTCCACGGAATGATGCTCAAAAGGCGAGATGATGAAAAGCGGCAGCTCTTTTATGCTCTCGCGCCGCAAGCCGAACCTGTCTCGCGTAGCAGGCGGCAGGTAGATGCCTAGAATTTCCCAGAGCTTCTTTATCGCCGCAGTCGCGCCGAAACCGCAGGAGATCAGGTAGTAGCGCTCCTCGCAGCCCAGAAGCTCTTTGATTTTGGCTCTTGCATTTTCGTAGTAATCGCTTGTAATCTCGGCGTTGGCTCCGCCTGCGGAGTGGACGTTGGCATATGTTGCAAGCACGCGCTCGATCTCCGCTTCTATAGGACGATACGCAAGGCCCGAGGCGGCGCAATCGAAGTATTTGACCCCCTCTTTTAAGATAATATTTTCTTTGATCATTTCAAAATCCAAAGCGCGGCTCCAAAATTTTTGCAAATTATATCCAAACTCGCTAAAATTACGCCCGCAAGGAGGGCGAAATTTACGAGTTAAAAGACACTGCGCGAAATTTAGGCGATGTTGGTATCGACGCGATTTTGCAGTTTCATTTCGTATTTGACGAGATAGGTTGCATAAGCGGCTACGCGGACGTTTTCGAAGCGATCGAAAATGAAATTTTGCTCTGCTTTGAACGTCTCGGCGAGCGCTTTAAATTCGGCGGCGAGTGCGAAGAGCAGATCAAAAAAGCGCTGATGAAATTCGCTAGAAGCGACCGCAAAAAAATAGGAATTTCAAAAATCTTGCCGCGATTTACGGCGCAAAAAATCACTGCAGACCTCATAAACGCGAAGTTTTTAATCACCGAAAAATCAAGCGAGCAAAGGGCGCAAAAAGAGCGCAAAAACGACCGCCTCCCGCGCGCGCTGCGCCGCTACCATATCACGGACAAAGTCCATTTCAGCAGCAACTTTGCGAGGTTTTGGTTTAGATTTATCGAGCCGAACCTGCCCGCGCTGCGACGCGGCGAAATAGGACGCGTGCTAAGTCTAATCAAAGCAGATTTCAACGCCTACGCGGGGCTCGGGTTTGAAATTTTAAGCAAAGAGCTACTCGCGAAGTATTTAAATTTAGAGATTTCGCAAATTTCGAGCTTTTGGAACAAGGAGGTCGAGATCGACATCTACGCGAAATTTGAGAGCTTTTGCGTCGCGGGCGAGTGCAAATACAAGGAGCGAAAAATTTCAAAAAACGTGCTAAACGAGCTCATACTCAAATGCGAAAAAGCGCACCTCGCGCCCGATCTGCTCGCGCTGTTTTCCAAAAGCGGCTTTAGCGGCGAGCTAGCAAGCCTAAAAAGCGATAAAATTTTACTCTTCTCACTCGAGGATTTTAAAATTTTGCTTTGAATTGCGCGCTAAAAAAGCCCGATGGTAGCGCATATAATTACAAGCCCAAGCAAATCACTTGGGCGCGCTTTTAGAAGATGTATCGCTTTAAATTTAGAATTGCCGGGCTACAATCAATATAAAATTCCGCCGCTTGAAATTTTAAAGCGACGGAATTTTGTTAAATTTCAGCTCGCGCGGGTGGCTGTGCTGCGCGCGACTTGCACTGCTGCGAGCAAGCTCGCGCTGCTCGCACAAACCTCGCGCCCTAAATTCCTCAAATTTAGACTATTTTTTCACCTTGATCACGTATGGCACCGATTTGATCACACCTTTAGAAAAGAGCGTCTTGGTGTCCGCATACACGGCGTCAAGCTCGGCCTTTGAGATGTCCGCATCGCTTACCTGTGCGTCCTTGTTATAGTATTTCTCGATCACGTCGATCGCACCCTTTTGATCGCTCGGCGAGAGGGCTTTTAGATGCTTTAAAACCAGCGCCGATTTGATAAACGCGCTTTTGCCGTGCACCGGCGCAAAGATCAATTTTACGTTGCTGTTGCGAAGATGCTTCGTGATCCTTTTCATCTCCTCGACGCAATACGGACACTCCGGATCGCCCACGATATAGGTCACGAAGGGATTGTTTTTATCAAACGACTCGATATAGGCAAATCTCG
>NZ_CALJPC010000061.1 GCF_937981295.1 uncultured Campylobacter sp.
CCTTTCTAAAATTTTAAGTTTTTGTAGAATTCCATCCCGTTGGGAATTGAAACAATTCTTTGGCGATTTTGCTCGGTTCTGTCTTTTTCGGTGCTACGCAGGCTTTAGCCGATGTTACTATGGCTTCAGACGGAAAAGTGTCGGGAACTTTTGATGTTTCGCCTGTTTTTGCCGTCGCTAGCGCTATTTTTATCGCGCTTGGCGGAATAGTCGTAGTTCGCTGGTGCATCGGCTTCATTCGTCGAGGCTAAATTTATTCCCTTGCATTTTTTGCAAGGGATAAACGAATTAATAAGGATATGAAATGGATTTGCCGCTTTCGAATTTACCTATCTTTATTTATTCGTTTTTTGGCGTTTTTATCGCATTTGTTGCGATCGTTAAGGTAGTTTCTCATTCTATCGATTTTTTTGTGAGTGAATCATGAATTATTGGGTAGAGCTTGGTTTATCGCAGGCAGATTTTAATTATTTATCCTCTATGTCCGGTATTCTGTGCGGTTTTTTATTCGCTTGTTTGGTTTTATTTTACGTTAGTAAACTTTAGGGGCTCAAGATGTATAAGATGATTCCTATTACTGGCATTAATAGCTTTGATTTCTTTTTTAGCATTTTTGTTTGGTTTTCGATAATTCTTATCCCTATTTGCGCCGTTTTAAGCCTTTTGGTTAAAAGGTGGTTCAAGTGAAATTTATCCCCCTAATCCTCCTACTTGTAGCCTCTCTTTCTAATGCCACTGAAATTGGTTGTGGCTATAATTTTATTCCTAAATATGGCGCTCCTATCGGAGAGCCTATGTATAAAGAAGATGACCGTTATACTTATAAGCTTGCTTTCGATAGAGAAAATGAGCTTTTTATGTATAGATTTAGAAAAGATGGCTCGGATATGGAAGTTTACCATTATGTTAGAGTTCATAATAATTATGAAATATTTCTTTATAAGGAATTTTCTACACAGGTTTTTTATAAGTTTGCTTGTGCTCAAACTTTTCCTACCTTTATATATCCTTTAAAGAAGTTTGATTATAGCGATGATCCTAAAATTGCTAATGCTAGATTTATCGTTGATGTTTTCGCTTACGATAGTGATTTCGCTACGCAGCATTGTAAGCTCGGTTATGATCTTGCCAATCATAAGTGCGCCGATGATTGCGAGCATATAACCGATAGAGAGTTGCGTTTTAATTGCGCTTGTAATAAACAATTCCCGGGTTCAAAATATA
>NZ_CALJPC010000062.1 GCF_937981295.1 uncultured Campylobacter sp.
CTTGCGCCGCTTGGCACTATCGCGCTTGCTACGGTGCCGTCGCTTAGAGCCACGGTCGCCTTCACGGTCGGGTTGCCGCGACTATCTAACACCTCTATCGCATAAACATCTTCGATATAAATCATCATTCATCTCCACTTTGTAAATTTTCTTCATCGTCCGCGTCTGTGCTGAAATTTACGCTACCCATTTGCTCGCGGATCTTTGCAGTGATCTCTTCGGCGACAGCAGGGTTATTCTCTAGATAAATTTTAGCGTTTTCGCGACCTTGTCCTAGCTTCGTATCGCCGTAGCTGAACCACGCGCCGCTTTTATCGACGATATCGAGCTTGACGCCGTAATCGATCAACTCACCCACCTTGCTGATACCCTTGCCGAACATTATGTCAAATTCCGCGATCTTAAACGGCGGCGCCACTTTGTTTTTCACGACTTTGACCTTGGCGCGGTTGCCGATGCTCTCTTCGTTTTGTTTCAAAGTAGCGATCTTGCGTATATCGATGCGCACCGAAGCGTAAAATTTAAGCGCATTGCCACCAGTCGTGGTCTCTGGCGTGCCGTAGCCCATCGCGCCGATCTTCATACGGATTTGATTGATAAAGATCACCGTCGTATTCATCTTGTGCACGACGCCCGCGAGCTTGCGCAGCGCCTGGCTCATAAGTCGCGCCTGAAGCCCTACGTGCTGATCGCCCATATCGCCCTCGATCTCGTTTTTCGGCGTGAGCGCAGCGACGCTATCTACGACGATAAGATCGATCGCGCCGCTCTTTGCCAGGGTTTCTACGATGTCAAGCGCCTGCTCTCCGAAGTCGGGCTGGCTGACGTAGAGATTGTCGGTATCGACGCCTAAATTTGAAGCGTATTTGACGTCTAGTGCGTGCTCGGCGTCTACAAATGCGCAAATTCCGCCCGCTTTTTGGCATTCGGCGATTATGTGAAGCGTAAGCGTCGTCTTACCCGAGCTCTCAGGCCCGTAAACCTCGATGATACGCCCCTTCGGCACGCCGCCGATGCCAAGCGCGATGTCAAGCCCCACAGAGCCCGTAGAGATGGCGTCTATCGGCTCGACCTGCTTATCGCCCAGCCGCACCAGCGTGCCCTTGCCGAAAGCTTTGTCGATCGATTTTAGCGCCGCATCCAGCGTCTTTTTCTTTCCCTCGTCCATGTTTTTCCTTAAAAATAAATTCGTTTGATTTTACCAAATTTGAAATGAATTTTTGATTATTCGCGCAAATTTGGCGTGGCATCGGAATTTGAAATTTTTAAGGAGCGTAAAAGTTCTGCGCGGTAAGCGGAGAGCATTAAATTTAGCCTTTTAAAGAGCCTCGATTTTTCACGTTTTTCTTTAGAAATTCCTCATTTTTATGAGGGCTGTAGCAAAATTTCACTATAATTTCGCAACATTTTGGAATCAAGCTGCGCACCGCGCGCGAAATTTAAAGCGGAGCAAAAAGGATAAAATTTGAAGATTTTTAAGCATATAAACGTCGCCCACTCACCCGACGCCGACGATATTTTTATGTATAAGGCGATTGATTTCGGTTGGGTGAGCTCCAAAAATCTAAAGCTTAGCGCCACGGCGCTTGATATCCAGACGCTAAACGACGAGGCGCTAAAGGGCACCTATGAGGCCACGGCGATTAGCTTCGCGTTATATCCGCTTATCTGCGACGAATACGCGCTTTTGCGCACGGCGGTGAGCTTCGGCGAGGGCTACGGACCAAAGCTGGTTAAGAAAAAGGGCGCGATTTTAAAGCGAAATTTCAAGGTCGCGCTAAGCGGCAAGCACACGACAAACGCCCTGCTTTTTCGCATGGCATACCCGCAGGCGCGCGTGATTTATAAAAATTTCCTAGAGATCGAGAGCGCTGTCTTAAGCGGCGAGGTGGACGCGGGCGTGCTGATACACGAGAGCATTTTGGACTTTTCGGACGAGCTTTGCGTGGAGCGCGAGATCTGGGATATCTGGAGCGAGCTAGCGGGCGAAAATTTACCGCTGCCGCTAGGAGGTATGGCGGTTCGCCGCAGCCTGCCGATAACGGACGCCATCGAGTGCGAGCGCGTGCTAACGGAGGGCGTGCGCATCGCCACCGCGCATAAGCCGCTTTTGTCGCAGATGCTTCTCGAGCGAAATCTCATTCGCGTGGACGACGCAAAGCTCGAAAAATATCTGAGCCTTTATGCCAACGAGGCCTCGATCGAGCTTTCGGGGGCGCAGATAAAGGCGGTAGATAGGCTATTTGAGCTTGGTTACGAGCGCGGATTTTACCCTGCGCCGATTAGCGCGCAGGAGAATTTTATCCCGCGCGAATATAACGAGATTCGCTTTACGGACTGCGGCGGGCAAAACCCGATGTAAAGCGAGCGAGGTTAAAATTTAGTTGAAATTTGAGCCTTGCTTCGGCTGATTTTGCTCGGAACACGCCCCTTCGTTTCGGCTAAATTTCTAGGCGTTAAGGGGTTTGTGCCTCGGCGAAAATTTTACTTTGGCGTAAGGGTAGACGCGAGGTAGAATTTTACCCCGCGTTCTTGCCGTGGCGGTGCAGCCCCTTCGCCGCTTTTGGGTTTAGCTGCGGAGTGCGACGTGAATTTAAATTTGCGCGTAAAATTTAGCGCCGAGCTTGCCGCGGATTTTGCCGCTGAGCGCGTCAATCGACCGCGCTGTGGCGCCATTGTCGCGGCGCGATGTTCCATCTCAAATTTAGGCTACGCAGCGATGAAATTTTGCAGCGCGGCGCTACATTGCGCGGTTGTATTTTGTACCGCAGAGTGCGAGTTGCGCGTGCGACGTAGTGCGCCGCTGAAAACGTATCGAAAGCGAGCTAAATTTAATCGCAGCAGCAGCGTTAAATTTTGAAATAGCGTTCGCGTTTCGCACTGTGCCGTGCGGCTCGACAGTATCGTTAAATTTTAAAGCGGCGGGCGGCTAGCGCAAAATTTAGAAATGAAATTTAAAAGGCAAAATTTTGAAAACAAAGCAGATAGATTTTAGCAAATACACCTCCGTGCGCATCGGCGGGAGTTTCGCGGTGCAAATTTTAAAAGACGAGGCCGATTTTGCGGAGTTTGAGAGCATAGCGGGGGGCGCGATCATCGGCGGCGGCAACAATCTGCTCATCTCGCCCGCACCGCCGCACCTTGCGATGCTAAGCGAGGAGTTTGACCGCATAAGCTTAAGCGGAGACGTCCTTAGCATCGGGGCTACGACGAAGTCGGGTAAAATTTACAACTTCTCCAAAAAGCAGGGTCTCGGCGGCTTTGAGTTTTTGCGAAACATCCCGGGCACGCTCGGCGGGTTAATCAAAATGAACGCGGGGCTCGCCGGCGCTAGCATCAGCGATAGCCTGCTTGCCGTGCGCCTAACGCGCGGCTGGGTGGAGCGCGAGCGGATAAGCTTCGGCTACCGAAGAAGCGGGATCGAGGAGCCGATTTTGGGCGCCGAGTTTAAAATTTCGCGCGGCTTTGATACCGAACTCGCCGCGGATTTCGCTGCCAAACGCGCCAACCAGCCAAAGGGAGCGAGCTTTGGAAGCTGTTTTAAAAACCCGCCGAATGACGCCGCGGGCAGGCTGATCGAAGCGGCGGGGCTTAAGGGCCACGCGATCGGCGGAGCGAAATTTAGCGAGCAGCACGCCAATTTCATCATAAATTTCGGCGGCGCGAGCTTTGAGGATGTGATTGCGCTCATAAATTTAGCGCAAAGCCGCGTTTTTGAGGAATTTGGTATCGAACTGGAAACCGAGGTCGTGGTGCTATAAAAGGAAATTCGTATATTTTGCCCCGACTAAACTTACTCGGTTGTCCATTCCGTCTTTTTTGCACTGGATTTTTTTATGCTTTGAATTTTAAAATACCGACGAAATCGTCAAATTTAAAAGCGCTCGAATACAGTGCGCCGATGATACTAACTGTCGTTTCATCGCTTAAAATAGTCGCTACAAAAATAGTCCGCAAAAGCAATCAATTTTATCCCGTTTATCTCGCCGTGAAAAACAGTTGTTGAATTTGATAAATCTCATATAAAAGGTAAAAAAGTGAGATTGGCAAAAAATTCGGAGCAAATAGCGATTTGGGCGATATTTGTAAGCATATAGGGTTGAGGTAAAAAATGAGAAACTAAAATGCGAATTTTGCAATTTTCGCGCATTTTTTTTTCACATTTTTGAAAACGAGCCCTAGGGGGCTTCAAAATAGCTTCAAAGTTCTTTCAAAAAGCTTCAAAATCCCTAAAAATAGGCTTCAAATCACGCAGCGCAAAACCTTGCCGACGATTTGTACTCGGATCTCGTCATTCGGTCCTATCTCATAGCTGCGGTATTCTTGATTGACGCTATTAACAAAAAGCGTGCCGTTTGGGTGCTTTTGTAGCAATTTTACCATAAAATTTCCGCCGAAATCTATGATATAAAGTCCATCCCCATCGAAGCTCGGCCCCATGCGGGCTATAACCCAGCTATCCGGATAGAGCATCGGTATCATCGAATATCCGACGACTTTGAGGCAGCGGATATTATGCTCGTTTACGGGTAAATTAAAAAGCATCCGAGAAAAAGGCACGAGCACGTCCGTATCGTATACTTCGACGCCTTCGATATCGGCGCTCTCGCCCGCACCGACGACCGAGCTCAGCTTGCGGATGAAAATTTGATCCTCTGCGATCTGCTCTTTTTGTGACTTTTTAAGGTTCGCGGGACTAAGGGACAAATTGGGGGACGACTTATGGACACTTATGGACAAACCATTGGACATCTTGTCGTTTAAAAAATAAGATATATTTACACCAAACGCAGAAGCTATTTTTTCTAAATTTAGTTGTGTAATATTTCCTTTGCCGCTTTCATATAATTGTATGCTGGACTTGCCAACACCTGATTTTTCAGCCAAATCGCCTTGCGTCCATTCTTTATTTTCTCGCAAAGACCTAATCTTTTGTGCTAAATTCATAAAATCCCCTTGACAAACCTAATAAATTAGATTATAATTTCGACATCTATACCAAAATTATATCAAAGGAAGCTTAAACGATGATAGATTTTATCGGTAACGTAAAAAGCGGCGGGGTAGCGGAGCAAATCCAAATCAAGACGAATAAAACTCTAAAGCGTTTTTGTCGCGAGAATAACCTAAGCTATAGTAGCATTTTAAACGGGTACTACTCCAAAAAAGCCAAGAATACCTTTAAAAAAGTCGGGATAAAAGTAGCCTAATATGTGGGTAACCAGTAAGCATGCGGCGGAAATTTTGAGCGTCAAATATGACGCTCTGATGAAAGCTGTTAAGCGTGCGGAAAAGGCAGGCAAAAAATTTTGCTCGATAAAACCTAATATATTGTGTTTTACCTACACCGACGGCGTCGGTCGCGGTGGTAAAACCCTTCAAATTTGGATTGATGATAATCTGATAAACGACGAAAACGGCGAAATTTCACAGCAAAGCGCGCCCGCACCTATTTGCAGCGATGAGCGCGACAAAATAAAAGGAATAAAAATGAAAATAAAGATGGTGATCAGACAGAACAAGTACTTCGTCAAGCTCAAGTATTCGCAGGCGGACAAGATGGCGGACAACGCTATGAGTGCGACGCGCGCTTTTGTAAAAACACTAGCTACGGCGTGGGATACGAGCGAGGAGAGGGTAGCCGAAGAGCTGATGTGGCAGCTAAATTTTATCAAGAATGCCAAAAAGTGGCGCAAAACCGCCAAAGCCTAGAGCACGAAGCAGTAGATGAAAATAACGCGGCGTTCACGGATAGCGACTCAAATATAAATAATGGCTCGGATGCTTTCATTTGCGCACCGCAAAACGAGCGTAGCGAAGCAGAGCAAAACGAGTATAGCGACGCAAGGCGAAGCCGAAGCGGCGTTTCTTGCGAGCGCAGCGAAGCAGAGCAAAACGCTCTGAGCCTAAAGATTAAGGATATAGAAAAGATGAATAAGTTAAAGGCAATAAACGAGCTAAAAAGCTGCCCTGCGGGAATGAGTAAGACGCTATGGGGCAAGGGGGTAGCGGCGAAATACGAAGTGAGCTTAAAAACGCTTTATTCGTGGGCCAAGCTATTTAAGCAAAGTGAAGTAGAGGTTAAAAACGACGAGCTAAGCATTGATTTTAAAGCTAAGTTTAAAAGCTCCAGCTTTGAGATGAGCGCTTTAGAGTGGGCGGTAGGCTTTATGCTGCACAATCCGCTAGCTAGCAAGAGCTTTGCTTACGAGCAGCTGCAATCCTATGCGAAAGACAACGCCCTTAAAATCGGCTCATACCAAAGCTTCGCCCGCCTAACCGCGGCGCCAGAGATCAAAGCGATGCTACTTCGTGCAAGCTGCGGCGATCGCGGCGTACGAAACGAGTGGGCTATGCATATCATCCGCGATCTAAACTGCTACGAAAGTATGGAGATGATCTGCGGCGATCAGATAGTATTTGATTTCGATGCGGTAGGTCCCGCAGGAGAGGTCATCAACCCTAACGCTTATGTCTGGATCAATATGGGAAGCGGAGCGATCATAGGCATAGATATAGTACTTGGAAAATATAACCGCCTAAGCGTAGGCAATAGCCTAAAGATGGCTTTGCGCTTTGGCATCCCAGATGCCATCTATACCGATAACGGAAAACCCGAGCTAAGCGAGTATATCGCAGGCGTCAGGTCTCAGCTAAGCGGGATTAAATTTAGGGATTTTGACGATCTAGTGCCAAATCTGCTTCATAAAAAAGCGAAGGTAAGGAATTCTCGCGCAAAACCTATCGAAAATATCTTTAATCACGTCCAGCGCCGCATGGGCGAGATGGTAATAGCTGAGTGCGGCGGAGCGGGATATCACAAGGACGGTGATAGACAAAGCGAGATCATAGCTGAATATATAAAGCAAAATCCGCTTAATTTTACCGATTTTATCTCATATTTCGAGCGGGCGGTGAGGTGGTGGAACGAACACTATAACGCCTCCCGCAAAATTCATCCTTTAAAAAGCTTCTTAGATAAGTTGGAGGCTAAGCCTAGGGCGGTATTTGATGAAACTACGCTTGAGTATATCTTTAGCGAACGCAGATCTATCAGAGTGAGAAATAGCTGCATAGCTCTATCGGTAATGGGGCAGAGGCGGACATATTCGCATCCTGCGCTTTGCAAATTCGTAGGGCAAAACGTAGAGGTAAGGATAAACAGAGGCGAGGTAGAAAGCGTATTCGTCGTAGATATGAAAAATAATCGCCCTATTTGCGAGGCTCATTTGATAGATCGTATAGATCCGCGCAATCATACCGCGCTTAGCGCGCAGCTAGCTAAAAATGAGGCCGTGGTGAGCGCCGTTAGGCAGGCGTTTGGCTATTACGCAAACCTTTATAAACGCCCTAATACTATCAGCTCCTATGCGAGTACGGCGTTTGAAGTCGATAAGCAAAGACAAAACAGCAGGCGCCTGCACTCCAAAATTGCTATGAGCAACGAGGAACTTTTGGCGGCGATGTAAAGCGCCTTTAAAATCTGCTAGCGGGCGGATTTTATAAGCGTTTGCTTAAATTTAGCCTACGGGCAAAGGAAAGAGCGATGAGTTTAAAAGAAAAATTTGAGTTATGCAAAGCTTATGGCATAACCCTAGGCAAGATCGCAGATGCGATCGGCAAGAGAGAAGGCACCGTTAGCGGTGTGCTAAACGGCAAATATGACTCCTCTAAAAGCGAGCTATATGCCGCCGCGATCGAGGCGTTTTTAGATAAGGTAATTGCCGCTAATACTCCCAAAAAAGAGGCACAAAATGGCGGAGTTTGGTTAAGCCTGGCACAGCAAAAGATCAAGGAGCGCATCTATAGGATGGAGCAGACGAAGCTTAGCTTTTTCGAGCTCATTTTGGGCGAAAGCGGTATGGGTAAAACCTACCTACTTCAAAAGCTTACGGGCGAACTTGGCGGTATCTACGTAAAGGCTAGAAAGAGCCTAAGCGCCAGCGCATTTATGAGTTTACTGCTGCGAGCCGTGGGCGAAAAGCCTAAGGGCAATACGGATGATAAATTCGAGCAGTTTTGCGAGGCGATCGCAAACTTAAAAACCCGTCTGATAGTAATCGACGAAGCCGATCTTTTCGTGCGCGATAACGATCTGACTTTTGAGCGAAAATTTGAGCTTTTGCGCGAGATCTATGAGTTTAGCAAACGCGAAAACCTAGGCATAGCCGTAATTGCCGTAGGTATCGGAGTGCTTAGAAAGCGTATCGATAGGCTAGGAGGCTATCTGCAAAGTAGGCTTACCTACTCGCCGGAGATGACGCTCAGCCGCGACGAGCTCATTAAAATCGGCGAGCTTGCCGGCATCGACGAAGAGGTCTGCGAGTTTTTAGCCGAAGGGCAAAACGCAAGGCTATATGAAAAGACGGCGCTAAATTTAGCCTTAGGCTACGAGCAAAAGGTAGCCGCTAATTTAGTTTATCACGCACGAAAAAGATAGGAGTAAAAAATGAAAATTTCAAAAGATACAAATATGAAAATGAGCGATCTAAAAGCTTGCAAAGATGAGATCATAATCGC
>NZ_CALJPC010000063.1 GCF_937981295.1 uncultured Campylobacter sp.
CTGCGGACGTCACTAAATTTAACGGCGGCTTGTCTTTTTCCTTTATACGTCGTTGGAAACTCGGTCGGCTTCGGTCACGTATTGCGTATACGCTCCCTCGCCTCCGTCGTTTCCGCCTAGTCTAAAGAAAAAATGCTGCGCCTTAAAATTTTTACAACTTGTTTTTGTCCTATGATTTAAATTTTACTCGTCTAGAACAAAATACTTCGCCCTTAAATTTTGCGGTTGCTTGCCTCGCGAGCGCTTTTCCAAAATTTCGTAAAATTTTTGCTCCGCAGGCTATATAATGGACTACTTACCGAAATAGTAAATTTAAAAGGATATAAAAATGGAAAACCAGGTCAAAAATTTTCTACAAAATTGCGAGTAGATCGTTAAATCACAAGCAAAGTGATACGAAAATCGTAGCTCTTTTGCAACCAAAATTCCACCCGTTTTTATACTGCCTTATGATGAATTTGAGAAAAAATATGGCTCAAATTTATATTTGGATGGTAGCTTTGACGTACTGGTGTTTGACGGCGATCTTAGCCTGTCGTGATGCACGATAAATTCCGCATGGCTTGAGGATAAATTTAGCGAAGCGGGCGGTAAAAATACCGCACGAGCGATGTTTGTTAACGGAAATTTATCCACCGGCGGCGATATCGTCGATGATGATTATCTGTTTTTACAGGTTGCTAAAGATACGACGTGCAATTATCTGCATTCGCAGGACGGCATTATCGCAATCGGCGGCAATCTAACGGCGCTTTGGGGCATAAGCGGTGAATACAACGACGGAATGTTGCAGGTTTTTGGAAAAACGCAAGCGCCGTATATCGTCTCAAACGACCACGCGATGCCTGATCATAGCGCTAGCGAATGCGTCTATGTCCTAGACGGACGGATCGGTCAAAGCTACCTAGGCGCGCTTGATGGTTGGGAATTTTTTGAAAATTGCGAGCTGATGTTTAAGGACGGAATTTGCGTAGATGAGCATCAGATCGATATTTCTGCCTTTTTTAAATTTGTAAAAAAGGGCGCTAATCCGCTGGTGGATTTTAAAACTTTTGAGGCTAGAAAAGCCGCCTGGGACGAAGAAAATGAAGAGCAGGAGCCAGAATACGCAGGCGATTTGCCTAAAAATTCCGAGACTATCGCCGAGACGATATATTTAGAAAATTTCAGCGGCAGCGATGAGGAGCTATACGAGTATATGGTGAGCGAATTCGAGGCTATAGAAAAAATCGGCGACGAAAGCGAAAAATATGCTTATGACGGCAGAGCTTTCAAGCTGTCTATCATTGCCGCAAGGATGGCGGAAAATTGGCGGCTGATTACTGAGCGTTATTCTGCGCAGCAGATAGACGATCTACGCAAAATCATCATTAAGAGCGCGACGAATTTAGCCGATTATTTTTTAAAGATCGGCGATAAAAAACAGCTTGCGTTCATCTATAAATTTTTAAACGATGATGCGGTAAGCATCGAAAAAGACGAGCCGTTTTTATACGAAACGCTGGTGCGCGCGGGCCTAGCGCTGCAAGATTACGATAACGCTTACGCGTTAGTGTCCGTCATCGATAAAAAGTCCGAATTTCTGCCGCAGGAGATGGTAAAAAGCATCGCGGACGTGATTAAAAGCGAAGGATACCGGGCTTGGCTGGCAAAACAGTAGGTCCCGAAAAGTAAAATTTCATAAAATTTAAATCCGTAAAATTTAACTCGCGAACATAGACTTAAATTTTACGGAAAATTCTTATCTTTGCTGCTGCACAGCTCGTTTAAAAAGCACTCCTTGCAGTTTGGCTTTATCGCCTTACAGGTGTAGCGGCCGAAAAGCACCATGCCTTGGTGCAGCTTACCAAGATCCGTTTTAAAAGCCTCGCTAAGATCGCGCTCCGTAAGCTCGGGCGTCTTTGCACGGCTCAGCCCTAGGCGATGCGCGACGCGAAAGACGTGCGTATCTACCGCCATCACGTTTGCGCCCGCGCCCTCTAAAAGCACGACGTGAGCAGTCTTTTGCCCCACGCCCGCAAGAGATTTGAGCCCCGCTTCATCAAGCGGCACGACGCCGCCAAAGTCGCTAACCACCGCCTGTGCCATTTTGATTAAATTTACCGCTTTGTTGTTGTAGAAATTGCACGAGCTAATTAGCAGCTTTACGCTTGCCAGATTGGCCTTTGCGAGCTCCTTAACGCTAGGGAATTCCGCAAAAAAGCGCGGCGTGATCAAATTTACCCGCTTGTCGGTACACTGCGCGCTAAGCATCACGCAGACCAAAAGCTGATAGTTGTCTTTAAATTTCAACTCACTGCGCTCTTCTGCAAAGTTTTGCAGAATTCTCTTTTTTATCTCTAAAATATCTTTTTTACTTCTCATTTGCATTTCCTCAAGGCGGAATTCTACCCTAAAATTCTAAAGTACAGTTTGATTGTTAACAACTTTGAGTTATAATCGCCATTAAAATTTTTTTAAGGAATTGTGATGAAAAAAGTTTTATTTACAGCACTTAGTTTGGCTGCCGCTATCAGCCTTAACGCTACCGTTTACGCTACCGTAAATGGCAAAGACGTAACTGAAAAAGAGCTCGCTCCACTACTTCAAGGCATAGGCAATGTAGATATCGCTGCTCTTAATGCCGATCAAAAAAAGGAGCTTATCGATAAAGGCATTGATCTGATGCTGCTAACGGATGAAGCTAAAAAATCGGGCGTTATGGACGAAGATGTTTATAAAAAAGAGCTTGAAATCGTAAAAGATAACTTAGCGCTTCGTGTATGGCAGGCTAAAGAAGCCAGCAAAATAAATATCGACGATAAAGAAATAGCCGATTTTTATAACAAAAACAAAGCGCGCTTTACCGAGCCTGCGAGAATCAAAGCGGCTCAGATCGTCGTTAAAACCGAAGCTGAGGCAAACGATATTATTAAGCAGTTAAAAGGGCTTAGCGACAGTGCACTATTTACTAAATTTGCAGAGCTTGCCAAAGCTAAATCTATCGATCCGCAGGCTAAACAAACCGGCGGCGAGCTAGGCTGGATGCCTAGCGATCAGGTCAAGCCTTTTGCCGATGCGATCTCTAAGATAAAAGATGGTCAAATCACTACTAAAGCGATTAGAAGCAGAGTCGGATATCACGTCGTGTTAAAAGAGGAGTCTCAAGCTAAAAAGCAGTTAAGTCAAAGCGAGGCAAAGCCTTTTATTGAGCGCGTGCTTAGACAGCAAAAAGCGGCGAAAGTAGTCGAGCAAAAAGCAGCAGATCTTCACAAAAGCGCTAAAATCGAGTATAAATAATATAGGAGCTAAAAATGGGCGTTTTAGATATAGTAAAACCGGGCGTTTTAAGCGGCGATGACGTAAGTAAGGTCTATGCATATGCGAAGCAGCAGAGTTTTGCGATCCCTGCGGTAAACGTAGTGGGATCAAATTCCATAAACGCCGTCTTGGAAAGTGCTAAAATCGCAAATTCGCCCGTTATTATTCAGTTTAGCAACGGCGGCGCAGCGTTTTACGCGGGCGCTACTTGCCCTAATGCCGCAGTTTTGGGCGCTATCGCAGGCGCGCATCAAGTGCATGCTTTGGCGGCTCATTACGGCGTCGCGGTGATTTTGCATACCGATCATGCCGCAAGGAAGCTGCTTCCGTGGATCGACGAGCTCATTAAGGCCAACGCCGCGAATAAAAAAGCTCACGGCGTGCCGCTTTTTAGCTCGCATATGCTCGATCTTAGCGAGGATGATTTGGAGTTAAATTTAGCGACCTGCGAGAAGTATTTGGAAATTTTAAGCGATCTTGGAATTTCGCTTGAGATCGAGCTTGGCGTCACAGGCGGCGAAGAGGACGGCGTCGATAATACCGGCGTCGATAACGCGCGGCTTTACACCCAGCCCGCAGATGTCGCGCTTGCCTACGAGCGACTTGGCAAAATCAGCGATAGATTTAGCATCGCAGCAAGCTTTGGCAACGTGCACGGCGTGTATAAGCCGGGTAATGTCGTGCTGAGACCTGAAATTTTGAAAAATTCGCAAAAATTCGTCCGCGAAAAATTTAATCTGCAATCCGAAAAGCCTGTAAATTTCGTCTTTCACGGCGGCAGTGGCAGCGAGACCTCCGATATCAAGGCGGCCGTGAGCTACGGCGTCGTTAAGATGAATATCGACACTGACACGCAGTGGGCGTTTTGGGACGGCGTGCGCGCTTATGAGGCCAAAAATCACGGCTATTTGCAGGCTCAAATTGGCAATCCGGAAGGTGAGGATAAACCGAATAAAAAATTCTACGATCCTCGCAAGTGGCTAAGAGCTGGCGAGCAGAGTATGGTGGCGCGCTTGCAGGTCGCATTTGACAATCTAAATTGCCTAAATAGGAACTAATATGGATCGCCCAAATAACGAAGTGCTCGATATCACGCTACCTGAGGCGAAGGAGCGCTCGTTAGCGGGCGTTTTTTTTAAGATCGCAGCTCTGCCGATTGCGGTTTTTGTGGTGTTTTTGCTGGGCTATTTGGGGCTTATCGGGCTGAAGGTAGAAACACACTCGATCCTGATGCTTGCGGTTTTGCTAATTATTGCACTAATTTTAGCTCGTCATAATGCAGAATACGGCTGCTTAAATTTTCAAAATAATATCGATGACTTCAAGCGCGAGCTGAAAAATTACATTGTCGCCAATCTCTTAAGTATCGGCGGTAAGAAAAAATCCGATGCTAGCTTTGATCTTTTTGTGGACGAATACGGCTACTCGCTGCGTAATCAAAACTACGCTTCCGTCGCGTCGGCAGTCTTTCCGATGCTTGGAATTTTAGGAACTTTCATCTCGATTGCGATTTCGATGCCGCACTTTTCCTCAAGCAATATCGATGGGCTCGAAACCGAGATCGCGCAGCTTCTAGGCGGCGTAGGTACAGCATTTTACGTCTCGATCTATGGAATTTTCTTAGCGCTTTGGTGGATATATTTCGAGAAAAAGGGCATCAGCAAATATGAGCGTCTGCTCATCAAATACAAAAATTCTACTAAAAATTTCTTCTGGAACAAAGACGAGATCACGCAGGGCTATCTGAGCGAAATTTTAAACGCTAATTCTGAAATTTCGCGCTCATTTGCGATGATGAGCTCTACGAATTTTACCGAAAGGCTAAACCGCCTAATCGATGAAAAAATCGGCGCTTTTGAAAGCGTGATGGAAGCCGAGAAGCGAAGTATGGCGATTACACAAGAAGAGCTTGAAAAAGCAGGCGAGATGATCCAAAGGACAAATCTCGCTCACGGTGAGTTAGATAAGAGCTTCGCTCAAATTTTATCTGCGCTCAAGTCTGTGTCTGCAAGCCTAATCGAAATTCAAAACGGAATTTCCGCGCAGTATCTAAGCCAGTCTAAGACTTTAACGGATGGGCAAGGCGAGCTGGCTAACATTACTAGTGCATTAAGTGCTCAAATCAAGAGCCTAAATGCCTCCTTGGGCGGGTTTGCGGGCGAAATTTCAAGTTCGCAGAATGCTTACGCCGCTAAAATTGACGCTAGCTTTAAGGGACTAAGCGCGGATTTGAAGGCACTTTTAGCTGGAGAGGGTGCTGCGCGGACGAGCAACGAAAGCATAATCGAAGAGCTTCGTAAAACGCTTGCGAGCATCGATGAAAAAGCACTTTTAGATGAAAACGAATAACGAAGAAAAAGAGACTTTTTGGATCGCGTACGCCGATTTGATGGCGGGACTACTTTTTGTTTTCGTGCTTTTAGTAGGCGGCATCATCGTCAAATACTTCCTCACGCAAAGCAACCTGCAAGAGAAAGAAAGTCAAATTTCAAGCGCGCTAGCAAGCCTGCAAAGCCAGGAGAAAAAAAGCGCCGAGCTTGAGGCGCTGAATAAAATTTTTAGCGACCAGCTCGAGAAGCTAAATATCGAAAACACCGATCTTCGAAAGCAAAATTCCATCTACTTCATACAGATCGAAGATCTGACCGAGATGGCGGAGAGGCTGAAAAAAGAGAATTTAGACATAAACTCGCTTCTGCAAAAAACGCGCGAGGACGCCAACGCTACGATCAGCCAGAACGAACTTAAAATCGCCTTTTTGCTTGATCAGCTCACGAAGAAGGAGAGCGATTTTAATAAAATTTTACAAGACCTCAACGTCACGAAAAACCGCATCCGCAACCTCACCGGAATGAAGGTCAAGATCATCGCCGATCTGAAGGAGAAGCTGGGCGGCAAGATCCGCATCGATAACGAAAGCGGCGCGATGACGCTAAGCTCGTCGATACTTTTCGATAAGGGCTCAAGCGAGCTGAAAGAGGGCGCCAAAGAGACGCTCCGCTCGACGCTGCAGAGCTATTTCGCCGCGCTTTTGAATAATAATGAAATTCGCGAAAATTTAGATCAGATCATCATCGAAGGGCACACGGACAGCGACGGCGGGTATTTGTACAACCTCGAGCTGTCGCAAAATAGGGCGTTTGCGGTGATGGATTTCATCAACTCGTGGAATAAAGATGAGCGACTGCAAAAATATCTCATCGCTAGCGGTCGCAGCTACACCCAGCCCGTGATGCGCAGAGGCGTCGAGGACAAGGACGCTAGCCGCCGCATCGAGATCAAATTTACCCTTTCAAACAAAGAGGCGATGGAGGAGATCAGGAAATTTTTGCAGTTCGACGCGAACGCTACGAATTAGTGGCTCGCCCTTAACGGCTCGCTCGAAATTTTAGCCCGCAAAGGGGAGAGCTTAAAATTTTAAAATTCCTAAAGAATTAACGGCTCATCTGAAATTTTAACGGCGGCAGAATGTATCCTTTTATTTTGGCGCGAATGTCATAAATTGGCGCTCACTAAATTTTACGCAGCGTTTACGCAGCATCTGCCGCGGCGGAATAGGTTTAAATTTTGAGCCCGCGCATTTTGACGCGCTTTTAGTACCTCCGCGCGGATAATATGGTTTAAATTTAGACCTTTAAATTTAAGCCGTAAATTTAAGCAGGCTCATGGGCGGCTTAAAAATTTAAATGAATTAAAAGCCTAGCTCATTTAACTTTTTATATCCGTCACAACCGGCTTGATCACCCAAATCGCAAGCCTTGCTGAAGTATTTTTTTGCCATACTTATATTCTGACTTATGCCTTTTCCTAAATAATATGAAATTCCGATATTATAGCATCCGCTTCCATCTTTTAAATTGCAAGCTTTTAGATATAGTTCATTTGCCTTTTTATAATCTTGCTTTACGCCTTTGCCAGAGCTATACAAAACTCCTAGATTATAGCACCCTTTGCCATATTTTAAATCACAAGCCTTAGAATATAACTCATTTGCTTTATTATAGTTTTGTTCTACACCTTCTCCTTGTTCATATAAAAACCCTAGATTGTTGCATCCTGCGTCATATTCTAGGTCGCAAGCTTGAGAATATAGCTTGCTCGCTTTTTTATAATCTTTATTTATGCCTTTGCCGTGTTCATATAAAATTCCAAGATTAGTACATCCTATGCCATATCCTAAATTACAAGCTTTAGAATACAATTTACTCGCTTTTTTATAATCTTGTTTTTCATATAAAGCCCCTAGATCATTACATCCTAACCCATATCCTAGATTACAAGCTAGAGAAAGTAAGTTTCTTGCTTTCTCGATATTTTGTTTTATGCCTTCGCCTAAATAGTGTAAGACTCCAAGATTGTAACATCCTTCGGCAATTTCTAAATCGCAAGCTTTAGAATACAATTCGCTTGCTTTCTTATAGTCTTGTTTTATACCTTCGCCCGAGGCGTATAAGAGCCCAAGATTATTACATCCTGTGCCATGTCCTAAATCACAAGCTTTAGAATATAGTTCACTAGCTTTTTCGAAGTTTTGTTCTACATCTTTTCTTGAGTCATACCAAAGCCCTAATATATAGCATCCTTCGCTATATCCTAGATTGCAGGCTTTAGAAAGTAATTCATTCGCTTTTTTGTCGTCTTGCTTTATAGACGTACCTAAATAGTATGAAGCTCCAAGATTGTAACATCCTTCGGCAACTTCTAAATCACAAGCTTTAGAATAGAATTGATCCGCTTTTTGGTAACTTTGTTGCACGCCTTCACCTTTTTCATATAAAATTCCAAGATTATGGCAGCTTTCGCCATGTTTTAAATCGCAAGCTTTAGAATATAGCTCGCTTGCTTTTTTATAATCCTGCTTTACGCCTTCGCCCGAGGCATATAAAAGCCCGAGATTGTAGCATCCGTCACCTTCTTGCAAATCGCAAGCCTTGGAAAGCAGTTCGGTTGCTTTTTGGTAATCTTGCTTTACTCCCTTGCCTGAGTGGTATAAAACACCCAGATTGCCGCAAGCTATGCTATTTTTAAGTCGTAGGCCTTAGAATATAGTTCGGTCGCTTTTTTATAATCTTGTTCTGCGCCCTTGCCGTATTCGTATGACGCCCCTAAGGTAGTGCAACCCCAGCCATCGCCCAAATTACAGGCTTTAGAATTTAGCTCTTTTGCTTTCTCATAATCCTGCTTCACACCATCCCCTGAATAGTATGCCATGGCGAGATTTACGCATGCTAAGGTGTTGTTATTATCGCATTTGCTTCGCAACTTGCTTATACCGGGATCCTCTTGTTCCGTTGATGACAAAGCTGTGGCTTCTGCTAGCGATAAAGTCGCCGTAGCGATCAGCGCTAAAAATATCTTTTTCATACATCGCTCCG
>NZ_CALJPC010000064.1 GCF_937981295.1 uncultured Campylobacter sp.
CAGAGCGGAAGGCAAAATAAAAGCCAGAAATACCTATTACTATAAATGCGATTGCGGGCAATATCCATAAACTACCTGCATCATCAAATTTAATATATTTCTCGCCTATCTTTACATGTTTATGTACCGTAAAATTTATAAGATATAAGAAGCACATTATGCCCGTTAAACAAGCGGCAATTCTATCTAGCATTGCGTTGCTCCTTTTCGTTATGGTTTGCTTCATTCATAGCGTTTTGCGTCATACCGCCCAATCCTTAAATTTTAGCTTTATGAGAGAAATTTTATTTTTGATCGCTCTAAATTACTCATATAACAAACCTGGAGTATTGTAAAATCAACGTATAATCTTCGCTATAAAATTTTACCCTATTTTTTCTATTGTAGATACTCATACTTAGCAGATATTTAGCGAAATTTATGTAATCCTTCGTACTAGGGAAATAAAATGTAACGCTTTGGTAGAATGTTTTAAAATCCAGCTCAAATTTATACCTGTCCATATCGTCCGCTATGCAGCACTCCGCTTCGTCTATTTTAATAAATTCCTTTATATCTATACATAATTGAGCGCTATTTTTTGCAAATCGCGCTCCTCCCGCCCAATATTCATAAGGGAAAAGTTCTAGGTATGAGACCCTTTCATTATACGATGATGTTAAAATGTTTTTTGCGAAATAATACATAGCCAAATTCGTAGTAAAACCCAAGACCACAAGCTTTTTGTCTTCTAGAATTTTAATATCTAATTTATGATACTCATGCCCCATAAGTTCCTCATCGATAGTTAGAGGATCGTCTTTTATATAAATTTTATTCGGCAGCACTGACTTATTCTCTTTTTTTGCGCACTACGCCGTCATTCATAAAGCGCCGTCAAATATGATCCCATCGCTTCGATTGCGGAGGGCAATAGCTCTTTTCCATCCACATTGATGCTGTTTGTGTTCATATTTTCTCCAATATAAGTTCCACCGAGCCCTCCTCAAGCGAATTATACTCATCCAGATGTATATGCGAATGTTTC
>NZ_CALJPC010000065.1 GCF_937981295.1 uncultured Campylobacter sp.
CGCTTTTGTAGAGGCCTTTTTAATTCCTCAAGCCTACTTTGATCCATTTGCCGCCTTTAAATTTGATAGACGCGCCATTTTATAGCGCCACCGCTTAAAGCTCATTAAATTTTACCGCTCGCCCGCTATGCGCCGTTTGATCAAAATTTAGTCCTCATATCTTTGCAGCGATTTTTTATATGTTTTCGCCGCCGCGCAGCCTACGCTCAAATATACCTCAAACTCCTCGCTAGTAAGCCTACGCGGCTCATTCGCAAGCTTCGCCGCACCCGCTGCACCGCTTGGCATATTTGCGTCCAGATTCGCTTCATTTACGATCTCACCTCGTCGGATTCGGTTGCTAAAGCCCGCTGCACGCGCTATTTGCGGCACACGCCGTAGCGAAAAATTTAAATTTCGCGTTTGCAGATTTAAAATTTTACCCATGCATTTGCGCGGACCCGCGATAAAATCGCCATTTTGTATAAGCGTGGCGGCAGAGCCGAGCGGACCGCTCTCCGCCAAGCCGTGCAAGTTGTCTGCCGAGCCAGGCAAGTAGGCCGTCGAACCCGGTAAGCCGCCCGCCAAAAGCTCTGCGCCGCTTATGACGCGCAGGCTTCGCACCAAAATCCCGCCGCCGCTTTGCGGGACGCTGCGAAACGAAATGTCAAAGCCGAAATTGTGAAAAAATATCTCGCCCGCCCGCGACGTGCGCTTGTAGGTGTTTCGATCCGCGCCCGTAAAATACGCCTCGATCTCCGCGAAGGCGAATTCCGCGCCGCTTACGCAAAGGATGTTATTTTGCAGCAGATCGCGCATGAAATTTTCGATCTTTGCCTGCGCTCGCTCTGCATTAAACTGCGCCTGCGGCGGATGGGCACTTAGCCCTGCCTGCGATGGACGGACGTTAAATTTTAAATGTGCTTGCTCGGCGTCAAACGGCGGCTTGGCATTAAATTTTAAAATTTCATCTTGCTGCGCGCCGCTAAAATATGACTGTCCGCCGCAAAATTCCACGTCGTCTTGTGATTTTAAGGGCTTGTCCTTATTCCTGTCTCTCGCGCTTCCTGCAAGTTTATGATTTTTTGAAGCGAGCTTTGAGCCCGCCGAAATTCCAAACTCCGCTGCGTCGATTTTTGAGAAAAATTTTTCTAAATTTTCATCGCCCAGCATTTTGCTCTTCCGTAGAATTTCCTTCGTGCTTTATCGAGCTCGCCTTGTTGCCCATAGTGTCGGATTCGCCGTTGTTTGCCTCGACGCGCGTTAAATTTCCGCCGTCCGTTGCGTTCGTATCGTCTCGCGCTAAATTACCGCCGCCGCTCGTCGTATTTGTTTCGCCGCCTTTAAAATTTGGAGCTTCGCAACGATCTACACCTAAACGCTCGAAATAATATCTTTCTCGCTCACCTAAGTTTTCCACTCCCCTTTCGCATACGCGCTTGATATACGCCTTGCTAGGGTATCTAAGCCGATTGAGCGCCAATTCACTACCTGCGTCTGCGCGCTTTATTAGCCTAGCGATGCAGGCGTCATCCTCTTCACTATTTGCGATATAATCCCATATGCCGCAGTATCTATCGCCGCCCAGCGTCGTAATCAAAAAATAAACCCAAAGCAGGATTATGGCGATCGATATGCTTCCTTTTATTTTTAAAGATCTCTTTTTTACCATGTTTTTCCTTGAGTAATAAATTTTAACTCATTTTTTCATAAATTTGACCAACGACATAAATTTACGATATTGTCCTCAAGGCTAATCTTATCGCCCAGCATTTTGCTCTTCCGTAGAATTTCCTTCGCACTTTATCGAGCTCGCCTTGTTGCCCATAGTGTCGGATTCGCCGTTGTTTGCCTCGGCACGCGTTAAATTTCTCTCGCCGTCCGTCGCGTTCATATCACCTCGCACTAAATTACCGCCGCTCGTCGTATTTGCTTCGCCGTCTTTTGATTTGAGCGTTTTAAAGCCCCAAATCTCGCAGCGATCTCCACTAAAGCCTTGGAAATAATATCTCTCGCGCTCGCTCAAGTTTTCTACCCCCTTTTCGCATGTGCGCTTGATATATGTCTGGCTCGGATACATTAGCCGATTTACCGCATGGTCATCGCCGGCATCCGCGCGCTTTATCAGCTTGGCTATACAGGCATCATCCTCTTCGCCCTTGTTGTTTAAAAAAGATTCCCAAATGTTGCAATACGCGCCACTGCTGTTTATATATAGGGCACACAGAATAACAACTCCTACGATTAACAAAAAAATTTGACTTTTACTAGCTTTCAATTTCGCTTTATCGCCCGGCATCTAATCCTCCCGTAGAATTTATATCGCGTTTGATCACGCCTGTTGCATTGTGGATTGTATCCATACCTTTGCGCGTTAAATTTCCCTCGCCGTTCGTTGCGTTCGCTTCGCCGCTCGTCGTACCTGCCTCGCCGCCTTGTGACTTGGGCGTTTTAAAGCCCCAAGCTTCGCAGCGATTTTGGATGTAGAGCTCAAAATAATATCTTTCGCGCTCACCCAAGCTTTCCACTCCCTTTTCGCACACACGCTTCATATACGCCTCGTGCGGATATCTTAGCCGATTTGCCGCATATATATTACCCGCGTCCGCTCGCTTTATCAGCTTGGCGATGCAAGCGTCATCTTCCTCATCATGCCTGCCTGAAAAAAATTCTCTCGCGCTACAATACCCGCCGCTACCGCTTATAAACGCGGCATAAATAATAAGAAGCGTCACAGCTAGCACAAAAACATGACTTTTACCGATTTTCAAGTTCGCCCCCTTCGCGATTAAATTTTGATTTTTTCCGCAGATTTACGATTTGCGGGCGGATCGTAAACTCGCTCACGTTGGACTTCGTGCGCAGAATTTGCAGCGTAAAATTTGCAATCTCCCCCGCATCCACGAAGCTTGCCTCATCATCTGCAGGCTCAAAGCTCAAATCCTCGTAAAAGGGCGTTTTGGTGATGTCCGGATTGATGCAGCTTACTCTGATCTGCTTGCGCGCCTCCTCGAAAAGGCAGAGCAGAAACGCCCGCAGCCCCGCCTTACTCGCGCTATAAACCGCGCTAAATCGGCTCGCTCGTAGCGCCTCGATCGAGCTAATGCCGATGATGTGGGCACGGTTGCGTTTTAAATTCGGCAAAAGCGTGCGCGTGATGATGATGTTTGCAGCAAGATTTACGTTTAAAATTTTTAAAATTTCACTCTCGCTCATCGCTTCAAGCGGCGCAAATTTCGCCGTGCCCGCGCATAAAATCAGCGCGTCAATACCTTGCGCCGCAGCCAGCGCGCGGCACTCCTTCGCTAGCGCGTCCAGATCTTCGAAGCGCGAGGCTAGCGTTAAAATTTCATAGCCGTTTTGCCGCAGAAGCTTCGCAACCGCGCTGCCGATACCGCCGCTTGCGCCCGTGATCAATGCTTTCATCTTTTCTCCTTTAAATTTTTATGCCGCTTCGGCGCGTTAAATTTAGAGCGTCATGTAAATTTTGCTGCGCTAAATTTTCTTTGCTCGCCGCGTTTGCCGCTAAATTTACGCGGATTATTTAAACTGCGCCGCGACTTTGCCGGGTAAAATTTTAAATTTAGCCCGCGGACGTTTGCTGCGCGAGCGTTTTGTAAAATTTCATCGCCGCTTGCTGTGCCCGCCCCCGCACGATTTATAAAATTTAATTTTATAAAGCCGGATACGGCGCTAAATTTTAACCGCTCGCTCGCCGCAAATTTCGCGCCGTATCCTCGGCGCCGCATGCGAGCCAGCACAGGCCGCGACATCTGCGGCAAACAGCGCGTCTAGCGCTGCCTTATCTTCGCAAAATACGCCGCCTTCATCGCCTCCTCAAACGCGTCATTGCTTTCGTACTCGTGTCCCAAAACCTCGCGCCACAGGCCCGCATCCTCCATGCAGAGGTAGAAAAACACCCGCTCGCGCCACGGCGAGAGCGCGTCCGCGGCAAATTTAAAAAGCTCGCGCTTGATCTGCAGCGGGTAGGACAGCTTGCCGTTCGCGTCCACAAGGGGCATCTGCAGAATTTTGCTCCGCAGCCCGCGCGAGCGCAGCTTTTTTACGACGGGCTTGATGAAGGTAAGCGTGCCGAGCGAGATCATCGCGACGCCGCTTGGATCAAAGCTGCGCAGCAGCCGCTCAAAAAGCGCGCCATAATCGCTTTGCCACCCTTCGTACCAAACCATCGGGTGGAGGTGAAAGCCCACCAAAATGCCGCGCGCCGCAAGCGCTTCTGCCGCCGCCAGCCGCGCATCCAAGCTCGCGCTTAGATGCTCCTCGTTCGCTATGATCGCGGGCGTATTTAGCGAAAAGGTGACGATGAGATTGCGCGGGATCTCGCGCTGCAGGAAAAACTTAATATTGTTCGACTTGCTTTTAAGCTCCAAAATCACGTTTTGATGCCGCGCCGCGAAGTCCGTTAGCGCGCTTAAAATGCCGAAGCGATCGCCCCACATGAGCGAGTCGGAGCTCTGCCCCGTGCCGATGTGGTAGCTGCGCGCGGGATCGAGCCGCAGGCGCGCTAAATTTGCCGCAAAATTCTCGTCAAAGCCGATTTTCCCCTGCTTGTAAAAGGAGCCGATCGCGCAATAGGAGCAGTCAAAACCGCACGAATTAACCGCATCGAGCGTCAGCAGATTGCAGCAGCGCGTGTTTTCGCTCGCGACCGGACAGCGGCCTAAAGCGATACGGTCTGCGCGAAAGGAGGAGATTTCAAATTTTTTCGGCGCGTAATCGCTTTTGAAGCTCGCGTACGAATGCGGGCGCGACTTAAGCTCAAGCCAGGCCTCGCGCACGAAATTAAAAATTTGCTCGCCGCTTGGAACTTTCCCTGTTTTATTAAATTTGGCTTTATTAAAATTTAGCCCGCACAGCTCGCTTGTAAGCAGCTCATAAACGGGAGCTTCGTCCCACGCCTCAAAATCGCTCGCGAACTCCGCAAGCTGCTTTTTTTGCTGAAATGAAAAGTGAAATTTATCAAATAGCGCGCCCAAAAACGCGCTCGATCGCTCGCTCAGATTCACGCCAAACTGCGCGCCTAGCTCCTTTTTCGCCTCCGTCATCTTGCTCCGCTTCGTTTAAATTTTGCAAATTATACTTAAATTTCGCGCGCCGTCACTGAAAATCGTTGAAATTTCAGATCGCGCCGCAGAATAGTCGCTCGAAATAGAAGGCGTAAGCTAGCGTAATAGCGACATTTAGGATCAAAATTCCGCTGAGTGCGAACTTTTGCGGGATTTTTTTGACGCCCGTTCGGTAGTAATACGGCAGGGCACAGAAAAACGCGGGCAGCACGAGCAGAGCAATACCTAGCGGTATGCCCGCACCGCCCACGCCTATCTCGGCACTGCGCACAAACTGCGCCATGGCGGGGAATTTATGAATGGCGAATATGGTCGCCGCAAAAAGTAGCTGCACGCAGATGCAGTAAAATAGGTAGCGCACACCTATTAGGGCATCTTTTAGCCATAGCCCGATACAGAAAAATACTAGCAAAAGAGCTAAAAAGACCAACAAGGGCGGATCCGCGAACATATCCGCCACGGCATACGCGCAGGCCGCGACGCACGCGCACGTCAAGAGGGCGAAACATAGATAAGAGCCTTTTATTTTCATCGTTTCTCCTGCGACTTTGCAATACCTTCAAATTTCGCGACGTATTTGGCGTATGAAGCCAAAATTTCATCCCTCGGCTCGGTTTTTTGCGTACGCATCCATAGTTAAATTTTGCCCTTTATCGCGGCGCGGATTTGCGGCAGGCGCGCCTTTACGAGCTCATAGACGAAGCCTTTGCTAAGCCGCTCGCCGCGCAGATGATCGCTTACGATCTTCATCATCGCCCACGGCACGCCCGCGCGTTCGCAAGCGTTCACGAAAAGCGCACTCTCCATATCATAAAGCCTGATGTCGCGATTTGCACACCCACAGGTAGCATCTTTTGCCGTGCACGGCGTATTTTGTGTTGCGTGCGTTGCGGTATTCGTCGCGATGCTGTGCCCACCTACCGCGATTTGTGAGGGTTTTACGCTCGCTAAATTTTGCGCCTCGACCTGCGTCGCGCTTTGTGCGGCAGTCTGAGACGCGCCTCGCGTGAAATTTTTTGTATCTGCTGCGCCGTTCGTTCCTTGCGTTGGGGCTTGTGCGTTTGTCTCGCCGCACGCCTTGAGCATTGCGCCATTTGCCGCGTCCACCTGCTCCGCTGCGTTTAAAATTTTAGGCTCGCTCACGCAGATTAAATTTGCCCGCAACTTACCGTCCAAACTCGCGCCGCAAAATTCCCGCTCGCAAACGTTTTGAAATTTTAGAGCCTGCGCGCTGTGCCCCATCGCCCGCGAGCTGTAAAGCTCCGATCCGTCCTCGCCGCAAAATTCCTGCACTGCCGTACCGTCAAAGTAAAACGCCTCGCCGATTTGCACATTTGTATCCTCGCAGCCGCAGACGCCTATGTTTAGCGCAAAGTCCACGCGCCGCGAAAGTAAAATTTCGCCTAAGCGCTCTGAATTCTGCGTGAAGCCAAAATCTGAAATTTCAAAATTTTCAGCCGCATTTCGCGCAGAACCGACCTCTGCATCGACGCCGCAGAGCGCGCCCGCGCCCAAACGATGCTCAAATTTCACGTCCGCGCCGCGTCGATCCTTGCGAAGCTCACGCCCGAATTTTGCGTCTGTATCGGCACGGCGAATAAATTCTGCGCCGGGTTTGCTCTTAAATTCTGTTTTTATGCCGCCTGCAGCGCCCGCTTCAAATTTAGCTCCAAACCTCACGCCGCAGATGTATAGAAGCATCTGCTCGCCTGCGAACAGATCGCCGCCGCGCGTAAGTTTAAAACTCTCGATTATCGCTTGGGCTTCGCAGCGCAAAGCCGTGCAGATTAGTATCATCGCCGCCCCTTCCAAAAGCGCAATTTTAACAATTTGAGCTATAATGTAAGATTAATTTGGCACAAAAGGGCGAAAATGAACGATCTCATCACCATCACGGGCGCGCGCGAACACAATTTGAAAAATATAAATTTGCAAATTCCAAAGGACAAACTCGTCGTTTTTACCGGTCTTAGCGGCAGCGGCAAGAGCACTCTGGCGTTTGATACGCTATATGCCGAGGGGCAGCGCAGATACGTCGAGAGCCTAAGCAGCTACGCGAGGCAGTTTTTAGACCGCGTAGGCAAGCCTGACGTCGATAAGATAGACGGTCTGACGCCTGCGATCGCGATCGATCAAAAAACGACGTCGAAAAACCCGCGCTCGACGGTGGGCACGATTACTGAAATTTACGACTATCTGAGGCTGCTTTATGCGCGCGTGGGGGTGCAGCACTGCCACAAATGCGGCAAGCCGATCTCAAAGATGAGTTCCAGCGACATCATCGCCGAGATTATGAAGCTGCCGCACGGCGCGAAGGTGATCTTGGGCGCGCCCTTGGTGCGCGAGAAAAAGGGCAGCTTCGCCGATATGCTGCAAAGCTTGCGCGAGCAGGGCTACGTGCGCGCTCAGATCGACGGAGTGCTGGTGCGGCTGGATGAAGAGATCGAGCTGAGCAAGACGAAAAAGCACTCGATCAAGGTCATCATCGACCGCACGATCATCGACGAGGAAAATTCCATCCGTATCGCAAGCGACGTCGAAAAGGCGCTCAAGCTCAGCTTCGGCGAGCTTGAGGTGGAGATCGCAAACGCCGCCGAGCTTGGGCTCGCGCAGAGCCTGATCCACTACAGCGAGCATATGGCGTGCTTTGATTGTAAAATTTCATTCAAGCCGCTCGAACCGCTCGCGTTTAGCTTCAATTCCCCAAAGGGCGCGTGCGAGAGCTGCGACGGGCTGGGGATAAAATTTAGCCTCGATCTGGGCAAGATCATCAACGAAAACGCCTCGATCGAGGGCGGTGCGATCAAGGTGATGTCGGGATTTAACAAGAGCTATTATTATAAATTTCTGCTCGGATTTTGCGAGGCAAACGGCATAAACGTCAAAATCCCGTATGCAAATTTAAGCGAGGAGCAAAAAAAGCTGATCCTCTACGGCAGCGTCAAAGAGATCGATTTTTACTGGAAAAAGCATAAGCTCGTGCGTAAATTTGAGGGCGCGATCAAATACGCCTACGATCTGCTCAAAAACGAAAGCGATCTAGACGATTATATGAGCGAAAAAATCTGCCCCGACTGCGGCGGACTGCGTCTGCGCCCGGAAAGCCTTGCCGTAAAGGTCGCAGATAAGGGCATCGGCGACGTGATAAATATGAGTATCGCAGACTGCGTGGAATTTTTCAGCGACGAGAAGCGGTTTTCAAATTTAAGCGAAAAGGACGCGCAGATCGCTGCGCCGATTCTAAAAGAGATCAACGAAAGGCTGTTTTTCTTAAAGGACGTGGGGCTTGGATATCTCACGCTGGGGCGCGATGCGCGCACCATTAGCGGCGGCGAGGCGCAGCGTATCCGTATCGCAAGCCAGATCGGCTCTGGTCTTAGTGGCGTGATGTATGTGCTCGACGAGCCTAGCATCGGGCTTCACGAGCGCGATACGCAAAAGCTCATCAAGACGCTGCGAAGCTTGCAAGAAAAGGGAAATTCCGTAATCGTCGTAGAGCACGATAAAAAGACGATCGAGGCGGCGGACTTCGTCGTAGATATCGGCCCGGGGGCGGGTAATCTAGGCGGCGAGGTCGTATTTGCAGGGGATGTGGCGCATCTGCTTAAAAGCAATACGCAAACCGCGCTGTATCTGAATAACCAAAAGGAGATAAACTACCAAAAGCACCGCAAGCAGGAGCTTTGGCTAAGTATCAAAAACGTAAATATCAATAATATTCACGGCCTTTGCGCAAAATTTCCGCTGCGAAATTTAGTCGGCATCACGGGCGTTAGCGGCAGCGGCAAGAGCTCCTTGGTGCTACAAACCATACTGCCGACGGCACTTGAGGAGCTAAATCGCGCTAGAAAGGTGCACGCGGTAAAAGACGCTAAAATTTCGGGGCTTGAGAGCCTGGATAAAGTGATCTATCTGGATCAAACCCCGATCGGACGCACTCCGCGCAGCAATCCCGCGACCTACACGGGGGTGATGGACGAGATCCGCGCGCTTTTCGCCGCGACGAAGGAAGCACAGCTGCGCGGATACAAGATCGGCCGCTTCAGCTTCAACGTCAAGGGCGGGCGCTGCGAAAAATGCGCGGGCGAGGGCGAGATCACGATCGAGATGCACTTCCTACCCGATATCAGCGTCGTTTGCGACGTCTGCCACGGCACGAGATACAACGCGCAGACGCTTGAAATTTTATACAAAAACAAAAGCATAGCCGACGTTTTGGCGATGAGTATCGACGAGGCGCTCGAGTTTTTCAAAGCCGTGCCTAAAATTTATCAAAAGCTAAAGACGCTCGCGGACGTTGGGCTCGGCTACGTTTCGCTAGGCCAGCCCGCCACGACGCTTAGCGGCGGCGAGGCACAGCGCGTCAAGCTCGCCAAGGAGCTAAGCCGCACCGATACGGGCAACACGCTATATATCCTGGACGAGCCCACGACGGGGCTGCATTTTGCAGACGTAGATCGCCTGGTAGCGGTGTTGCATCATTTGGTCGATCTGGGAAATTCCGTCTTTGTGATCGAGCACAATTTGGACGTCATCAAAAACTGCGATTACATCATCGATATGGGGCCCGAAGGCGGCGAGGGCGGCGGACAGATCGTTGCTTGTGGCACCCCAGAAAAGCTTGCGAAAGATTTTAAAAAGACCGGTAGCTACACGGGAGAATTTTTGGCGCAGGAGCTAGCACAGATGAAAAGCACGAGCAGAAATAAGCGAGGTTAAAACGCCTTATCGGGGGCAAGAATGGATCAAAGCAGGCTTGAGGAATTAAAAAGGCTACTACAAAAGCGACATCAAGAGCCGAAGCGCGGCTTGGAACAAAATTCTAACGGCGAAAATTCTGGAACATCGAATTTTGGAGTCTCGAATTTCAAAGCTCAAAATTCCGAAATCTCGAATTCCGAAGTCTCAAATTTTGAAGCTTCTAATTTTAGAACCTTAAATTTCGAAGCCTCGAATTTTGAAATCCTGAATTCTGAACCTCCGAATTTCGAATCTCTGAATTCTAAAGCACCGAATTCCGCTCCTGACGCTTTAAATTTAGAAGCCGAAGCGGATCAGAATTCCGCCTGTGTAAACAACATAGAGCAGCAAAATTTTATATACGATGACAGCGGCGTCTTGCAACAAAATTTCAAAGCTAGAGATTACGACAAAAATCCGTTAATCCTCAAAGATCATACTTATTATGACTATATGAAATACTCTATAATTCCTACTATGGTAGGATTGTTAATAGCGCTTGCATTTGCCACTATCGTAAATCCCATAAACATTAAAATGTTTCGCCTCCTTCCTTTGGTCTTGGTAATATTCGTAACAAATTTTATGAATAGAGACGGCGCATACTTCGTGTTTTATAACGATAAAATTTTATATTACAATAAAAATAAGATTCGTAAAACGTTCGAGATAAATACAATCGGCGCTATGGCTTTAAGCTTTGATTGGAGATGGAGCTGGAAACAAAAAATACCTATTTATATAAAGGTCTTTCTTGTTCTTTGGTTTTTACTCGGCTGCTATACGACGGGAGAGCCGATCAATGGCGTGGCGATAATTTTTACTTTTTGCTTTTCCATTTTAACTACCAAAGCCTATATGCATCTGCTTAACGGTAGCCTCGGCTTTTTCGGTCTTCACGATCAGCTCGTGCTTTATAAAGAAAATGCTGAGGTCGAGATACTAAATATTCTGATGGCGAATAAAGAGGAGTATCTGCAGCTGAGAGATTATTTTATGCAAACGATGCAAAAAGATATAAACAATCTTCAGCGCACGATGTCGATTTTCAACGAAAAGATAGAATTTAGAAAATTTAAATTTTAAAGGAGCATATTATAGAGCAAATTGAGAAGGCAAGGAAAATTTTAGCCATTGCGGCTAGATAACAGAATTTCATGCAACAAATTCCATCCCTTGATACGGCGGAATGGAATTTGAAAGCAGCTCATTCGTAGCGAGTAAATCTAAAATAGAATTTTAAAATTTAAATCCCAAAGCCTTAGCCGTTGTAGCCTAAGCGGCGCATATTTGCGCACGCATCCTTGTAGCCGTAATAGCACGAGATGCGGTATAGATCAATGGCGTTAAATTTATTCTGCTCTACGCCCTCACCTTTTTCAAACATCGCCGCAAGCTTTTGGCATGCAGGGAAATTCTGAGAGAGCGTGCATGCGGCATTGTAGGCGTTGGCGGCAGAAGCATAGTCGTGCTTGGAATACATAGAATCCGCAAAATTTAGACACATTGCGCCATTGCCGTTTTTGCACGCATCGCTTTGCACGACGCTGCCTTGTAGGTTCATCGGGCGGATTCCGTCTTGAACGTCGGCGAAGGAAT
>NZ_CALJPC010000066.1 GCF_937981295.1 uncultured Campylobacter sp.
AAGCTAAAGATACCGCCAAATCTACTAAGGCCAAAGTAAATGCCAAATCAGAAAAGATGCAAGAGAGAATGGATGATAGCATGGATAAGGCTATTAATGATGATGGTAAAGCAAAAGGCTCTACGGCTAAGTTGAAAGACGAAGCTAAAGAAGAGGGATCATCTAAGGCTAAAGGTAAGAGGGGCAAGAAGGGTAGGGGAGAGTAATTTCTCCCGGTCTTAGCTTATTATTCTACAAGCCTAGCACTTGCGACGAATCATGATCTACGTAGCAAGAGCATAAATTTAGGCGGAGCTATGGAAGTGTGCAAGATTTCAATTCGCATCTTGCGTAATTAGCTTGTGATTGACTATACTGTAGATTTAGAAGTTTACAGTTCGATTTAAACTTGCGGATGCAATTTTATTTTATGATACGGTGAGCCGATATTTTTTGGAATTTTAAGGTGTAAATTCTTGATTTTTCATAAATTTTAATCTCACTACTTTTAAACAGAACTAAAACTACCCTAAAGACCGCCTAACTACAGCAAGGTATCGGCAAATCGATTATCGGCACGTTTAAGCTAATGCCTAGAGATCGTGTAGGCTAAAGTCAAGCCATAAGAAATCATAGTGGTTTAGGGCGGCAATTTTGCAGAAGCGGCAGTGGGTTTATCTGACGCAAAGCATATGGCGTAGTGCGAGAGTAGCGGCTAAAAAGACCACAAGAGATAGATTTAAAGCAAATTTTACCCTATTTAAACGCCAGCATCATCACTCCCGCGCCGATTAGTGCTAGCGCGAGCCATTCGCGAAGACTCGGTCGCTCGCCTAAAAATATCACTGCAATTATTACAACGAGCACTACGCTTAGTTTATCGATCGGTACTACTTGATAGGCTTTGCCGATTTGTAGGGCTTTGAAATACGCTAGCCACGATGCACCCGTTGCCAGCCCGCTTAGTATCAGAAATACCCAGTTGCGCGCCGTTAGGCTGGATAGCGGCTGCCAAATTTTGGCGTAGCGCAGGAAGGCGCCGAGGCAAAGAATGATGACGATCGTGCGAATGAATGTCGCAAAGTGGGAGTTGATCCCTTCGAGTCCGATTTTTGCAAATATCGCAGTCAGCGCCGCCAAAAGCGCATTCTCGCTTCGCCTAACGCTAAGAGAGATCTGTTTAAATTCCACTTCGACGCTCCTCAAAAACAAATGCCAGCGACGCAAGCGCATCCATCGTCGTTTAAATTCCAATTCGATGCCTCTCAAAAAAGCAAACTTTAAGCCCAAACCTACTACTCTAAAAATTCAAATTTTACAAATAAGGATACTGAATGAAAAATTTCATATTTTCCGCACTTTTGGCTCTTGGCATCGCAGGCTGCGCCGTAAGTACCGCTCCGACGCCTGCAGACAACTTACGCTCGCTAAAATCCGAGATTGTAAACTACACTCGCCAAAGCTCCACAGCTTACGTCTATACGTTTAAAGACCTATCCAGCGGCGAGCTTTACACCGCTCGCGCAAGCAGATACTATGCGGCTGCAGGAGATACTGCCTATATAAGTACCGCTTCAGGCGCTATCACCGATATGCGAATCATCTCGCGCAAAGCGGGTTCCGTTGCTCCGCGCGCTTATGATATCGGTAAAATCGAGACCAAACAAATGCATAAAAACGACGCTATTGCTGTACCTGAGAGCGAAAATATCAGCTTTTAATCCTACGCGATTTTTAGTCGCTGCGCCCTTTAAGGTAAGCGAGCCTGCTTTTACTTTGTGAAACGTTTTTGTGTTTGCTCTCTACTCTTATGAAGGCAATAGTTTCTGTTCTTAATCATGGCGGACTGGCGCGATTTGCTTGCGCTTTAAAGTCCGCTGATTCTTTACGCGATGTCTGCATAAATTTTATATTTTAAAAGTTGTGGAATTTTATATTTCACAGAATTCTGCGCTGCACATCTTACTTATATGGCTCGGCTCGCATTTCATATCCACTTGCTTTCGCGCTTAAATTCCTTGCTGCATGGCGCTATTTTGTCCGTAAATTTTATATTATAGAAATACAGCTGGCGCTAGAATTTTGATTGCGAAATTCTTATAAATTTTCTTTCTCGCGGTTTTTCGCGCACTGCTCGTTTTCAGTGCAGTATTCCCCGCTGATAAGATGTCGCGTAGATATTTTTAAAACCCACGCTTTGCAAATTTTGTGTCTTGAAAATTTCATTCATAAAATTTCACGTCGTAAAATTTTATGAAATTTCTCCCGCATGAAAGAGGTGTTGCCGTCTGTTTACCGCAGCCTGATATAATCCCCACATCGAAATTAGAACTCCTTTCAATAATGAGCGAGACCTGTGTGGGTCTCGCTTTTTTTATGCCCGTTAAATTTGGATTTTCGGTAAATACTCGGTAACAATTTGGTAAAATTTTAGTATTTTTCAGCCTATTTTAAGCATATAATTTGTCATTTTGTGCTACTATTGCGCTTACAAACTTTTAAAGGAGTTCAAAATGAAACTAGTTAAACTTAGTTTAGCGGCAGCAGTCGCTGCAGGTGCTCTTGCTATGAGTGCAAGTGCTGTTCCGTTAGAGGAAGCTATCAAGGACGTGGATCTAAACGGATACGCTCGTATGCGATATACCCATGATCACCTTAAAAATGAAACAAATAGTAATAAGGGCGTTTGGGAATTTAAATCCGAAGTAGATTTTAAAGCAAAAATCGACGATAACTTCTTTGGTGTAGTCGGTGTTAGATTTTTAGATAGAGATAATGGCGAGTCGCTTTCTTCTTCAAATAGCCAATATCACGGTACACAAAATCCAAGCGACAAAGATTCTGATTTCGATATCGCTAAAGCTTATTTAGGATACACTATCGGCGGTACCACTATTGCAGTCGGTCGCCAGGGCATAGGTTCGTTCTTTACCGACGATATGTATGGAGACGGTGTTAAGATTACTAGTACCGATATCGAGGGCTTGACAATTAGCGGCTTTTGGATGGATTCTTTAGAGAATGATAGCGATATTAGCTCTATAGATTCAAATGGAGCTTGGATGAATGATATTGGTCGAGTAGGTGGAAAATTAACTACCGATCATAATCTATATGGCATAGGATTTATGGGCTCATATGATCCTGTATCTTTCCAACTATGGTATAACGCTTTAGAGGACGTAGCACAGCTTTTCGCTGCAGAGCTAGCTCTAAATTTTGATATTTCCGATGATTTCAATCTTGGCGTAAAAGGTCAATACGCATTCTCTGATTTCGACGGAGATTATAAAGATGCGGGCGCTAGTGATGCAGACTTCTGGGCAGCAGAGGCTAATGCTGGTTTCTTTGGCGTTGATTTAGCTGCAGGTTATTTAAAATTCGAACCTGATGATAAAGATAAAGTTTCTTTTGTATCTTTTGAAGACCAAGGCTCCTTTATTAGCCCAGGTGAAGAGCTGCTAGACTATAGAACTTTCAGTGGTAAAAATCACTACTGGTATGTAGTAGCAGGCTATACCATCCCTGATACTGGCATCAGAATCGGCGCTGATTACCTAGACGGTAAAGCAGATGGTGATAATGCATATGAGGTAGTAGGTAGAATTTCTTATAAATATAATGAAAAGCTAAGCTTCAAAACTTGGTATTCTCACTATAAGATTGATGATGCTTATGGCACAGGTCTTGATGAGAAAAAAGATCGCATCAGATTTGAGGCTAAATACAGCTTCTAATTATTTACCTTATACGGGTAAAATTAGGGCGAAGCTTTTGCTTCGCCCTTTTTAAATTCTAAATCAAGGTTTTCTATGAAAATTTTTAAAATTTCTTTTTTAGCATGTTTTTTTGCCTTTACTCTAAACGCTGCAGATAACACAAATGACGATACATACGTATTCGAAGCCAAAGGTGAGTTTGCCAAAGAGCTAAAATCCCTGATCGAAAAGCATTCTAAAGATGAAAACGTAACTGTAAATATCTACAAAAACGCTCCGGTCGCAGGCAGTAAAACCCATAGCGGCAAGGTAAATCGAAATATAAATTCTTTAAAAGAAAGAGGTGGAGCTATCTTTGCTGAGAAGTGCGCTTCATGCCACGGCGAGAATGGCCAAAAAAAAGCTTATGGAGTATCACGTAAACTCAAAGATATGGACGCCAAAGAGATCTCGATAGCTATGTCGCAATACACTACAGATCTAAGTTATGGTGGCAAGATGAAAAATATCATGCAGCCGATCGCCGCTAAGACGGGCGCTACGGAGCTAGGCTACATCATTGCTTATCTAAAAGGCGACGATTCGTTCCTATACGATAGCTCGTCTAGTAGGAGCACGAATACTGAAATTTCGACCGCCCCGAGCGAGCAGGGCTCATACCTAAAATAAAGGAGCGTAGATGAAAGTAGCGATCGTTTTGGCAAACGGATTTGAAGAGATCGAGGCGGTAAGTTTGATCGATATTTTGCGCCGCGCGGAGATTGATGCAGTATCCGTGGGGCTGGATAAGAAATGCGTCTGCGGTACGCACGGGGTAGAGATGATCGCTGATGAAATTTTAGACGATATAAAAGTTTCGGAATTTGATATGATCGTTTTGCCTGGCGGCTTGCCCGGAGCCGAAAATTTGGCAAAGAGCGAGAGGCTGGGGCAAGTACTGCGCGATTTCGATGCAAATAACGCAAAAATCGGCGCAATATGTGCCGCTCCATGGGCGCTAGCTACCGCGGGTGTGCTAAAAAGCTCTTACACTTGTTATCCGGGTTTTGAAAATCAGATCGCTCACCCAGGCTATACGAATTCGGCGAATGTCGTAAAAGATCAAAATATAATGACTTCGAAAGGCCCTGCTACTGCGATGGAATTCGCACTACAAATCGTCCGTGAGTTAAAAGGCGAGCAGGTTTATTCCAAGCTAAAGTCCGATTTGCTTTTTAAATAAAATTTCAAGTGAAGGCCGATTCCAACGCGCTTTATTTTGCCATTTGTAAAATGTGGCGTGCTGATTTTGCTGCGCCTGAAGGCTGTAAATTTTATCTCGTTCTACACGTATAATATAGCCACAATATTTATTCTGAGTATCCGTAAACGACAAATGGAATTCTTGCAACTCAAATTTTAGATCGAAAAACGCAAAAGGTTTTATGGGCAACAGATGGAATTTTATTGGAGCTAGTTGCTATTAAAACCAAATATTAACATCACGACGGCGTGAAACGCGAGTATGAAGGGATATTTTGGGCGTAGGCTCTTAAAAGGATACTCAGCTGAATAAATTTCAGTGCGGCATCTTCGCGATGTACTCGCTAGCTGAAGCTAAACAGATCGCGCAAAACGTGCTAAACAAGGGTATCGGCGTGATCAAAAACGATAAGATCACGCTGGATATAAATTTGATCAAATAGCGACGTCGATGTATCAAGAGGCAAAATGGCGCAGTTTTTGAAGGTTTTGTTGGTAAAGCACAGACTTATCGGGAAGAATATAAGCTTGTAGTGCGCGACAAAAGCGTTATTTAGAATTCCTAAAAAGGATAAAATTTAGCGCTTCTTTAAAATATCGTCGTTTAAAAATGTCGCGCTACTTTGTATCGTTTTGATAACGCGGTCTTTAGAATTTTGCGTTTTGTCGGGTACAGGTCTGTGTGCGATCAAATTTACGCGCCCGATTTTCGCCGTGAAATAAAAAATCCCCAGTATCGTCGCGTTTAGAAATACTTCAAAATGTATGCGTTCTAATCCCCATATCCCTATGCTGGCGGCATGAATGGGCACAAAAATTATCGCGATTAAGACCGGATAATAATCCGAAATTTTATTTTTGGCAAGGATTACGGTCGTAACGATGGCGTATGCGATGAGCGTAAAAGGAGAGATAAGCAAGAGTGCAAAAAGCGCGTTTATGCGCTGATAATCTTCGTGCCCGATTAAGACGCAAAAACTACAAAACGCGAGCGTTATGAGAAAAAATAAAGGTAAAATCCACCGCGTTTTCACGTCGCGTCCTTTAAGCAACGATAAAAAGAGCAGATGAGAACCCAGCGCAATACAATAATAATCAAATATAACCGATGAGCTTAGAAACGTGAGCGGTATGGCGAGCAGCGTACCCGGTCCATCAAAATATATCCCACTAAACATGAGCCACGTGATAAAGAGTATAAAAGCATATTTAAGACCCGCATAAGTGGCGCAAACACAGATACTAACGAGGATAAATCGTATAAATTTGCTCATTTGCCTTTTCCCTAAATTTAGGTAATTATAGCAAACCGCGACAAATGAACGGCGTAAAATTTTAAATTTAGCCGTGCGCTCGCCGAATCCACTGCCGATCGCGAGCTCGCGCGCTAGAAGCACGCCCAATGTCCTTCGTGTTATTTCATCCGCGCCCGCGCCGCAAGATAAAATTCATAAATTCTAAATCCGTTTTGCGTTATCATTGCGCTAAATTTAAAATTTTACGCAAAGGGGATCATATGAAAAATACGGCATTCATCACGGGCGCTACGAGCGGCTTTGGAGAGGCGATCGCCAGGGCGCTTAGCGCGCAAGGCTATAAGATCATAGCACTCGGGCGTCGCAAAGATCGGCTACAAAAGCTAGCCGGCGAGCTAGGCAACACTCACATTATCGCCGCAGACATTCGCGATAAAGCTGCGGTGTTTGACGCCGTAAGCGCGCTGCCGCAAAATTTCAAAGACGTCGAGGTGCTCGTAAATAACGCAGGCCTCGCGCTCGGGCTTGAGGGGATCGCGCAGACGCCCGTAGAGGATTTGGAGACGATGGTTGATACGAATATCAAAGGCGTGCTGTATTCGACCAAGGCGGTGCTGCCGCTGATGATCGCGCGCAAAAGCGGCTATATCTTCAATCTCGGCTCGACTGCAGGCGCGTGGCCCTATCCGGGTAGCCACGTTTACGGCGCGAGCAAGGCGTTTATCAAGCAGTTTAGCCGCAATATCCGTAATGACCTGCGCGGCACCGGTATCCGCGTGACGGAGATCGCGCCGGGTATCTGCAAGAGCGAGTTTAGCGAGGTGCGCTTTAAAGGCGACGTGGCGCGCGCCGCGGCCGTGTATGAGGGGGTCGATGCGATCCTGCCCGAGGATATTGCGCAGATCGTGCTAAGCTGCCTAGCGATGCCGCACCGAGTCAATATCAACGTCGTAGAGGCGATGGCGACGCAGCAGAGCTGGGCTGGGCTTTTTATCGAAAAGCATTAAATTCTAAGGCGAGAAAATGAAAAAAATTCTATTACTAATGTTTTTATCGGTTGCCGCGTTTGCGGTAGATGACGCGACCAGACAGCATAATGCCGAGCTTTTCGGCATCTGGACGCTGGTGCCGCCCGTCGTGGCTATCGCACTTGCCTTTATCACCAAAGAGGTGATTTTATCGCTTTTCATCGGCGTTTTTAGCGGCACCTATATGCTTGCAGTCGTTAACGACAATCCGATCTCCGCGCTTGTGGGCAGCTTTACGGATCTGGTCGCGCGCGTGGTGGGGTCGATGGCTAGCAAAGGCAACGCGGGCGTACTTTTGCAGGTGCTTTGTATCGGCGGCGTGGTCGCGCTGATTAGCAGGACGGGCGGCACGAAAGCCGTGGCGCTTTGGATTAGCAAGCGCGCTAAAACGGGTATCTCGGCGCAAATTTCAACGTGGGTTATGGGTCTTTTCGTATTTTTCGACGACTACGCAAACGCACTGATCGTAGGCCCAGTCATGAGGCCGATCACCGATAAATTTAAGGTCAGCCGCGAAAAGCTCGCTTTCATCATCGACGCTACCGCCGCGCCGATTGCGGGTATCGCGCTAATTTCTACCTGGGTAGGTCTTGAGGTCTCTTTGATAAGAGCGGGATATGATCAGATCGGCGTACAAAACGTAAATGCCTTCTCGATCTTCGTGCAAACCATGCCGTATCGCTTCTACAATCTTTTCATGCTTGCTTTCGTGGTTTACGTAGCGTTCATGCGCAGAGATTTCGGACCGATGCTCTCTGCCGAAAGGCGCGCGGCGACGGGCGAAATTCACTCTAAAAATTCTAACATCGCCGAGCTAGAAGATAAAACGCTAGAGCCTAAAGAAGGCATCAAGCCGCAAGCTTCAAACGCCGTTATCCCGCTTATAGTGCTAATCTGCGGCGCATTTGCGAGCTTTTATTTTAGCGGGCTAAGCAAGCTTGAGGGCGATGCCCTCGCAGCCGCAAAGGCCGCTCCGCTAAGCTTTGCGACGCTTCAGGCGACGTTCGGCAACGCAAACTCGTCGGTCGCGCTTTTTCAAGCGGCGCTTCTTGCTACGGTCGTGTCTATATTCATGAGCGTTTACCGCAAAATTTTTAACGTCAGAGAAGCGATCTCTACGTGGATCAAGGGGTGGAAGACGATGATCGTCACGATCGTGATCTTGCTGCTTGCATGGTCGCTCAGCTCAGTCATCAAGGAGCTCGGCACGTCGCGCTATCTGGTCGATATGCTAAGCCAAAACACGCCGAAATTTTTGCTTCCGGTAGCGATTTTCGTGCTGGGCTCGTTCATTAGCTTTTCGACGGGCACCAGCTACGGCACGATGGGAATTTTAATGCCGCTTGCCATACCTTTGGCAAACGCCGTGGGACTTCACTACGGGCTTTCGGACGATGCGCTTCACGCCTATATGATCGTAAATATCTCTGGCGTGCTTACAGGTGCAATTTTCGGCGATCATTGCTCGCCGATTTCGGATACCACGATCCTTTCGTCGATGGGCGCGGGCTGCGATCATATCGAGCACGTAAAGACGCAGATGCCTTACGCTCTATCCGTCGGCGCGGTCGCCGTAGTGGCGGGCTATCTTCCCGTAGCGCTAGGACTTAGCGTCTGGATCGCGCTGCCGATGGGGCTTGCCGTTACGTGGGCTCTCGTGCGGTTCGCAGGTAAAAAGATAGAGGAGTAGCTCCCGCAAATTTTAAATTTGCTTTTAAATTTTGAATTCCGCAGCGATGCGGAATTTTGCTTTATCCCGCAGAATTCCGCTCTGCAAAATTCCGTCGCGCGGATAAAATTTTAAAGCGAAATTTCAAAAAGCGCGAGTAAATTTTAAAAGCAAAATTTTAACGAGCCGCGTTAAAACGGCGCGTGCGCCTGCAATTTAAAATTTTTAAATTAAACGAGTAGTAAAATACCGATAAATTTCAAACAAGGAGAATGAAATGAAAAATCCTAAGATGTTCCTCTGGGGGGGGTGTTAGCTGCTTTTTTTAGTTGGTTGCGGCGATGATACCGAGGTAAAAACTAAAGAATACTACGACGCGCATCTGGACGAAGCCAAAGAGGTTTTGGCAAAGTGCGATTTCAATACCCTTAAAGACGGGAGCAATTCCTATAAGAATTGCGTAAACGCCAAAGAATCAGTTAATGATATAAAAGTTGTGACGGTAGAATACTATGAAAAGCATATAGAGGAAGCTAAAGAGGTAGAAAAGAATTGCGATTGGTATAAGATAGAGGAAGGAAGCAAAATGCACAAGAATTGTGAAAATGCAAGTAAGGGGTTAGAAGAATATAGATTTAATGAGCGTAAAAAATATTTTACTGGAGGGCAGAAGTAAAAAAACCATAGGCTTGCGATAAACATGTTAATTTTAATATTATTTAAATATTAAAATTTCTCTTATCTCACACACTTAAATTCATTTTAATTCACTCTATGCCTTCGGCGCAGAGTGAATTTACCCCCTTCGGCGCCGAATTTTACAATATAAATCTCGCCCTCGAAACGATACGGCGCGAAATCTTGCTTTACGGATTTTGGAATTTCAAATTTAAAGCCTGCGGGCTTGGCTATCACAGAAAAGACTTACGGGCTGCGCGGCGCCTTAAAATTTAATCATTTTAAAATTTACGCCGCGTGGCTAGTCTAAATTTAACTCGGCGGCGGTGAAATTTCGCAGTGCGGCATGCTAAATTTCACGATCTCACATGCCGCTAGTCAAATTTTCTCGGCGGCGGTTTGCGCGGCGTGCTAAATTTAACTTCGCTCGCGCCTCTTATCTGCGCCCTAGTCTAAATTTAAAATTTCAATTTGCGGCGATAGTTCGTGCGGCGCGAGGCAACTCCTAACATACGGCGATCTCGGCTTACGCTATGAAATTCAAAGAATTAGTGGCAACGGCGGCGCTTGGCTTGCGCTATGCGGTTTCAAGGCAGACGGCGGCGTTGTGCGTTAAATTTTAAATTTACGTGCCGGACAGCGGAAGGCAGCATTTGCCCTGTAAAATTTTAACTTTCGCGCACCGGACGACGGCTAGGTGCCATTGCTCACATGCTGTTGCGAAGCTGCTTCTAAATCGCCGAGTTAAATTTTAGCGCGCCGAAATTTTAGTCTATGTGACGCGATTTACGAAACGGCGAAATTTTGAGTCTGCGCTGCGATTTATAGTGCATCAAAATTTTAACTTTCACGAAACGATCTGTGATGCGCTAGAATTTTAATTAAAATTTTAATTTGCGTGGTGCGATCTGCGATGCGATAAAATTTTAACCCACGCTGCGGCTCGCAGGCACGCTGCCTAGCCGATCCCTCGCATCGCATCAAGCCGCTTTAAAAATAGTTCTACTTTGCGCAGCTGCGCCGCATTTAGCGCCCTACCCGAGCAAAAATACTCCACGCTGTTACCGTTTGGATAATTAACTCGCGAAATGCCCGCCTCTTCGCTTCGCGGCTCAAATTCTAAGGACAAATCCGCGCCGCCTCGAGAATAAAGCTTGAGCTGTGAATTCGCATCTACGGCGCGTGGCGACATGCGGCATTTGTCTTCGTCGCACTGCTCTACGCCGCGGGCATTGACCGACAGCTTACCGTCGCGTTCGCGGATTGCGCCCAGCTCGCCCGTTTGCGAATTTGCGCTAAATTTTATATCACCGTCTGCGTCAAATTTATCCGCACAAACCTGCGATTTTACGTCGCGCGAAGTATCCATGCCGAAGCCGCACTCATCCGCGTTAGAAAACTCATCGCACTCATCATACCCCACTGCGCCGTTTTTTCTGGCGCCGCACGACACTGCACGAAGTTCGCTCATACCTTGCTCTATCATATCGGGCTTGCTCTCGCCGCAACTTTCTGTGTCGCGCCCACGGCCGCTATTATCGCGACCTTCTACGCCCCGCTTGTTCTTGCCTTTTATGCTCTCACTGCCCGCGTTAAATTTAGCCGTCCGCGAGGGCAAATCCTCGCTGCGCGCGAGCTTTAACCGCCCGCCCAGCTCGCTTGCTAGGCGATTTAGCGTGCCGTCTATGCCGTCGATGATACGCACGTGAGACGGCAAAATTTCGCGCAAAACGTCCTTGAAATAGTTAAAATGCGTGCAACCAAGCACGAGCGAACCGAGGCGCTCAAGCTCAAATTTAGCTAGTTCCTCCCGCAGATACGCCCGAACCGCGGGCGAGTCAAACTCCAAATCCTGCGCAAACTCCACGAGGCGAGGCAGCGGCAGGCTCCACGTCTCGCACTCCAGCCGCCCCACGAGGCGCGCTAGCTTCTCGCCGGCGATCGTTAGCGGCGTGGCGATGAGCAGCGTCGGGCGCGCGCCGAAGCTGTCCGCGGCGAGCTTGACGGCGGGCTCCATGCCGATAACCGGCACGCTAAATGCGCCGCGAAGCTCGGAAATAGCCGCGCTCGTGGCGGTGTTGCAAGCTACGACGACCGCGTCTGCGCCGTGCGCGACCAAAAACCCCACCGCATCGAGGCTTAGCCGCACGATCTCGGCTCTACTTTTCGTGCCGTAGGGGACGTGATCCTCGTCGGCAAAATACAAAAACTCCGCCCCGCTAAACCGCCGCAGAGCCTCAGCTAGCACGCTTAGTCCGCCGATACCCGAGTCAAAAAACGCTATTTTCAAATCTTTATCCAAGGTTAAATTTCAAAAAAGGGATTATAGCTCAATTCGGGTAAAATTTAAATTTTGAGCGGGCTTGGCGGATCCGCGGTCGGAATTCTCGCTACCTTATTAAAATTCGCGATAAATTTAATCAATTTTTTAGGGGGGGGGAGGGGGTAGAATTAGCCAAATTTTACCCGGAAAGGATACTAAATGAAAAAATCGCTATTTGCGTTAGCATTTATCGCTTGCTTTGCGTTCGGAGCATCCGAGCTTGAGACGCTAGAAAAAGAGTGCAATGACGGCAATATGGAGTCTTGCCTTAGAGCCGCTTTACAATACGAAGACAATACTAAAACACTTAAGCTGCTTGAAAAAACCTGCGACGGCGGATATGAGCCAGGTTGCCTTGTAATGTCGATCAGAATGATGCAAGAAAATCCTAAAAAAGGCATCGAATATCATGAAAAAAGATGCGATGCGGGAGACGCTATGTATTGTGGGTTATTGGGATCAATGTATAGTGACGGAGATGGAGTCGAAAAAGATATATCAAAGGCTATAATCTACCATGACAAAGCTTGCAATCTAGGGCAAAAGCTATCAGCGCTATCATGCGGTATGTTGGCAGAGATGTATCGTAAAGGAGACGGTGTAAAAATAAATTTAATGAAAGCGGCGGTTTATGATAAAAAAGGTTGCGACATAACGGACGAGCTAGCGAGTTGCTATAATTTTGCGCTATTTAACTACAACTCTAACGATAAAAGTAAAGCTGCGCGGTATTATAAAAAAGCTTGCGATTTAGGAAAAAATAAAAATTCTCCTTTTATGAATCCACCCGAGTTTAAAGAACTTTGGCAAAAATCCTGCGATATGTATGAGCTGCTAAAATAGCACGCCGAGCTGCGGCTGATACAATACGCGTCGGCTGCGGCTCAAAATCCCGCCGCCCTTAAATTTAAATCGTGGCGGTAGGCTACTAAGCTCAACGATAAAATTTTAAATTAATCGGGCGATATGCGGCAGAATTTAACGTAAATTTACACGGATCCTGCATAGATTTTAGCGCAAGCAAAGCGCTAAAATAAAGAGGCAGATTTGTCATAAGCAAATGCGTGCTAAAAGCATAGATTGGCACGCAGCAAAATTTTAAGTTAGAATTTATGAAATCTTATGCGCTTCGCCTCTGCACGGATCGGACGAAAGTAGAATTACAAGATTGGAATTTACGCAGTCGCGCGTATAAAACTTCGCGCGAATTTTTTGATGTGGAATTTAGAATTTTAGAATTTCTAGAACTTCGAATTTGACGCTGAGCCTTGAAATATCGTAGCGATAGAATTTTAAAATTTACCGCTGCATCGCTTTAAAAATCTTGCTTGAAAATTTTAATTACGCAGCGTAAAATTTTTCATTTCTGCCGCGACGCTGCGTTTTTCTATAAAAATTTTGCTCTTTTGCTCTGGTGCTGTGTTTTCGTCGTAGAATTTCGCGACTTTTTACGGCGCAGAATTTTTAGCGCGAAGTTCCTCATTATTTTTGCTTGTTAAAATTTAAGCGATAAATCTCACGATGTTAAATTTGCACGGCATAAGGCTCTTATCGCTGGCGCCACTTTGAAGCGAAATGAGATAAATTCTACGTGGCGCAAAAGGCGCCCGACTAGGCTTTGCGGCGTCCTTGCATACTGCGCAAAAGTGCGATCTCCTCCGCCCAGAGGCTATCGTCGATCGTTTCTAAAATCAGCGGGATCTCGTCGATGTTCGGGTCGTTCATGATGTTTTCAAACGCCGCGAGCCCCAAAAATCCGCGCCCGAGGCTCTCGTGCCGATCTTTGCGCACGCCAAGCTCATTTTTCGTGTCGTTTAGGTGCATGCCGCTTAAAAATTTATAGCCGATCGCGCGGTCAAACTCGCTCATCGTGCGCTCATAGGCCTGCTGGCTGCGCAGATCGTATCCTGCGGCGAACGCGTGACAGGTATCGATACAGACGCCGATGCGATCTTTGTTTGAAATTTTGCCGATCACGTAAGCGAGCTGAGCGAAATCATAGCCGAGATTGGAGCCCTGGCCCGCGGTGTTTTCGAGCACGAGCTTGACGCCTGCGGTGTTTGCGATGGCGAAATTTAGCGATCCTGCGATATTATCTAGGCACACTTGAGCTGAAATTTCATTTAGATGCGAGCCCGGATGAAAGTTCAAAAGCCTAAGCCCGAGCGCCTCGCAGCGGCGGATCTCGTCCACGAAAGCGTTTAGGGACTTCTCGCGCTCTGCCTCGCGCGGATGGCCCAAATTTATGAGGTAGCTGTCGTGCACCAAAACATGCTCCGCGCTGATGCCGCTTTGTTTCAGCGCGTCTTTAAATGCGGCGATCTCCTCCGCGCTAAGCGGCGGCGCGTCCCATCTGCGCTGATTTTTGACGAACATCGCAAACGCGTCCGCCCCGATCTTTGCGGCGTTTAACGGCGCGTTAGAAACCCCGCCGCTAGCACTCACGTGCGCTCCGATCCGCTTCATTTTACCTCCTAAATTTTATTTTGCGCCGCACGCGGCAAATTTCATCAACCCTAGCTGCGCGCGGATTTTTTAAATTTAAATGCACGCTTTTTCTTTCGCACATACGCGCTGCTTAGTAAATTTCGTCGCAAAGAGCCGGCGCAGAGTATTGATAAAACCGCGCCGTTTGCACAACTTAGGCGGCTACCCCGCCGAGTAATGGAATTTTGACCGCTCGCGCCGTATTTTGAAGCGGCTGCTAGAGCGCATTATTCCCGCGCGCTTACAAGAACGCACCGCGCGAAATTTTACTCGTTTTCGAGCCCTGCGGAGTAACATATCTTGCGTGCTGTAAATGCCTGCCGCGCGAAATTTTACTGCAGTTCACGGATTTTGATCTTCACGCCGCGTTTTGCGTCGGCGAAGCTTATGGATCTTCCGCCGCCGTCCTTGTCACGGCAAACCTTATAATCGATAGAGCCATCTTGTAAGCTTTGTTCAAAGCAGTGGCCGCCCGTGTCGCTACCGCCGAAGATCGGTTTGCCGTCTAGGATTTCGCCCAGAAGTCCGCGGTAGTGCTCGGCACCGAAGAATTTTTTATTGAAAACGAGCTCGTCGTCGCACGCACCGTTCATGCAAATTTTATCGCCTTTTAAAACCAGGCTCAGCACGCTGATGCCGCTTGCATAAATTTGAACCTCGGTTTGGTTTTTAAATTTACGCATAAAGCCCGCGTCGCTGGTGCGGGTAAGCGGCGAAACGACGGTGAAATTTACAGCTTGCGTAGAAGCGGGCTTGAGTGCAGTGGTAGCGCAGCCTGCGAGCAGAAGCGAAAGTGCAAGCGGCGCCAGAAAAGAGCATTTCATAAATAATCCTTAATTTAAGTTGGGTTTAAGTGCGTCTTGAGTAGAATACCGCCTTTAATCTTAATACCAGATTAAGTGGCCCCTTCGTCTAACGGTTAGGACATCGCCCTTTCACGGCGGTAAAACGAGTTCGAATCTCGTAGGGGTCGCCACTTCTAGGTTTTAAAATTTTTTGACGCAAATCTTAGTTTTTGTAAAATTCTGAAATTTTATCCAACTGCTAAATTTTAAAATTATGCGCTTTTGCTGTTTCCTGCGCTACAAAATTCCAAGACTTCAATAAATTCTACTTGATAGTTTTAAAATTTAGCCCCGCCGAATTTATGTAATAAATTTTATGCAAACAAATAAAACTCGCAAATTTAGCTCTTTCTAAAAAAAATTCGCTAAATTTATTGAATGCAAAATTTTAAAGAATATGTAAATGAAATTCTAAAAAATCATCCTGGCGAGCGCGTCACGAGCTTTAGTTTCGAGGGTGAGAAATACTGGCTCAAGCAGCCGGAACTGCGCATCCGCGGCGGATTACTTACGAAAATATCTAAAGCAAATCCGAAAGCCTCTTTCGATTACGAAGCGCTAAAATGCGAGAGCCTGTACGCAGCCGGCGCGCCTGTGCCGCAGCTGGTGCTGCGAGACGAGAGCTTTTTCGTACTCAAAGACGGCGGCACGCCGGTGGACGAGGTGCTAAAAAGCTCGGATGAGGCATCTTGCTTGGCGCTCATTCAGGGCTACGCTGCGGCGTTAGCACATCTACATTCGCGCGGCTTCATACACGGCAGACCCGCACTGCGCGACGTCTTAGTAAAAAACGGCGAGATGAAATTTATAGATTTTGAAAATCGCGGCGAGCGCGGTGATCTGCAAAAAGCCAAAATGCGAGATTTTTTGCTGTTTGTCTATGATCTTTGTCGCGAAGGTCTGAGCGAAGGCTTTGTTCGCGCAAGCATTTGCACCTACGCCTCAAGCGGCGGGCAGGATGTAGTGCAAAGTGCGTGGGCTACGGTACTTGCGCTGCGTCCGATATATTTTATCGCCAGGCTCTTGCCGCAAAAATTTAAAGATCTAAACGCGCTCGTGCGCACGTTTGAGCTCTGCCTAAAAATAATTGAGGAAAACGATGGTCAAACAAAGTAAATTCGCTAAATTTAAGCTGGTGATTATACTCGCCTATATGTCCGCTCTGGCGCCACTTTCGACCGATATGTATCTGCCCGCGCTGGAAAAGGTAAAGGCAAGCTTTGCTACGAGCGAGTTTTACACTCAGCTATCAGTTGCGAGTTTTTTCATCGCTTTTGCGCTAGGACAGCTCGTTTATGGGCCGCTAAGCGATAAATTTGGTCGTAAAAAGCCGTTATACGCGGGCATTTTGCTTTTTATATTTGCGTCGCTTGCTTGCGTGAGCTTTGATAGCGTTTACGCGTTTATATTTTTTAGATTTTTGCAAGCTTTAGGCGGGTGCGCGGGAGTGGTACTTGCGCGAGCCGTAATTAATGATAAATTCGAACTGCACGAGGCTGCGGCGATGTTTGCGCTGATGATGGTCGTAGGCTCGCTAGCGCCGATGCTAGCACCAACTCTAGGTGGATTTGTGCTAGATTTTTTCTCATGGCAAGCGATTTTTGCGATTTTGTTTGCGCTTGGAATTTTGCTTTTTGCATTTATATTTTTCGGACTTGGCGAGAGCGCTCAGATAGACAGGACTGCTACACTTAGCGTAAAAGGCGTACTTGGCGAATACGGCATAATCTTGCGAAATAAAGAATTTATGCGCTATACGCTAGGATTTGCAGTTGCGATGAGCGCGCTTTTTGCTTATATCACGGGCTCTAGCTTTATATTTTTGGGCTATTATGGGTTGGGTGAGCATGCCTTTGGCGTAATATTTGGCATCAACGCTCTTGGAATGACCCTCGTTTCGGCACTAAATGCCAAACTCGTGCAAAATCGCGAACCCATAGCTTTATTAAATTTCGGCCTAATCGCGATGCTTGTGACGAGCCTGATTTTGCTCGCATGCTCTATGCTTGACCTTCCTTTCATCTGCTTTGAGGCTTCGCTTTTCGTGCTGCTCTCATCTCTTGGCTTTGTTGCTCCTAACGCCACGACGCTTGCGATGGCGCTGTATAAGGACGGCAACTCGGGCGCAGCTTCGGCGGTGCTCGGAACTGCGCAATTTGCCATCGCCGGGGCTATTTCGTTTATCGTGGGTGCAGTGGGAGCGAATAAGCCGTTTTTGCTCGCAAGTGTGATGGCGATTTGTGCTCTTTGTGCGAACGCTGTGTATTTTTTATTGCGAGAAAAGAATCAAAAATTTTAATTTTAATATTTTTTAAATTTATCGTTAAGGATTGATTAGCTAAAATTAGCTTTCGTTCTTTCAGTGTAAGAAAGACAATTCGGTAAAAAAGGAAACAAGCCAATGAGCGATATTATCGCATATAAACTTAACGGTGAAATTTATGATACTCAAAGTATCGGCGAGCGCGCTAACGAGGCGCAGCCGATATATTTCGATAACTCCGAGGACGCGCTTAAAATTCTGCGCCACTCCTGTGCGCACCTTTTGGCGCAGGCGGTGCGCGAGCTTTATCCGAGCGCTAAATTTTTCGTAGGACCCGCGATCGAGGATGGGTTTTACTACGACATCCGCGTCAGCAAAGATAACGGCGAAAAGCTCGGCGAAGAGGATCTAAAGACGATCGAAAAAAAGATGCGCGCGCTTGCCGAGGCAAATTTAGAGATTAAAAAGATAGCCTCCACCAAAGAGGCGGTTGCGAAAAAATATTCAAACGACGATCTTAAGCAGGAAGTTTTAAAACGTATCCCCGAAGGCCCGGTGAGCTTATACGCGCAGGGCGAGTTTGAGGACATCTGCCGCGGCCCGCATGTGCAAAATACGAAATTTTTGAAAAATTTTGCCCTTACGCGCATTGCAGGAGCGTATCTCGGCGGCGACGAGAAGCGCGAGATGCTAACTCGCATCTACGGCGTCGTATTTGCCGACAAAGATAGCCTTAAAAAGCACCTTGCGATGTTAGAAGAAGCTAAGAAGCGCGATCACCGAAAGCTCGGAGCCGAGATGAAATTCTTCACCTTCGACGAGCAGATTGGCGCGGGACTTCCGATCTGGCTTCCTGCGGGCACGAGGATGCGTATAAAGCTCGAGGAGCGCCTTTATAGGCAGCTTCGCAAGCGCGGCTACGAGCCGGTGCGCGGCCCTGAAATTTTAAAATCCGACGCGTGGAAGATCAGCGGGCACTACAGTAACTACAAAGAAAATATGTATTTTACGACGATCGAGGATCAAGAATACGGCATCAAGCCGATGAACTGCGTCGGTCATATCAAGGTTTATCAAAGCGAAATCCGCTCATATCGCGATCTGCCGCTTAAATTTTGCGAGTACGGCGTCGTGCACCGCCACGAAAAAAGCGGCGTCTTGCACGGGCTTTTCCGTGTGCGCGAGTTTACGCAGGACGATGCGCATCTGTTTGTGATGCCGAGCCAGATCAAAGAAAACGTCTATGAAATTTTAGATTTCGTAGAGCTTTTGATGAAAGCTTTCGGCTTTGAATACGAGCTTGAAATTTCGACCAAGCCGCAAAAGGCGGTCGGCGACGACGAGGTTTGGGATATCGCGACGAAGGCTTTAAAAGACGCACTTGACGAAAAAGGCTTAAAATATGGTCTAGACGAGGGAGGCGGCGCATTTTACGGACCTAAGATCGACATCAAAATCACCGACGCGCTCGGTCGAAAATGGCAGTGCGGCACGGTGCAGGTCGATTTTAACCTGCCTGCGCGCTTCGAGCTTGGCTATATCGACGAAAACAATGAAAAAAAGCAGCCCGTGATGCTGCATCGCGCGATTTTGGGAAGCTTCGAGCGGTTCGTGGGGATTTTGCTCGAGCACACCGCGGGCGAGCTTCCGTTTTGGATCTGTCCTACGCAGGTATCAATCGTGCCGATCGGTGAAGCGCACGCAGACTACGCGAAAGAAATTTTAAATTTGCTGCGCGCGGCGGACATTGACGGCGAAATTTTAGATAGAAACGAGACGTTAAATAAACGAATCAGAACGGCTGAAAAGCAGAAGGTGCCGCTCATCATCGTCCTAGGCGATAATGAAGTTTCGGCTCGCAGCGTGGCCTTGCGCGATCGCAGGGCGCGCGAACAGCGAAATTTAGGGCTGGATGAGTTTTTAAATTTCGTAAAAGCTAAATTAAACGAGGTGAATTTTTGAGCAGAGAGAAAGAGGTTTTTCTAAACGAGGACATTCCGGCTAGCGAAGTCAGGTGCATAGGCGACAACGGCGAGGTTTACGGCATAATTTCAAAGGCGCAGGCGCTGCAAATCGCCGAGCGAGAGGGCGTGGATCTGGTTTTGATAGCGCCCGATGCAAAGCCGCCCGTTTGCAAGGTCATGAACTATAGCAAATTTCGCTATCAGCAGGAAAAAAAGCTCAAAGAGGCGAAAAAAAAGCAAAAAATCATCGAAGTCAAAGAGATCAAGCTGTCCGCTAAAATCGCTCAAAACGACATTAATTATAAAGTAAAACACGCGAAAGAATTCCTTAGTAGCGGCAAACACGTCAAACTTCGCGTATTTTTAAAAGGGCGCGAGATGTCAAGCCCAGAAATCGGCGTAAATTTGCTCAATAAAATTTGGGATGAATTTTTCGCAGAAGTGGCCGATCGCGATAAGGCGCCTGCGCTGGAGGGTCGCTACGTAAATATGCTGATCACGCCGAAAAAGGCGTAGCGTAAATTTAACGGTATTTTGCGCCGAGTGCGGCAAAATTTTAAAATTTACGCGCTGTTTTTCCCCGCGGTACAGCGCGTAAATTTAAACTAAATAGCAAAATTTTAAAATTTATACAGGCTAGTTTATCTCTAAATTTAACCCTTTAAATTTGTATAAATTTTTTGGATCCAGCTAAACCGAATCTTAAACGGGCGGCAAAATTTAACTTTAAATTTATCTTGCGTTAATTTAAGCTCTAAAATTCCTTAAATTCAAATTTTTCAAAGAAACTTTATTATATACTTCCCATTCACTTTAAAAAAAGGACGACCATGCCAAAGATGAAAAGCGTGCGCGGTGCCGTCAAGCGTTTTAAAGCGGGCAAAAACAAGATCAAAAGAGGCTCTGCGTTTCGCAGCCATATTTTGACGAAGATGTCTCAAAAACGCAAGAGGAATTTGCGCGAGGCCCAATACGTCGATTCTACGAACGTATCTGCGGTTAAAAAAATGCTTTGCAAATAGTGCGAAGTTAGTTTTTGACGAAAGTCATTCAAACTCCCCTAAATTCATGGATTTTAGGGCAAGATCCCCAAAGGGACGCCGATTAAGAAAGGATTAATATGGCAAGAGTAAAAACGGGTATCGTTAGACGCCGCCGTCACAACAAGGTGCTAAAGCTTGCGCGCGGATTTTATAGCGCAAAACGCAAACATTTCAGAAAGGCCAAAGAGCAGCTGGAGAGAAGCCTCGTTTACGCCTTCCGTGACAGACGCGCGAAAAAACGCGATTTCCGCAGACTTTGGATAGTGCGCATCAATGCAGCTTGCAGGCTAAACGACATCAGCTATTCTAAATTTATAAACGGACTTAGAAAAGCGGGCATCGAGCTTGATAGAAAAATTTTAGCAAATATGGCTATGAACGACGCCGAAGCTTTCGCAACCGTCGCAAAGAAGGCAAAAGCGGCATTAAAATAAGCTTTAAAATTTGGTCGCCTTAAGGCGGCTAAATTTTTAAATTTCGACAAAGCTTTTAATTTTAAAAGCGCGTCCGCAAATTTATCGAAATTTAAGAATTTGGATAATTTTATTTGAGGCGGTGCAGAATGCTAAAGTCTTTGAAAAAAATCGTATCTCTTGCGCTTATCGGTGCAGCAGGGTTCGGCTATGCGAGCGAGCAGAATTCCTGGGGCTATGCAAACGCGCAAAAATCACCTTCCAACAACACTTCCCGTTCCGATGTAATGAGCGCTGCGGATAGCTTGGGCGCGAAATTAAGCAGGCGCGACGCAGCTAGCGATAACTCCGCGAGCGACGAGTATGAAAACTCATTTCGTATCAAGCTCGAATATGCAAGAGGCTTTGCTAAAAAGGGTTCATATTCGGGCAGACTTAATAATCAGCGCGTTATGATGCCTGCGTTTCGCTGGACGGGTAATAGCGGCGTAAATGCCGAGTTTTGGAACGGCATTACCAATATAGGCGGCGCGCTGGTTCCTTACGTGGCTTTCGGCTCTTACGAGGCGGCGATACCGGGCGATCAAACTACGCAATATCTGGTCAGAAGGGACGAAGACGCCGTTCAGATGAAGCGAAATATTGCGGCGGGCATAGCAAATTTAGGCTATACCTATACCAAAAATTCTACTAGAAATCTAAATTTGGTCTATGCCGATATCGATAATTTCGTAAATTTCTACGGCAGAGAAAATATCGCAGGATACTTTATCGACGAAGTCAATACCGAGAATAATCCCGCAACTATTGCCTATATGGAGAGTATCTACAATTATATCAAGACCAAATACCCCGGAATGCTAGTTTTGGCAAATAACGGCTGGGGCGTGCGCGACGCCATAGCCCCTTATGCGGACGTTTGGATGCTGCAAGAGGTGAGCGCGGACGACTACATAAACCACTATCGTCCTAGAACCTCTGAGTTTGAAAAAGACCCGGCAAATTCCTCTAAAATTTTGCACGTCATATACAACGCAAGACCCGATCAATACGACGAGATCATAAGATTATCTCGCGAGCGCAATGCGGCGAATTTATTCATCACTTCCGATACGAATGCCTATCCTAGCGGATACGATGATCTGCCTACCTATTTTGAAGCGCTGATGCTGGCGATCAATAACTTCACGCCTAAAAACGGCAGCCTGTTTTCGCAGGTCGCAAGAGGCGGCAACCGCATAGGCATCGAGATGCCGCGCTCGAAGGTCGATCTGGATCTTACCAAGCTAGCAAGAAATTCCGCTTATAAAAATTTAGCCGATACCGACGGGCAGGAGTTTAACGTAAACGTAAGCGCGATTGGAAACTACGGCGGGGATTACAAAGACCGCTCGGGCGGCGTCAAATACGATCACAAGAGCGACGGAATTTTACTCGGAGCCTCCAAGAGAGTGGATGATCTTACGCTGGGCGTGATCTTTGGGTATCAAAAATCGGACGCTTGGTACGAGGGTAAATTCGACGGTGTCAAAGAAAACATCAAATCCTACGAGCTCGGTCTGGTGGGCAGATACGATTTTAACGAGAACGTGGATCTGGCGGTCAATTTAACATATTCGACGAACGATCATAAATTTGAAACCAACAACGGATTCGGCGCTATCCACGGCGCGAAATACAAGTCGCAAATTTGGGATTTCAGTACGAGGGCAGGGTATAAATTCTTATTTGAAAACGGCTACATTAAGCCATATTTGGGGCTTGGAGCGATTATGGTGAACGAGGACGCGATCTCTAGGCTTAAATTTAGCTCCGCTTCAAAAACCGCGCCGAACGGCACCGCGGGAATTTACGCGATCAAGGCTTTCGGCGATCTGCAGATATTCGCAAATGCGGAGTACGAGCATCGATTTAGCGGCGATTCGTATCATGCTAGCAGAAAGTATTCGGACAGATACGACGTGGAGGGGCTTGATTATTCTAGCGGCGTATTTAACGGCGCGATCGGACTGAAATATAAGATCCTTCAAAGCGTCGCACTTAGCGCATCATACGAGCTAAGCGAGAGCAAAAATAGCCTGGCAAGAGCAGGGGTAGAGGCGGAATTTTAATTTTTATAGAATTTAACGCAAGCTCTAAGCGGACGACATAGAGCCTAGAGATAGAATCCCTTTATAGCAAGCGGAATTTTACAAAAATCCGCGTTCAAATTTCATTTAGAACTCCGCCTAAAATTTTAAAATTCCAGCTGTGGATTTCGTTTATATATTTTCTCGCTTTTAAATTTCATACACTATCGTTTTTATGCTACTTTCAATATAAGGAACAATGCAGAATTTTGCTGGAATTTTGCACGTGTAAAATTTTATAAAATCCGGATTAATTAAAATCGCTAAGGCTAAGACGATGAGGTAGAATTTTGCGGATCGCTCCGCAAAATTTAAGAGAGATTATTTTAGCTTGTCTAGTTCGATGATGTAAGGCACCGAGTTTACCCCCGCATCGAAGTATTTGGCAGCTAGGGCTTTTGCAGCGTTTAGCTCAGCAGCGCTTACGTCCTTGGCGCCTGCTTTGTTATCTTCAGCGTAATATTTTTTAAAAACCGCTATCTTTTGCTCGTCGGTTTTAGCATTTTTGATCTCTTTGTAGATGAGTGCGGATTTTGCGTGGCCGTCGTCGCCGTGAACGGAGGTCATGACGATATCGACATTGTTATTTTTTAACGTTTCTTCGATCCTTGCCATCTCTTTGCGGCAGAATGGGCACAAAGCGTCCGTCAGCATTAAAATCGTAGGCTTTTTAGGATCGTTTCCTAGTTTGATGATATTGTCTTTGCTCTCTGCTTTGAAGACCTTACTTAGCTGTCCTGCAATGCGGTCTTGTTTGATCTGCTCCTTATAGACTACGCGTTTTTTAGGATCGATGATATCGGTAAAGATCAGATCGCCTTGGGTGAAAATGATCTCCTCTTGCGACATATTGCCTTGAGAAATCTTTAAAACGACCGCCTCTACGCCCTTTGGCTCGCTAAGCGGGATGCGCTCGGCGACCTTTATTTCGATGCCTTGAGGCGCACCGCCGTAGATGGATAGAATTTCGCTGTCGCTTAAAGCCGCGTTTAGGCTCGCTGCGAGCGCAACTGAAGTTAAAATAGCTTTTTTCATTTTTTTCCTTTGCAAAAAATTCCGCGCATTGTAGTGCAAAATTTTAAATTTTTACTTTTTCAAATAGCGTTTATTGTCGATCGTCACGATATTTCCCATTTTATCTAGGTATTCGAGATAGCAGATGACGAATTTCCTGCTAAGCCCAAGCTCCTCTTTGGCGTTCGTGACGTTTACGAAGCCCTCTTTTTCGATGATCGCGTAGAGGCGCTTGATCGCTAGGGCTAAATTTTCAGCCTCTACGAAGAGATTGTGCGCGAGACGGACGACCTTTTTGGCGTAGGTCAGCTTCTTTAGCGCGTCATCGCCGCTACTGCGGTCAATCTCCAGCTCGTCATAGACGTTATAAGGCGCTAATGGCGCTATGCCGCCCTTTTTGATGAGATCAAAAATTTTACTCTCCAGGCTCTGTTTGAGCGTGTCAAAATCCACCCCCGATTTTACGTAAACTCCGCCCTTTTTGGAGACGATGCCGCTCCGCTCAAGCTCGCTAAGAGCGCGCGCGGCAAGCTCCTCGCTGGCCCACGATAGCTTTAGGGCGATCGAGGCGGGCGAAAAGATCGCGTAGTCGTTTTTTGAGACGATAAATTTTATGAGATTTTTTACGTCCTCGATCGCGCTTAGATCGTAAACGCATAAATTTGCCTCGTCAAAATACGTCCCTTCTAAGCCGCGCGCGATCTTTACCGCTTCGTCGTATTCCATCCCGAAGCGCTGATACGCCGAAAATAGCCCGAATCCATGCTTGTGAAAGAGGCTTAAAATTTTAAACGCTTCGGTAAAATTTCGCTTCAAAAGCGCGGTGAGAAGTACGGCTTTGCTCTGCTTTTTTAGCGGCTCGACTACGGCGTTTAGCACGCGTCCTCCGCCGATTACGCGCGAGTTTGACAAGCAAACGAAGGGCTCGCCGAATTTTAAAAACATCGTTTTATCAAATTTAAAGCTTACGAGTTTCTCGCCGCTTGGAAGTTCCTTTAAAATGAGCGCTTTTGCTGCGCTTTGCTTGCTTCCGACGCAAAACAGCACGTCTTGATTATGCGAAATTTCGCCGCTAAAGGTGCAGTCCGCTTCATTAAAGCCGCGGAAAAAGCCTTTTTTGCTTAGGATTTGCCCCTTTTGCAGCTCGCTCGTTTTGGCGTCCAGACTTAGCGCGACGCGGTTTGGAGCCTGCGCTAGCGGCGTATCCTCGTCGTGGATCTGCACGCTTTTGACGTTAAAAATTTTACCCAGATCGCAGTTATAAAGCTTTTCGCCCTTTGAAATCGCGCCGTTAATGAGGCTGCCCGTTACGATGGTGCCGAGCCCCTTAAGCGAAAAGACGCGGTCGATGTAGTAGTGCACCACGCCGCCTCCTTGGCGCTGCGCGGGCTTGATATTGAAGAGATAGTTTTTCAGCTCAGCGATGCTTGCGGGATCTTTTATGCTGATAAAAAAGGTGTTTAAAATTTGCAAATCTTTAAATTTGCAGATATATTCCTTGCACTGCGCCGCGACCTCGGATTTGCGCGCGTCGTCCGCTAGATCGCACTTGCTGATGCATAAGATCACGCTTTTTACTCCAAGCAGCGATAAAATTTGAATATGCTCTTTACTTTGCGGCATTAGCCCGTCGTCCGCGGCGACTACTAGCATCGCAGCGTCGAAGGCATACGCGCCGCTAATCATCGTCTTTACTAGATTTTCATGCCCGGGAACGTCGATGAAAGCGACGTTAGTATCCCCCGAGCGCAGATGCGAAAAGCTAAGATCGATCGTGATGCCACGTTCTTTTTCGCTCGGCATTCGGTCTCCTTCAAAGCCGTTTAGCGCCTTGATTAACGCGGTCTTTCCGTGATCGATATGGCCTGCGGTGCCGATGATTACGCTATTCATAAATTTCTCCGATCTTTTTTATTAAATCTTGCAAGTCGCTTTTTAAAATCGATCTGAAATCGAGCAAAAATTTATCATCCTCGATCCGCCCGATTATGCCCGCAGCGCGAAATTTTGCCTGCGTGCTCTGCGGATCTGCGCCATCTAAGATCGCAAGCGCGACGCTAGGGTAGGGGGCGCCGGGCATCGTACCGCCGCCTACGAAGGTGGTAGTAGGCACGATCTGCGATTTTACGCCGATGCGCGATCGCACTAGCTCCGCTCGCTCACGCAGCTCATCTAGGCTTAGATGGATCTGATCTATCGTCGTGATGAGGTGAAATTCTTTATTTATATACGCCTTGATCGTCTCGGCAAGCAGGCTTAGCGTGATCTTGTCCACGCGCAGCATTCGCAGTAGCTGGTTTTTGCGCAGGCGCGCGATGAGCTTGCGATCCCCTAGGATGATGCCGCACTGCACGGAGCCGAAAAGCTTGTCGCCGCTAAAGCTAAGCAGCCGCACGCCGCTTTTTAAAAGCTCAAAAATAGATGGCTCGCTTTTGCCTAGCCCAAATCCCAGCCCGCTTGCATAGCCGCTTCCAAGATCGTAGTAATCGATGATCTCGTTAAAGCTTTCCTCTTTTTTCATGCTAAATTTTGCGGGGTAAATTTTAGAAATTTCATCGGAAATTTCGCTCTCGCCGCCCGCACTATCTCCATGAAAACGCTCGCTCTTTGCGGACGGCTCGCTGCTATTTAAATTTAGAGCATTCGCAGAGCCTGCAGCTAAGCTTAAACCATTCGGCGCAGAATTTAAAATTTCGCCGTCTGCGTCCGAAGAGCCGCCGCAAAGATCTGCTAAATTTTTAAAGCTTGCCGCTCTAAGCGCTAAAAATTCTCTCTTTGCCTGTGAGGCGCGACGTGCGAGAGCCGCTACCTCCGCAGCGCTTACGCTCGAGCTAAAGCCCGAAATTTTAAAATTTGAGCGGTGTACCTTCATCAAGATCGCCGTGTTTTCATTGATCGCCTCTTCGTAATCTTCCGGCTTGGTTTTGTTCGTAGTGCCTATCTCTGTGAGTTTTGCGCCAGAGTTTGCCATCACTTCGCTTACCCGAAAGCTCCCGCCGATCTCGACTAGCTCGCCGCGGCTTACTACGACTTCGCGTCCGCGCGCGAAGGTATTTAGCACCAAAAATACCGCCGCAGCGTTGTTATTGACCACGAGCGCGTCCTGCGCGCCGAAGAGCTCGCTGCACAAAAGCGCTATGTAGTCGTATCTGTTGCCGCGCGCGCCCTTGGATAGGTCGTATTCTAAATTTGAATATGAGGTGATGATCTTTTGCGCGCGGGCTAAAATTTCGGCGCTGATGACGCTGCGGCCGAGGTTTGTGTGCAGCACGACGCCGGTTGCGTTGATGAGCGGCTTAAGGCTTAAGCTTTGAAATTTTTCGTAGCGCGATTTGATGCGCGCGATGATCTCGCTTTCGTTTGCGACCGTGCCTCCTTGCAGCGCCTCCCTGCGTGCTTCTTCGATGAGCTCTTGTGCGATTTTGATGATTTGCGGGCGGAGGCAGTTTTGAAACTCCTGCGCGTTTGCGATTTTGTCGATTTTTGGTAGTTTGATTCGTTGCATTGCGACCCCGATGCCTTAAAATTTAGGCGATTTTATCATTTAAAGCTTTGATTTTGCTTTATCTATAGAATTATTAATTTAAATTCGATTTACTTTAAGTGCAGAATTTAAAAGCTGTTTAGAAAATAAGAGTAAAACCCGCCTAATTATCAATTTAGGATAGATTATGAAAGAACATGGATTTTACGCCGCGGGGCTAAAAGATGTCGTCTTAAGCGATGATATCGAAATTTGCGGCGATGAAGAGGGGGCGAAAAATGAGGAATTTATCGTCGCCAATTCGCCGAAACTAAAAGCGCAAATTTATGCGCCCGAGATAAATTTTTATATAGAAAATTCCGCAGATGAGCCGCTGCAAATCGCTAAAAACGTAGATATTTTGTATCGCGCCAAGGATATCGCCTTCGACGGTGCGCTAGATAGTGACTATCAAAAGCCCGTCGGCAAAAACGTGATTCTCGCCTGTGACGAGCCGCGAGAGGAGCTTGTGGGGCTACTTAGGCAGCATGGATTTAAGGTGATCACGTTAAGCAGAGCCGAGATTAAGTTCGTCTACGGCGAGATTGGCGATCTCGCGGTTACGATTTTAAGCGAGCGGGATGAGGTTGAGACTGAGGCGGATTTTTTCTTGATTAGCGGCGCAGCGCCATATCAGCTACGACAAAGCGGCTGCTACGAGATCTCGGGGCTAAAAAACGATGAAATTTTAGAGATTTTAAATTCCAAAAGCCCGGTTTATCATTATAAGAATTCCACGATCTTCGATCCTGCGATCTGCCAGTATCAAGGTAGGCGAAATGAGCTGCGAGCGCCATGCGCGGAGATTTGCCCCACAGTGGCGATTTTGAAAAACGACGAAAAGCGCGAGCTAGTATTTTCGCATATCGACTGCGTCGGTTGCGGCGCGTGCGTGAGCGTCTGCCCTAGCGGCGCGCTGAAATTTGCCAAGCTGCCCCAAAGAGTATTTGGCGAGATCGCAAAGCTCTATGCAGGCAAAATTCCGCTTCTCATCGCAGAGAGCGAAATCGCATCCGCACCTGCAGTGCAGCTTCCGTGCGGCGCGCTACCGTTTGGAATTTTTGGAAGCAAGCAAATAGATGAGGCAAATTTGCTAAGCGCGATGCAAGAAAGCGGCTCGAGCGTGATCGTTTACGGCGCAGACGTGGGCGAGAGCACGCGCGAAGCGGTGGAGCTTATCAATGGAATTTCGCGCGCGATCTATGGCAAGGACGCGGTATTTTTAGCGCGAAATTTAATCGAGCTGCGAGAAGCGCTAAAGCAGGCGCAAAGCTCTCAGCCCTGGGCGTTTAGCCTAAACGAGCAGGGTCTTAGCAAGAAAGAAATTTTTTCCAAACGCGTAAGCGCAATGGTTGGCGAGGGCAGCTTCGGCACCGTAAAAAGCGGAGAGTTGCTAAAATTTGGCAAAGTAAACATAAACGAAGCGAGCTGCACGCTATGCCTTAGCTGCGTGGGTGCCTGTAATACCGGCGCGCTGTATGCCGATAACAGCGACAATTCGATTAAGTTCAACGCTTCGCTTTGCACGACGTGCAACTACTGCGTTTTAAGCTGCGCCGAAAAGGATACGATTGAGCTTAAGCCTTGCGGCGTGGAACTTGAGCCGGGATTTTTTAATTACAAAATGCTAGCTAAAGACGAGCTTTTCAAATGCATCGAGTGCGGTAAGGAATTTGCGACAAGCAAAGCCGTGATGAAGATCGCGGATATGATGGGCGCGCATTTTGCAAACGAGCCTGAAAAGATGAAGACTCTTTTTTGCTGCGGCGATTGCAAGGCGAAAATAATGATAAAAAAGCAGATAGAAGATGCTAGAAAAGGGGCAATGTAATGGATGCGAATCTACTTCAAGCAAGAAGCTACTACTACGAATTTTTTGCAATTCCGTTTTTTTTCTATGAAACGGATACGAAATTTAAGCGCTGGAAGGAGCAACTGGAGTTTTTACGTAGCTCGCCCATCGTGCCTAGCGATGAGGCGGAATTTCAAAATTTGGCGAAATTCGACTTTGCAGCGTTTAAAAGCGAGCAAAATTCCGTGCTTTTTGATTTTTCATACGCCAATGTGCCGATGAGTGCGAGCTTCTACGACGAGGGGCGCGACGACGGGCGTATGCGTGTCGCAGTAATCGACGTGCTAAAAAAGAGTAAATTTCGCCGCAATATGGAGCTTTGCAAAGAGTGCGAGGACTATGTGGGATTTATTTTTTACCTGCATTCGACTCTGCTGCGCGACGCGGCTGCAAAACACAGCGCGGTTTTAAACGGACAAAATTCCGTGACAAACGAGCAAAATTCTACGAATAGCGCGAGCTTAACGGCGCAAGACGGAAAAAATTCTGTAGATTCGTATGGCAGTAAAAATTTTACAGGTCCGCAGAATGGTAAAAATACCGCGAGCGCGCAATGCACTAAAAATTTCATCGGTGCGCAAGACGGCGAAACGCTGGCGTTAGAGCTTTTTACGAATGTCACCAATAGCTTTGTGGATGAGTTTAGCGAGCTTTTGTGCGGGCATGTGCGGGCGGATTTTTTCAAATCATTAGGCGCACTAATGAGAAGCTTTTTTGCGCTTGAACGCTCGCTTTTAGCTATAGCTGCTCCGCAAAAGAAAGATCGCAGCGTCGTTAAAGAAGCGATCAAAAAAGGCGGCTATCAAAATAAATTTACCAATCCGGAAGATATTTTTGATCTGGATTGATAAATAAAATTTTTAACGGAAATCTTAACGCGAAAGCAGAATTTCGGTTAAATTTTAAACTCGCAAGCTCGAGTTTTGCGAGTAGTTTTTTAGTTAGAACTTTATATTTTGAATTTTAAATAAAATTTAAAAAGTAACTTAAAATTTAATTTCCATCTCACTGCCTTTTCGTTATAATTCATTAGACTTAAATCCTGTAACAGGCGTTACTACAATAAAAGATTTAAAGCGATTTCTTCACAAAGGAAAACCATGGAGAACAAACGCAGGGATTTTCTTAAAAAATCTCTAAAAATCGGCGCAGTAGGTGCCGTGGGCGTTGCCGCGTCTCAGGCTCTAGCGAAAAGCGAGCAGGACTATGGCGATACCGTTCGTGGCAAATCACCGAAAAAAGAGGTGCTTTACTGGGAGAGTGAAGCGTGGAAAAAATACTATAAAGTAGCTTACTAGGAGAATTTTCATGAGTGAGAATGCAATCGGAAGGAGATCGTTTTTGAAACTCGCCGCTTTAGGAGCGAGCAGCGTAGCCGCGTTTGGCGAAAATAATACGCTAAGAGCCGCTACTGAGCAAGAGATCAAAAACCCATTTCCAGGTTCCGTTATGAAGCGAACGATATGTTCGATCTGTTCCGTAGGCTGTGGTATCGAGGCTCAAGTGGATGAGAGCACCAATACCTGGATTCGCCAAGATATGGCAGTAGATCACCCGATCTCGCAGGGCAGTCACTGCTGTAAGGGAATCGATCAAATCGATCTAACCAAATCTAAAATGCGTCTTAAATATCCACTCAAAAAGGTTGGTGGCAAGTGGGAGCGCATAAGTTGGGAGCAAGCCGTTAACGAAATCGGCGATAAAATGCTTCAAGTTCGCAAAGAGGACGGCCCTGATAGCGTAGTATTTCTGGGTTCGGCTAAATTTTGTAACGAGCAGGCATATTATTTTAGAAAATTTGCAGCCTTCTGGGGTACGAACAGCAACGACCACGTAGCACGAATTTGACATAGCGCAACAGTCGCCGGTGTGGCGAATACTTGGGGTTATGGAGCTATGACAAATCATGTAGGTGATATGGCGAAAAATTCTAAAATAATCCTTTTCATAGGTGCGAATTCCGCGGTTGCAAATCCAGTGGGAGCTATGAAGCACGCTCTTCAGGCTCGCGATAGAAACGGCGCGAAAATCGTTGTAGTTGATCCAAATTTTACTAGAACTGCGGCTAAGGCCGATATGTATATTAGAATTCGTCCGGGAACCGATATAGCGTTTGTGTACGGAATGCTGCATCTAATCTTTAAAAACGGCTGGGAAGATAAGGAGCTAATAAAAACCAGAACCTACGCCGTAGAGGAAATCAAGGCCGAAGCGGAGAAATGGGATCCGAAAGAGGTAGCCAACGTCACCGGTTGCAAAGAAGAGGAGCTGATAGAATTTACGAGGATGTTCGCTACTACAAAGCCCGCTACTTTATGCTGGGCTCTAGGCATTACACAGCACTCGATCGGAAGTTCTAATACTAGAATTTTGGCTCTTTTGCAGCTCATACTAGGCAATATGGGCAAGCCAGGCGGCGGCTGCAACATCCTTCGAGGCCATGATAATGTTCAGGGCGCTACCGATATGTGCAATCTCTCCGATAGCTTACCTGCGTATTACGGGCTAGCCGATAACGCTTGGAAGCACTTCTGCAAGGGCTGGGGCGTAGATTACGAGCAGTTTATTAAAAGATTTGCCGTCTCTACTAAGCAGCCGCACGAAAAGCAGGGTGAAAAAGTGCCTGGTACGAATTTTACCGAGTATTTTCACTACGATCCGAGCATCGAGCAAGATGTGATAAACTGGCGCAACGAAAAGGGCTTTTCGCTATCTAAATGGTGGCAGGGCGTTTTGAAAAATGAGCCCGTTTTAAGTAGTGGCAATGTCCGCGTTCTTTGGGTGCAAGGCACAGGAATTACTTCTATGGCTCATGTTCGCGAGACTCAAGAAGCATTAGGCAAGATCGATATGCTGGTAGTCGCCGAGCCGTTCTTAAACGAAGTAGCGATTCTAAACGATAGACCGGATGGAATTTATGTTTTGCCGGTAGCTACGCAGTTTGAGAGCGAAGGCCATCTAAGCGCTACAAACCGCAGCGGCCAGTGGAGAACTCAGATTGTTAAGCCTCTATTTGAGAGCAAAGAGGATCAGGAGGTAATGTTTTTATTCGCGAAAAAATTCGGCTTTTACGACGAATACGTTCGCGGCATGAAGATGGGCATCGTTGATGGCGAGCTTAAGCAGGTTAAAGACGATTTTGTTTGGCCTGACGACGCTACCGATGAGATTGCACGCAATACTCAAAGTATTGGAAATAACGGACGCACTGCAGCTAGATTTCGCAGACAGCAGAAGAACTGGCATCTATTTGATCCCGATACTTTGCGCGGCATAGGTGGCGAGGTCGAGGGCGAATATTACGGGCTTCCATGGCCTTGCTGGGATACGCAACACCCGGGCACGCCGATTCTTTACGACGTAACTAAACCTTATGCCGACGGCGGTATGGGATTTAGGAACCGCTTCGGCTTAGAACACGACGGCGTTTCGCAGCTAGCCGACGAGAGCATTACCCTTCCTGGCTCAAAAATTTCGGGCGGACACGCGGAGATTACCAAGGCAAATATCGAACAGGTTTTAGGCATTACGCTAAGCGAGGATGAAAAAACCAAGATGGGGCCTACGTGGAGCACAGATTATAGCGGCATTATCGCTAAAAAATGCCGCGAGTTTGGAATTTGCCCTTGCGGAAACGCAAGAGCCAGAGCGAAGGTTTGGCAGTTTGCGGATCAAATTCCGAAGCACCGCGAGCCGATCCACTCGCCTAGATGGGATTTAGTGGAGAAATATCCGACCTTTGCGGATCAAAAACGAAATTTCCGCGTCTTTACGAGATTTATCTCCGAGCAGAAAAAGCAGGATTGGAGCAAGGACTTCCCTACTATCGTAAGCTCGTTAAGGCTTGTAAATTTAAGCGGTGCGGGCATGATTGAGCGCACGAGCAAGTATCTTTCAGCGATTACTCCGGAGATGTTTGCGCATGTAAATCCTAAGCTTGCCGCTGACAAAGGTATCAAAGATGGCGAGATGATGTGGATTCATTCGCCGCAAGGCACGAAGATCAAAGTCAAGTGCATCTATTCGCACGCCGTTACGCCCGATCGCATCGTTATGCCGTATAACTTCGCGGGAATTTTCCAGGGCGAGGATCTAAGCGAGCGCTATCCTGAGGGCACTAAGCCATATATCAGAGGCGAGAGCTCAAATACGATTACCAACTATGGCTTTGACATAAATACGCAAATTTCGGAATTTAACGCCGGTCTTTGCAGACTAGAAAGAGCATAAGGAGATAAAATGCCGGCAAGATTAAAATTTTACGTCGATGTCGAGCGTTGCATCGCTTGCTATGGTTGCCAGGTAGCCTGCAGCTCGGCGCACGAGGTTCCCGTGCAGATCAATAGGCGCAAGGTTATCACTTTAAACGAGGGCATAGAGGGGCAGGAGGTTTCAAGCTCTATTGCTTGCCAACACTGCACCGATGCGCCTTGCGCGCAGGTTTGTCCGGTTCAATGCTTCTATATCAGAACCGACGGCGTCGTTTTACACGACAAAGATAAATGTATCGGCTGTGGATATTGCCTCTACGCGTGTCCGTTCGGCGCTCCGCAATTCCCTAGAGACGGAGCTTTCGGTATCAAAGGTGCGATGGATAAGTGCACTATGTGCGCGGGTGGACCGGAGCCTACGTTTTCGCACGAGGAACTGCATAAATACGGTCAAAACCGCATCGCAGAGGGCAAGGTTCCGATATGTGCAGCGATCTGCTGCACGAACGCTCTAATCGTGGGCGACGCGAGCAGAGTTTCGGAGGTTTATCGCAAGCGCGTACTTACGCGCGGCGTGAGCCTATAAGATTGTGGAATTTTAAACTCCTCCGGTTTTAAAATTCCGTCTCTTTTCGCAGAAATTTCAACCGAGCGACGGCTTTAAATTTAGCGGTCGCTCGGCACGAAATTTTATTTGAAAATCTCCGCTCCTGCGTATCGATCGTTATATTATTTCAAAAAATCACTCCTTACTGACATTAAAATTTTAAATTTATGCTACAATCACTCAAATTTAGGATTTGAAATCTTAAGCGAAAGGATCCGTCTTGAAAAATAAAATTTCACTTTTTTTGGTCATTTCGGCGTTTTTGATTTTTACAGGTTGCTCTAAAAACGTGCCCGTAAATAGCGGCATTGTGCGCACTTCCGAGCCGCTTCACATTATGGAATTTCCGCAGGATAAACTCATAAGCGTAAATTTCACCAATACCTCTACGACGGATTCAAATTTAACCCAAGTAGTGATCGGGCATCTGCGCGCGGACGGATTTAAGGTCGTAAATAAAAGCGCGGCGAACGTCCAAATCGGCGGCAATCTCAACTATTTCCGCAAGGCGGATTTTTCGCGCAGATCGTGGGATAATCCGAGATTTAGCTTCGGTATGGGATTTGGCAGATATTACAGATATACGGGCGTAGGCGTGGGCTGGGGGATGCCGTTCGGATACGATCCTTGGGACGACGATGATTATTACAGAGACTACTTCTACGACTCGCAGATTAGCCTCTACATAAGCGTTAAAAACAAGGGCGCGTGGAAGGACTACGTAACGAATCTTAACTACCAAAGCATCAAAAATCCGGGCTCTAAAGACTCGGTAATGGATGCGCTAAATTTTAAAATTTACGAATATATAAGACAACTGATTAAGCAGGGAAGATGATAGTAAAAGAGAATAAAAAGCCCGTAGCGATGACGCTGGCGGGATCGGCAATTTTGGCGCTTGCTAGCGGATATTGCTACCACGCGGGCTTTGGCGGTGCGGCGCTTTTTGCTTCCGTAGTAGCGGCATTTTGCGCGTTTTTTTGCGCGCTCAGACTCGGCGCGAAAAATTATTTGCAGATCGGCGAAGACGCCCTTACTATCGTGCGCGGCGCAAATTCCGAGAGCTTCGAATATAAAGATATAGCAAATTTAGGCACCAAAACCTTCGTCGCGGGCAGAAACAAAACGGAGCTTTTAAATTTTGTATTCAAAAAAACGCCGCAGGCGCAGGACCGCTTTAATTTTTTGCGATTTTACAGCGACACGGAGGCCACGCTGCCGGGCTCGTTTGAAATTTCGATCTACGAGCTGAGTAGAATTTTACGCGAAAAAGCGGGTCTTTCGCAAAGCTCTGAGGAAGAGCAAGCCGCTCCAAAGACTCGCAAGGGCGCTAAGGGCTCTAAAAAAAGCGCGAGTAGCGCCAAAAATTTTAAAGCTAAAAACTTTCGCGATGAGAATTTTGCTTCAAAAAATTTCGATGCGCAAAATTCCTGCGCCGCACAAAATTTAGGTGAAAATTCAGGCGCACAGAAATCCTGTGCCGCGCAGGATTTCGCCGCGCAAAATTCTAATGGCGCCGCCGATTCAAACAGCGCGCAGAATTTGAAGGGCGCTTCAAATTTAAACGAACAAAGCTCCGCCGCGCTGAACAATGCCGCTTCTTCAAATAGTGCTAGCGCGGGCGAAAATTTCACAGGCGCCGAGGATTTCGCGTCTAAAATTTCCGCGGGCGATAATGAGCCTGGCGCTGCGCCCGAAAGTGCGGCGGTAGACGGCTCCGATACTACCGATACGGCGATGCAAAGCTCCGCCTGCGAAAGTAAAAATAAGTAGGCAGGCGCGGCCTTGAACTCCTTGCCGATCGGAATTTTCTTGCAAGGAGCCGCGCTGATGCTCTCGCTCATCGTTGCTATCGGCGCGCAAAATATCTTCGTCATCTCCCAAGGCCTTGCGAAAAACCACGTCGCGGCTGTTTGCATGGTTTGCGCGCTAAGCGATGCCGTATTTACGGCCGTAGGGATATTTTTAATCGGCGGCGCCCTTAAGCAGGGCTCGCTTCTTACCCAAATTTTAGGCATAGGCGGGGTTATATTTCTGCTCTGCTACGCGCTAAGCTCGTTTTTTAGCGCCTACAGGGGCTCGCATTTTGCCAAGATCCAAAACTCGGCAAATAGCCCACTAGCGCCCGTCGTAGCCAAGGCTCTCGCGGTGACGCTTCTAAATCCGCACGTGTATTTAGACACCGTCGTGGTCGTGGGCTCGCTCGGCGCTACGATTGCGGATGCCCACAAGTTGTGGTTTTATGCGGGAGTTATGTTCGTGTCGTTTGCGTGGTTTTTCGGCTTGGGCTACGGCTCAAGCGCACTTTCGAAGCTTTTTGCAAGCAGCAGAGCATGGCGCATAATCGACGCGCTCGTGGGAGTTTTGATGCTGTATATGGCGTATCTGATCGCGAAGTTTGTCTTTAAAATTTAAAATTTAACGCTAAAATTCCGCATTCTTGATAAAGGATCTATGATGAAAATTGAAATTGAAAGCGGGCTCGAGCTAAAAGAAGCCTTGTGGCGCGTAGAGAAAGCTCTGCGACTAGTGACCGACAAGGACGGCAAAATCACATCGAGCGCGACGCTTTACGTGGGCAAACATTCGCTTTTAAATTTACTCGATACCAACCAGATCGAAAATATCCAAAACGCATATGCGCGCGCCAGGACGGAATTTCGCGCGGAGATGCTGGGTGTGCTGGAGGGCTTTTTATCTCAAGAGGACGCCGAGAAAGATCCGGAATACGCGCTATTTAATCAGCTCTACCAAATGGCGATGACTGCGGGCAGAAAGAGCGATATCTTTATCCATGTCCAAGGCATAAGCGAAAACGAGGTCGTGCTGCGCGTATATCAGCGCTTCGAGCTGGAGAGTGGCGAGACAATCTATTACGCAGGCGGTGAGTTTAGCTACAATCTGGATGAAAATTTCGGCAAAATTTATCGCTACGAAATCTGATTTTAACGCTGCGGCGCAAGATCGGTGCCGCTTTGATCGTAAATATCGCACTACGCTTTTCGCTGTAGTGTCTAAATTTAAACCTTAAAACACGCGGCGAGCTAAATTTAGACAAACTTTCTGCAACGATAGAATTCCGCTCGGTTAAATTTATTGTAATTCCAAATTTAAAGCTTATATAAATTTCGCCGCGTTACCGCCGGCGTTTGAGTTCGCCTTGCTTTACATTCGTCAAAATTTTAAGTCGAGCTCGCATAAAATTTTATTTCTTAGGTACACAAATTTTGTCGGATCGCACTTTTATGCAAAAGAAAAGATAATTAAATGAAGCCGAATTTAACCAAGGCGCGTATGTCGGAGGGCTAGCTGAAAGATACGTTAGTTGGCGGTTTTCTGCCATTGCTTACTTTAAAAATTTTAAGCATTAATACGTGTAAAATGTAAAAACAAAGAAGTGAAAACGCAATGCTAAGCAGGAAAGCTTAGGATAATAAGAGCGCTAATGGGACTAGCGATAATGATCGCGAAAGCCGTTGTTTAGCAGCTGGTGGGGTCTGATTGGACTGGTGCCTTTTATCGTGGGCGTTACGGGATTTTGCCCCGCTTGCTACTTTTTAAACCGCTGTTCGCTAAAGCGCTAAATTTAGCCGCGGTATGCGATTTTGCCGTGCGCCGAGAAAATAAGCGCGATAAATTTTAGCGGTGAAGCGAACGAGCTTTAAATTTTAAATTATCCACGCCTTGCCGCGGAACGTTAAATTTAAACGAGCGCTTTAAAGCTTAAAATTTTATCGCGCAATACAAGGCGGTAAATTTAATCTCGTGCCGCCGTCAATCGGCATGCCGCTATCTGCGTAAAATTTTAGCGCCCACCGCTTTTTAGCGCTCTTGTTAAAGTTGGCTTGCGCTCCGCGCTAACCATAGCTAAACTCTATGATTAATCGCATCCTACCTCTTAAAATTCATCTTAAATTTGCTAAAATTGCAACTAAATTTAAAATTTAAAGGAGCCCAAATGTCAAATATCTTAATCATAGGCGCGGGCGGCGTGAGCCAAGTCGCGACCGTAAAATGCGCGATGAACGCGGACGTTTTTAGCAAGATCACTCTTGCTAGCCGCACCAAAAGCAAGTGCGACGCGATCGCTAAATTTATCAAAGACCGCCTAGGCGTCGCTATCGACACCGCCCAGATCGACGCGGACGATACCGATGCCGTAGTCGCTCTCATTAAAAAAACAGGTGCCGAGCTACTGCTAAACGTCGCGCTGCCATATCAGGATCTAACCCTCATGGACGCGTGCTCTCGCGCCGGCATCCCATACATCGACACCGCAAACTACGAGCACCCCGACACCGCCAAATTTGAGTATAAGCTGCAGTGGGCGAAGGACAGCGAGTTTAAAGCCGCAAACACGATGGCGCTGCTAGGAAGCGGCTTTGATCCGGGCGTGACGAACGTATTTTGCGCCTACGCGCAGCAAAATCTCTTTGACGAGATCCACGAGATCGACATCCTAGACTGCAACGCAGGCGATCACGGATATCCGTTCGCGACGAATTTCAACCCCGAAATCAACCTGCGCGAAGTAAGCGCAAAGGGCCGTTACTGGGAGCGCGGCGAGTGGAAGGAAACCGAGCCGATGGAAATAATGTTCAAATGGGACTACCCGAAAGTAGGCGTCAAAGATAGCTACCTGCTCTACCATGAGGAGCTAGAAAGCCTCGTTAAAAACATCAAAGGATTAAAGCGAATCCGCTTTTTTATGACCTTTGGACAGAGCTACCTAACTCACATGAAATGCCTAGAAAACGTCGGTATGCTACGCATCGACGAGATCGAGCATAACGGCGTGAAAATCGTGCCGATACAGTTTCTAAAGACCTTGCTACCTGATCCTGCATCGCTAGGCCCTCGCACGAAGGGCAAAACCAACATCGGCTGCGTGATACGTGGCTTAAAAGACGGTAAAGAGCGCCAAGTCTATATCTATAACGTCTGCGACCACGAGGCTTGCTACGCCGAGACGGGCGCGCAGGCGGTGAGCTACACGACGGGCGTGCCTGCAATGATCGGCTCGATGATGGTGGCAAAGGGCATCTGGAGCGGCAAAGGCGTCTTTAATATGGAAAATTTCGACGCTAAGCCTTTCATGGACGAGCTAAATAAACAAGGATTGCCGTGGGAGATGATAGAGATGAAACCTGGCGAAAGATACGAGGTGTGAGCATGGGATTTATCCTTGAAATTATAAATAAAATATTAAATCGTTTAAAGCTTGAGCTTGAAAGCCTTGAAGCTAAATTTTATTTTTTTGGTATTTCTATAATATCCTTTTCAATATTATTAATGTTTAAAATACAAAATAATATATTTATTGTTATTTTATTCTTAATTGGTATATTATTATTTTGCGCAGGAGTTTTGGTCTGGTGTTTTAGTTTATTGAAAAGGAAATGGGTTGTAAACTTAGTGAAAGTTTTCTTGGTTTTACTAAACGTTTCAACTTATTTTTTAGCAGAATTTATATCTAGAAATTTAATTGCTGAAACCATATATTTGCCTGTAAGAGATTTTGATTTTACTTTAAAAATTTTAACCTCTATTTTTTATATACCTATAGCTGTTTACTTGTCTTGTATTTTTTTAATAGTAATTGCTTTTTTGGCGATGATTGTTGGCATGATAATAGATATGGTAAGTTCCAATTTGACTAAATTTAAACATAAATATGAATTAAAGCCAATATACTTTTGCAGAATAGCAGGGATAGTTTTAATTGCGTCAATTGCACATTTTGTTTCTAGCAGTGTTATTATTTACAGTATCTCTAGTACCCCATTTGTATCAAAGGTTATAAAATATATAGCCTTTTATGGTGATTATCAATTAATGAAAAATTATCCCGATGTAAAAGAGGAAGAGCGTATAATATTGCATGAAAATGGCGTAATTTCATCTGCAAGTCAAAATAATGATGAAATAGTAATAAAGATAAGAAAATTTGAGGAGTAGAATTCTATGTAATCTTTATGCTATTAAGACTATAAAATAGCCTTAATAAAAAATCATTATTGCTTGCTTTTACTCTTTCTTGTGTAATGCTGGTAATATTTTCTGCGGGTATACCGTGGACTATGTCCTAGATCATCGCGCTATTTGTTTGGCTAAGCGCGCTTGCTGCGTATTTAATAAGTAAATTTTAAATTGCGGCGAAATTTTATAATTTGCCATCGAGTTCGGCTCTGTTTTAAACAGACAGGCGATTTCTTAAATTTAAACTCTAGCTAGGCTTAGACCGAAATTTTTAAGTAAACTTTGCTATAATCGCCGAAATTTTGAAAAAACCGAGGAGAAAATATGAAATTGATTTACGCTGCTTGCGTGCTAGCCGCTTTTGCTTCGGCTCAGACCGAAACTGTGCAGGTGCCGGACTTTGCTAAAAGCTCAATGAAGACGCATGAGCAGGCCGAGGAAAAACTAATCGCAAATGCCCTAAAAGGCGATCTAAGCCAGATCGCAAGCGATCTAAAGATCGATAAAACTCTAAAGGGTGGCGAATCGCTTGTCATTAACGGCGCGCATTACAGGACGATCGAGGGCGACAGCACGCAGTGGAAAGAGGGCGATGCCGTGCGCCTGCTAAGCGGCAACAAAGATGGTAGGTGCTTAAGCTCGATTATGCTTAATCTGCGCACGAAAACCGTCTGTAAGTTTATGTGCGACGCGTATTAGGCGAGAATTTCGTCTAAACCACAAAAATCCACCGGCTCGGTGTAAGCTTCTTGCAACGACCGGTTGTTTCTGCTATTTAGCCATAGCATAGATCGCTAAATATATGCCTATGAATAAAACGTTATTATATATTTTTTTTAAAAGCGTTCGTTATGTTTATTGTCCTATATTTGTTCATTCCGCACCCAGAAGATGGAATTTATAATATGTTAGATATACGCATGTTTATTGGCTTAGTGTTGTTTTGTATCTGCCTTATATTGGATATTTAGTTTACATCTTTCTCTATCTTTACGTATCGTATTTTTTGATGGTCGCCAAAATTGCATATCACAAATTTAAATTCTAAACGGCTTGACTTGGGTTGCTTTTAAAATTTCGCTTTAATATCGATAAATTCTGCTATAATAAACGCAAATTAAACAATGCCGTTAAAGACGTAACGCGGACGTGATAAAGCAAGTAAAATTTGTAGAGGCAAATTTTGCCTGCCGCTCGGTACTTCAAATGGCAAATCAAGGAAAAAGATGCAAAAATTTAGAATTACAAACGGCGAATACTCACGCATGGATATTTTTTTGATCATGACGCTGGTTTATATATTCGGCGTGGCGTGCAGGTTTTTTTGGATATATTGGGCTAGCGGGATCGAGCAGTTTTCTTTTGACGGCGAGCTCATCATGACTACAAATGACGCCTTTGCAAACGCCGAGGGCGCGCGCGATATGATAGCGGGCTTTCACCAGCCGGGCGATCTTAGCCCGTACGGCGCGTCGATCCCAACTCTAGCATTTTTACTTAGCAAAATTTTACCCGTCAGCCTAAATAGCGTTGCGATCTATATGAGCGTGTTTTTAGCGCCGCTAGTGGCCGTGCCGATTATTTTGATAGCAAGAGAGTATAAGATCCTGGGCGCAGGCATCATCGCGGCGCTACTTGCCACCATATTGCCGGGATATTATATGAGGACCTTGGGCGGGTATTTTGATAGCGATATGCTAAATATCGTCCTGCCGATGCTGACAATCTGGGCTCTAATCAGGCTTACGCAAAGCGGCTCGCAGCGAAATTTAATCTTGCCCGCGGTCTTTATGGCGTTTTATGATTGGTGGTATCCTAGCTCGTATTCTTTAAATATGGCGATTATAGTGATATTTTTAATCCATACTTTGATTTTTAATAGACACAATGAGGAAAATTACAAAGCGATTATTCTTATGGTCGCAGCGGTCATAAAATTTAGCGCGTATTACGAAGGTGAGACAATAATTGTAAATTATATTTTATTGTTCAAAATCGCACTCATTGCATTGCTATATTTTTTAATGATTAAAATTCCAAGTCATAAAAGCAAAAAAGCTCTTTGGATTTTGGGTACGATCGTCGCAATTACGTTCGTCATATTCGGCGGACTTACGCCCATAGCAGTGCAGCTTAAAGCTTACGTCTTAAAGGATGTAAGCAAAGAAGAAATTTTCTACTTCTACGGCGTTAGGAATACGGTTAATGAGGTAGAAAACGCTAATTTCATGAAATTTGTGCTTGAATCTAGTGGGCATCTATTTATATTCATATGTGCAGTAGGGGGACTGGCTCTATTGTTGATAAAATTCCGTTCGTTCATCTTAACCTTGCCGATGATAGCGCTTGGAGTTTTAGCACTTTTCGGTGGAACTCGCTTTACAATGTATGCTACACCGATGATAACGCTTGGATTTGCTTATTTCATATATTTCACGCTGAATTACTTTGAAATACGCACCTGGCTTAGAAGTACTTTGTTGGCTATTTTAACCTGTTTAGCGCTAATGCCTAGCATAGATTTTATTTATAAATTCCGAGTTGCGCCTACGCTTACGAAAGACTCCATAACGCCTCTTGCAGAGCTAAAAAATAAGGCTAGCAGGGAGGATTATGTGCTATCGTGGTGGGATTACGGATATTTAATCAGATATTACTCAGATGTAAAAGTAGTAGCTGATCCCGGAGGTAGACAGGCGGGAGAATACACTTTTATGAGTGCGTTTTCCTTTAATAAAGATGAGGTAAGCTCTGCTAATATGGCAAGGCTTAATGTCGAATATATACAAAAGTCGCAAGGTAAAAAATTTGATCCTAAACTGGAAGATAAATTTAAACTAAATCTATATCAAATTCAAAAAGATTATGGTGAAGCCGATATCAATAAATTCCTAAGTTCTTTAAGCGACAAGAATTTCAATCTTCCACAGAAAACTAGGGATATATATTATTATTTCGTACCGCACATGATAGATATATTGCCTAATATCTTAAGATTTTCTACCGTAAATATAGAAACAGGTAAAGAGTCTTGGACGCCATTTATTCATGTGGGTTATGATATTAGAATGGGTAAAGATGGAGAGAGCATCATAATAAATGATGAATGCACGCTGCCTAGCGTCGATCCTGAATACCTAATCTATGACGGAAAAAGAATGCCTATTAATTCATATTATCAAGTGGGCGAAGCAAACGGTAAACTCGTCAAATTATCTAAGCAGATAGATAAAAATTCCAATCTTTACGTGATATTTTTACCGGATTACCAAAGAATTTTAATCTTAGATAAAAAGGTCTTTGAATCAGCCTTTATCCAACTTTTTGTGCTGGAAAACTATGATAAAGATCTGTTTGAGCCCGTTTACTTAAGTAATTCTGCGCGGATTTACAAGTTATTAAGATAAATTTATATTCAGAGGAATATTTCGTAAATTCTTATTGCATTATGCTTCTACGAAGCGTATGTTACTAAGCGATAAAATTTATAATGCAAGCTATATACTTAGATTTAGAATTTATACTGGTTATAAATAAATCAAAAATACTTCAAAATTTTATCACTAAAAATCGTAAATGTTATGTATTTACTTTAAATTTAGCCTAGGTTTCGAAGCGTGTCGCTATCATTAAGATGAAATTTCACCAAAAGGAGTAAAAATGAGAAATTTAGTTGCAAAAGTGGCGCTTCTTAGCTCTTTAGCTGCAGTAAGCGCGATGGCGGAGGGGCTTTTTATAGGCGGCGAAGGCGGATACAATTTCAAAAACCAAGCCGCAGGTTTTGATGACGGACAGCCGCAAATCGGCGTTAAAGCCGGATATGACTTCGGCACGTTTAGAGCTTACGGCGGGTATTTTTACGGATTTAAGGGTGAGGATTCTAGCTCGAATGCCAATTCGAAAAGAAAGGTTAAATGGAGTACACACGATTTCGTAGCCGGTGCGGATTTTACGCCGGAGCTTTTCGGTAGATTTAAGCTCGTCCTAGGTGCTTACGCTGGGCTTTCGGTGCTAGATACTGAAGTTAAAATAGACTATAGCAATGGCGGCTGGGTTAGAGCGGACGATACGCTGGGTGGCTTCATTTTGGGCGGCAAGATAGGTGCTGCGTATGAGTTTGGCTCCAATAGCGAGATTGAAATGGGCTTTAAAGCAAGCAAGGCGTGGTACAAAGACGGCGATTATATCGAAGATAACGACGGTAAAAAATACGGCGTTTACGCAGGATATAATTATAAATTCTAAGAATTTTCATATTTGAGGCGTTGCACTGCTTTCATAGAGCCTTGATGCTCAGTGGCTTTGCGGTGTGTCAGGTAAGGCTAGCTTCGTCGCAAGGCTTTACTAAGTTTTAGTAGAATCTTGCGATGAGGTTTAAATTATGATGAATTTAACGTCTTCAAATTCCATCATCAAATTTTAACTCATAGAATTTCGTCGATAAAAATTCCATTTCAGATTTTATTGGCTAAATTCCACCCCTGCGCTTTTGGATAAAATTTCGTTCATTTTCGAGATTAGATTAAAATTTTAATGACGGCAAAAGAAATTTTAGATAAAATCAATACTTTAATACCAAAATTTTACTCAAAGGATAGAGATGAAGAGTTACGTTACGGGCTTTCCGCGTATCGGAGAGCAACGAGAGTTAAAGAAGGCTTTGGAAAGCTATTGGGCGGGCAAGTGCGATTATGACGCTCTAGAGCGAGTCGCCGCAGAGCTAAAAAATCGCCACATCAAATATCAGCTGGATGCTTGGAGCGGCCTAATTAGCGTAAACGACTTTTCATACTACGATCTGATGCTCGATACCAGCGTGCTTTTCGGCGTAATCCCGCAGCGCTTTGCGGCTCTTTCGGCGCATGAGCAGTATTTTGCGATGGCGCGCGGCAGCAAAGACGCAGTCGCGATGGAGATGACGAAGTGGTTTAACACAAACTACCATTATATCGTGCCAGAGATCTCTGCGTATACGGAATTTAGCCTAAATCCTAGTAAAATTTTAAGCGAGTATAAGGCCGCGAAGAATAACGATTTTAAGGATTCCTGCGCGCTAAAGATAAATTTAATCGGACCTATCACCTATCTTGCGCTTAGCAAATCAAGCGACAAAAGTGATCCACTCGCGCATTTAGATGCCCTTGCCGCGAAATATGAGGAGCTGCTAAAGCTTCTTAGCGAGCTTGATAGCGAGGTCGTAGTTCAGATCGATGAGCCGATTTTCGTGACGGATCACGCGACTGAGCTAGCGCCAAAGATCGTGCCTGTTTATCAGCGCCTAAGCAAGGCTGCAAGTAACGTAAAAATCATCTTTATGACCTATTTCGAGCATGCGACCGAGGCCGTGCGCGAGATAGTAAAGACCGATGTTTGGGCGATCGGGCTTGATTTTGTTTACGCAAGCGAGGAGAATATCAAAAAAGAGCTTCAAATTCTAAAAGACGCTAAGACCGTGCTCTTTGCGGGCGTGATTGACGGGCGTAATATCTGGAAGAGCGACATCGATAAAAAGCTAGCTCAGCTTAGAGCCATCGAAGCCTACGTGCCTAAGGAGCGCATCTATGTGGGCACCTCCTGCTCGCTTTTACATGTGCCTTTTACGCTAAAATACGAGGACAAGCTAAGCGCCGAGGTTAAATCCTGGTTAAGCTTCGCGGTCGAAAAACTAAGCGAAATTTCGATTTTAACCCATCTTTTCTTTGAAATTCCGATGTGCGAGCACGGCATGAAGGCTTACGAGCAGAATCAAAAATCCGCCAAAACTCGCGCTAGCTCGCCGCTCATCCACGACGAGAAGGTCTCTGCGCGCGTGAACTCGCTAAGCAAGCTTGAACGCACCGATCGCTACGAGGATCGCATCAAGGTGCAAAAAAAGGAGCTAGGCTATGGAATTTTACCTACCACTACGATCGGCTCCTTCCCTCAGACTGCAGAGCTTCGCCAAGTTCGCAACGCCTACAAAAAGGGCTTAATCAACCGCGAAGCCTACGAGCGTGACATCAAAGCCTACATCGACGACTGCGTTAAATTTCAAGATGAGATCGGTCTGGACGTGCTGGTTCACGGCGAGCCCGAGCGTAATGATATGGTCGAGTATTTCGGCGAGCAGATGAGCGGATACGCATTTAGTGCCAACGGCTGGGTGCAGAGCTACGGCAGCCGCTGCGTGAAACCGCCGCTACTTTTCGGCGACGTGAGCCGCCCAAAACCGATGACCGTGGAGTGGATCAAATACGCTCAAAGTCGCACCAAAAAGATCATGAAAGGCATGCTAACGGGACCTGTTACGATGATGAACTGGAGCTTCGTGCGCGACGATAAGCCTCGCGATCAGATCGTAAAACAGCTTGCGCTCGCGATTTTTGATGAAATTTCGGATCTACAAGACGCGGGTATCAAGATCGTTCAGGTGGACGAAGCTGCGTTTAAAGAGGGCTATCCGCTTAGATCCGAAAACATCCCTGCATACGAAAAATTCGCCGTTAGTGCCTTTAAGCTCGCCGTTAGCGCAGCCAAAGCGCAGACGCAGATTCATACGCATATGTGCTATTCGGAGTTTAACGACATAATCAAAACGATAGAGGCGATGGATGCCGACGTCATCAGTATTGAGACCGCTCGCAGCGGCAACGAACTGCTTAAAATTTTTAGATCGGTCGGCTACAAGCAGGAGGTCGGCCCCGGCGTTTACGACATCCACAGCCCGCGAATTCCTAGCGTACATGAGCTCGTAAGCCAGATTCGCGCGCTGCTTGAAGTGCTTCCGAAAGAGCAGCTGTGGATCAACCCGGACTGCGGCCTAAAAACTCGCAAATGGGAAGAGGTGGAGCCGAGCCTAAAAAATATGGTCGAAGCGGTTAGGATCATCCGCGCAGAGGCATAAATTTCGCGCAGAACGGACTTTGCTGCCAGGCAAATTTCCACCCAGCAGCCGTTTTTGCGATAAAATTCCGCGCTAAATTCTATTTCAAATTTCAAGGTCCGATCGGCGCGGAATTTTAAAATTCGGGCTTTTGAATTTAGCATTTGTCGTTTTTATAATCAAAATTTTTAGGAGCAAAAATGAAAGTAAAAGTATTTGCTGGCGCGGCTATTGCGGCGTTTGTGCTGTGCGGCTGCGGCGAGGATAACGTAAAGATCGTCAAAGAATATACGCTGCCGCAACAAAAATCCATGACGATCGGCAATGCAATCGACGGCTCTAGCGAGTGCAAGAAGGTCTCTTGGCAGGATATCAGCGTCAAAAATAGTATCCAGGCGGTGAAGATGACTTGCGAGGTAAGCGCTGAGGTGTTAAAAGCGGAATTTGACAAGGCTAACGCAGCCTATGAAAAGGCATATGCTTCGGAGGCGGAAAGCAAAGAAAAGCGTTTGCAAAATAGTTTAAAATACGCGTCTGATAGTTATGAAAGGTTAAAAACGCAAAGCTCGCCGCAGTTTGATAAAGATAAAATTCTGCAAACCGCGAATAAGTTTTGCAAATTTGACGAAGAAAAGAGTAAAGGCATTTCGTTTAGCGCTCCGGTTAAATGCGACGACGACGCCCTACAAAAGGAAGTCGCAGACGTTTATAAGCTCAATGCGAATAGTTGGAGCTATGCTAATTTTTTAAATTTGATAAAAGATGTCGCCGCAAGCTCCCAAAGACCGGTGAACGTGCTATTTATCGATAAGCCTATGCAAATCACGTCGCGCCAGATAGAGATAAAATTCATCGTAAATACCGATAAGAGCGTCGATGTGGATCGAACTGCGATTATGATCGAAGATGGCAGCGCCAAAGAGATCGGAAGTGGAATTTTAAGAAAATTTTACAAAAGATAGCGTTTTGATTGTACTGCGCCGCGAGCGCTAGCTCGGCGCTCGGACAGATCCTGCGAGCGAGCGGTAGCTCTAAATTTTGCGGCAGCGAGCTACCGAATTTTACTGCACGAGTTTAAAAACAGCGACGCGAAATTTTATCGTGCCCGCTTCGAGGACAGGTTGCCGAAGCCGCGTATTCCGACTAGGTCCTGCGCGATATGCAGAGCGTTTATTTCGAGTATGGACCGCTAAAACAGCTGCGCGAAATTTTACTTCGAGCGAGTATTAAAAGGTAGTATGAAATTTCACCGCGTCTGCTTGGCAAGCATATTTGATAGCTGCTAAGTAATACGGCGATGTGAAATTTTGCGCGAGATTTACGGATTTCTCAGTTGGGCAGGCGCGGGATTTTTTTAAAATGCGGCGTAAAATTTTATCGCGACTGCTCGCTTGGAATTTCATCGCAACTGCTAGCTTGCTTGAGGTGCGGAGCGTAAATTTTATCGCGATTGCCCTGAAGGCGGGCTGGGGCAAGCGATAAAATTTTAAATTCTCGCAAATTGATCCCTTGTGCACACAAACCTCGCTAGCCGAATAAAAAACGCTGAAATTTGCAATTTTACGCGGCGTTTTATGAACTTGTTCGCGCCGCTAAATTAGAATTTCAAAACGCGAGCTAAAGCCGGTATAGTTGCGCTAGAAATTTTAAATTGCAAATTAAAATTTACATTATCTCGTTAGAATGGCTGGATTGCGAAGCGAGATTCGGCTCTGCTAGGTTAAATTTCAGCTTAAGTCAAAATCTATGTAGCCGTATTGAAAATTTACGACTAATTTCGCCTGGTGAGCTGGAATTTACGCCGCGCTAAAACTAAGCCTAGAGTCGAAATTTTACGATGCGAAGCTTATTGATTTTACTTGCGTTTTGCGCGAAAGAGCGAGGCTGACGCAAGGCGCATTTACGCTGCCACAAAATTAAAAGGGACTTTATGGTAGCGTAAGTTTGCAATTTGCAGTAAAAATAAAGCCATGATTTTGGCTCATAAGGCACAGCTTTTAGATGGTTTCTATCGCGCCTTAAAGTGAGATTTACTTAGTAATTTCGCGCGATAGATTTTAACGGGCGGAATTTTATCATCGCTGCAAAATTTTTGGCTTTTAAAATTTTGCTTTGTAGAATTTTAGCCCTCATAGTTGTGATGAAGTGGCTCATCTTATTTCATAAGATTTTAGCGGCGTCGCGCGCCTAATTTATATGGCATGATTCCAAAAAGCGCTTATTTTGAAATCCTGCGGGTAGAACCTATGAGACTGCGTTTGCGAGCTTTTGTAAGAATTTGATGGCAAACCGCTCAGCGCGTTTAAAAATTTTATTCGTGCGTCGAGCTCTCATTTGGATTTTAAATTTTGCTATTGTGGCGGAATTTTGCTCACGTGGCAAGGGCTTGCTGCAAGCTGTCCATGAAATCTAAGGATTTGGACGCTAGATTTATTAGAGCGTTTAGCGGCGCAATGCCGCACCTGCGCATAAAATCTCGCGTTGCAAGCGATTTAAAAAAAGCTTTTTCGCTTCGTATAAATCTCACGCCGCGAGTGTTTAAAAGCCGCAAGAGCTTTAAAAATTTAAATTGGAAAGATTGAATGACATTTTTTTCGCCTGAGTTTGTCCTTGCTTTTTTAGCGTTTTTAATCGTTTATTGGACGCTCAAAAATCATATTTTCGCGCAAAAAATTCTGATCCTGCTGGCAAGCTACGGCTTTATGTGCTCCATAAATCCGCGCTTTGCGCTAGTGCTTGCGGCCTATAGTGCTTTCGTATATTTTGCAGGGGTGTGTATCGCGCGCGCTAATCGCGTAGTCGCAAAAGCCATACCGCCCGCAAAGCAGTCTTCGCATAAGAAAAAGCTCTCGCGTAAAGTGGCAACCAAGCAGATGGGTGTAACAAAACAAGCTGGCATAGCAAAGCAGGTGCAAAAAGCGGGGTTAGCGAAGCAGCTCCCACTACCCACTACGAAGGCACGCGCAGTGATGCTTGCGGCGGTTGCTGGCGGCTTATTTTTTCTCGCGTTTTTTAAATATTATGGCTACGTCAGGGAGTTTTTCAATGCCGTGCTTGCCGCGCTGCACCTAGGTGCCGTAGATAGCGTGGCGTTTCCGCTTGGAATTTCATATTATGTTTTTATGTCGATCACCTATTTCGTCTCGGTTTATAGGCGCGAATGCGGCGAGCAGGGCTTTTTGAGCTTGGCGTGCTTTTTGGCATTTTTCCCTAGCGTCGTGATGGGTCCTATCGGGCGCGCTAGCGCTGCCAAGGGCGTAGAGCCAGTACTGCCGCAGTTTGATCGCTTCAAGCACTTTGGCAATGCCGATGAAATTTATGTGCTTATAATTTTTGCCTTAGTTAAGCTGCTGCTTATTAGCGGCTATTTGGGCGCGTATTATAGCGATGTGATTTCAGGCGTTTACGGCGATGAGCCTGAGTCCTCCGCGGCGCAAATTCTAGCCGCACTGCTGCTTTATGGCGTGGTGCTTTATACGAATTTTAGCGGCTTTATCGATATGGCGCGAGCGCTTGGGCTTGCGATGGGCTTTAAGTTGCCGCAGAATTTTAATATGCCCTACGCGGCCAAGAATTTAGGCGAGTTTTGGGATCGCTGGCATATCAGCTTATCCACGTTTATACGCGATTATATTTATATCCCGCTTGGTGGCTCGCGCAGGGGTTTTGCACGTACCTGCGTAAATTTACTAATCGCGTTTGCGCTATCTGGCATTTGGCACGGCGCGGGATTAAATTTTTTGATTTGGGGGCTTTTGCACGGAGCAGCGCTTGTATTTTTAAAATGTCTTGCCAAAGTGGGCGTAAAGCCGCTAAATCCGTATTTGGCACTATTTTGTACCTATATTTTTGTAAGTTTCGCTTGGATTTTTTTCGCCAATTCCCTTCCAGATGCGGCGGCGATTTTGAGCGCTTTTACCCGCGCGCGAGTTTTCGGAGATATTAGCGAGCTAGCGGTGCTTGCGGTGATTTTAGCGGGGATTTTTGTTTATCCTAAAATTTCAGCTCTTAAAGATACTTTGATCGCGCTTTTTGCCGAGCTGCCGTTTTTACCTAAAGCTCTCGTGCTCGGCATGATCTTCACGCTGATTTTTGCGCTGATGCCAAGCGGAATTCCAAATTTCATCTACGCAGGATTTTAGATGCTTAGGTTTGTTTCGACTCTGCTTTTTGCGCTGCTTTTCTCGGCATTTTTTATGCAAGGATCGCTGCTTTATTATTTGGAGCAGCGATTTCACGATGATTTTGGGCTGGAAGAATGGCTGCGCCGCTCGCCGTTTCGCGTAGGCGGAGAGATCTACGAAAAGATTGCAAATGGCGCAGATAAGCTTGAGCAGCGTATCAAAGGCGAGGACATTAGCAAGGATGAGGACGCAAGTCCGCATAGCGGAAGCAAAAATTTTAAAAAATCTGCGCAAGATCGCATGGCGGAAAATCAAGCTTTGCAAAGTGTGCGAGATCACGATGCTTCGCAAAGCGTTAAGTCGCAAGGTAGCAAGCCGCAAGCCCATGCCGCGAAGAATTCCTCTTTAAATAATTCTACGCATCATTTAAAGACGCGCGATTCTGCGCAGGGGCCTTACGCACAAAATTCCGCTTCTAAAAATTCTACTTCGCAAAATTCCGTGTCACAAAGCCTGGCTACAACAAGCTCTGTGCCGCGCAGCTCCTCTGCGTCACAAAACTCCGTTACGGCAAGCGCAACCTTGCAAAGCGGCGAAAATTCCGATTCTCAACTTCCCGCTCCGCAGGCTTTGGAGCAGAATTTAACGACGCAAAGCTCCGCGGAGATTGATGCTAAAATTTCGCTTAGCGACGATGGCAAAATCCGCCTAAATGCAGGCGATGAGGTACTTTTTATGGGCGATAGTCTGATGCAATACGTGGGGATGAATGCTAAGAAATTTTTCCCGAAGCGAAGCCTGAGGGTGATTGATCTTAGCAAGCAATCTACGGGGCTTGCGAGCAAGAAATCTTTTGACTGGCAAAAGACGCTCGATACCGCACTTAGCGAAAACGGCGGCGTTAAGCTCGTAGTCGTGCTGCTGGGCGCCAACGACGTCTGGGAGTACCGCGCAGGCGGCAAGACCTACGGCATCAAAACGCCGCGCTGGCGGGAGTTTTACGCCTCAAGGGTGCGCGAGATCTACGATACGGCGCACTCGCACGGCGCAGGAGTGCTGTGGCTTGCGATGCCGTGTATGCAAAAGCCGGATTTTGAGGAGAAAACGCAGCTGCTAAATCAAATATATGCCGACGCCAGTATGGCGCTTGGCGGGTATTTTATGCAAACAACCCCGCTGGTGTGCGAAAAAGGCGTCTATAAAACCTATCTGCAAAGCGGCTCCAAGCTCGTGCGCGTGCGCCAAGACGACGGCATTCATATGAGCAAAGAGGGTTGCGAAGCGGTAGCGAAAGAAATTTTATCAAGGATTGAAGTTGAGTAAGTTTATGGTCATTTTATTTGCCGCATTATTAGGTGGATGCGCGGCAAACGCAGGCGTCCGCGGCATAAATTCCGCAAATACAAAAAGCTCTGCGGGCTTTGGAGTGAAATTTTTTGGCGATTCGCATTTAGGAAGCGACGCGCTGATAGATGCTTTCAGGCACGGCTTTTTCGTGCAAAACAGCGTCGGCTTCGTGCCTGCAATGATGCCTAAATATCACAAAAGCGAAAATATAGAATTTAAGCAAAGCGGCTTTAATGTAATCTCATCCCGCACCGAGCAAGACCCCGATTTCCCGCTATGCGGAGTGATCGCTACCGGCAAAAAGGGCGCTAATGTGCGACTGGAGCTAAAGCAGCTTAGCGGCGATTTTTACGTCGAAATTTTACATAAATCGGATCAGGGCGGCGAGATTTTTCGCGTGCGCGATGCAAGTGGGCTAAGCGCGTATATTTCGCAAGAAGTGCCGCAGAAATGGGAGTATTCTAAGCTGCGACTTAGATTTCCGATCGAAATTCGATCGCTGCGTGACGGAGCAGAGCTTGGAGGATATAAAATTTACCGTAAAAACGCGCGCTTTGCAGACTCTTGCGCGAGCAATGGCGCGTTTAGCAACCTCTACGAAAAATGGGGCGCAGATGCCTTTGGTAGGGATTTTTCAGGACTTAGATACAATCTCGTAGTCATCGCTTACGGCACAAACGACGCGATGGATCCGAAATTTGACGAGCAAAAATTCTACCAAAGCGTCCGTGGGCTGCTTCGCTCCGTTCGCTCCGCAGCTCCCGGTGCGAAAATCCTGCTCGTAGCGCCGCCGCGAAGCCCTAAAGTGCCAAACGCCTCACGCGCTGCGGAGGCGCTAGCGCATCTAGCGCGAGATGAAGGGGCGATGTTTTACGACATAGCCGGTCTTATGGATGAGGATGGCGGCTGGCGCGGCTGGCGCGAGCGTGGGCTGATCCGCCCTGACGAAATCCACTTGCAAAAAGAGGGCTACGAAAAAATCGGCGCAGCGCTGGCGACGAAATTGCGCGGCAGGCTTTAAAATTAATCTTTAAATTTAGGCGGCTCGCCGTAAAATTTACAAAGTTCGTCGCTAAATTTAAAATTTAGCGGCAGTAAGCAAAGCTGCGCCTACTTGGATTTCGCCGCTTAAATCTGCGCCGCGGAATTTAAATCAGAAGCTGCGGCTTTAAATTTACGCGTCGATAGGCTTGATGCCTGTGCTTTTAAAATATGTCGCCCAAATTTACGCTTTTAATTTGGATTAAATTTATGTGGTTACGGCTAGGGGCGAAAGGTCTGTGCGGTGTGCGCTGCGTAAAATTTAGCGCTTAAAATTTCATTCGCATGGGTTGCGACAAAGCGCGGCGAGTTAAATTTAAGAAAGCAAAAAAGGAGAGGCAGATGATATATCTTTGCGGTGATACGCACGGAATAAACGAGATCGGTAAAATAACGAACAAAGCCTTTGCGGGCGGGCTTAGCGCCGATGATTTCGTCATCGTGCTCGGAGATTTTGGGCTGTTTTGGAGCGAGCGGATAGATGAGTTTATGGCGCGCAAAAATATAGAAAGATATTTCCCTGCCACGCTTCTTTTCATAGACGGCAACCATGAAAATTTCGATATGTTGGATGAGCTGCCGCGCGAGCGAAAATTCGGCGGCACCGTGGGCGTGGGCGGCGAAAACATATTTTGGCTGCGGCGCGGCGAAATTTACGAGATTGCAGGGCGACGTTTTTTGTGCTTCGGCGGTGCGCTTAGCGTCGATAAGGCGCATCGGATACCGGGGCTTAGCTGGTGGGCGCGCGAGATTCCGAGTGAGGAGGAGTTTAGCTATGCGATGCAAAATGCGCGCGATTTCATCGCCGCGGGCGGACGGATCGATGCGGTGCTGAGCCACACGGCGCCGGGGTTTGCGATGAAATTTTTAAAAGAATATCTCTGGTGCGGTAAAAGCACTCCCGATAAAACGTCTGAGTATTTGGAGCGGATCTTTGAGCTCGTAAGGCCTGAGCGGTGGTATTTTGGACACTTTCACGGCGATAAGAAATTCCATGCGCACGGCTGCGATTTTCATCTCTGCTACGATGAAATTTTAAAATTTGAGGACTAGCCTTGAGCCCGCGGCAGTGAAATTTAGGGCTTTGCAAACGGCGAAATTTCGCTCGTAAATTTTAAATGTTACGACGCGCGAAATTTTAGCCTTTATATTAAAATTTAAGCTAGTTCTGCTAGAATGTGGCACTTTTTTAGAAAGGAATAAAGATGAAGGTTGTAATTACTTATTGTAATTCTTGATCTTATAGACCGCAAGCTCTCCGTGTGAGAGATGAAATAACAAGCGTCTATAAGGATGCAGTTGTCGAGTTGGCCCCTGGTGGCAGCGGAGACTTTCTAGTAGAAGTTGACGGCAGAAAGCTTTTCTTCAATAAAGATTTTGCTAAGCCTCGTTTCCCAAGTGAAGGTGAAATTTTAAATCTAATTAAAGTTGCAGCCTAGCTCAAAGCCCGAAAGTGGGTCGTAAGATTTGCTTTCGGGCGTTTTTATACTCAAATTTCATATCCGTAAATTTAATCATAAAACCATCCTGAATTTGCCAAATCAGCGCTGCGTAAAATTTAGACTAAATTATCCCACATTTCGGCAAATTCGAAAAGCCATTTTAATCAAAATTTACGCAACCGATGCGGTTTAAATTTATCATCCGGAGTTTATAAATTTTAAAAGAAAGAGGAATTTTTGCGAAATTAAAATTTCGCAAAAATAGAGAAGTTATTTGTTTGCTTTTTCGATATACTCGCCGCGGACGGTATCTACGCGGATGACCTCGCCTTCGAGCACGTGAAATGGGATCTGCACCACGGCGCCTGTTTCAAGCGTGGCGGGCTTTTTGTTACTGCCCTGCGTATCGCCGCGGAAATTCGGCGCGGTTTCTACGATCTTAAGCTCCACCACCTGCGGAACCTCGACGCCGATCGCCTTGCCGTTGTAAAACATAATGTCCACCATCATGCCGTCAAGCATCCATTTTTTCGCCTCGCCCACGTCCTCGTCGCTAATCGCGATCTGTTCGTAGCTATCGGTATCCATGAACTGACACGCCTCGCCATCGTCGTAGAGATACTGCATCTCTTTTTCCTCAAGATTCGGCGCCTCGCATTTATCGCCCGCGTGGAAGGTCTTTTCAAGCACCTTGCCATCGATGAAAGATTTTATTTTAACGCGTACGAAAGCAGGCCCTTTTCCCGGTTTTACGTGTTGGTATTCTATGATTTTAAACGGAATTCCGTCCACCTCGATTTTTAGACCTTTTTTTAGATCGCCCATTGAATAAGCCATAAATTTCTCCTTAAATTGATAGGGCGCGATTATAACAAATTTTATTTTAAATTGATATAATTGGCGAAATTTTAAGGGGAGGGAAGCTATGAAAAAAATCATCTACGTTTTGGCTGCGTGTGTGGCTTTTGTGCTTGGCGCGAATGCGAACGAAGCGGAGTTCGTAAAAAACCTAAAGCAAAGTCTAAATGATAAAAACGCTCAGCTCATCTCGATCGACAAGCTAAACTCGCTAAACGGGCTAAATTTGCTGATCGTCCGCTCGGGCGATAAAAAAGAGGCGTTTTTAGCTAGCGACGACGCCAAAAGCCTAGTGGCAGTGACTGAGGAGCCCAAGCTCGCGGACGCGGCAGATGCGGCGCTATTTAAGATGAGAACTCAAATTTTAAAGGACGCCAGAGACGCCGCCGCGCTTGAGCTGCTAAAGAGCATAGATCCCGCGAGATTTGCCTATATCGAGTCGTTTGATAAAAATAATCCCTACGTGACCTACATCGTGGGCGATCCGGAGTGCCCGTATTGCGCCGAGGAGATGAAGAGGATCACAAAGCATCTTCGCAACAGCAACGTAAAATTGATCTTTGCGCCGGTGCACGGCAAGAGCGCATTTATCAAATCGGCGCTGGTTTTAAAGCAGCTAAAAGCCCTCTCTCCGAGCGATCAAAAGGGCGCGATCGACGTGATCGAGAAATACTACGACAAGGATGTGCAGGTAAGCGATGCGGACGTCTCAAAAGCCGAGCTTGACGCCGTGTATGCGGACACCAAGACGCTATTTTCCA